>JAXDGW010000128.1:0-92889 GCA_034664845.1 Thermoanaerobaculia bacterium | reverse complement strand
TGCCAGACCCCAAATTCATCCGTAATTTCTCGATCATCGCTCACATCGACCACGGCAAGACGACGCTCTCGGATCGTCTGCTGCAGAAGACGGGCGCCGTCGAAGGCCGTGAAATGCACGAGCAGATGCTCGATGACATGGATCTCGAGCGCGAGCGTGGCATCACCATCAAGGCTCGCGCGGTCAACCTCCAATACCGCGCCAAAGACGGGCAGGACTACGTTTTCAACCTCATCGACACGCCGGGCCACGTCGACTTCTCGTACGAGGTCTCGCGCAGCCTGGCCGCGTGCGAAGGCGCCGTCCTCGTCGTCGACGCCACGCAGGGTGTGGAAGCGCAAACGCTGGCGAACAGCTACCTCGCCATCGCCAACAACCTCGACATCCTCTCCGTCATCAACAAAGTCGATCTCCCCTCGGCGGAGCCAGAGCGCGTTCGCGAGCAGATCGAGAACGTCATCGGACTCGATGCGCATGACGCCGTACTCGCCTCCGCGAAATCGGGCATCGGCGTCGACGAGATCCTCGAGAGAATCGTGACCGACATCGCGGCACCGACCGGCAATGCTGACGGACCATTGCGCGCGTTGCTCTTCGACTCCTGGTACGACTCGTACCGAGGGGTCGTCTGCCTGGTGCGCATCGTCGATGGAGAGATCCGCAAAGGGATGCGCATCAAGTTCCTCTCCACCGAGCGCATTTACGAAGTGACCGAGATGGGCGTCTTCACGCCCAAGATCAAACTGGTCGACAGCCTCGGCGTCGGCGAAGTCGGCTTCTTCTCCGGCAACATCAAAGACATCGTTCAAGCCAAGATCGGCGACACGATCACGACGGCGAACGCCTCGCCGCCGATGCTTCCCGGCTTCGAGGAAGTGAAGCCGATGGTTTTCGCCGGCATCTTCCCGATCAACACGGAGGATTACGAAAACCTGCGTGATGCCGTCGGCAAGCTCAAACTCAACGACGCGTCATTCAGTTACGAGCCCGAGAGCTCGCAAGCTCTCGGCTTCGGCTTCCGTTGTGGCTTTCTCGGGCTGCTGCACATGGAGATCATCCAGGAGCGTCTGGAGCGCGAGTTCAATCTGGAACTGCTCACGTCCGCGCCCGGTGTGCGGTATCGAATTCAGAAGACCGATGGCGACGAATTGTGGATCGAGAATCCGCAGAAGATGCCCGACCCCGCATACATCAGCTCGATTGAGGAGCCTCTCATTGAAGCGACGATCATCACGACGGATGAATTCGTTGGCCCGATTCTCGCTCTTGCGACGGATCGGCGAGGCGTACAAAAGAAGCTCGAGTACGTCAGCGCCAACAGAGTCATGATCGTGTACGAGATACCGTTGAATGAGGTGATCCTCGATTTCTTTGACAAGCTGAAATCGATCTCACGCGGATACGCCTCGCTCGATTACCAGTTCCTGGGTTACCGGGAAAGCGATCTGGTGAAGATGGACATTCTGATCAACGGGGAACCGCTCGATGCTCTTTCTCTCATTGTGCACAAAGAGAAGGCGTACGCCCGCGGAAAGCTCCTCGTCGAGAAGATGAAGGAGTTCATCCCCCGCCAGATGTTCGCAGTCGCTTTGCAGGCAGCCATCGGCAATCGGGTCATCGCTCGCGAAACCGTGAAGCCGATGCGCAAAGACGTCCTCGCCAAGTGTTATGGCGGCGACATCTCGCGCAAACGCAAACTCCTCGAGAAGCAGAAAGAGGGGAAGAAACGGATGAAACGGGTTGGGAAAGTCGAGATTCCGCAGGAGGCCTTTTTAGCAGTGTTGAAGATTGACTGAGTCACCTCCGCGCTGTCGGAGGTGGGTGATGAGATCTTCAAGCCGTCTGGTCGTTCTCGCAGTAGCCGCAGTCGTTCTCACCGCAGCAGAAGCTCGCGCCGCCGGAGTCGATTTCAAAGACCCGCGCAGAGCGCTCGGACGCGAAGACGACATCCGCGTCGATGCCCAACTGGCTCAGGACACGCTCTCCTCCTCGTCGCCGCTCAGCGTTACGTATCAGATCCAGAATCTGAGCAATACGCCGATCGCCGTCGCGGACCGCGTTTGCGGCGCGTCGTACGATCCCGAGACGGAGACGATCACGATCTCGATCGGTGCCGAGATTCCGCAGGGGACGGCCATGCCGCATCTGGTGGTGATCGCGGCCGGCCAGACGCGCGCGTTCCGGGCCGGCGCGATGGTGCCGGTAGCGGGGGTGACTGCGCGCTCTCCTTGGGCTCGGGTGCCACGCACGGTTCAGATCACCGTCAATGTGCTGCGGGATCTGAAGCCGTTCGCGAGTCTCATCGACCAGCAGGCCCACACCGCCTCCGTACCGCTGCCGAACGATCTTCTCGATCAGTGGGCAGGCAGCGTTTCTTCGGTAGAGCTCAACACGCTGCCGGTGCGATGGACGAATTCGGCGCCGGCTGGAACGGCGGAGTCAGCGCAGGCGAGGGGCGCAGGCCACTGAGTGCGCTCCACGCCGGTAGCGCGTTTTTCCAGCGCCATTTCGTGCAACGCGATACACTTCGGCGCGCGGAAAGCCGGAAGCCATCCATGGCAGGCATGAGCCGCAGATGAGGAGATGTTGATGGCTTCCAAGGTTTTCGTAGGGAATCTCGACTTCAACACGACGCGCGACGAGGTCGAAGCGTTGTTTGCGCAAGTCGGAACGGTACGAGACGTGTTTCTTCCGACCGATCGCGAGTCGGGGCGGCCCCGCGGGTTCGCGTTCGTCGAGTTCGAATCCGATGAGGATGCGGCGAAGGCGATCGAAAAGTTCAACGGCTATGATCTTGGCGGCCGCGCACTGCGCGTGAATGCTGCCGAGGATCGTCCGCCTCGCGCGGGCGGCGGCGGGGGTGGCGGCCGTTCGTTCGGTGGTGGCGGCGGCGCAGGCCGCGGCGGTGGTGGTGGCGGCTACAGCGGCGGCGGTGGCGGAGGTGGTGGCTACGGCGGAGGTGGTGGCGGCGGCTACGGCGGTGGCGGTGGTGGTGGCTACGGCGGTGGTGGCGGTGGCGGCGGCGCTTACGGCGGCGGCGGTGGCAAGCCGAAAGGCAGCCGGCGCAACATCCGCGCGAAGAAACGCGGCCTCTGAGCAGCAATCAATCGGCAATCAACCAAGGGCCTCCCAACCGGGAGGCCCTTTTCATTTAACGTTTGTTTTTCACTTCCGCAAGCGAACGGTAGTAGTTTGCTTCCGGAGGTGGAGCGATGAAACGGTTTCTCTGCTTGTCGATGCTGATACTGGCGGCTGCCTGCACCTCCACATCGCCGCCTGCGCCCATCACCAAGCCCGGCAACATCGACATGAAGGAGCCGCGGCGGATGGTCGGCACCGAGAACAACGTCCGCGTCGATGCCGAGATTTATGGCGATGAGATGACGCAGGGCGCGAGCATCGCCATCAAGTACGACGTCACGAACGAGCGCTCCAATCCGATCCTGATCGCGGACATGATTCCGCAGGCCAACTACGATCCGGACACGCGCACCGTCACCGTCGACATCGGATCGGAGATTCCCGGCGAGGAGTTTCTGCCGCGCCTCATCTCCATCCCGTCCGGAGCGCGCCGCTCTTTCAGCGCCGGCGCCCGCATCAACATCATCGTATCGCTGCAGGGTCCCTGGACACCCAGGCCAAGAGCGCTGCAGCTTCGCGTCAACTTCCAGGGTGAGGCCGGGCCGTTCATCAAGCTGATCGACATCCCCGAGAAAGCGGTGCGGGACAAGCAGCTCGCGGCTGCGATCTTTCCGAAGTGGGTCGAGGGGAACGAGACCGTGACGACGAACGCGCTGCCGATGCGATGGAGGGTGCCAGCACGGCCGGCGATGATGGACGATTCGTCGACCTCGTCACCGTCGCGCCGCCGCAGGCCGGGTCTCTGACGGAATCGGCCGCCCGGAGTTAAAGCCGTCACCTCGGCGGGCAGCCAGCGATGGAAAGGGCCGGCGAAGCGCCGGCCCGGTATCGATCGGTGTTAGAAACTTCCGGTGGCTTCGGCTTCGTTTTCGTAAACCTCGAAAACGGTGATGAGCTGCGTAACGTGCAGCAGTTCGTTGAGCTTGGCGGGAAGATGCAGCAGCTTGAGCTTGCCGCCGCGATTCGTCACCGTCGTGTACGAGCCGACGAGCTCACCGATGCCCGACGAATCGATCGTCGTCACGCCGGAGAGATCCAGCAGAATCTTGTTCTTGCCGGCGGCAACGGTATTGGCGATGACGTCGCGAAGCTGCTGGTCGCCCGCGCCGATCGTGATTTTGCCATCGAGCTTGATGATCTCGATTCCGTTTACGTCGCGAGTGGTGGCTTTCATCTCATTCTCCTTTGTTTGTGTCCGCGCGGCCCCTCGGAGCGCCGGACGCGGAAGATATCAGGCTTTTCCTGCGGCCATACCGGTTCCTTTGGCCAGGTTCTTGGTCATGATCAGCGAGGTCCCGCCGCCGTCCCGGAATGAATAACGGATCTGGTCCATGAACGTTCGCATGTAGAAGATGCCGCGGCCGCTCGTTTTCATCAGGTTTTGCGGATTCAGGGGATCACTCACCGTCTCCGGATCAAATCCCGTGCCTTCATCCGAGATCGTGATGGCCAGGTCGTACCCGTTCAGCTCGAAGACCGCACTGACCTTCTTCTTGAGATCCAGCTTGTTCCCATGTTTGATTGCGTTCGCGACCGCTTCCCGGACGGCCATGCCGATCCAGTGCGAGCCATCTTCATCCATCCCCGCGTTTTCACAGAGATGTTCCGCGATCACCTGCACCAGCTCGATGTTCTCGAACCGACTGCTGATGGTGATCTCTATCCGCTCGCCGTCACGTTCCATTCAGTCTTCGAACCGGGCGGCATTGTAAGGGGTGAAAGGTGAAGAGAGAAGGGTGAAGCAACCGGGACGGGCCAAATCTTGACCCTTTTCTCACTCTTCATCCTTTTCACTCATTCTTCATCGGAATGTGAGCGGAGTTACCCGCCGTTCCCACGCGCATGTCCCGGCGGTTATCGACGTTTATCTCTGCACTGCTGCTCGTCTCCGCGAGCGCCCGTGCGGCGTCGCTCGAAAATGAGATGAAAACGGTGGAGCGATTGCGCGGACTGACGTTTGCGCGTCCTGTCATCCAGCGCACGATCACCCGCGCCGAGCTCCCGAACGTCCTTCGTGCGCAGATGGAGAAGTCGCTTCCCTACTCGCCGGACGACTACGCGCTGATCCTGCGCGCGCTGCAACTCGCCGATGCCGGCAAATCCGACCTCGTTCGCGCCATGCTCGATCTCTATCAGTCGCAGGTGCTGGCGTTCTACGATCCGCTGACCCACACCTACTTCGCGCTCGACGAACTGCCCGCTGCTGCCGCCGGTCTCGTCGACAACGACACGTTGCAGCAATCGGTTGTCATTCACGAGCTGACACACGCGATGCAGGACCAGCGATTCCAGGCCGGCGCCCGCGATCTCGCGCTGCAGAAAGACACCGACGGCAGCCTTGCTCTGCACGCGCTGATGGAAGGGGAGGCCACGCTGGTCATGCTCGACTACGTCCTCGATCGTGCCGGCCAGAAGCTCGACGACATCATGGCCAGCCCCGAATCGCTCGCGCTCCTGAGCTCATCGATGAACGGCGCGGATGCCGCGATCGATCCCGCCACGCCGCGCTATTTCGCGGAATCGCTCAAGTTTCCGTACGCCGAGGGATTGAAGCTCGTCCTCGAAGGCTATCGCCGCGGCGGATGGAAGATGATCGACCGGATGGACGAGAATCCACCTCGATCCACCCGCGAGGTGCTCCATTCCTCGGAGTACTTCGAGCGACTCGCCGGCACCGCCGCCGCTCCGCCTGCATTCGACGACAAATCCTCCCTTCCCGGCGCGCTCACCGTGGAGCACCTCGGCGAGTTCCACTGGCGCTTCCTCGTCGGCGACGCGGGGGCGGGTTGGGTCGATGATCGAGTCACGATCACGCAGAACGTCGCGTGCGAGCCCACGGTCCTCGCTGACACGCAGTGGCAGGATGCTGCGCATGCGCGCGCGTTCCGCGACGCGTACGACGCGTTCCTGCGCAAGCGCGGGCTCGAGCCACGCCTCGCGCTCGACGGCACGCGCGTGCGAGCCGCATACGGAGCGGACGAGGCGATGATGGAGTCTTTCATCCAATGAATGTCGACTACGAGAACATCGAGAACGACGTCGCCAGCGGACTGTTTCGCGAGACGCTGCGGGAAAAGCTGATCTTCGGCTTCCGCCAGATCCATCAGTCCGGCGAGCGCCTTCCGCTGCCGTCGTATCTGGCCGCGCAGATCGCCGAGGTTGTCAATCGGGGAGCGGAGGAGCCGATCAACAGCGATCTCGCGTTTCTGCTCTACCAGGAGATTCTGCTCGCCGTCGAAAACGCTCGCGACCAGGTTCTCGGCGAAGAACAGCTCTCGTCCTGACGACTTACAGGACGATCAGATCTCCAGCGCTGACCGCAATGATCTCGCTGCCACTGTGGAGTAGCGCGCGTCCGTGCTCGTCGATTCCGCCCCACGTTCCTTCGACCGTGCGCTCGCCGATGGTGCATTGAATGCGCTCCCCCGGTTGATGAACGGCGAAGCGGCGCCACTCCTCGAGCACGGCCTGACGCTCGGGCGGATGCCCCAGCCGTTGATCGAGGTGCTCGATAAACGCCTCGGTCGCCACATCGATCCCACGAAATTCGCGGGGCGAGATCTCAGAGATCGCGGTCGCATTCGGCCGGTCGTCGTCCGTCACCGGCTCGACGTTGATGCCCGTGCCGATGAGCATGTAGGCGCGCTCTTCGTTCATCCGCGCCTCGATCAGAATTCCGGCGATCTTCCGCCCGCCGGCGAGGATGTCATTGGGCCATTTGATGCGGGCGTCGATGGCGAAGACTTCGCGCAGGTACGAAGCCACGATGTTCGCCATCTCCAGCGGCACGAGAGACATCTCGCTCGCCGGCCGCGTCAGGAGCGTGGTCGCGTAGATCCCTTTGCCTGCCGGAGACGACCATTTCCGCTCGTTGCGGCCGCGCCCTGCGAACTGCTCCTCCGCCACGATGATCGCCTTCGGCAACGAGAGCTCGTTCTCGATGCACTCATTGACGATGCGCCGCGCCACGAGATTTGTCGACGCCACACGCGGAATCACCGCCAGCGACTCGATGGTCGTGAGGCGGTCGACGATGCGGCGTGTATCCAGTTTGATCATGGTTTCTTGCGGTCTCGCGGTCTCGAAGTAGCGCGGTCTCTCGGCCAGTCGGGCCTTGCAGCCGCGCTACTTGTTGCTCATCAACTTCTCAATCCGCGCAATCAGCTCTGCCTGGCGCGCTCGTGCGCCCTCGACGATCGCCGGTGGCGCGTTTTTCATGAACTGCTCATTGACCAGCTTCGCGTCGAGCGACTCCAACTCTTTCCGGCTCTTTTCCAGCTCGCGCTCGGCCCGCTCCAGCTGCTCCTTCGTGACGACTTTCTCCGGGAACTCGATGGCGATCGTAAAACCTTCGACGACGTCGTGATGCACACCCTCGGGCGGCTCACCATTCACGATGACGTCTGTCAATCGTGCCAGATCGATGAGCAGGTAGCCGTATGAGTCGAAGAACGCCGCATCGCGTCCGTCGGCCCGCACGTACAACTTGAACCGGTCCTTCGGCGTAAAGCCTCGCTCGGCTCGCGCGTTGCGGACGGTCGTGATCATGGCCTGAACCGCCTTGACCATCCGCTCCGCCTCCGGATCCTCCAGCATCTCCTCGGACACCGGATACGGCGCCACCATGATCGACGGCTCGACGCCGCCGAGCTTCCGCCAGATCTCGTCGGTGATGAACGGCATGAACGGGTGCAGCAGACGCAGCGATCGGTCGAGCACTTCCAGCAGTACGCGTTTGGCGCGCTGCTGGTCGTCCGGCGTGCCGTGCCTGCCGAGGAGCACCGGCTTCACCATCTCGATGTACCAGTCACAGAACTCGTGCCAGAAGAACTGATAGATCGCGTTCGAGGCTTCGTCGAATCGATACGCCGAGAGCGCCTTGTTGGCGTTGCGCGTCGTCTCGTTGAGGCGCGACAGGATCCAACGCTCCACTGTCTGCAGCGAGTCGCGGTCGATCGGTTTCGCGGACGACAACTTCGCGTCGACGTGCATCATCGCGAAGCGCGAGGCGTTCCAGATCTTGTTCGCAAACGCCGCGTAGCCCTGCATGCGTGCTTTCGCCAGCGGAATGTCGCGGCCCGAGGCGAAGATGGCCAGCGTGAAGCGGACGGCGTCAGCACCAAACTCATCGATCACGTCGAGCGGATCGATGACGTTCCCCTTCGTCTTCGACATCTTCGCGCCATGCTCGTCGCGCACGAGTCCGTTGAGGAACACCTGGCTGAACGGCGCTTTTCCGGTGAAGCGAAGGCCAAACATGATCATCCGCGCCACCCAGAAAAAGAGGATGTCGAAGCCGGTGATCAGCACGTCGGTCGGATAAAAAATGCGCAGGTCCTCGGTCTCTTCCGGCCATCCCATCGTCGAGAACGGCCAGAGTCCGGACGAGAACCAGGTGTCGAGAACGTCGGTCTCCTGCTTGATCTCGGCAGAACCGCAGGTCGGACACGTGGCCGGATCGTCGATGGCAACCGTCGTGTGGCCGTTCGCGCAATGGAACGCCGGAATGCGATGGCCCCACCAGAGCTGCCGCGAGATCGTCCAGTCGTGGATGTTCTCCATCCAGTTGAAGTACGTCGCTTCCCAGCTCTGCGGAAGGATCTGAATCGTCCCGTTGCGCACGGCGTCGATGGCCGGTTTCGCCAGCGGCTCGATTTTTACGAACCACTGCCGCGAGATCATCGGCTCGATGGTCGTCTCGCACTTGCCGTGGAAACCGATCGAGTGTGTGTAGTCCTTCACCTCACGCAGCGCGCCGGAATCGCGCAGCAGTGCTATGACTTTCTTGCGCGCTTCGAAGCGGTCGAGCCCCGCGAAATCCGCGCCGGCAGCCGCGGTCATCTTCCCCGCTTCATCGATCACCTGAAGCTGCTCGAGGTTGTTGCGCTTGCCGGCTTCGTAGTCGTTCTTGTCGTGTGCCGGCGTGACTTTCACGACGCCGGTGCCGAACTCGGGATCGACGAGGATCGGATCGGCGACGATCGCAATGCGCCGGTTCGCAATCGGCAGGATGGCCTCCCGCCCGATCACGTCCTTGTATCGCTCATCCTCGGGATGCACGGCCAGCGCGGTATCGCCGAGCATCGTCTCAGGCCGCGTGGTGGCGATCGTCAGCACGCGCTCGGAGTCAGCGACCGGATAGTCGATGTAGTAGATCTTCGAGGCCCGCTCTTCGTACTCGACCTCCACATCCGAGATCGCCGTCCGGCAGTGCGGGCACCAGTTCACCATGGCGATGCCGCGGTAAATGAGCCCATCGTCGTAGAGCTTGACGAACGCGGTGCGCACAGCAAGGGCGAGGCCTTCATCGAGCGTGAAACGGAGGCGCGTCCAGTCGGCCGAAGATCCGAGCCGCTTGAGCTGGTCGATGATCTGGTGGCCGTACGACTCTTTCCACTCCCACACCTTTTCGACGAACTTCTCGCGCCCGAGGTCGAGGCGGGCGATGCCTTCCTTGGCGAGCTCGCGCTCCACGATCATCTGTGTAGCGATGCCGGCGTGATCGGTGCCGGGCAGCCAGAGCGTGTTGAACCCGCTCATCCGCTTCCAGCGAACGATGATGTCCTGCAGCGTGTTGACGAGCGCGTGGCCGATGTGCAGGCGCCCCGTCACGTTCGGCGGCGGGATGACGATGGAGAACTTCGGCCGCTCGGCATCGAGCAGCGGCGTGAAAAATTCGCCCTTCTCCCAGAATTCGTAGAGCCGCCCCTCGATCTCTTTCGGCTCGTACAGCTTGTTCAGTTCTTCGGTGGTCGCCATCGGAGCGCGGATTATAAGGTGCGGTTGCGAGGTTGCGTGGTCTCGCTGGTCTCGAAGCAACGCGCCGCGCGACTGCGCAACCTCGAGACCTCGCTACCGCACCCATGATCCTCGGCATCGAAACCTCCTGCGATGAGACCTCGGTCGCGCTGCTCGACAACGACGGCAGCGTGCGCGTGAACCTCATCGCGTCGCAGATCGCGCGGCATCAGCCGTTCGGCGGCGTCGTGCCGGAGATCGCCTCGCGCGAGCACCTCCAGCATCTCTTTCCGCTGATCACGAAAGCGCTCGACGATGCGCAGCTTTCGTGGAGCGACGTCGATCGCATCGCGGTCACCGCAGGACCGGGCCTCATCGGAGCGCTGCTCGTCGGCGTCGCCGGCGCGCAGGGACTCGCCTACGGACTCGGCGTTCCCCTCGTTCCGGTCAACCACCTGCAGGGCCACATCTTTTCGCCGTATCTGAATCGCGAAGGAGCATCGACGCCGTTGCCGGAGCGGTTCCTCAGCCTCGTAATCTCCGGCGGCCATTCCTCGATTTACGACGTGCGCAACGGCGTCGTGACGATGCTCAACCGCACACGCGACGACGCCATCGGCGAGACCTTCGACAAAGTCGCGAAGTTCATCGGACTGCCCTATCCCGGCGGACCGGAGATCGAGAAGAACGGCCGCGAAGGGCGCATCGACACGAAGCGCTTTCACTTCGCCATGCCGCAGTTCAACGACAAGTCGATCGACTTCTCCTACTCCGGGATCAAGGCCGGCGCGATCCGCTTGGCGCGCGAGCATGGCGTCAGCGCGAGCGGCGATCCGTCCACGCTCGCCGATTTCTGCGTGACGTTTCAGGACGCGCTCATCAACCAGCTCTTCGACCGGCTCGATACCGTCTGGCCGGCAATGGATGCTCCGAGGCCGACCGAGGTGGCGATCGCAGGAGGCGTGGCAGCGAACGGCCCGTTGCGCGACCGGATGGCCGCGTGGGGCCGCGAGAAGGGCGTAATCGTCCGTCTCCCCGAGAAGCGATTCTGCACCGACAACGCCGCCATGATCGCGTTTGCGGCGCTGCAGAGTCCGGCCTCGGCGACTGATCCGTTACGAGTATCCGCTCGTTCCCGCGTTCAATGACGGAAAACCAAGAACCACAGAGACGCAGAGCACACAGAGATTACCTCGGTGCTCTCTGTGCCTCCGTGGTGAACAGGTTCCCTGAAACCTTTTCCCGAATCCCTCGTCCAAATTGGTGAGCGCGTAATCAACCAGATCCTGACCTGATCTCCTACTCCTACCCTCTCTCGATTTCCGGCCCCGCCATCGCTCAGGCGGGGCTTTTTTTTGCAACACGATCTCCATGAAAAAGATCGTCGTTGCAGGAGGGAGCGGATTCATCGGCGAGCCGCTCGTCCGTCGTCTCGTCGCCCGGGGTGATGACGTCGCTGTCCTCACCCGCAATCCTTCGAAGGTCCACGCTGGCCGCGCGCTGCTTTGGAATCCGGTGTCCGAGGGAAATTGGATGGATGTGGTGGCGGCGGCGGACGTCGTCATCAACCTCGCCGGCGAGAACGTCGGCGGCGGGCGGTGGACCGAGGCGCGGAAGAAGCGGGTGATCGCCAGCCGCGTCGACGCCACGACCGGACTCGTCAACGCCATGCGACGCCAGCCCGGCAAATCGCGCACGTTCATCAGCGCCTCGGCCATCGGCTTCTACGGCGACCGCGGCGATGAGACGATCGACGAACGCTCCGCCTCCGGCGCAGGTTTTCTCACGGAGGTGACGAAGCGATGGGAAGAGCTGGCGCGCGAAGCCGAGCTGCTCGCGCGTGTCGCCATCCTCCGCTTCGGCATCGTCCTGGCCGCAAACGGCGGCGCCCTCGCCAAACTCCTCCTCCCCTTCCGCCTCGGCGCCGGCGGCCCAATGGGCAACGGCAATCAGTGGATGTCATGGATCAACCGCGACGACGCGCTGCGGATGATCGAGTGGGGCATCGACCGCGAGAGCACTCGCGGCGTCTACAACGCGACGGCTCCCAACCCCGCCACGAACCGCGATTTCGCCCGAGCCCTCGGCCACGTCCTCCACCGCCCCGCCTTCATGCCCACGCCCGCCTTCGCCCTCCGCCTCGCCCTCGGCGCCGGCATGGCCAACGAGATGCTCCTCAGCGGGCAGCGCGTGCTACCGGCGAGGGCGATGGAGGAAGGGTTTGTGTTTGCGCATCCGGATTTGGAGGAGGCGTTGGGGCATGCGGTTGGTAGGGCGTGATCAGGTGCGCCCTCACCCATCAATGGTTAAGCGATCTTGCGCCGCCTGTTCTCGAGGAAGACTCACAGCGACGAAGTACTCGTTCGGAAACAACTAGTCTTCGCCCGATTCGTCGATGACGCGAATCACTATCCGACCGGATCCGACCACCGAGGCGGGACGCCTCGATGGCCGCGAGCGAGACGCTCGCACTCCTCAGGCGTCGTAAAGGAGTGCGGTCGTCTCGACCGCGGGCACTCGGGCGTCTCGCCCGAGTGCTGTCAGGGCGGTGGTCGAAATTCATCGAGGTTTGCAGAACCAACGGACGAACTCAGCGATTGTGATCACTACCAGAGACAAGACTGCACCCGAAAAGAATAACCAGAGGCAAAAGGCTGGCCGCCGTTCGTGGGCTGATCATCGAACCAGCCCCCCAACTACAACGTGTAATTCTTCTCCAACAGCACCCTCGCCCTGCGATCCCGCAGATTCCGGATCTGCGACTCGATGTCGCGCTCGTACGGGATCTTGCGGTGGCTGGCGTAGACGGGGGCGTCGACGGTGATCTTCTTCAGCTCTTCGCCGAAGGTGTTGGGGGAGAGGTGGGCGGTATCGTCGGCGAGTTGTTGCTGATCGTTCGGGAACGACGCCTCGGTCACAACGGCCACGACGTTCGGGGTTTTGTTCGTGCGCTTCCAGATCTCCGAGGTGGGGCCGGTGTCGCCGGTGAAGGTGATGGCCTGGCCGTTCATCTCCACGATCACGCCCGAGGCGGGGATCTGGTGATGAACGGGAACGGCAGTCATGCCGACGCCTTCGTAGGTCACCTTTTTGCCGGGAGTTAAGGAACGGTAGATCACGGCGGGTTTCTTCGTCAGCGGGGAGATCAGGGTGGAGAAGTCGGGCCAGACGATGCCGTTGAAGACATTCGAAATCAGCAACTCCATCACGTCTTTGGCCGCGAACACCGTCAGCGGACCGGCCGTCTGGCTGAAGCGGTTATGGATGAGGTGGGGGAGATCGCGGATGTGATCGGCGTGGGTATGAGTAATGAAAACAGCCTGAATGCGGGCTTGCTGCGCGAAGGAGAGCTTGGATGTGAGGGTCCCGGCGTCGACTGCGAACCAGTCGTCGATCAGGTAGCCCGTCAGATTATGTTCAGCATCTGACGCGCCGTACGCGCCGAGCACTTTGAGCCGCATCCCTGTCCTTCGCCCGCCTGTCTGTGACTCGCCTGGAAGGAGACTATTCTTGCAGCGGAAGAACTTAATGTCCAGCGTTCGCCGAAGGATCACACATTGACCACTGCGCGGAAGCGGCGCGAGAACAGCGCCGCGGATGCCGCGATGGCGCCGTTTCATCCGGCCGTTCGCGACTGGTTCATGAACGTTTTCCGGACGCCGACGCGTGCGCAGGAGCTCGGTTGGCCGGCCATCGCACGAGGCGATTGGACGCTGATCTTCGCCCCGACCGGCAGCGGCAAGACGCTGACCGCGTTCCTCTGGGCGCTCGACCGGTTGATGTTCGCGGAGCGTCCGGAAAAGGACCGGCGCTGCCGCGTGGTCTACATCTCGCCGCTCAAAGCGCTGGCCGTCGATGTGGAGCGCAACCTTCGCGCGCCGCTGACCGGAATCGCCAATCTCGCCTCGGAGCGCGGCGAGAATTTCGTGCTGCCATCGATCGCCATCCGCACCGGCGACACGCCGCAAGCCGACCGTGCGCGCTTCCTGCGCGATCCCGCCGACATCCTCATCACGACGCCGGAGTCCATCTACCTGATGCTGACGTCGAACGCCCGCGACGTCCTGCGCGGCGTCGAGACGATCATCATCGACGAAGTTCACGCCCTCGTTCCGAACAAGCGCGGCGCGCATCTGGCGCTTTCGCTCGAGCGCCTGCAGCGCATGGCGGACAAGACGCCGCAACGCATCGGCTTGTCTGCGACGCAGAATCCGCTCGAAGAGGTGGCGAAGTACCTGGGCGGTAGCGAGGTCTCGCAGTCTCGCGGTCTCGCGGCAGGTGATGAGACCGAACACCCCGAGACCACGAAACCCCGCTACCGCGAGACCACGATTATCAACACAGGCGAGAAAAAGCAGCTCACGCTCCACGTCGAAGTCCCCGTCGAGGAGATGGCCAAACTCAATGAGTCGGCGCGCGACGACATCCCGAGCGGTCCGGCCGGGAAGAGCGTTCGATCATCGATCTGGCCGGCCATCCATCCGCGTCTGCTGGAGCTGATCCGCGCGCATCGCTCCACGCTGATCTTCGTCAACTCGCGGCGTCTGGCCGAGCGATTGTCCGGCGCGATCAACGAATTGGCGGGCGAGGTACTCGTCCTCGCCCATCACGGCTCGATCGCGCGAGCCCAGCGCATCGAGATCGAGGACAACCTCAAATCGGGACGACTGCCGGCGCTCGTGGCTACCTCATCGCTGGAGCTCGGCATCGACATGGGCGCCATCGATCTCGTCATCCAGATCGAAGCGCCGCCGTCGATCGCCAGCGGCATGCAGCGCATCGGCCGCGCGTCGCACCAGGTAGGCACCGTCAGCGAGGGGATCATCTTCCCGAAATTTCGCGGCGACCTGCTCGCGTGCGCCGCGGTCACCGACGCCATGCATCGCGGGGCCATCGAGCCGACGCGATATCCGCGCAATCCGCTCGATGTGCTCGCCCAGCAGATCGTCGCGATGATCGCCGTCGACTCGTACCACGCCGACGAGCTCTTCGCGCTCGTCCGCCAGGCCGCGCCCTTTTCCGAGCTTTCGCGAACGTCCTTCGACGGCGTTCTCGACATGCTCTCCGGCCTCTACCCCTCGGACGAATTCGCCGAGCTGCGGCCGCGGATCACATGGGATCGCGTCACCAACATTCTCACGCCGCGCCCGAACGCGAAGCGCGTGGCCATCGTCAGCGGCGGCACGATTCCCGATCGCGGTCTCTTCGGCGTCTTCCTGGCGGGCGGCGAGAAAGTGCAGAGCGCGCGCGTCGGCGAGCTCGATGAAGAGATGGTCTTCGAGTCGCGCGTCGGCGAGACCTTCCTCCTCGGCGCGTCCACCTGGCGCATCGAGGAAATCACGCACGACCGTGTGCTCGTCACGCCCGCTCCCGGCGAGCCGGGGAAGATGCCGTTCTGGAAAGCCGACGCCGCCGAGCGAACGGTCCCTTTCGGCGAGGCGATCGGCGCGCTGGTCCGCGAGATCGGGGCGATGCAGCCCGCCGCCGCCATGAAACGCCTGACGTCGAAACACGACCTCGGCGAGCTGGCCGCGAAGAACTTCCTCCAGTACCTCGACGATCAGCAGGCCGCCACCGGCGCCGTCCCCGACGACCGCACCATCGTCATCGAGCGCGTCCTCGACGACCTCGGCGACTGGCGTGTCTGCGTCCTCACGCCATTCGGCGGACGCATTCACGCGCCGTGGGCGATGGCAGTGACGGCGAAGGTGCGCAACGAGCTGCAGATCGAGGTCGAGACGATGTGGAGCGACGACGGCTTCATCGTCCGCTTCCCCGACACCGACGCGCCGCCGCGCGCCGAACTGCTCATCCCCGACGCAGACGAGATCGAGCAGCTCGTCGTCCGCCAGCTCGGATCCAGCTCAATGTTCGCCGCGAAGTTCCGCGAGGCCGCAGCGCGCGCGTTGCTCCTGCCGCGCTTCCGCCCCGACCGCCGCCAGCCGCTCTGGCAGCAGCGCAAACGCGCCTACGACCTGCTGCAGGTGGCCTCACGCTTCGGCTCGTTCCCGATCATTCTCGAGACCTATCGCGAAGTGCTGCGCGATGTCTTCGACGTCCCCGCGCTCGTGGCGACGATGAAGAAGATCCAGCAGCGGACAATTCGTGTCGTCGTCGCAGACACCGAAAAACCGTCGCCCTTCGCCGGATCGCTGCTCTTCCGCTACGTGGCCAATTTCATCTACGACGGTGACGCCCCACTGGCCGAGCGCCGCGCCCAGGCGTTGGCCATCGATCAAGCGCAGCTTCGCGAGCTCCTCGGCGAGCCCGAGCTCCGCGAGCTGCTCGACGCTGACGCGCTGAACGCGCTGGAGATCGAGCTGCAACATCTCGACGAGCGGCACAAAGCAAAGTCGGTCGATGCACTTCACGACCTGCTGCTTCGCCTCGGCGACCTGTCGCTCGACGAGATCGCGCAACGTGCTCTCGTCGATGCGAAAGGTGCGGTTCGCGAACTGCGAGACGCTCGACGCATCATCGAAATCGGCGTCGCACGCGAGAAGCGTTTCATCGCCATCGAGGATGCCAGCCGTTATCGTGACGCCCTCGGCGCGCCGCTTCCTCCCGGACTCGCCGATCGCTATCTCCAACCGGTCGCCGATCCAACGGGCGATCTCGTTCTCCGCTACGCCCGAACGCACGGACCGTTCACGCCGCACGATGTCGCCCATCGCTACGGCCTCGGCGTCGCCGTAGTCCATTCCGCTCTGGAGCGTTTCGTCGAGCGCGGACGGCTCATCGAAGGCGAGTTCCGCCCCGGCGGCACGCAGCGGGAGTGGTGCGACAACGAAGTCCTCAGCGCGATCCGCCGCCGTTCGCTGGCGAAGCTGCGCAAGGAAGTCGAGCCGGTCGAGACGAAAGCGTACGTCCGCCTCATCAACCACTGGCAGCTCGTCACGAAAAAACGCCGCGGGCTGGAAGGTTTGCTCGAAGTGATCGAAGCGCTGCAAGGTGTGGCGTTGCCCGCGTCGATCGTCGAATCACAGATCCTGGCCGCACGAATCGACGGATACAAACCATCGGATCTCGACACGCTCAGCGCCGCCGGCGAGATCGTCTGGACCGGCGTCGAACCCCTCGGCGACCGCGACGGCCGCATCGCCCTCTATCTGACGGATCACCTGCCACTTCTGCATTCGCCGGTGATGGCGGAATCGAGCGCGCTGGAGCAGCAGATCGTCGATCACCTCCGCGCAACGGGCGCATCGTTCTTCGCCGACATCCAGACCGCTCTCGGCGGTTTCGCGAACGATGTCGTCGATGCGCTCTGGAACCTCGTCTGGCGCGGCGTAATCACGAACGACACGTTCCACGCCTTGCGCGCCTACACGCGTCCGAAGGCGGCGCCGCGCACGACCGGGTTCCGCTCGCGCCGCGTCGCTCCGCCATCGACGCAAGGCCGCTGGTCGCTCATTCAGCCACCGCGCGGCACAACGACAGAACGCGCCAGCGCGACGGCGCACCAGCTTCTGGCGCGCTACGGAATCGTGGTCCGCGAATCCGCCGCGGTCGAAGGCGTCCCCGGCGGCTTCAGCGCGATCTATCCCGTACTGAAGGGTATGGAAGAATCCGGCCGGACGCGCCGCGGCTACTTCGTGGCCGGCTTCGGCGCGACGCAGTTCGGCAGCGCCGGCGCGCTCGATCTTCTCCGCTCCTATCGCGACGAGCCCGACGAGCCGGAGACCGTGATGCTCGCCGCCACCGATCCCGCCAATCCATACGGCTCGCTGCTGAAGTGGCCAGCAGTAGGCCTGATGCGCGTCCCCGGCGCGAACGTCATCCTCGTCAACGGAATGCTCGCCGCCTACATCGGACGCGGCGACAAACAGCTCACGACCTTCCTCCCCGAGAACGAGCCAATGCGCGGCATCGTCGCCCGCGAGATCGCGAAGACGCTGGCCTCGCTCGTAACGAACGGCCTGCGCCGCGCGATGCTGATCGCCGAGGTGAATGACGCACCCGCGGCGAAATCGGACCTGGCGTCATATCTCGCCGAGGCGGGGTTTGTCCCGACGGCGATGGGGTACCAGATGCGGGCATTGAGATGACGCATGCCTGAAGGCGACAGCATCTACCGCGCTGCGAAAGGCCTGCATCGCGCGCTGGCAGGAAAGACGGTCACATCATTCGAGACCGTCCTGCCCAAACTCGCGCGCATCGACGAAGACGCGCCATTGAAAGGCCGTACGATCGAGCGCGTCATCTCGGCCGGCAAGAACCTCATCATCGAATTCTCCGGCGACCTTCACCTGCACTCGCACATGAAGATGAGCGGAAGCTGGCACATCTACCGGCCCGGCGAGCGCTGGCAGCGTCCGCACCGCGACATGCGCATCGTCATCGGCACCGACGAATTCGTGGCCGTCGCGTTCAATGTTCCGTTAGCCGAGTTTCACACGAGCCGTAGCCTGACTCGCGACGAAGACCTCCGCCGCATGGGTCCCGACCTCCTCGGCGCCACCTTCGACCGCGACGAAGCGCTCCGCCGCATCCGCGAGCGCCCCAACGAAGAGATCGCGAACGTGCTCCTCAATCAACGCGTCATCGCCGGCATCGGCAACATCTGGAAATCGGAGACGCTGTTCGACGCGGGGATCGATCCGTTCACGCTCGTTTCGGATCTCGACGACGCGCAACTCGATCGGATCATCACCTCGGCGCTGAAACTCCTCCGCCGCAGCGCGGACGGCCGCGCCGAGTTCGCCGTCTACAGCCGCGGCGGCGATCCCTGCCGCAAATGCCGCACGCCGATCCGCTACCGCAAGCAAGGCGAAGACGCCCGAGGCACCTACTGGTGCGCGAAGTGCCAACGGAGTGCAGGCGTCCCGCCCGGCGGTGATTCCGGACCGACGCGCGAAATCGCGAGCTAGACCGACGCTTAAGTACCGATCGCACGAAAACCACGCCGAGGCGAGGACGCGTGACGCCTGCACTCCCGGCTGCCAGTTTTTTCAGCGCGTCCCGCTCACTCCAACTTCGCGCTGACCGTCATGACCTTCGTGCCGCAATCGGTCAGCACCTGGGCGGTGCCGGCGTAGGAGCCGTTCTCGTCGGTCAGAGTGCCCATCACTGGTTCTTTTGCGTACGGCGCATTGAGGCGGTAGTAGATGGAAGGTCCATCGAATACGGCTTCGATCGTCGTCTCGCCGTGTTTCGCGCTGCCGAAGATTCCGTCTCGCGTGAAGCGCCATTGTGCGGGGGCCTCGTTGATGCACTCGCCGCGCATCTCGATCCGGAGGGAAAGGTCCGACGGTCCGGGTTGGCTTGTGCGGCGGCGGCTTGACTGGCTCGCTGGCCCGTCGAAAGTCGCGAAGGTATTCGCGCCGAGGAAGAGGCGAGGCCGGGGCCAATTCTCGCCCCAGATGAGCGTTCCCATCACATAGAGATCGCTACCCGTTCCTCGGAACGACCCGGATCGGATGTCGAGGTGCCAGAACTCGGTGCGGTTGCGCGAGACCTCTTTGAGCTGGTTCTGATCCCAGGAGAAGACGACGAGATCGCCCTCGACGGTCCCGGCCGCGATTTGCATCCGATCGTTCCGCGTGAAATGACCGAGAGCCAGGTCGCGGGGCTCGTTGATGTTCGCAGGAGCCAGGAACCCGAGGCCGGGCGGCAAATCGATTTCGTGAGTCTTCGCGATCTTCGCCTGCGCCGAGCGCGGGAAGTTTCCGCGGCCATCGCCGAACAAGACGCGAATGCCGCGCAACGCCGGCATGATCACGTCGGGATTCCCGTCGCCGTCGATGTCGCCGAGGCGCGCCGACTGCGATCCGAAACTCGTGTTCGAGGGGAGATGGCGCGTCTCGACCGTGAACTTGCCGCCGCCCGTCCCTTTGAGCACGACCAGATCATTGACGCAACGAATGACGAGATCGGGCAAGCCGTCGTGGTTCAGATCACCGGAGAGCACGCGGTAGTCGGGCATGATCTGGAAGTCGGGCGCGATGCGGAAGGAATCGAGGCGGTCGAATGTCCCGTCGCCGCGCGATCGCAGGACGGTAACCTCGGTCGCAGTCGTTCGAAACCCGTCCGGCCGGACGTCGGCCAGGATCACGAAGTCGTCCTTGCCGTCGCCGTCAACGTCGGCGATGTAGGGCCGCGCCCCCGAGGAGATGCCGATCGGCGTCGAGTAGTTGCGCGATGCGTCGGCGATGTACAGCCGGTAGCCCGGCGCCTGCATCGGCGGCTGCGGCAGGTTTGCCGGAACCATCACCGCGGTGCCGAGCGTGAGGAGATCCGGGATGTGATCGCCGTTCACGTCCATGACGCCGACGACCGTTTCACCGCCGAACCCGAGGTCCCGCACCTCGGTCAGCCCTTTCCCGTCATTGATGATGACATTCCTCTCCTGAATCAGATCGTCGAGGCCATCGCCGTTGAAGTCAGCGACGATCGGAAACGGAGCGCCCGAGTTGACGACCACCCCGGGGCTCAATTGGGCCATGACCGCGGAGGCGAGCGAGAGGGCGAGAATGGAGAGCGTCGCGAGTTTCATCGGATCCTCCTGCGGGTTCGGTAGCGGGGGCAAGCCTACCAAAACGCCGGAGATAATTCCGATTCGAGGCGCGAGCTCCGCATTCGGAAGGATCGGGCAAGAACCTGGAAGGATCGTTCAACGATTGCGCAGCCCCGAGGCGTTATATCTGGCGATGCGAACGGAGGAACTTTCATGAAGCGCATTTCGATTGGCGGACTCGACGTCTCCCGCATAGGACTCGGCGCGATGTCGATGGCTGGCTACTACAACATCGGCGCGGTCAACGACGCCGAATCAATCCGCACCATCCACCGCGCTCTCGACCTCGGCGTCACGCACATCGACACCGCCGAGATCTACGGGCCCTACACCAACGAGGAACTGGTCGGCCGGGCGATCAAGGGCCGTCGCGAACACGTTGTGCTGGCGACAAAGTTCGGCCTCGTCTCACACTCCGGCGGCGGGCCGGGCGTCATCGACAGCAGCCCTGCGAACGTCCGCGCCGCAGTTGAGGGCTCGCTGAAACGCCTCGGCACCGACCATATCGATCTGTACTACCAGCATCGGGTCGATCCGAATACTCCGATTGAGGATACCGTCGGCACTCTGGCCACGCTGGTGGCCGAGGGGAAGGTGCGATACATCGGCCTGTCCGAGGCCGGTGCCGATACGATCCGCCGCGCGCATGCCGTGCATCCGGTCGCCGCGCTGCAGACCGAATACTCGCTGTGGACCCGCGATGTGGAGGCCGAACTGCTGCCGCTTCTCCGCGAGTTGGGCATCGGCTTCGTCCCTTACTCGCCCCTCGGCCACGGTTTCCTTACCGGCACGATGCGCTCCAACGACGACCTGTCTGACGACGACTGGCGCAAGACGAACCCGCGGTTCAGTGGAGAGAACTTCCGGCGCAACCTCCGCATCGTCGACGAGGTCAAGGCCGTTGCCGCCGAGGCCGGCGCAACACCGGCACAGGTGGCGATTGCCTGGCTTCTCGCACAGGGCGACGACATCGCACCGATTCCAGTAACTAAACGGGTCGCGCGCGTCGAGGAGAACACCGCCGCCGACCAGGTCGAACTGACCCCCGCACAGATCGATCGGCTGAACAACCTCACCCCGGCCGCTGGTGAACGCCACGATGAAGGAAACATGGTAGTGATCGATCGCTGATGCCTTTCTAACTGTCTCACGCGGAGCCGCGGAGAAAACCTGTTGCCTTCGCGTCTCCGCGCCTCCGCGTGAAACCATAATGTGAGCGAATGATGCAGGCTCCCGACGTTGCCACGCTGGCGAAGTTGATCGGCACTCTTGCTCCGTACGATGGAACCGTCGAGCTCCGAGTACCCGGCGTGCGCGTCGCCAGGGTTTCGCAGACGAATCAGGAGCCGATGTACTACGTGCAGAGATCGTCTCTGTGCATCGCTGCGCAGGGCGCAAAAATCGTGATGATCGGCAGCGACACCTATGGGTACGAGGCGGGGCAAATGGCGGTGTATTCGATCGACGTCCCGATGGCAGGTCGCGTCACGCGAGCCAGCTACTCGGAACCGTATCTGCTGCTCATGATCGATCTCGACGCGCAGAGGATCGCCGAGCTGGCCTTGAAGATGTTTCCGCTTGGTGTGCCGAAGGCGCGCGACCCGCGAGCGCTCTACGTTGGCGACGCCGGAGCGAACCTCATTGACGCCTCGATCCGATTGCTGCAGTTGACATCACAACCAGTGGATGCCGAGCTTCTTGCGCCGCTCGTCGTCGACGAGATTCTGATCCGATTGCTCCGTAGTCCGCTGGGGAGCCGGGTTGCACAGATCGGCAGCGACGGATCGAGTGTTCAGCGAATCGGGAAAGCCGTTTTGTGGTTGCGCGCGAATTACGATCAGCCGGTAAACATCGAGACGCTCGCGAAGTTGGTGAACCTCAGCGTCACGTCGTTCCATCGTCAGTTCAAAGCCGTGACCGGCATGAGCCCGTTGCAGTACCAGAAAACGCTCCGCCTGCAGGAGGCGCGGCGCCTCATGCTGACCGCAACGCTCGACGCCGGACAAGCAAGCCGCCGCGTCGGCTACTCGAGCGCCTCGCAATTCACCCGCGAGTACGGCCGCTTCTTCGGGAGTGCGCCGACGAAGGACGTTAATCGGCTGCGGGAGCAAGGCGGTATGGCGACACAGGCTTAACCCAGGCAGCGACTTTTGCGCACCATTGGCGTCGACAACGGGACGGCGCCCATTGGCTTTTCTCCGGTCGGCGACTAGTCTGAGGGAACGATGAAGAAAGTGTTGATCGTCGTCGCGGCAATCGCGCTTGTCGCCTGGGTCATCTCGTGGTTCCGGGTTCCCGAGGCTGTTCACACCTCGGCTGCCCGGCCGTGGCCGGGAGGGATGGGATCGCTCAAGGAAGCCGATCGACCTCCGCATCATGCGAACGGGGCTTCCGTCAAGTTGATGGCGCTCGTCAGCGCGTTGCCGAAGAACGACGCCGCGGACGAATTCGTGCGGCGCGAGATCGCGCGGGGCGAGATCACCATCGGAGGGACGCCGGCGCTCCCCGACGTCGCTGCGATCCGAGAGCTCCTTTTGCACGAACCGGTCGTCTGGGAGCGCCGCGAAGGGATTGGTGGCGGCAACGACTCGAACGTGGAGCGCGCGGCGCAATTGACGGCGGCGAGGGCGCTCGTCGCCAGCGCGCTGACGAAGGCGCGCGCAAACGATCCCGCGGCGTGGGAGGAGCTGCACGCCGTGTGGAACCTTGCCCGCTCGCTGGACGGGCATCCGCAGTTGATGGTGCAGACGGCCGCGCTGACGATGGAGCGGATGATCAACGCGGTGGCCTGGAAACTGCCGCTGCCTGCGCCGGCGTGGCTTGGCGAGCTGCAGGCACGCGACGATTTGCGGCCGCTGCTCGAGGCGTTTCAGCATCAGACAGCGTCGTACGCGAACGACGGCTTGAGCATTTTTCCGACGAAGATGCTCGCGGACTCGGTCGATCGGGACCGCGGGATCGCGGAAGAGCTGATCAAGGAGACGCGGTGCGACGTGAACCCACGCGCGAATGAGCTGGGAACGGACCTGACATCCGTCTGGCGCCGCGTGTTCCGCTACCGCGCCGAGCGGGAAGCGACGGAGAACGCGTTGCGGGTGCGCGAGGGAAAGCCGGTCGAGACCGCATCGCGCTGCAGCGACGGCGGATGGACGTTCGACGGGACGACGCTGCGCTTCCGCCGTGAGATCGTGACTCCCGCGCCGGACAGGCCGATGCCGTTGGTGCTGCGGGTCAAGCCGTAGCAAACGAAAGCGCGGCTTGCTCACGCGAAGGCGCGAAGGCGCGAAGACGCGAAGGGTTGATGCTGCGATGCTCTCCTTCGCGACCTTCGCGGCTTCGCATGAGAAACGTTGCGGCGAAACTTATCGCCCCGCCTTCGCGATCATCGGTGCGAAGAATTCGTCGTACCACTCGGGAGAGCCGGCCTTCATATGCTCGAGGAGCTCCGTTGCTACTTGCTCGAGGTTTCGGTAGAGCATTGGATTCTTCTGCGCCGCGCGCACCTCGGGTAGAAGGATTCGGATCTTCTCCCACACGAACAACATCTCCATGTTCGAGGCGTAGAAGAGCTCCGCGTTCAGCGCGCCGCTGGCGACGAGCGAGGCTGCCATCTCCCAATACGTCACCACCATCCGGTACGAAGCATTCTCTTCACTTCCGGCCGGGCAGCACTTCAGCCACGCTTCTCTCGATTGAAACTGCGGTGCGCTGCCGAACCACTTGCGGGCGTCGCGAAGGCGCGGCTCGCGGCGGAGGTCGTAGAGCTTCAGGATGAGGTTCGCGTCGTCATTGGTGGCCTGACTCTTCATAGTTTGCGAACTCTATCGCGAGCAACCACCGGTTCAAAAGTGTCTGTGAACAGAGGGCGTACCAGCCGCGCTTCGTACGATAATGTGCGCTCACGTTTGAAACGAAGGAGCCTCACCATGATCTCTCGCAAACGATTGACGACTTTCTCGCTCGCAGCCTTTTTGATTCTTCTGGGTGCGACGTTCGCTATCGCGCAGCAACCGGCGCAGTACAAACCGCTCTATCCCAGCCAGAAAGCCAGCGTCATGCAGACGATCGGCGTCACCGACGTGACGATTACCTACTATCGTCCTGCGATCAAAGGCCGCACCATCTTCGCCGAGGCGCCGCCGGAGATGGAGGCGCGGGCGAAGGGCGACGCCACGCTTGACAATCAGAACGAGCGCAAGCCGGGCGAGCCGATCGTTCCGTACAACCATGTCTGGCGCGCCGGCGCGAATGACGCGACGGTGTTTCAAGTCACCGACGACGTCCTGATCAACGGTCAGCCGCTGAAGGCCGGCACCTACAGCCTGTCAGCGATCCCCGGCAAAGACGAGTGGACGATCATCTTCAACAACGACTACGGACAGTGGGGTGCGTTCTCGTACGACGCGAAAAAAGACGCGCTCCGCGTGAAGGCGAAGCCGCAGGCCGCTCCGCAGAGTCAGGAGTTGCTGGCATTCAACTTCGACCCGGTCACGGCGAATACGGCCACGGCTAATTTGCGCTGGGAGAAGGTCAACGTGCCGTTCACCGTCGAAGTGAAAGACGTGAAGGCGGTGTGGCGCGCGAGGACCGACGCGCTGATTGCCGCAAATCCAACGAACGAAGTCTTTCCTCTCCAGGCAGCGAGCACGTACGCCGCCGACAAGAATTGGGACGAGGCGCTGAAGTTGATCGATCAGTCGCTCAAAACCAAGACGACGTTCCGAGGCCTTTCCTCCAAAGCCAACATCCTGCACAGCGCGGGGAGGAAGGACGAAGCGCTTGCCGCCGCCGAGCAGGCCATCGCCAAAGGCAAAGCAGACGGCGTTGACACGACGGCGTTCGAGAAGCGCGTGGCCGGATGGAAGAGCGGGACGTAGAGGCAGAGATCAGGGAAGAGCAGAGACGTAGAGGCAGAGATCAGGGGAAATCAGAGACAAGAGATCAGGAAGATCAGAGACAAGAGATCAGAGATAGGAGGCGAGATCAGATCTCCCCCACCTGATCTCTGATCTCTCAATCTCTGATCTCTTGCCTCAAGCCCCTGCCAGTTCTGCGATCCGCTGCTCGACCTCCTCGATCACGTACTCGGGAGTCGAAGCGCCGGCCGTCAAGCCGGCGACCTTCGCGTTGCGGAACCATTCCACGTCGAGATCATCGGCCCCCTGCACGAGGTACGACGGCTTCGATGCGCGGCAGATCTCCCAGAGGTGCTTCGTGTTCGCGCTCCGCGTGCCGCCGATGACGACGATCAGATCGACTTCCGGATCGTGCGCGAGCAGCCGCGCGGCGTCCTGATTCTGTTTCGTGGCGTAGCAGATCGTGTCTGCGCGCTCGACGTGCGCGGCGCGGCGCTCGATGGTCCGCACGACGTCCTCGAATTCCTCGGCGTTGAGCGTGGTCTGGTAGAAGACTTTGATCGTTGCGTACTGCGGCCAGTCCACCGCCTCGGCAGCAGCGACGGTCGAAACGATGTGGTACGTCAACGGATCGAGATCGTTCGTGTAGCCGATCACCTCGCGGTGCTTCGGATCGCCGATAAAGACGAGGTGATACCTGGCGGCGAGCGCGTTCTGCGACTCGCGATGCATGTCGTAGACGAACTTGCAGGTCGTGTCGAGGATCGTCAGGCCGGCCGACCTGGCGCGCTCGTGAAACGACGGCGGGACGCCGTGCGCGGAGAAGACGATCGTCGGCTCGTCGACGGAAGTGAGCTCGTCGACCGTCCGCACGCCGAGCGCTTCCAGCTCCTCCACGACCCGCTCGTTGTGTACGAGCTGACCCAGGATCGCGGCGCGGCCACCACCGGCTGCGAGGCGCTTCACCTTGAGGTCCGCGATGCGCACGCCGGAACAGAAGCCATAGTTCTCCGCTCGTTTGATCTTCATTGTCCGCGCGCTCATACCGGCGCGCCATCCCTTTGAGTACTTTACTATACGAAGTACTCATCCATATGTTTCGGAAAGGCTCAGTGCTTCGCGGTGCCGGGTGTCGAGCGCGAGTTGAATCGCCGCATGAATCTCTGCAGGACGACGATGCAGTCGTCCTGTAGTTCCTCCGTCAGGGCGCCGGCGCGATCAGCCGGAGATTGTTTGCCAGGCGCTGGTCGTCCGGTCGGATCTCGAGACCTTTCCGGTACGCGCGCACAGATTCATCGCGGAAGCCGAGCTGGGCGAGTGACCAACCGAGGTTGTTCCATGCGTCGGCGGAGCGAGGATCGCGTGAAAGCGCGGCGCGATTGGCCTCGATAGCCGTGCTCCAATCGCGATTGCGAAGGGCTTCGAGACCTGCCTCGAACGCGCTCTTGTAGTTGGGCCATGTCTGTGAGCCTGCCCCGCCGATGGCGACTTCGAGACGCGACACGAGAGCGCGGGCTTCCGCGGAGGCCGGGCTGCGGCGCATCGCCTCGCGCGCGTGTGGCAACGCTTCCGGCGCGCGGCCACGCCTGGTGAGCCAGCGCGCGTAGAACAGGTGCGCGCTCACGTCCGGGTGCAGCGCCAGAGCACGGCGAAAGTGCCGCTCGGCGGCGGCATCATCGCCGAGCTCTCCTTCCACGACTCCCAGATTGATCTCGAGCGTCGCGTAATTCGGCACGAGAGTGGCGGCATGCTGGAAGTTACGCTTCGCATCCGCGTACTCGCCCTTCGCCATCTGCGTGAGACCGTAGTTCATCCACGCGCGGCCGTTGGCCGGACTCTTCGCAACGACATCCGCCCATAGAGTTTCTTCGTTTCTCCAGATCTGGTTTCGTTCATGCGTCGCGAATGCGTGGACGCAAAGGAACAGTGTCGCGGCGACGGCAAGCCAGCGCGTTCGGACGTATGTCGCCGCGGCGAGGACCAGTCCAATGAATGCGAAAAAGATCCGGTGCTCGTTCGCTACTTCCGCAAGCGGGAAGAGGCTCGTCGGCAGCAGCGCCACCGCGAACCACGTCAGGCCGAACGCGACCGGCGCCGGGGCGCGGCGGATGGCGAGGATCAGCAGGGCGATGAACGCATAGCCGGCGACGGCGCGTGTGTCGTACCAGTGTGCGAACGCCGTCCAGTCGGAGTCGGCGGTCAGGCCGACCGGCAGGACGAACAGCCGCGCATAGTGGAGCCAGACAAAGGGCTGCGTGATGAGATAGCTCCACGCCGAGCCGCCGCCCGACTCCCATTCCTTTGCGTTCATGTTGTTGAGGAAGACCAGCAGTGCGATGCCGAGGAGCAATGAAGGCAGGGCGATGCGCAGTGCCTGACGCGGCGATTTTTTTTCGATCAACAGCGCGTAGGCAAATAGCAGCGGAGCGAAGACGACGACTGGTGCCTTGGCCAGCGCGCCGATCGCGAGCGGAACGAGATAGAGCGAGGAACGGCGCGCGAGCTGTGATCGCTGATAGAGAACGAACGAGGCCAGAAGACCGATAGCCGAGAGCAATTCCGAGCGAGCGGAGATGAGGTTCATCGTCTCCGTGTTCGCGGTGTGGACGCAGAAGAGGGTGGCCGCGAAGAGCGCGGGCAGTTCTCCGGTGATCGACGTGAAGAAGAGCACGAGCAACGCTCCCGTGAGGAGCAGCAGTGCGATCTGCGTGACGTGGTACGGGCGCGGACGAAGGCCGCCGCGCGCGTAGTCGAGAGCGAGCGACAGCGTCACGAGCGGACGGTACGTCGCGTTCTGCGGAAGGCTGCTGAACGTGTGCGCGTCGGTGAAGTACTGCGGGACATGATCGAGACTGCGGATGTACAGATTGTTCTCGATCACATGGGAGTCATCGAAGTGAAATGAGTTGTCCAGTGAGCCCGCATACGCCGCGAAGACCAGCGCAATCGCGGCGACACAGGCGGCAAGAAACTCCGTCCGCTTCACGCTCTTCACTCTATCGCGGCAGCATCTTCAGGGCGCGCAGGAGATTGTCAGTCACGGGATCGTAGACCTGGCCCGCGACGAAGATCTGATGGAACAACGCCAGCTCCGCGACGGCGTTGATCAGCAGAATGACCAGCAGCATCGCCGGCATCCATTTCGGCGCTTCCCGTCCGCCGGCGAGAAACGCTGCTGCGAGGATGCGCAGGAGCGGATCGACAGGGGCAATGTACCGGAGATTCTGCGAGGGCAGCAGCGCATGCATGGCGAACATTCCGGCGGCCAGGAGCGCGATGTGGCGGAGCTCGGAAGTGGAGGTTCGTAGTGCGGCGGTCGTGAGTGCTCCCAGCGCGACGATGGTGACGATCGGAGCGACCGCGAGGAGATCGAGCAGTAGCCGATGCGGTGGCCCGATCTGGTATTGCTGCGCATACGGAGCCGTCATCGAGCTCGTGATGATACGCACGATGCGGAAGAACGAAGGGAGGTCGCGCGCCAGGGCACAGTAGACGGCAAAGAAGAGAAAGGGCGGCGCCACCCAGGCTGCGGCCTCCGCGGTACCCACGCGCCGCGAGCGCAGCCACCAGAAAAAAAGAATGATGGGATAGATGAAGAGAAACTGTTCCTTGGCGGCAATGGCGATGGTGGTAACGGCAATCCACGCGGCCAGCCAGCCATAGTGCCTGGTGCGGACGAACAGAAGAAGCGTGGCGATCGAGGCCAGAACTGCCGCACAGAAGAACTCGTCCGCGAGCGCGCGGCGGCCGAGGGCGAGCTGGAGTGGAGAGGTTGCCGCGAGTGCAGTGGCCGCAAGACCGGCTTGGGAGCCGAAGAGCTCTCGCGCAATGAGCCACGTCAGTCCAACGACGGCAATGCCCGCGGCCGTCGAAAGCGAGGCGACGGTGCGATGCGTACACTCACCGGCGAGCGAGCAGGCGGCTGAGATCGCTTCGATCCACGACCAGCGCAGGGGATTCGGCAACACCCACATCCCCGGATCGTCGACGAACATCCGGACGATGCCCGGATAACCGGTCTTCGCGTACAGCAGGTACACCGTCTCGTCGGCACGAGAATACGCGACGACGTTGTTAACGGCGATGCGCAGCGCCGCGCTCAGAACGAGCAACGGTCCGAGCATGAACGGGATCGATCGATCCTGTTCATCGTTCACGGCTGTCGTTCTTGTTCAGCAGCAGCGTTTCGATCCGCTCGATGCGCCTGCGCAGCTCGGCGTTCTCCTGCTCGAGCGCCTGGATGCGGGCGCGGTCGGCAGTAGATCGCGCGTCGAGCGCCTTCGCGGCAGCGAGTGCGACGCCGTCGGGATCGATGGTCGCGATGTGGCGGTCATCTTCACCGATCTGGAACGCCTTCGAAAAATCCTGCGCCATCGGCCCCATGTGCCGAATCCTCGGATTTTGCGTCCTGTAGTTCCAGGTCGTGATCGGAACGTCACGCAATCGCAGGAGGACTTCTTCGCCGTCGACGACGGCGAAATTCTCCTTCATGTTGCGGTCCGAGACCGACGACCATGAGCCCCCACCCGGACCGACGGTTACGCCCGCGCTCAGGGAGGGGTCCGTGTAGACGGTGAAGCCGCCGCTGGAGCGGAAGATGGTCTGGTTCTGCGCGGTCGGATTCACTGCGTTATCCGAGGAGCGGTCACTCCAGACAAAACTGCCGAAAAGGACGTTGGTGGAGTTGAGCGTGCTCAGCATCAGTCCCGTGCTACTCGTCGCGTTCGTGAAGAAGCTCGTGCCGCCAGACGCGCGAACGGTGAAAGAATTGTTGAACGGTGCTCTCACGACCGTGTTGACGTTGCCGGTAGCGGCGCAGCCAGGATCGTTTTTCCCAAAGGGCGGGAGCGATGAGGGGAACTCGCAGATGTTGCCGAGATACGACCGGTCGGCAAAGACGAAGGAGCCGTGTCTCGAATTCGTGTTGGCGCCTTCACCGAGCGCGATCGAGGATTGCCCAGAGGCTATGTTGTACCTCCCCATCGCCGTCGACCACAAGGTCGATGCGACGGATCGTTCACCCGTGGAGAATCCGTAGTCGCCGGAGCTGCGCGTGTTGTATCCGAAGGCAGCCGAGTACGCACCGATGTTCGACTGATCGTTTTCTGTTCCGTCCGTGCGTCCGGCCCGGAAGGCTGCCATTCCGGGATACCACATCATCCGGGTCTGCGCCGCGTAGTTGGTGGTCAGGTATTCGATGGGAGGCAGTGTCGCGCCGCCGTCGAACTGGCCGACCGAAAGGATCGCGCCGGTGTTATCAACGCGGAAGTAGTGCTGGTTGTCGCTATACGTCCCACCGTCCGGATACTGGCCCGCCGCGGTGAGATTCAGTAGCTGACTTTGCCCGGGCACACCGAGCGGGACGGATCCGTTCAGCCGGAGATTGATGAGGTGATTCGTGCTGCTGGTGCTCTGTTGTGCCGCTGGCGCGAACTGAACGACTGTGCTGGTGTCCACGATCCCGGTCGCTCCGGTTGCGCCTGTGCTGCCTGTTGCGCCGGTGTTGCCGGTTGCGCCGGTGCTGCCTGTTGCGCCGGTGTTGCCGGTTGCGCCGGTGTTGCCGGTTGCGCCGGTGTTGCCTGTTGCGCCGGTGTTTCCCGTTGCGCCGGTGCTTCCGGTTGCGCCGGTGTTGCCGGTCAGACCGGTGTTTCCCGTTGCGCCTGTGTTCCCCGTCGCGCCCGCATTACCTGTTGCGCCAGTCGGTCCGGTCGCTCCTGTGTTGCCCATTGGACCGGTGTTCCCAGTTGCGCCAGGATTGCCCGTTGCGCCGGTCAATCCTGTGGCTCCCGATTGTCCTGTCGATCCAGTCTGGCCCGTAACGCCGGTCGCGCCCGTTAGACCTGTCGGGCCGGTGGGACCTGTCGATCCGGTATTGCCGGCCGGCCCTGTTGGTCCGGTCGATCCCGTATTTCCAGTTGTGCCGCTCGCACCCGTGGCGCCGGTGAGTCCCGCCGGTCCGGTTGGACCGATCGATCCGGTCTCTCCGGTGGCTCCTGCTGGTCCGATCGGTCCCGTGTTTCCGGTTAGGCCTGTCGCACCCGTTGCGCCGGTGAGGCCCGTTGGTCCGGTCGGTCCCATCGCTCCTGTCTCGCCGGTCGCTCCCGTTGGACCGATCGATCCCGTGTTTCCGGCTACACCTGTCGCACCCGTTGCACCGGTGAGGCCCGTCGGGCCGGTGGGACCTAACGATCCGGTTTCTCCGGTCGCTCCCGCTGGTCCGATCGATCCTGTGTTTCCGGTTGAGCCGGTCGCACCCGTTGCGCCCGTGAGGCCCGTCGTCCCGGTGGGACCGGTTGATCCCGTTCCGCCCGTGGCGCCGGTCAGTCCAGACGATCCCGTGGCCCCGGTCGTTCCCGTTGTGCCCTGCATCGCGAGCGACTGCCAGCTCGCACCGGAGCCAGGCGCTTCGTTGACGTTGTTCGCGATCGCAATGTACGACGAGCCGTTGAAGCTCACTGCATCGTCAATCACGTAGTTGACCGCCGCGCTCCATGGTCCGCGCCAGTCAATCCCCGTGCGGCCCGCCGGCCCCGCGGGTCCTGTTGATCCAGTCGTGCCCGTCGGTCCGGCCGGACCTGCAGCGCCCGAAAGACCCTGCGCTCCAGCTGGCCCAGTTGCGCCGCGGTCTCCCTCTGGACCCGCGGGTCCCTGCGCACCTTGAGGGCCCGTAGCGCCAGTCGCACCCGTTGGTCCGGGTACTCCGCTTCCCTGCCCGAGGAGATCATCGCGGAAAGCCATCTCGAAGACGGAACCGTCCTGGCTCGCATTGGCAACCTGCGATCCGAGGATTAGCACGCGGCCCTCACCCGAGATCGCATTCACACGAACGATCCCGTCGTGAAGCGTTCCGGAGAGCAGCGATGCGATGCTTACGCTTCGTGGCTCCCACGCGCCGAGAGTGATCCGGGTTGATCCGAGCACGTTGCCGTGCTCGTCGAGGAGGATGACGTCGAGCGTCACGGGCTCGCCGCCTGTCTCCACGAAGAATAGGTTGTACCGATAATCCTCGGATTGCCGCACTCCCTGCAGCACACCCGACTGCCCCGCCCTGATCCCGAACTCCACCGGAATCGCGGAGCTGAACTGCCCTTGAGTCGCCGCTTCCGATTGTCCTGGCGACTGGTTATAGATGCGTGCGGAGACGATCAACGATCTCGAGGAGCGAATCCGCGCCGCGCCCAGGCCCCCGACGTCATGAAAGACGGTCTCGACGACGTTCTCATACGTCTTCGTCGCGCCCGGAGCAACCGTATCGTTGAACGTCAACGGCTCCGGGTTGCTCTGTCCCCCACGCAAAAACGAAAGCCGGACATCGGCGACTTCCTCGTTCGGATTCGTGATCCAGATCGTGGTGTAGTACTCGCTGCCGCCTGCCCCGTGCACACGTCCCACGGCCGGAAGCACGAGATCCGTACCTCCGAACCCTGCATAGACCGGCAGCATCTCCGGTGAAAGGACGGATACGGCTATCGCCAGCCATGCGAGAGCTTTCTTCGACATGTTCGTTCGTTGGACCAAAATCGCGCCGAGGATGGTAACTCAGTGCCTGCGAGGATCGCTATGGAATCGAGCAGCCGGTAGTGGGTCAGTTTGATAGTGACCCACTACCGAGCAGCCGTACGCAGCAGGGGCAGTGACCGAACGAAGCCAGGCACTGTCGCTGAAACTCGGCGTCATTATCGTTTACCGATACGTCACTTGACGATAAGCGATAATTAGCTTATTGATATTCGATACCTTGGAGGTATTGGATATGTCAAGACCAGCGCCGTCATCCGCCGCATTGCCAATCGCACCTGCCGTGTTGCGGATCCTAATGGTCGCGAACTGGATCATGGTCCCGGTGATCCTCGCTCTGCTGTTTGTCATGCCGAACGAGCAGTGGATCATGAGATCGTTCGGACTCTCTCCCGGGCCTGTGGCGGAGCGGTTGGTCATGGGCCTCCGCGCGATCGCCGTGCTCGGCCTCGCGGCGATCCCGCTGAACTACGTCGTCCTCGAGCGGCTGCTCTCAATCGTCGAGACGGTTCGCGCGGGCGACCCGTTCGTCGCGGCGAACGCGGCCCGCCTGAAGGCGATCGCCTGGGCGCTGCTCACACTGCCGATTCTCAGCCTCGTCATCGGCGCGATCGCCAGGGCCATTTCGATTCCGGCGCATCCGCTCCATCTCGATGCCGGCTTTTCGATCAACGGCTGGCTCGCGGTGCTCCTCACGTTCCTGCTGGCCCGCGTCTTCGCGGAAGGCGCGCTCATGCGCGAAGACCTCGAAGGAACGGTGTGACATGACGATTGCCGTCAAGCTCGACGACCTGCTTCACGACCGCCGGATGACGCTGACCGAGCTCGCCGACCGGATCGGGATGACGCTGGCGAATCTCTCGATCCTCAAGACCGGCAAGGCGCGCGCGATTCGGTTCTCGACACTCGATGCGGTCTGCCAGGCGCTCTCCTGCCAGCCGGGCGACCTACTTCGGTTTGAGCCGGCGCAGAAAGAAGGCGAGCGAGCCCCAGCCGCGGGCAAACAGGGCGCGAGCCGATGACCGATCGACATTCGAGCGGCGCGACACGGATCGTCGGCCGCTCACGCGCGGACGAATGCGTGCTCGTTGCTCTTCACCCACTCCGCGAACGTTCGCGCCGGCGTGCCCGTGACCTCGGCGACCGTCGTGGTGACGTAGGCGGGCAAGCCGGCCGCGGCGGACCAAGCGTTGAGGAGCATATCGATCGCAGCGAGAGGAAATCCGAGCTCGCGCCGCGCATCGTCAGGCGTGATCTCTTCGAATTGCAACGCTCTGCCGATGACATCGCCGATCGTGATCACCTGTTCTCGTTGCGTGAGCGACTGCGGGCCCGTGATCATGTAGTCGTTGCCGCCGGTTGACTCGTCCAGCAACGCGCGGACGGCGACCGCCGCGATGTCGCGCTCATCAATGGGTGCCGTGGCCGCATCGGCGTATGGCCACCGGACGACGTCGTGCTCGCGAATGCGTGGCGCCCACCATCCCAGCGCGTTCGCCGCAAACATCCCGGGGCGCACGAGTGTCCAATGCAGCCCTGATTCGCGAACGACCCGTTCCATGTTTTTGTGCATGGACGCCATCGGGTTCGGCTGCTGGAAGAACGGATGCGGCGTCTGATGCGGAGACGTGAGCATCACAACGCGCCCGGTGTGCTGCGCGATGCGCGCGAGTGCGGCCGGAAATGCATCGGCGGCAGCAGTCCAGACGAGAAATACAGAATCGACATCGCAAACAGCAGCGTCCAACGTCTTCGGGTCCGTGAGATCGCCGCCAATCACTTCGGCCTCGCGCGGTAGCGCGGCGCGATCCGGATTCCGGGTCAAGCCGCGGACGTGCGCGCCGCCGTCCAGAAGCTGCGCGACCACCTGACGACCGACGGTTCCGGTCGCACCGGTGACGAGGATTCTTTTCACGGTTCCCATGGTATCGGTTCGGCTCAGGAGAGAGCGGGAGTATCGAACCGCTGTGACCGCCATGAGCCTTACGCTGCGAAACTTGCATACTCCGAAGCGACGTGGCGATGACCGATGAGAAGATCGTCCGCGTTCGCCTTGATCGAGCACAAAGGAGCACACAAACATGAAGCCGAAGAACACGATTTGTCTCTGGTACGACAAGGACGCGGCTGACGCGGCGCGCTTCTACGCCGCCACGTTTCCCGACAGTAAGGTGACCGCGGTTCACGAGGCGCCCAGTGACTATCCGGGCGGCAAGAAGGGCGATGTACTGACGGTGGAGTTCACGGTTCTGGGCATTCCCTGTCTCGGTCTCAATGGCGGTCCTGAGATCAAGCAGAGCGAGGCTTTTTCGTTCCAGATCGCGACGGACGATCAGGAAGAGACGGACCGTTACTGGAACGCGATCGTCAGCAACGGGGGTAAGGAAAGCCAGTGTGGTTGGTGCAAGGACCGCTGGGGCCTCTCCTGGCAGATCACTCCGCGCGTGTTGACCGACGCCCTCGCGGCTGGTGGCGACGAGGCAAAGCGAGCCTTCGAAGCGATGATGCCAATGAAAAAAATCGACGTCGCCACGATCGAAGCAGCGCGGCGAGGTTGAGAGGAGTGGGCGTCGAGCTTACCGTTCGACGCCCGCCTATCCTTCTCCTCCGCCGTGCCAGACATCAGCTAAGCGCATGCGGTTTTCGAGTCACGATCGTTTCGATTCCGAGAGTCGTCAGAAGGCGCGGCCTCTGGAGTAATGCGGCATTGCGGACGTCGAGCGTTCACCACCAGCAGACCCATTCCGAGCCACCATCCTACGGGGAAGCTCATGCCCAACCCCACCAGCGGGACGGGGAACCAGCCGAAGAACGGAACGATCGATACCGTCACAAAGTACGCGGACAGTGCCACCGCTGCGTCCCGGGCGGGATGGCCAGCTGCTGACGATCGGCCGAGTGGAGCGAGTGCCGCCGCGGCGAGCGCCAGCCCCGCGATGAACGCCAGGATCGCCGACACTGCGGCGCACATCGCGAAGATCTGCTCCACTTCCGCCACCGGCTGGAGCGTGTCGGGCCGCCTCCAACCACAGATCGCGAAGGCAGCCGCGATCAGCAGCGCGAACACTTTCCATCGTGGCGCCATCGTCGATCGAACAACGAGGATGGACGCAGCAATAGCGAACGCCGTGAGCTGTGAGGCGTCCGGCTGCGCCATCAGGATCGCTGCTGTAAGGAGCGCGATCACGAGTCCCATCGGTTTGGCAATGCGAATCGCCGCCAGTCCGACGATCGCAGCCGGTAGGAACAGCGCCGCGGCGTTGATGTGCAGCGGACCGATGTCCAGCCATCGGTGAACCCCCTCGACTGCCGGAGCGAACAAGGTAGCGATCAGCGCCGCTGTCGTCAGCAGCACAGCTCCTGTGGATGCGCTCCGAGATTTTCCGTAGCGTGCAAGGAGCCAAGCCAGGCCGGCGCCAACGATCCACGCCACGACGCTTCGTAACCAGGATGATGAGGCTACGCCCGATGCAGCCATGGCCACGCATCCAGCCGCGATGGCGGCCAGAGACGCCACGCTGAAGATCAAGATCGAAACTTTTGAGTCACGCATCGATGCAGGCGCTCCCGATGGTATCGATCCAACTGCGTTTACTCCAGCAGGCTGGCTCGCTCCGCGGCATCGGCCGGAGACCACCTCACTCGCGATCGCGAGCTACAGCCGCGCGACGGAAGCGCTGAGGTCATGCGCCTCGGTTTCGACTGCGCGAAGCCGGCTGGCAAAACGTTCGATTCGGTCCGACTCCGTCGTGTAGAACCGCTCATACGGCTCGAAAGCGCCATTGATGCTGCGAATCATGCGATCGATCTCCATCGACGACTCCCGCGCCAGCGCTTCGCCGATCTGCGTGCGAAGCTCCTCGATCCTTTCGCTGAATGCGGTCTTCGCTTTGCTCCGCTTGTACGGAAGGATGAGGAAGCTCGTCACAAGAAGCATGGTGGCCGCGGTCAGACCGGTGACGTCGAGAGCCAGACTGCTCACTGCGGAGGTGAAGAGGTAGCCGAGGCCGAGCGCGCCGACGCCGAGTCCGAAGGAGTGGAAGACGCCGCGCATTGCGCCATCGATGATCCGCCGGCTCTCGATGCCGAGATCGTACGTGTTCAGCCGCCGCTCGGTCTCGACGCGGATTCGCGAGTAAACCTCCTCACGGTTGTACGCGAACTCACGGCCAACCTTGCCGATGAGTACCGGATCGCGCGTGTCCGCTTCGAGCTGGCGATGGAACGCTTCAACCGTCGAGCTCCAGAGCTTCATGTTCTCGCGAACGAGCCAGTCAACCGATTCCTGAATGGTCGCATCGATCGAGCCGTGCCAACCCATGAACACCTGGCGGTCGAATTCTTCGCGGAATCGCAGCGGATCCCGCAACAGGAGAAGGTGACCGATCCGCATGGTGCGGTCGAGGAAGTCGACGCCGCGGCGCTCGAGATCCATCATCAGGTTGTCGATGCGCATCGTGAATTGTTGAAAATTAGAGGCGAGATCGGTGTTTGCCTGACTGAGCTGGCCGGTGATGGCATCGATGCGGTGCCGGTCGGCAGCGAGCAGCTCCCGGCGCGAATCGATCAGAGCGAATTGACGTTTCGCAAGGCTCAGGATCGTATCGAGCGGCGCCTGAAGCTTGATCCTCACGCGCTCTTTTTCCGACAGCACCTTGAAGATGTAGTCCTCGAACGCCTCGAAATTGCTGCGCGTCCATTCGCGCGGGTCGCTGCCGCCGGCCTTCGCCTCCAGAGCGAGCTTTCCGGAGACAGGAAAAATCACCGGATCGAACCCGAAGATGGCGCTGGTGTTCGTCTTCACATAGTCGACGACCTGCGCGATCTCCTCCCCGTTTTTCGTGTCGGTCTTGTTGATCACGAACACGACTTTCTTTCCCCAGTTGCGGATGTACTCGAGGAAGCGCCGCTCCGACTCGGAGAGCGGCCGGTCGATCGAAGTCACGAACAAAACGAGGTCGGCGCGAGGGACGAAGTCTTCGGTGACCTCCTGGTGCCGCTGTACGATCGAGTTCGTTCCCGGCGTATCGACCAGCGTGATGTTGCGCAGGAATTCCACGGGGTAGGTTTGCTCGCTGACAAAGTCCGACAGTTGCTTCGTTTCCGCCGTGTCGCCGTGACGCAAAATGGAAATGCGGTCGTCGACCGGAATCGGACCTTCCGTTCGCAGCTTCATCCCGAAGAGAGCGTTGATCAGTGAAGATTTTCCAGCGTTGAACTCGCCGACGATGACGATCGTAAAAAGCTCATTGAGTCCAGCGAGAAGCTCATCAACCCGCCGCCGCTCGTCGCGCTGCTCCGGCTCGAATGTCTCGCGCAGCTGGACGAGAAGCTGACTCTCCCGCCGCAGCGTCTGCTGCACGTTCACGTCGACAACCGTATCGAAAACTCCAGGCATCAGGATCTGCGAAGCGGACGCAGCAAGGTCTGCACCATCGTGGCGACATTTCACGACCGCTTGAATGACCTAGCATAATCGCCCACCGTGCCGGAGAACGAGCATCCCCGACTTGACAGTCCTCGCTTCAAAGCGAATCCGTATCCGGTTTACGCGCGATTGCGGACCGAAGCTCCGGTTTATCGCACCAAGGTCGCCTTCTGGCTTCCGACAATCTGGATCGTTACGCGCGGACTGGTCATCCTGCGTCGCGCGTCGCCGCAGGATGATTTGATCACCGCGCTGGTCCGTGCCGAGGAGTCGGGAGACCGGCTCACGGAAGACGAGACCTGGAAGGAGTCCGCCTACCCGGCCTGGCGATCGAGGTAGTCCTTGATTCTGGAACAATACTGATCGCGCCAGGCCTGTTCAGTCTCAGGGATCAGATCCTTAGGAACGCCGCGATGCACCAGCACGAGCTCCGTCCCGCCATCAGGCGTTGGCGTCAGTGTGACCGCGGCCATCGAGAAGATGCCTTCGGGGAATCGGCGGTGGCGCCAGGCCTGAACGATCCGTCGCCCAGGAACGAGATCGACGTTGATCCCGGTGACATCACTCTCACCGATGGAGAACGTTCCGCCTATCTTTTTGCTGATGATCGCTTCCCTGCCCGTGAACGCGGTGTGCTTTCGCGAATCGGCCAGCAGATCGTAGACGGCCTCCGGACCGGCCTTGAACTTCACGCGCTGCTTGATGGTCTTGCACATTGTTACCCGCACTATACGACCGGCGCCGAGGTCGGGCGGGTCAGACCGCGAGCCCTGGCATACGATCCCGGAAACGCGGTAACGTTTCGGCCAGTCCGTGTCTTTTGGGGAGTCGCGAGAATAGTGCAGCCGGAGCGTCTGATGCGTACGCCGCCTCGATTCGTGCTCAGTCGTTTGTCGCGCGATCTCTACGTCCGCTTCCTCGTTGATGCGAAGAGGCGCGGCTTTTCGTTCGTGCAGTTTCGCGACTTCTTATCCCCTGCGGAGCTTCCGGAGCGCTACATCGCCCTGCGTCACGACATTGACTTCGCGCCGCATCACTCCCTGGAAATGGCGGAGCTCGAAAACGCAGCCGGAGTGACGTCGACGTTTCATGTGCTCGTCGACGGCCAGTTCTACAACCCGCTGCAACCCGGCGTGATCCGGCAGCTCCGCCGCATTCACGAGCTTGGACACGAGATCGGCCTCCACTTCGCCGTAGGCAACGCGGTCCATGACGACATCGGCGAGGAGGTGGCGTTCCGGCTGCAGATCCTGAGCACGCTCATCGGCGCGCCCATACGGTCGTTTTCACAACACGATGTCGTCAATGCCGGCGTCGCGCCGGTGATGCTACCGGCCGGACACGCCCCCTGTGTTGACGTCCGCGCGGTGATCCGCGAGCACGACCTGCTCTATGTCAGCGACAGCGCGATGATGTGGCGGCAGTTCACGTTCGAGACGTCGCTGGAGGAGAACCGCAATCTCTGCCTGCTCGCGCATCCGCATTCGTGGCTGCATCCTCAGGACGACTACGTGGCCATGATCCGCGAATTCGAGTCGCGCGAGGTGGAGGCAGTGACCGATCGCTACGACACGTTCGTCGATGCCCTCGCCGCCTACTACGAGCGCCGGCGCACGGAGGGCGTTTGACGTGATCCGAGCGACGCTTCACGAGCAGGAAATCCGCCGTGCCGTCGGAGCGCCGGAAGACGGCGACCGTGTTGTCGATGGCATAGCGACGCTCGACACGGTCGAGGATCGCTGTCTCGTCTTCATCAACTACAAGGTGGTGCCGGATGCGGTTCGCGATTCTCTCGCCACGCGGCGCGGGTGCATCGCCATCGCGCGGAAGGGCTTCACGCTCGACAGCGATTGTGTGGTGATCGAGTCCTCCGATCCACGGGCCGCGATCTCCCGCGTCCTCGGATTCATCCGCGCGGAGTGTCGTCAGCCGCCGCTCGTAACGGTCCGCGTGATCGCGCCGAGCGCGGTCATCTCGCCGCTCGCCGTGATCGAAGGCAACGTCGAGATCGGCGACGACGTCGTGATCGAGCCGTTCTGCATGATCGGTCCGGACGTCCGGATCGGACGTGGATCGATCATCCGCTCGGGCGTGCGACTGCATCCGCGCGTCACGATCGGCGAGGAGAGCGTCATCCACGCCAACAGCGTCCTCGGCCACGATGGCTACGGCTTCGTTCGCGACGAAACCGGCAACAAGACGCGCATGGCCCACCTCGGCGGCGTGATCATCGGCGCCCATGTCGCCATCGGCCCGCTGGCGTCCGTGGCCGCCGGCACGATCCTGCCGACGATCGTCGAGGACTACGCGAAGCTCGGCGACTTCGTCTGCGTCGGCCACAACGTGCGCATCGAGAGAAATGCGAGCCTGACCGCGCACATCATCCTTGCCGGCCATTCCATAATCGCGACCGAAGCCTGGGTTGGAGTGAATGCCAGCATCGGCGAGGGCCGCCGTGTCGGCGCCCACGCGCTAGTCGGAATGGACGTCTCCGTCCAAAACGACGTGCCGGACCACAGCATCGCCCGCGCTCCGCGCCCGGACGTGCAGCCCAGGCCCGACGACGACGACCCGATGGGAATCGGATTCGCCGGGCGCTCGTAGCGTTAGCGTGGCTGGAAGGATCGGGCCGTATTCGATCCTCCCTGTTCGCGACAGTTGGTTACTGGACGCGATGGTGGCCGAGCTGGGCCAATCTGCGCTGCGGCGCGTCGCCGCGACGACCGCGTTGAGCGCGTCGGGGTCAGACCTTCGTTCTCCGTGCTCAACTCGAAGCGGCCTCGTTGGCCCGGTCAGTGGCGTTGCCCGTTCACGGAGGCCGCGTCGATGTGGGAAGGATCAGAGAGTTATGAGTGAACAGAGCCTGGATTGTTTACCCACCAAAGGCCTGACCCCAGTTTCCCCCGCCGGCGGGAAGCGCGCCTTCGTTACGCCTCCGTGAAAATCGCGCGGCCTCGCTCGAGCAGCGGCAGTGTCAACCGGAACGTCGCACCCTTGCCGGATCCTTCGCTCTCAGCGATGATCGAGCCGCCGTGCAGTTGCACGATCGTGGACACGATGTGAAGGCCGAGGCCGAGACCACCTGCCGCGCGACCTCGCTCGTCTTGCTCGAGTGCGTTGAAGACACGCGGCAGAAAGGCCGGATCGATTCCGGATCCTTCGTCGCTGACCGTCACCGTAGCCGTCGAACCGGCGATATCGGATGTGCAGCGAACGTGGCGTGCGCTAGGGGTGAACTTGATGGCGTTGCTGAGCAAGTTCAACAAGACCTGCTGCAGCCGCGCAGCCTCGCCGAAAACGAGGATTGGCCGTTGATGATGCCGGCTTTCGACGATGACGCCGCGATCCGCCGCCTGCGGTTCGATCGTCCGAATAGCGCGGTCGACTACGTCGGCCAGATCGCATTCCTCCGGCCTCAACGCGAATTTTCCTTCTCGGATGCGTGCGGAATCGAGCAGGTCTTCGATGAGCCGCGCCTGTGTACGCGCGCTCTCTTCGATCGATCGCAGCGCCTCATCCTGCACCAGGGGGTCCTTCTCGCCTCGCAGGAGCGCAGTCCAGCCGAGGATTCCGGTCATCGGAGTCTTCAGTTCATGAGAGGCAATCGACAGGAAGCGATCCTTGGCGCGAATTGACTCGCGAGCGTCTTCGTAGCGTGACGCGTTCTCGATGGCATTTGCAAGGCGCTGCCCTACGAGCTCAATGAACCCGATCTGATCAGGCGCGAAGATGATGTCGGCGCGCGCGCCGACGACCAGTACGCCGAGGAGGCGGTCGAGACAAACCAGAGGTACTGCGACGAGGCTCTCCAAGCCGAGAGCACGCATATCGGGATGGACGAACGGCTGCGATGTGGCGTGACGCGCGACTTTCGTCTTTCGCTCCGCAGCGGCCAGGCCGCCAAGACTCTCGCCCACTTTGATGCGGATGTCGTTCGGAAGCGGGTGGGAACTCCCGACGATCGACGCCGGATAGAGCTCGTTTGTTGCCGCGTCGAGCAGCCATACCACGACGATGTCGGACGCCACAGAATCGCGGATCCGGGGAAGAAGGTTGTCGAGGAGGTCGGAGAGCGAGAGATGCGAAATGGCAGCGTCGGTGACGGACTGCAGGCGTTTCAGACGGTCGAGCGCGTCGCTCAATTCGTTTTCGGTTTGGATGCGTTGAATGAACTGACCGATCTGATTGCCGAATGTCGCCGTCATTTTCACGGCGGTCTCGTCGTAGGTGCGGCGTTCGCGGCTGAAGACTTCCAGCACAGCGGTCGTTTTGCCTCCCACGATCAGCGGGAATCCAAGCCCGGAACGAAGTGCCAGCTTTCGAAGCAGGCCGGCGCGCGGAAAATTCGGATCAGCTGCGACGTCCTCGATCCAGGCCGGGGCGCCTGAGGCCCAGATGCGGCCGGGCAGACCCGTGCCGCGCGCCATCCGATCGTGCATCGCCAGCTCATCGAGTTGGCAACCCTCTTCGCACCACCCCGCAGCGCGCACGAGCGCGTTCGCGCCGGGATCGACGATCCATAATTGAGCGCACGTCCATTCGAGATTGCGGCACACGATTTCGAGCAGCGACTCGGCGACGGAATCGAACGAGCGCGCGTCGATGAGGAGTGTTGCCACCTCGATTTGCGTCGCCATGAGCGAGAGCATCCGCTTCGAGTCATCGATGTCCGTATTTGTGCCGAGCCAGCGCACCACGTTTCCGAAGCCGTCGCGCGCAGGAATCGCGCGGCCGAGGTGCCAGCGATAAACCCCGTCGCGTCTGCGGAGCCGAAACTCGACCTCGTATCCATCTCCGGTCTGAAGCGAGCGCGCCCACCGCTCGACGACGCCAGGCAGGTCGTCGGGATGCACCACTGCCTGCCACCCGCTCCCGATCACCTCCTCGGCCGGCCGGCCGAAGTACTCGGTCGCGCGCGTGTTGACGAAATCGAGCGCGCCGTCGCACCTTGCTGTCCACACCTGCTGCGGAATCGTGGCGGCAAGAGTCCGGTAATGCAGTTCACTGCGCTCAGCGTCGCGTCGCGCGTCGCGCTCTCGCTCAAGAAGTGCAACACGATCGGAAATATCTCTGCAGACGCCGATGAGGCGCTCGGGATCAGCGATTCGCCGGCCGCTTGCTTCGACGTGATGCACCTTACCGGACGGCGTGACCAGCCGGTACTCGACACGGTAATCAGGGCCTCCGGCGGCGCATGACCGTAGGGCAACCAGGACGTGATCGCGATCGTCCGGATGCATGTAGCTTGAATAGGCGTCGAGCGACTTGCCGAACGCGCCTCGTTCGAAGCCATGGACACGCTCGAAGTTCTCGGACCACACCACCTCATCGGCGAGCGGATCCCATTCCCATGTACCGATGAGCGCCGTGTCGAGCGCCAGATCCACACGCTGCTGGTACATGCGCCCGATCGATCGATGAAGGTCGTCGTTGTGACTTCTGTCTCCAGGACCTTCCGGTGTCACGGCGTACGGAATTATTCAGCAATACGGTCCGGAACGGAAGCGATCCGACAAGTGCAGCAAACGGAGGTCAGATCAGGCGACTGCTCTGACGCAATCAGCTTGTCAGGGGACCGATGAGTGTTTCCGCTCGCTGAGAGGAGAAGCGGTAAAAAACTGGCTGGGAGACAGGGAGTCGAACCCCGATTGAGCGGTTCAGAGCCGCTTGTCCTACCATTGAACGATCTCCCAGAATGGCGGGCGTGGATGCTACACGGCGGTGAACGCCAGGGTCAACATCCGCATTCCGTGCGCGGTTCAGCGGTTTTCGCAGTCTCGCGGTCTCGCGGGTCCGAAGCTTAAGTACGGTGCAGCCGCGGCTTCGCGACCACGAGACCGCGCTACCTCGAGACCCCGTCACCGCATCATTCGTGCGACAATCCTCGGGCGAGGATGCGATCGTGTTACCCGAGGTTTTCGAGTGTCCGCAGTGCCAGCGGCAGTTTGTTTTCGAGCTCGTCGAGAACACCGACGACCGCTCCATCTACTGCCCGCAGTGCAAGAGCTACCTCGGCGAGAAGGACCTCAACTTCATCCTCATCAGCGAGATCGAGGAGCTGACCGAGCGCCTCAGCTTCGAGCGTGAGCGCCTCGAAAAGGACGAGGCGGTCTACGCCATGTCCGACTGCGACGCCGAGCTCAAACTCTACGGCACCGAGGTCCACAAGGTCGTTCAGATTCTGAGGAAGGCTGTGGCCGAGCTCGACGCGCTCAAAGAGGAATACAAATAATGACTACCCAGGACATCTCCGTCATCCTTAAACGCTTCGACAATCCCGACGAGCCGCGGATCCTTGTCAAAGGGAAGTTCGAGCTTGTGAACCTCGGTGGGATGACCATCGGCCGCGCCACGTACGAGCCGGGTTGGAAATGGAGCGAGCACGTTGGCCCGGCCGTCGGCGCGACGCGTTGCGACGTCGGGCATGTTGGACTGGTCCTCGCCGGAACCGCCACGGTCGCCTTCGACGATGAACACGTCATCGAACTGCACCCAGGGGATCTCTTTCACGTTCCGACCGTTCCGCACGATAGCTGGGTCGTCGGCGACGAGCAGTACATCTCCCTTCACTTCATGGGCGCGGATCAGTACGCGAAGCGCTAGGATTTTGCGCGGGCAGAAACACCGGCGAATTTCGACCTACGCGCTGAAAGCACTCGGGCGAGGACGCCCGAGTGCCCGCGGTCGAGACGACCGCACTCCTTACGACGTGCCTGAGGAGTGCGGGCGTCTCGCCCGCGGCCATCGAGGCGTCCCGCCTCGATGGTTCGAATCCGGCGTGATAGCACCAATGGGCTGAAACGCCTCCAGATCTGCAGCAAGACTAGCCCACCCGCACCAGATACTTCGCGAGGTGGTACCAAAGCCCGCCGGCGGCGAGCAGCGTGAACCAGCGGATCGATGACGTCGTCGACGCAATGATCATCACCGCGCTGACCAGGAAGAGGTCGGCGAAGATGCGCAGGAAGCCGTAGTCTTCCATCCAGATCGTGTGCGGCAGGATTGCGGCGAGCGCCAGATAGCCGAGCCAGGCCAGACGCCATTCGATCGGGGCGCGAGTGCGGCGCCAGATCCAGACGACGGCCATCACCACCGCTGCCAGGAAGAGACACTCCAGGAAATTGATCCGCTGTTCCTGCGTGCGGCGGGCCGCCGATGCACCGAGGAAATGGGCGAATTCGACGAACGGCAGCGCGGTCGCGGGCGCTCCGGAACGGAGGGGAGAGACGCCCCAGCGGAGGGTGAGAACGATCTGCCACGCGACATCGACGACGATCGGCGTCAGGAAAGTGATCGGTGCCATGCGACGCTCGCGGCGCAGCAATCGCTCGATCAGCCAGGCGCCGCCGAGGGCGAGCGCGAGGAGCATTGTGGGCTCGCGTGTCAGGACCGCGCAGGTGAGCAAGATCGCGGCGGTGATGTTTCGCCGGGCGGTGATCGCCCAGATCGCGCCCATCGCAAACATCGACGCCACGATCTCGGCGAGGTCGCGTGAGAGCGTCAAAACGAATCCGGGATAGAGCGGGACGATGAGGCCCCAGAGCGCGTGCTGTCCGATTCTCTTTGCGAATGCCCCGGCGGACGCCGCCATCAGCGCCGCGGCAGCGATGTTCACGGCGACAAGAAGAAAAGGCACCCAACGCGCCTGACCGAGCGAGAACATCCAGACGATGAAGGGATAAGCGATGCGCTGGTTTCGGTACGACGGGTTGTCGAGCGTGATGCCGAACGCGGTGCGCGCGGACGTGAAGGGATCGAGCGCGAGGCGATAGAACGTGAGGCCGTCGTAGCCGCCGATGTTCGGGATCACGGTGAGGCCGGGCGGCACTTTCTGCGCGTCAACGTTCGGCCCGCCTGCGATGACGAAGATGGAGACGTCGTTGTGGCGCGTCTTCAGGAGACACGCGAAGAAGACGATGTAGCAGACCGCGATGATGATCGCGGGCGCGATCGGCGTGTTGATCCAGCTCAGCCGCTTCATTGGTCGCGATGATCGCGCGCTCACGGCTCCATCCTGCTCCAGCACCACTCTTCCGATTCCGCCTTCCCTTTGATCGTCCCTTCGGTGCGTGCGCAGAGCTTCGCGCCGTCGCGCCAGTAGATGATCCGTTGCGGGAAGTCGTGATCGGGATTCTCGAAGACGATGCGTGTAGCGGTCGCGGACTTGACCGGAAACGGCGTCTCGGGACGAGCGCGCGGCATTGCCAGGTAGACGAGGTTTCCGTCGCGCCGCTCAATGCGAAGGAACTCAAAGCTCTTTCTGCCGTCGCGCGCCACATCCTGATGCATTCCAACCATCAGCAAGCCGTCTCCCCGAGACCAATGTTCTTCCATACGGACATCTTCGTGTTCGGTGGTCCATGTGCCGGCCATCCACGAAGGCATCGGCTGCGAAAACGCCGCGCCTGCGATGCAGAGCAAGAGAGCGGCAAACAGTGATGGTCGTTGCATGAAAAAGAATCTAGCGCAATCACCGTAACTTTTGTCTGTCGCGGCGGTTTAATGAGCGATTGATGGACCGCGCAATGGATGACCGCGAGAAGCTGCTCATCGAAGCAGCGAAGGCTGACCCGAGCCGGTTCGCGGAGTTGTATGAGGAAAACTTCAACCGCGTCTGGGCATTCGTGATCCGGCGCGTGCGCGATCGTGCCGCGGCCGAGGACGTGACCTCGGATGTCTTTCACAAGGCCTTGAAGAACCTGAAGAGCTACGAAGTGCGCGATGTGCCGTTTGCAGCCTGGCTCTATCGCATCGCCGCGAACGCGGTGAACGATCACTTCAACCGAACGGCGCGCGAGCAGAGCGCCAGCGATCAAGTCGTCGAGAGCGAAGAGCCGCGCGACATCGAGCACGTGGAGCGCCGCGCGACCTTGTTCCGCTTCGTCGATCGTCTTCCCTCCGAGCAACGCCGGGCGCTGGTGATGCGTTTCGGCGAAGAGCGCAGCATTCGCGACGTCGCGTCGGCCATCGGCAAGAGCGAAGGCGCCGTCAAACAACTTCAATGGAGAGGCCTGCAGACCTTGCGGGCGCAGATGGGCGTGGACCATGGCTGAGCGCGACCTGATCGAACGGCTCGATGACGCGGTGGATGCGATCCTCGCCGGACGCAACGCCGGATTGGCAGGCCTCGCCCTCGCCGAGCCCGAGCTGGCCACGCTGCTCATGATCGCCGGCGACCTGCACGGCCTGCCTGACCCGGATTTCCGATCGAGACTGAAGGCGGAGCTGATTCCGTCAATGGAGAACGACATGACCACGATGATTGAAGAAAACTTGAAGACCGAGTTGCACACCATCACGCCGTACCTGGTCGTCGACGGTGCCGACGACCTTATCGCGTTCATGCGCGACGTCTTAGGCGCGGAGCTGAACGCGCGGCATCTGTTGCCCGACGGCAAAGTCGTTCACGCCGAGCTGAGCGTCGGCGATTCAAAGATCGAGTTGGGCGACGCCAACGACCAGTACAAGGCGTTCGGGATGGCGCTGCACCTCTACATCGACGACGTCGACAGCGTCTACGCCCGCGCACTGGCCGCCGGCGCGACCACGACGCATCCGCTGACCGATCAGCCGTACGGCGACCGCGAAGCAGGCGTAAAAGACCGTTGGGGGAACGTCTGGTATCTCGCGACGCATCAGGAGAATGTGTCCGAGCAGGAGCTGCAGCAGCGATTTGCGGGGACGGGCAGCAAGCCGCAGAAAGTGGAGGGTGTCGGTCCGCGTCCCGAGGGGTATCACACGGTCACACCGTTCCTGCACGCGAGGGGCGCGCGAAGCCTCATCACGTTCCTCGAGAACGCGTTCGGCGCCAAGGTCGAGCACGTGACCGAAATGGGCGGACGCGAAGTCGCGCACGCCGGAGTCCGCATCGGCAACTCGATGATCGAGCTCGGCGAAGTCCACGACAACGCCGAGCCGATGAAGGCAGCCATCCACCTTCACGTTCCGGACACCGACGCCACGTACGAGCGCGCCATCCGCGCCGGCGCGAGATCGGTCACCCCACCGGAGGACAAGCCATACGGCGAGCGCGGCGCGTTCGTGATCGACCCCTTCGAAAACCAGTGGTTCATCGCCACAAAATAGGAGTGCGGGCGTCTCGCCCGCGGGCACTCGGGCGTCCCGCCCGAGTGCTTGTAGCCGCAACGCAGCAACACATGCAGGGTTGCAAGTCACCGCTGCACCAGACCGCCATCGGTTCTACGATCCCCGCCCCACAAGCACCCGGGCGGGACGCCCGAGTGCCCGCGTGCGAGACGCACGCACTCCCTTGAAACCAGTACGATGGGTATCCGTAGCAACAGCGACAATCCGGATCGAGGTGTGTTCATGCGAATGATGAGAGTTGCGGTATCGGTGTTGATTCTTGCGCTGGCCGCCGGCGCCGGCTTCGCGCAGTCGAAAGAGCGGGCAGACATCCCCGAGGTGTCGAAGTGGAAGCTGACGGACCTGTATGCCAGCGATGACGCGTGGCGCGTCGCGAAGGACAAACTCGTTGCTCGAATCCCCGAGGTCAGGAAGTACAAGGGGACGCTCGGGCAGTCACCGCAGCAGCTCGCGGCCGCGCTCGAGATGGGCAACGATCTCAACAAAGACTTCAACCGCATCGCCATCTACGCCGGCCTCAGCTCCGATCAGGACACGCGCGTCACCAAGTACCGGGCCATGAAGCAGGAGATGGATCAACTGGGATCGTCGTACGCCTCGGAGACCTCCTTCGTCGAGCCCGAGATCCTGAAAATGGATCGCGCCACGATCGACGCGTTCATCGCGAAAGAGCCGAAGCTCGTTCTCTACACGTTCTACCTTCACGATCTGCTGCGGCGGCAGGCGCACACACTGTCCGAGCCGGAAGAGAAGATCATCGCCGACGCCGGCCTGATGTCCTCGGCCCCTGCCGAAATCTACGGTGTCTTCACCAATGCCGACTTCCCCTTCCCGAGCGTCACGCTGGCCGACGGCACCAAGCGCAAGCTCGATCAGGCCACCTTCTCGGTCTCGCGGTCGCTTCCGAATCGCGAGGACCGCAAGAAAGTCTTCGACGCGTACTTCGGCGCGCTCGGCGATTTCCGCGGCACGATCGGTACCGCGTTGAACGCCGAAGTGCAGAAAGATCTTTTCTACATGAAGGCGCGGAAGTATCCGACCACGCTCGAAGCCTCGCTCGACTCCGACACCATCCCCACCTCGGTCTACACAAAGCTGATCGAAGGCATCAACGCCAACCTGCCGACGTTCCATCGCTATCTCAATCTCCGCAAACGGATGCTCGGTCTCAATGATCTGCACTACTACGACCTCTATGTGCCGCTGGTCGCCAATGCCAAGGTCGAATACACGCTCGAGGAGTCGAAGAAGAACATTCTCGGTGCAGTCGCTCCCCTCGGCACCGGCTACACCAGCGTGATCGAGCGCGCCTTCAACGACCGCTGGATCGATCTCTATCCGAATGCCGGCAAGCGCACCGGCGCGTATTCCAGCGGCGGCGCCTACGACGTTCACCCATACATGCTCATCAACTACAACGGCCGCTACGACGACATGAGCACGGTCGCGCACGAGCTCGGGCACACGATGCAGAGCTACTTCTCGAATAAGACGCAGCCCTTCCCCACGGCCGGTTATCCGATTTTTGTGGCCGAGGTGGCGTCGACGTTCAATGAGGCACTGCTGAATGAGTACATGCTCAAACAGATCAAAGATCCCGCCACGCGCCTCTCCCTCCTCGGCAGCTACCTCGAGAACATGAAAGGCACACTGTTCCGTCAGACGCAGTTCGCCGAATTCGAGCTGCGCATTCACGAGGCGGCGGAGAAGGGCGAGCCGCTGACGGGCGATACGTTCGACAAGATCTACTACGACATCGTCAAGCGCTACTACGGCAGCGATCAGGGCATCTGCATCGTCGACGACGTGATCAAACACGAGTGGGCCTACATCCCGCACTTCTACCGGACCTACTACGTTTATCAATACGCAACGTCGGCGACCGCCTCAGCTGCGCTGTCAGAAAAAGTCCTCTCCGGCGACGCCGCTGCCACGAAACGCTATCTGGCGTTCCTTTCTGCCGGCGGATCGAAGTATCCGATCGACCTGCTGAAAGACGCCGGCGTCGACATGACGACATCGGAACCGCTGGACCTGACAATGAAGAAACTCAATCGCGTAATGGACGAGATGGAAGCGGTGTTGAAGCAGATGGTGAAGTGAAGTTGCGCGCGCCTGGGTAAGCTGCGCGCGCCTGCGGCGCGCGCGTTGTCTGTTGATTGCGCTTCGCGCGTTGTCGGTTGTCTGTTGATTGCGCTTCGCGCGCTGCCGGTTGTCTGTTGATTGCGCTTCGCGCGTTGTCGGTTGTCTGTTGGTTGCGCTTCGCGCGTTGTCGGTCTGGTGTTGATTGCGTTTCGCGCGTTGACGGTTGTCTGTTGATTGCGCTTCGCGCGTTGACGGTTGCCTGTTGATTGCGCTTCGCGCGTTGACGGTTGATTGCGCTTCGGCACGTTGGATTAGCGCGGTGCGCGTTATCTCGTTGATGCGTTGTAAAAGCAGTAGGACGGCGCCGCGGAAGCGATCGGCGCCGCGTCAGCGGCGTAGAGAGGGTAGCGAGGGGTGCGAGCGCTTTTTGCGAGCACCCCTCGTAAGGGCGCGCTGGTCTTCTTCGTGCCGCGTCAGCGGCACTGGAACCTGCGCATCGGTTTTTGATCAACCAGCGCTGCTGGTGCGGCATGCTTCCCAATTTCACGATTACGAGGAGTCTGAGTAGTTTTGCGAACAACCCGTCTCAATGATCTATTAGTTCGACTATCCAGTGCCGCTGACGCGGCACGATTCCCAATCTTACGATTACGAGGGGTACTCGCAAAAGCGCTCGCACCCCTCGTAAGGAGTGCGCTGGTTTTCTTCGTGCCGAGTCAGCGGCACTGGAACCTGCGCATCGGTTTTTGATCATCCAGCGCTGCTGCCGCACGATTACGAGGAGCCTTGTGCAGTGTCGCGTTAAAACCGTCGTAGTGATTCATTGTGTTCGACTATCCAGTGCCGCTGACGCGGCACGATTCCCAACCCGCGATTACGAGGGGTGCTCGCAAAAAGCGCTCGCACCCCTCGCTACCCTCTCGTCGCCGCTATCGCGGCATCGAAGCAATCAACGCGGTGAAGCCAGTGACCGGCGATCCCGCACGGGCAGTCACACGTTGAGAAGCAAAACGACATACGCACGGCGGAAGAACATAGCGCGACGCGCGCGGTGCGACGTCTCGAAGACATGCAGCCAAGCGTCGCGCCCGCGACGCAATCGGCGGACAACCGACAACGCGCCGCAGGCGCAACCAACCGACAACCGACAACGCGCGCGCCGCCGGCGCGCGCATCTACCCCGGAAACCTTCCCCGCCCGCCCCTTCCGCCCATCCCTCCACGTCCGCCGCGGCCGCCGCGATCTCCGCGGTTCGGGCGCTCGCGGGAGGCGCTGGCGAGTTGCTGTTGCAGCGCCAGCCACTGCGTTTGCGTGAGCAGCGTCCGCTCGGCGGCGAACATCTGCACGCGGCGGTCGAACAGCGAGTCGCGGATGCCGCGAAGGCGCTGGCCGGCTGCGGTGATGTCAGCGGCTGCCGGTTGCGTCCCGTTGAACGACTCTCGCAGCTCGCGCGCCGCGACCATGCTGTCGCGCTCGAGTTTGGCGATCTCGTCGCCCTGCTCGTGGCTGATGCGATCGAGTGACGCGAGCTGGTCCGCCGTCAGGGCGACCGCAGCGCTGATCTGCGGATCGCGCCACCAGTCAGCGGACGGCATCATGTCCAAACCATCGCCAGCGCCTGTGCCCGCGCGCGCGAAGCCGCCGGGACGGTCACCGTTCCCACCACCGGGATAGCTCCGCGGCCGGCGATCCATGTCGTTCGTATCGGAAGTGCAGGCAACGAAGATGAGCGTGATGAGCGAGAGGAGGAGGGCGTAGACGATGCGATTGCTCTTCATGCCTCCAGCCTACGTCCTCCCCTTCGATCTGTTGAGCCGTAGTGTGGCCTTTGTCTTAGAATCGTTGCAGTCCACAAATCAGGCAGGAACGGGGTGCGTATGCGGTCCACGATCGTCGCGGTTCTCTCATTGATTATCGCCAGCGCGGTACTGGCTCAGGCGGAACCGCCCGGCGCTCCCAAAGATCCACCGGACACCGGCGGCGCGCCCTCGGTTTTCTATGCCCATTCCTACCTGGCAGACCCAAAGACGGCTGGTCTCGACGACCGGCTCTCCATACACGTCCAGAATTTCTCGACGCTTCTGAAAAACGCGAACGGGAACTGCCAGGCCATCGTCCTCTTTCTCGAAGGAATGCCGATTAAAGGGGACAAGCCGGAGTCGTGCGACACGGCCCGAGGGCACGTACGGTATCGCCTGTTACGCGTTCCGGACGACGACGGCGCATGGCATACGCTTCTCGGAAGTCCGCACGGCTACCTCAAGGAGATCGATGTGAGCGTCGGTTCCGATGCCCAGTTCTCGGTCCCGACCAGGGCTACCTTCCATCTCGAGGTCATTCCCCGTCCGCAATTCCTTGCCTTCCTTGCGATCGTCACATTGGCTCTGGGCATCTTCGTTCACCTCTGCCGCACGACGAGTCTCGTCCGCAGCGGTACGCATCCGATTCCCCACGAGCGGCCGTATTCGCTCTCCCTCTTCCAGATGTCGTTCTGGTTCTTCCTCGTCATCGCCGCGTATGTGTTCATGTGGCTGATCACCGACGAGCTGGACACGATCACCGACTCCATCCTCGCCCTCATCGGCATCGGCGCCGCGACCGCTCTCGGCGCTGCGCTGATCGATCGGAACAAGACTGCGCCAGCGCCGGATGAGCCGGGCGGGAAGTCGCTTGGGTTCCTCAACGATGTGATGAGTGATCCGAACGGCGTCAGCCTCCACCGATTCCAGATGTTCGTCTGGACGCTGGTCCTCGGCGTGATCTTCGTCGGCTCGGTCTACAAGAACCTGGAGATGCCGCAGTTCAGCGCCACTCTCCTCGGCCTGATGGGAATCAGCTCCGGCACCTACCTCGGCTTCAAAGTCCCGGAGAAACAGGGAAGCGACACGGCGCCAGGAGCAACGCCGGGCGCGGAGCCGCCGAAACCCGAAGAGTCTGCGAAGTGAGGGGCACCGGTCGATTCGTAGATTAGTCGATGATCTGTGCGCATCTGTGTTCATCTGCGGATAAAACGTCTATCCGCAGATGTCGCAGAGGAACGCAGATTAGAACTTGATGCCGAGGATCACTCTCCGCCCCGGCGACGCGTATCCGACGACTTCCTCGTACGCCGCGTTCTGCAAATTCTCGATCTTTACGAACGGGGAGAAGTGCGCGAGGCGGTACTGAACGTTGACGTTGATCGTCGTATACGAGCCGTTGGTGACGCGCGAAAATGGGAAGACGGCCATCGAGTCTTCGCGCTCGCCGGAGCGGACGATGGCGACGTTCGTGTCGATCGCGCCGCTGCGGTAGCCCATCGCCAGTGAGCCGGAGTGCTTCGGGCGGCGCAATAGGCGTAGTCCCGTTTTCTCGTCGTCGTCGCGGTGCAGGTACGTGTAGCTGTAGGCGGTGTAGACGTTCGCGCTCAGGTGCTGGGTCGCGCCGAGCTCGATGCCGTCGGCGCGAACGCGGCCGATGTTCTGCGAGATGAACGTGGCGGGATCGAAGGTGATGAGATTGCGATAGCGGCTGTTGAAGTATGTGAGCGAGAAAAGCCCCTCGCGTCCCAATGCCGTGTCGTAGCCGATCTCGTAGCTGCGATTGGACTCTGCTTTGAGAGATTGGTTTCCGAAGAACGGGTAGTAAAGCTCGCCGAGGGATGGAGCGCGGAAACCGGTGCCATAAGCGGCGCGCCATTTTGTTGTTCCGGCCACGAACGCAGCGGCGATACGCGGCGACGTCTGCGAGCCGAACGTATCAAAGCGATCGCGGCGGACGCCGGCGCTGAGCTCGAAACGAGAGTTCTGGCTGATCGGGTGCGAGTAACGATCTTCGATGAAGAGCGAGTGGTCGGTGCGGCGCTGATCGAGAAAATTGGGACCGAAGTTGGTGACGTCGCTGACGAGGTCGCGCTGATACTCGCCGCCGGCGACGATCGTCCCCGCCGGCGTGGCGAAGCGCGTCGTCAGGCGGGCACGGCGCGTCTTTGCATCCGTGGATGTGGAGGTTGTGAAGGGATCAGCAGGGTCGGCGAAATCATCCTTCCGGCGATCGTCGGAGAGCGTCAAATCGCTGATGAAGCGACCGAGCGTGAGCGTGACCGGAATGGCGATCTGCGTCTCGGTTCCGCTTTGGCGGCGGTCGAGACTCGGTACGAGCGCCGTTCCGGTTGCGTTCGTGTTGAACGGGATGCCGAGGTTGTAGGAAGTGTGACGGCCGGCAGCGCCGAGAGAGAGGGCGTCGAACGGCGTCCACTTCGCCATAGCGCTGCCGCTGTTCTGGCGGAAGTCATCGTTCGGATGGAATCCGTCGTCGGCGCGATGCTCGTAACTTCCGGCGGCCTGCAGTGTCTCGGCGGCGTAAGTCGCGTTCAGCGCCGCATTGCGAAGTCCGTGACTACCGCTTTCGAAATCGCCGTGAATGCCGCTTGCGTGCGGCGTCGTCAAAACATTGACGACGCCAGCCATCGCCTCGGAGCCATACAGCGCGGAGTAGGGACCGCGCACGACTTCGATCTGTTCGACTCCCGACGTAGAAAAGCGGCCCCAGTCGTAGCCGGAGAAATACGGATTGTTCAGCGCGATCCCGTTCCAGAGCACGAGCGTCTGCGTCGATGCAGCGCCGCGCGTGAAGAGCGACGTTGCTTTGCCGGGCGAGCCGCTACGCGCGAGGACGAGGCCGGGAACTTCGCGAAGAACGTCGGCGACATCGCGCGCGGCACGAGCATCGATATCGGCACGCGTGATGACGGTGACCGCAGCCGGCGTGGCCTGCAGCGTCTCCGGCAGAGAAGAGGCGGTGACGACGACCGTGTCGTTGATGGTGGGTTGTGGTTGAGTGGACTGGGCAAACGAGGAAACAGCAAAAAGCAGAGACGCAGCGAGAACACGCTTCATGACGACTCCTTCCCTCCGAAGAAGGCCGATCAAAAGTGGGTTCCGAGCCAGCCGGTCTCCTGGCTTCCGGGTCATTCTCGTCGCGCCGCCTTCCCGCATCGAGCGATGCAGTGGCTTTTCGTGGAGCGAGTCGTCGCCGGTCACAGTGGCGGGGGCCGCGCCGGCATCACACCGGCTTCCCGTTCACTGACTCAGAGGAAATTGGGAAAGAACTGGCGAAACTATATACCGAGGCGTGCGGAGGGTCGAGTGTGCAGTATTCGCACAGGGCGTCCGCTTTCAGGAATCGCCTCGGGAGGGTGTTTCGGTTAACTCGTTGATTCTAATGAAAACCGCGCGTGGTACCGGCCTTGGAGTATGTCCAAGCCATGAACATCCTGCACGCAATCACCCTCGCCGCTCTCCTCCACCACTCGCCAACCGCCGCACCGGTCTGCCACAAGGGAACCGTGTCGTACAAGTTTGTCGGATCGCCCGGCGCGACGTTCACCTACGCAGGCGAACGCTTCGCGATCCCGGCAAACGGCTCGATCGAGCTGCTCACCAGCGAGACGGTTTACCTCGCCGCCAACGGCCGCTCGTTGCCGCTCGATGTGTGGCCGATCGACGCATTCGGAACCCGGACAGTGCCGGTCCAGACAGCGCAACCCGATGCGTCAGCACAGCGGATCGCACCGGTCAATCCGCTCAACGTCGTCACCCCAACCAGCGTCCCCACGATCAATTAGCACGACCTGTGCAGTACCGCGAGCCCGGAGAACGCCAAATGACCCAGATCAAGCAATTCGTGACCGACACATCCTTCGATCTTCGCAGTGGCCGGCATTCGTGGCGCGTGCTCGGGATGCTCTGGACGGCGTCGCTCATCATCTCGGCGAGTGCGGCGTTGATCTATCGGTGAGCGTCGGGTAACGGAGCCCGCATCATCGACAATGATGATGCCGGAACGAAGCGCGCTGACCGGGCGCCCCCAACCGACAACTGACAACCGACAACGCGGGCCGCCTCGCGGCCCGCAGTCTCACGGCCTCCCCTTGAACTTCTCGTAGAGCAACGTTTGGTTCGTCTCCAGCGAGATGTCCTCCCCACCGATGAACAGCCGCTTCACGTGCGTCACGATCTCCAGCGGATCGCCGTCCGTGAGGATGATGTTGGCGAGCTTGCCCGTCTCTAATGATCCGATGCGGTCCGCCATCCCGAAGATCTGCGCCGGTGCGATCGTCACCGCTCGCAGCGCCGCGTCCTTCGGCAGTCCGAACGCCGCGCACGCCGCTGCCTGATACGGCAGGTTGCGCGCGTTGTGCGAGTCCTGCGACTGGATCGCGAACGGCACGCCGGCGTCGAACAGCGTCTTCGCGTTTCCGTAGACCAGATCGTACGGATCGTCTTCGCGCGGCGGCGTCGACAGAATCGGCCCGAGGATCACCGGAATGTTGTGCGACTTCAGTTCCGGAATCACCTTCGCCACATCCTCGGCGTCCGCGAGGATCACCTTCAACTTGAATTCATCCGCGAACTTGATGGCCGCGCGGATGTCGCGCTCCAGATTCGCGTGTATCACCACCGGCACTTGCCCTTCGACGACCGGGACGAGTCCCTCGAGTAAGAGATCCCGGTCGAAGCGTTTGATCTCCTTGTGATTCGTTCGCGCCGTAGCCGCCTTCGCGTAGGCCTGCGCATCGCGGAAGGCATCGCGCAGTTTGTCGATCTGCTTCGTGTAGTTCTTCGACGCCTCTTTGGCCGCTTCCTCGTCCTGCGGCACCTCGTCGAAGGCGGCGCTGCGCAGGCGGGGGAAGTGGATGTGCATCGCCAGCGGCGCTTTGAGTGTCATCTCCTGCGGCGTCCATCCAGCCAGCTGAATCATCGCCGACGATCCCGAGATGATGCCGCCCTCGGGCTCCGTGACGACGCTGGTGATTCCGTTCACGCGCGTCACCGGAATGACGTTGCTATGCGGATTCACCGCAACCTCGGCGCGCGCATTCGGATTGATGTCGCCGAGCTCCGAAGTGTCGACGGTGCCGGGAACGGCGCTGATCTCCTCGAGTCCGACGTGCGAGCCGCTGTCGATGAGTCCCGGATAGACGAAGAGCCCCGTGCCGTCGATGATCGTGGCACCGGCGGGAATCGCGGCGTTCGCGCCGACGGCGGTGATGATGCCGTTGGAGAAGACGATCGTGCCATTCGCGATCGGTGCCGAGGTGACTGGAACGATCGTGGCGTTGCGAATGGCGAAGGTCAGTTTCTTGCCGGGGTTGTTCGGAATCACGGATTGGGCGAAGGCGGGTGCCGCGAACGCAAGAAGTGCGAATGCAACGAACGCAAGGCGCTTAATCATTGGTCACCTCCGGCTTCGGCTCGTCGTCGCTCTTGCCGGGCTTCGCGGATTTCTTGTTCTTCGCTTCGTCGTCGGCTTCTTTCTTCAAGCGGTCCTTCTTTTCTGTCGCCAGTTGCTGGCGCGCGGCGAGATCGCGCTGGCGGTCGAAGAGGATCTCGCCGTCGACGAGTGTCGTCTCGACGCGCGAGTAGGCCGACAGGGGATGGCCGTTCCAGATCACGAGATCGGCGTCTTTGCCGACATCGACGGATCCGAGGCGGTGATCGAGGCGGAGTTGCTTCGCGCCATTGAGCGTGCAGAGCTTCAGCGCTTCTTCTTCCGACAGGCCGCCGTACTTCATCGCTTTCGCCGCGTCCTGATTGAGATGGCGCGCCAGTTCCGCCGAGTCGGAGTTGACGGACGTCAGCACGCCCGCGCCATTCATCAGCGCCACGTTGTACGGAATCGCGTCATACGCCTCGGCCTTGAATCCCCACCAGTCGATGAACGTGCCGCCGCCGACGCCGTGCGCAGCGATTTCTTTCGCAACTTTGTAGCCTTCAAGCACGTGCTGCAGCTCGCGGATGTGGAAGCCCTGCTCGTCGGAGAGATTGAGCAGCATCATGATCTCGTCGGCGCGGTAGCAGTGCGAATGGACGTCGATCTTCCCCTTGAGGATGTCCACCATCGTCTCCATCAGCAGATCGCGCCGCGGCGGAATCGGATTCTCGCCGCGCTTCTTGCGCGCGTCGTAGTCATCCCAGCGCGCGATGTAATCCTTCGCATCGGTGAACGACTGGCGGATCACTTCCTCAACTCCCATTCGCGTTTGCGGATACTGCGCGGGGATGCCGGGAGGCGGGCGGAAGTTCGACGACTTCGGGTTCTCGCCGAGCGCGAATTTGATCGTGCGCGGAGCATCGGCGATCGGCCACTCGGAAACGGGATGACCCCACTTCCACTTCACGATCTGCGACTGCCCGCCGATCGCGTTGGCCGAGCCATGAAGCACGAGCGCCGCCGTCGTTCCGCCTGCGAGCTGACGATAGACGTCGATGTCTTCGTTGGTCAGAACGTCGCCGATCCTCACCATCGCTGTATTCGGCAGCGAGACTTCGTTGACACTCCCCTCGACCGAACTGTGGCTGTGCGTGTCGATGATGCCCGGCATCACGAATTTGCCCGCGGCATCGATGACCGTCGCATTGGCCGGCGCGGTGACCTGATCGTTCGCGCCGACCGCCGCGATCTTGCCGCCGCGCACGAGGATCGATCCGTGCTCGATCTTCCCGTGCGTGATCGTGAGGATCGTCGCGTCGCGGATGACGAGGTCTTGCGCGGAGGCGCTGATGGTGATCACCGAAGCGAGCACGCACATCGCTGTCATTCCGAGCCGGCGAAACCCCGGAGGGGTGAAGCGCGGCGAGGAATCCCCTCGTTTAAACTCAGGTCGCGCGGTGGCGGTTGTTATTGGCTGGGGATTCCTCACCGTGCTTTGCCCCTCCGGGGCGCCGCCGGGTTCGGAATGACAACCGACTGACAACCGACAACCGGCAACGTCTTCTAGGCTTCTTCCGATTCTCATTTCTTGCTCCCGGTGAACGGGAACGTGCCGAGCGTCGTCGACACCGTTCCTTCCATGTTCGAGCCGTGCAGCGTGCCGTGGAAGACCCAGTCGCCCGCTTCTTCCTTGCCGCCGCCGGTGATCGAGAACTCGACCGTCGTGCCGTCGAACGTTCCGTTGCCGATGCTGCCGGAACCGTGATCGCCCGAGAACGTGCCGCTGATCTGACCGTTCTCCACTTTCAGCGTCGCGGAGATGTTCGCGTCGCCCGCGGTGGTCTTGACGACTAAGCTCCAGCTGCCATCGATCGGAGATGCGCTCGTTCCTGCCGTCGCTCCGCCACCCGGCTTCTTCTTCTCATCCTCGGCGGTCAATTTCGACTCGCGCCCATCGACGAAGATCCGCTTCACCTTCGCTTCTTTGTCGAAGATCGGTTTGTCAGTGACGACGATGTTGGCGATCTTGCCGCGGTCGAGCGATCCGAGCTGGCGGTCGATGCCGATGATCTTGGCCGGATTGATCGTCACGGCGCGCAACGCGTCGTCGGTGGAGAGGCCGTTCTCGATCGCTTTTCGGATGCCGGGAATGTAGTCGCTGGTTTTTCCCGCACCGCTGACGAGCGCGAAAAGCACGCCGCTCTTTGCGAGCTCCGCGGGAGTTGTAGGCGCGAGTTGGCGGTCGCGAATTACGCGCAGCGGCTGCTCCTCGCGATCCTCTTTCGATGTTGGCGCGACAGGCCACTTCGTGGAGACCAGCACCGGCGCGCCGAGCGATTTGAGCTCGCCAACCATCTTGTAGCCCTGCCGCGCTCCGGCGATGATCGGCCGTACGTTGAATTCTTTGGCGATCAACTCCGCGCGGCGGATCATCAGCTCGCTGTCGGCGACGAAGACCACCGGCACTTCGCGGCGCAGAACGGAGCCGAGCGCTTCCAGCGACGGGCTTTCGTCGGGGCGTTTGTAGCCGGCCGGATTCTTGTCGTAGATCGCCCGCGCCGCGCTGTGCTGCTGCGCATCGAGCAGCGTCTGCTTGATGTAGGAGATGACGCCCATCAGCGAATCGGGATAGGTCCACGCCGGCCGCGGATTGAACGAGATCTGCTGCCACGCCGGATTGCGGACGACGCGCGATTCCATCGTCCCGCTGCCGAGGTTGAGGGCGACCGATTGGCCGTTGAAGATGCCGAACGCGGGTGCCGTGACGATCGTCAGCACGCCAGTGGCGCGCTTGGAGTCCGCATCATCGTCGGAGAGTTTGGCCTCGCGGAACGCCATGAACGACGGTCCGGTCTCGGGCAACGGATCCGCCGCCGGTGTTCGTCCGCCGGCGCCTCCGCCACCACCCCGTCTGCGTGTCGCGCTCGCACTCGGAAAGCCGAGGGAGGTCATGGCGTCGATGAGGCCGGGGTAGATGTGGCCTCCCTTGACGTCGATGATCGTCGCGTCGAGCGGGATGGCCACCGCGCTGCCGACCGATTCGATCAGGCCGTCGCGAATGATCACCGCGCCGTTGTCGATCGCAGGCCCGCTGGCCGGATGGATCGTCCCGCCCGTGATCGCATAAACGCCCGGCGCCTCGGCGAAGCACGGCAGCGAAACAACAAGAAAAAGGAGAACGGTGAAACAGAGGAATCGTCTGGACATTCGACCTCCGCGGCGCGACATGATACGGGATGGGGTGCGAGCCGCTTGGCCGGTGTCGCGTGTCGGACACGAAAACTTTGGCGGTGGTTGCCGGGTTGCTTGGTTGCAGAGTTGCTGGGTTGGCAGTGGGTTAGTCTTGCCAGCGACGAAAGCCACTCAGCAACCTGACAACTCAGCAACCAAGCAACCAGTCGCCCGACAACCCGACACCCACCAACACGTTTGACTCCCACACCCCCCTTCGCTACGCTCACTCACTCCCATGGTCCTCTTCAACTACGCCACGAAAGAGATCACCGCGAAGATCGTCTATTACGGTCCCGGCCTCTGCGGCAAAACGACGAACCTGCAGTTTGTCTACGACTCGCTGCCGTCCAACAACAAGAGCAAGATGCTCTCGCTGGCGACGAAGACCGACCGCACCCTCTTCTTCGACTTCCTCCCCCTCGACCTCGGCAAGATCCGCGGCATGCGCACCAAGCTCCAGCTCTACACCGTGCCGGGTCAGGTCTACTACAACTCGACGCGCCAGCTCGTGCTCAAAGGAGCGGACGGAGTCGTCTTCGTCGCCGACAGTCAGGAGCACGCCATCGACGCCAACCTCGAGTCGCTGCAGAATCTCGAGGACAACCTCAAGCGTCAGGGCGTGCGCATCCGCGAGATTCCGCTGGTCATCCAGTTCAACAAGCGCGATCTTCCCAACGCCCTGTCGGTAGGGGAGCTGGTGGCCGAAGTGAACAAGCTCGGCGTGCCGCATTTCGAGTCGGTGGCCACGACCGGCATCGGAGTCGAAGAGACGCTGAAGGGTATCACGCACCTCGTCCTCTCGCACCTCATCAAAAAGTACGGGCTGGAGGGCTCCGAGCCGCTCGACCGTGATATCCAGATCCTGAATCCGACTGCCCCCGCGGAGCCGCGCCCCCACGATTCGCTCTGGGATGACGACGACGTCTTCGGCGAAGTGACGCCCGCAAAGACGCCATCGACTTCTTCAGCGCCGGCATCTTCATCGTCGTCCTTCGTGCTCGATGACGCGAACGGCGCGGATGACCTGCCGATGGTGAAGACGGAGCTGATCGCGCCCAAGGCCGCCGCTCCGGCGCCCCCGGCGGCGAAGCCCGTTGCCGCGAAAACAGCGGTCTCAAAAGCCGCGGAACCGTTCGAAGATTTTGTCGATTACTACGCGACGAATCCGAAGGTGGACGACGATGCGCCGTCGTCCGGCCTGACGATGCTGGGGCCAGGCTCCGCGTTTTCATCGCTGGACGGCCCGAACGAGGTGCCGCTGATGTCGATCGAGATCCCGCTCCCCGAGGGCATTCTCAATTCGCTGCCGGAGCTCGGCGCCCCGAAAGCCGCAGGCGTGGCCACCCCCACCGAACGCCGCGCCACCGACGGCCTGGTAAAAGAAGTGACGGTCCCGCTGAACATCACCCTCGAGGAGCTCCGCCAGCACCGCCGCCTGCGAATCAAGATCACGCTGGACGTGAATCTGCTTTCGTAGCGGTTGTGCTCTCTCGAAATTCAGCTAAGGCACGGCGCGTTCGATCAACGGCACGGAGGGGTGGCCGAGTGGTTTAAGGCAGCGGTCTTGAAAACCGCCGTACCGGAAACGGTACCGTGGGTTCGAATCCCACCCCCTCCGCCAAATTAAAGAGCTGAAGAGCAGGAGGAATGACAGTGCTGAAAACCTCCAAGAGCAAACAGCGGGATGTGAGAGCACGGCAAAAGAAGGCCGCCGCGAAGTCCGCGCTCTCCCGTCCAAGCGCGCGCAGCGCAAGTGCTTCGAGATCTCTCGCTGCGGAAGGCCGTCGATCAACCGCCGCATCGCTGCTGAAATCCGCTCCGGGATGGTGCGGCGAAGATCTCGACGACATCGTTCGTATCGTCACGGAGTCCAGATCGAAAGCGCGCTTCTGAATGCCGTACCTGCTCGATACGAATCACTGTTTCCGTCTGATTGCGAGAGACGAACGAATACTCGCTGCGCTCCGAGAACGCCCCTCGGAGCGGCTGATGACGTCGGTCGTGGTCGCCGGCGAACTTCGCTATGGAGCCTTGATCTCGGAGCGGCGGATCGAGAACTCCGTCGCCGTGGAAGACTTCCTCGGTCGGATCGATCAAGTCGCAGTATCGCCGGCGATCTCTCAGATATATGCCGATCTGAAGGCCGGGATTCTCCTGAGGCTGGGACCGAAAGATCGCGCCAAGCGACGCAGCTTCGACCTGACGAAACTCGGCTTCACTGACAATGACCTTTGGATTGCCGCATCCGCTCTCGAACGCGACGCCATTGTCGTCACCGAGGACCCCGACTTCCGGCGCATGGCAACTCTGGAACCGCTCAATGTTGAGAATTGGCTGTCGTGATGTTCGAGCGAGTCACGTTCTACTAGCGGATTAACCCATCCAGCTCGGATCGCTCCGGCGGTTCGGCCTGAGACCGCCTGTACGGACAAGACTATCGAGACTCGCCCGCGCCATCTTCACTTCCCATCAGGTCAATATGCTCTCCGGCGAGCACTTTCCGCAGAAAGGGATTGCCCTTCGCCTTTCGCCGCGCGAACTCCTCGGGCGTGTAAAGCGTCGGGTGAATGCTGCGCCCCAATAGTTTTTCTGCCGGTGCCAGCTTTGAGAACAACTCTTCGAGCGTGAGTGCATCGGCGACGACGAGCAGATCGATATCACTGCCTGCGTGTGCTTTGCCGTTCGCCACTGAGCCGTAAACAAGCGCGCGATCAATTCGTCTGGCGAGCGGACGGAGGGCGGATCGCAACGGATCGATGAGGCCGACCGTCTTGGTCACGATTCCCCGAAGCTCCTCGAAGATGGGGGCCTTGCGATTCGCATGATAGTGCTTCTGGCTGCCGATACGATTCATTGTAACGAGCCCGCTTTCGACGAGCCGGGCCAGCTCGCGTTGCACTGCTCCCGAGCCCGAGCCGGTCTGCTCGATCAGCTCCTGTTTGAAATACGTTCGCTCCGCATTGCCGAATAGCAGCCGCAGGATGCGTTGCTGCGTGGTCGTGAATAGCGCATCGGCGAGGCTTGTCGTCCGCGTGCCAGCTCGCCGGTGTGCGACCTTCGGTGCTATGCCCATTTCGGGCATTCTACTGCCCAAAGTGGGCAGGAGCAATGCGGAGACGAAACAGACGCGTCTGGATGCTGCCGCTACGCACGCAGGCTGACTTCGGGCGTCACGTCCCGTGCGGCGGCAAGGGTCATCAACTGCCAGCCGACAACGCGGGATGGAGTTGCCGTTGGGCGCGACGTTGCCGGAGTCAAGCGCTTGGGTCACCGCAGAGGCGGCCCAGGCAACGCCGTCCCTGCGATTGACGCACGGATGAGCACAGTCACGACGACAGGATGGCGTGAGTGTGGTGCTACATTGCTCACGTCCACAACCCCTCAACGCTCCCTCACGGTTCAACGGTCCCGCAAACGGCGAGGAGGAATTCATGCTGACGTTCAGGCCGCGGCTCGTTTTCATCGCTTTCCTGCTGGTGTCGCCCTCCCTTTGCGCGGAAGTGGTGATCGACACCATCGAAATCAACCAGGCCATCGGCGTTCAGAAGGACGGGCATCGGAAGTTCGTTGCCGGGAAAGACGCAGTCGTCCGCGCGTTTCTCGCCGAGGCGGTGACGATCGACGAATCGAAAACGAGCGCCACGATCCGGCGCGATGGGCATCTCGTCGCGATCATTCCTCCCATCACCCAACAGGGACCGGCGCGCATCGTCGATTTCCTCTGTCCGACCCGCGCGGCGTGCGGGAACTGGGCGGCGGGCAGGTACGAGTTCGAGGTGAAAATCAACGGTGCAACCAGGACGACACGCGGAACGGCCTACGACTTCGTCGAGCGCGACGTCATGCGCATTCTCGCCGTCCCGGTGACCGCGAACTACGGCGGCACCATCGTCCCGGTGAGCGACGACCGGTGGAAGAACTTCGCCGGCTACGTTCGCTCTACCTATCCCATCGCTGCCGACAAACTCATCTGGGTAACGCGCGAGCCGTTCGACGCCAGCGACCGCCGCTTCGACCTCGAGACGGAAGACGGCCAGGAAGCGCTGTGGTCCGCGCTCGCGAAGCTCGTCCCTGAACATTGCGCCGGCAGTCCGCATGAAGACGGCTGCTACACACAGGTCTTCGGATTCATCCAGGCGCGTCCGGAGGTCTATCCGAACGGGACGCTGCAGGGCTTCACGTACGGGATGCCGGCGAACATCGGCGTCCTGAGCGACGACGATGCCGCCGCCACGGTTTCGCACGAGATCGGCCACACCTACGGCCTCGGCGACACCTACGACGGGGGCAGTTTCGCCTGCGACGTCAATCCGGCGCCGGACAACTTCCGCGGCACCAACATCGCTCCCACCGCTGATGACGAGCAGGAGGCGGAGATCGCTTGCAGCGCCGGACGCGTCCAGTTGACCGGTGTGAGCGCCACGAAGATCCCCGCCGAGCATCATCCATATGAAGTCGGCGGACGCGGCGCGCTCGCTGATGCCGGCGAGTACATGGGCTCGCAGGGGAAGCAATTTCAGTTCTGGACGTCGCGCGACGCCTACGATCATCTCTTCGACGCGCTCGCGCCGAAGCCGGAGCATCCGCCGGCCGGGTCACCGCAGCGCTATGTGCAGTGTTTCGGCACGATCCATCGCCACGCGGCGTCGGAAAAAGACGTCCGCATCGATCCCTGTTGGACATTCAACGACCGCGATCCGATCGCCAGCACGACCGGCGAGTACGAGCTCGCCGCCGCCGACGCGAGCGGAAAAATCATCGCTTCGACCTCGCTGCAGCCGGGCTTCGATCCCGTGCCGCCGAAGGGCCGCAAAGCGAAGTTTCTGGCGTGGGGCGCGTTCGAAGGCGTCGTCCCCTTCCCGAAAGGCGTTGCCAGGCTCCAGATAATTAGCGGCGGCAAGGTCCTGCGCGAGATCGCCGTCGGCGCGCACGCTCCGACGGTCGCGAAGGTCGCTCCTGAAGCGAAGGGACGGGTCAAAGGAAAGCTAAGCATCACCTGGGACGCCGACGACGCCGAGCACGCGTCGCTGGCCTATCAGGTCGATTACAACGCCGACATCTCCAACCCCTTCTCGGAGTGGGAAGTGCTCCGGCGCGATCTGACCGGCAAGCGATTCACGATCGATTTCGACGCCATCGCCGGCGGTCCCCACGCGAAGATTCGCGTCTGGGCGAGTGACGGCGTCCTCACCGCGTCGGCCATCAGCGCCGAGTTCCGGGTTCCGGTCAAGCCACCGCAAGTGACGATCGAAGCGCTGCCGAACAACGGCGTCTACTCCGCCGGCGACGACATCATCCTGGACGGCGACGCGTTCGACCTCCAGGACGACGACATCAAGGAATCGGAGCTTCGATGGAGCGCGGACGGCCGCTCCCTCGGCAAGGGAACGCCGCTCAAGGTCGCCCATCTCAAGGCCGGCGATCACCTCATCAAACTCTCGGTGACGAACTCGCTGGGCAAGACCGGAACGGCGACGGTCAGGGTACGAGTGCAGCCCAGACCCTGATGACGTTGCGTGGCGCTCGCGCCGCAACCCGGATCATTCTCGCCCTGCACGCCACGCTTCTGGCCGCATCGCTCCGTCGGAGGCAATGCCGCTATCATCGCCTTCGTGCCCCGCCTCGCTGCACTCCTCGCGCTCTTCCTCGCCACTGCCGCCGACGCGCAGACGATCGTCTGGAACAAATACGACCCGCTGGCCGTGCGCACGAACCGCACGGTGGACGTGACTCTGGAAGAGCAGACCACCGGCACGGTCTCGGGAATGCGACTCGATTACGCGAATGGCGGGTCGCTTGCGTTTTCGCAGAATTCGCCGGGCCATTGGGTGGCGTCCGTTCCCGCGGCCAAGGTGCTCGATGGTTATGCGGCCGATGACGTCAACCACAACTTCGTCGGATTCATCCGGCTGCTGGCATCGGACGGATCAACGCTGGCGTCGTACAACAGCTTCATCCAGGTTCTCGACGAACTCGTCCCCTCCGTCCCCATTCGAACCCTCGGCGGGAACGCGCGCGCGACGACGCGCATCCTCAACCTTTTCCGGCCGGGAATCGACGCCGACCATGTACAGGCGGCCGCCCAGCAGTTCTACGGCTATTTCCACGACGACTACGACTTCCTGCAGGTTCTCTTCGTCGAGCCATCGTATCCGTCGAACCGCTACCACTTCGCCGTGCGTAACGACGTCGATGGCATCGGCGTGGCGAAATTCAATGCGGCACCTTCGTATGGAAGCGCGGGCAGGCTGCAAGGCATCACGGTCTATCCGGTCGATTTCTTTTTCGACGCCGGCGAGACGGCGTTCTCGCACGAGCTCGGACATCAGTGGGTGCTCTTCCTGAAGAACAGCGCGCTGCTGCCGGGACCTCATTGGCCGCCCTCGACGATGGCCCACGGCGTCATGGGCTTCAACATCCCAGGCTCCTCCGTCGGTGGCGACTTCCCCTACGACGTAACCGCCGTGACCGCGACGACCGCGCGACTCACCGACGCGCCGGTGACGAAAGAGTTCAACGACTTCGATCTCTACCTCATGGGCCTCCTCCCCGCATCGTCGGTCGCACCAGGAATCATCGTGCAGGGAACCCCGTGCAGTGGCTGCGTACTGCCGAGCAGCACGATCACGATCAACGACATCATCGCCGTCAACGGACCACGCATCCCCGACGCCAACGCCGCGAAGAAGTTGTTCGATATCGCCGTGGTAGTGATCTCCCGCGACCGCCTCCTGACCAACGACGAGATGCTCATCCTGGAGTACTTCGCCGCCCGCGGCGAAGCCACAACATCGCTCCCCTTCACCGCCGGCTTCGCACGAGGGACGACGAAGCCGTTCTACGTCGCCACGCGGGGATTGGGCCGCGTCGATCTGCGGCTCGAACGCCCGCCGCGCCGGCGCGCGGCCGGCATTGACGGCGTGTGCAATAAGCTCGACAGCGGATACTGCCACCGACAGGAGGTTGAGAATGCCACAGGTCTATCGCGGTGAAACGGCTACTGCTCGCAGAGTGTCCGAGCCTTCCGGCTGTGTGTTACAAGGCAAGTCGTGCGAAGAAGCAGTTGCAAATGCCCGCGACGCAATTCGTGAGTATGTCCTTGCTCTCGAAGAGGATCACCTTCACTTTCCCCGGAACTAACCGTACCGGAAGCGGTACCGAAATTCGAATCCGTTCTTCCCTAACGTGGCGTCCAAAGGCGGTTTTGGCCAGCCTGGGGTAGGGAAATTGAGGTCCGGGTCACTCCTCATATGATGCCGCTATGGAAAGACCGCGAACGGCTGGCCAAATGGTTCGATGCCATGAACGCCCACGGACGGACGCGGATCACTCTCTCAAACCTCAAGTACGACCTCGGCAAGAGGAATCGGGTTCCGTTGTGGCGACTGCTGCGAGTCCTGCACGCGATGATGATCAGAGGTTTCTGGAAGCCAGGAATCGGCGGGCATGACGAGGCCGAGGCAGCCTTCGAGGTGATCCTAAACGGTGCTCCTGCCTCGCTTTTCTGCAACGGTCCAGTTATTAAGAATCGGGGCAGGCTGTCGCTGATCACCGACGATGCTTCGTTTCACAAGTACTACGTTCGTCTTTCGAGCCGCGCTACGGTCATTGATCGCAAAGCGCGAGTGCCGAAGTTCGCGACGATTTATGAGAAGGAGGTTCGGGACGGCGCCACGATCAAGACAGGACGGGAGTTTGCGTGGGTGACCGACTCGGATGCTCTGCAGGATCAGATTGACCATGCGAAATCTGGTAGAGTTCCTAAGCGAGTTCGGGATTTCCTCGGCCTCATCTTCAAGGCGCCGAAGCAACGCCTGATCGAGCTTAGATACCCTCCGGAGGTAGCAAAGTCCCTCGCCCTTGCGGCTCCGACGTCACTAGAAGGCGCATGTGTAACGGTTTACCGATCGAACGACGGACGGGAAGGCTGGGGTGCTTCGCTTGATCTCGAGTATCTTCGTGATGGTGCCGTTGAGGCAGTACATAGGCCGATACCATTCACTAGTGCATTCGAGTACCGCGACCTCGGTACGGTCGGCGACAAGCGCGTGCTTACTGAGACTGAGTTAAGTCCCTTGTTCGTGCTCTGGACGCCCGCGGATAGTGCGCGAGTTGGTTCACTGTCGAAGCGGGCACCGCGAAGGAAGGGAACGCCGTGACCGACGATCATCTCGCTTACAACCTTAGTGTGGTTGCTGTTTGGCTCGAAGATGATTGGACGAAGTGGTTGTTCAAATGCTTTCGTGAGAAAAACTACCAACCCCTGCGATTCTCCCCGAGGTCGACGCTAACTTCAGAGATCGAAGAGCTTTTCGAGAATTCGTCCGAAGACGTTCGGCACAGGATGAGGCGGAGCCTCGTCGATTCGCTTCGCATGTGGGATGAAGGATTCCACGGCCTCGACGTCTTGCGCGAACTCGCATGGACCGCCGGAAAGCTTCGAGCGGTCAACACAGTAGCGATTTTGTTAAAGATTCTCCTCGACAATCGCGAGAGGATGAATTGGGGAAACCCGTTTTTCGACGCTGCGGACATCCTCCTTGGCGTATTGTCAGGTTTCGCGGTTGATGAACCTGATAAGAGAATCGAAACAGCCTTCGACGGACTCTTCCACGACCCACAGGTGGCGCCGCACTTCAGTTCACTTCTCGCGCTCGCCATTTCCATTTGCAATCCGTCGCGTTTCGTTGAAGCCTTCGACCGATTCGTACTTCAGGCGGCAGGGGTCGACTCGTATTTCGTGGGTGCCGACATCTTTGCGCAGTTCGCCGACCACCTGACGATCAAATTGATCAAGGACAACATCGATCTACTCTCACCAGCCGCGCGGGATTTCGCGTGGAGATCCGGTGTTGACGCCGGGATTCTAGAGCGAAGCGACATCACTGGCGTGAGAGAAAAGATAGGGCAGCCTCACATCAAGACCGCTCCGCGCAGATCGGTGCCGGTGATTGAACTTTATGAGACCGGCCGTGACAGCCTTAGGACTGCTGTTGGTCTCTACAAGGGTTCCGGTAAGTCTGTGCTTGCCATGACCTATGCGAGGGGACTAAGACCTCGTCAGAACCAACTGCGGGGTCGAGCATGATTCCTAAGTTCGATTTGGGCGACTACATCGACCATTGTCACGTTCTTCTGCGCGATGTCCGTCACGCACTGTCTGACTGTCGCGTACGGAAGGCGGGCTGGACCTTGCATTACGCGGTGGATTTCTCGGAAATATATTCCTATGTGATGCCGGGCGACAGTCACGAGCATGCGCCAATCGGAGACGGATGGAGCAATGACGTCGAGAGGCAGTTCTATGTCCTTTCTAGGTTCTTCGGCGAACGAAATGTTCTGCTTCCTGAGCCTTACGCCGTAGAACTCGCTGGGTTCGTTGACCTAATCGCTGTGAAAGAATTCGCAACCTCAGCAAAGACCTACTTGCGGACTCGGCGGGAGGTATTGAAGACCTTAGAGACGTCGGAGACTAAGGAGATTCTCGAGCGGATGAAGCGTACAGAAGCCGAACCGCTGACGGATGACGAACTCGACCGGTACTTCAACTACTTTGAAAAGCACACGCCGAATCTCGTCGCCTTCGCGCGCGGCTTGGATCTAACCCCATTTGGCCGTCTTAAGGATCTTCTGCTCCAGCGCACGTTCAAAGCACTTGAACGGGAGTATCCCGACGCCGTGTCTCACGTTGATGAAGAGCGAGCGAAGAGGCGGTTCGCGTTACTGTCGAAGCTACGGAGCCAAGGCAATCCTGCGTCGAATGTCATCGACGCTCGAGCTCTAGGCGAAGTCGAGGCCGCGAATGAGCTGCTAGTCCCGGCTCGCAAACGCATTCTTCTCGTCAGTCGGAGCGCTCACCTCATGGCCGTTGCCGAGGCAGAGGCGCGCGATCGGGAAGTGTTCGTCCGTCACCCGCGTACCGTCTCGACGGCATATCTTGACTCCCCGTCTGGAGTTTCGCTAGCCGACGAAGCCGAGCTTCAGATCCGGCATCAGTCGCTCCTCGCGTTTATCTCGGGCGCCGAGGAAGCGCAGATTAAGCTTCGCGGAATCGATGGCACGACGACTGAACATGCAGATGTTCTCAACCTCATCGACGGTTCTACTGGAAAGACCCTCCGTCAGTTACTGGAGCGTATCCAGAGCGAGTGGCGAAACGTCGAGGCTTATGCGACAGGTCTAACCAAGGCAGGCGAGACCCGAAAGAGAAAGGGCTCGCGCAAGGAAGTCGCTATCGACCTGCTGGCACTTCTACGCGATCCTTCAAAACTGCGCTCTCGCATGGTCGATCACATTCAGCAGATCTTCCGTGAGGTACGGCGCGATAGGGACAGGGTTGCTTTTCGACTTCAGCGGGACAGGCACTCGCACGGCGGTATCGATTATCCGATCGAGTTTCAGGATAGTGACCTGCGAACGGCGACCGCGAAGTTGTCTGCGGCGTGGTCATCGAATCTCGCCGATGCCGAGACGCTGTTCGAAGTGGCGATAAGGTGTGAAAACGACTACGACTGCCTCCTGGGCATCGCCGTCAGCCTAGGGGCTCTAGGTCGATGGCATTTGGCAAGGCAATATGTAGACTACGGCTTGGTGAGCAGACCACCGGGCCAGCGACGCGAAGGCTTGTTTCTCCAAGGCGTGATGGCGAAACGCATGTCGTTCGAGAAACAGTCGCTGGGCGAAGCTGAGGAGCGAATGCAGGACGCGCTAGAGAGCGTAGAAGCAGCAATTCGCGAGCACGGAGGCCAGGATCCGCGTTACCTCAATGAGCGCGCCAGGTTGAAGCTATGGCTTATCGAATTTGCTCGAAGTCCAGAGGGAGCTCCGCGGAGCGAACAGAATGAGACACCGTTTGCACTTGCGGACGTAATCACCGACTTGAACGAGGCTGTTGTGCTCGCCTCGGGTAAGTTGAAGATCCAGATCCTCAACAGCTTGTGTTACGCCCATCTTCTGAGTGAAGACTTCGAGGGACTGCCTACTGCACTCGATCATCTCAGGAGCGCACTAACAAACACATATCCTGACAGATCAAAGTGGCCGCCGTTCGCGCTGGACACCGTTGTGTACACGATGTACCGACTCCAGCGGAGCCAAGCAACGCTGGGCACTCTGAAGAGCTGGTCCCAGGAGTTAGCAACAGTCCTTGAGCAAGCAGATGTTTCGAGTCAGGAGCGCCGACTCATCGGAGCCCACGCCAGCGAGATCGCAGAGTATCTGCCAACTGAGCCAGCTAGCTGATGCCAGTAGGTCATCGCCAACGGTGTAGTCTTCTTGCCTGAATGTATCGCGTATCATCCTAGCGCCTCAGCATTCGACACGCAGACTTTCATCCCCAAAAGGGTCCGATGCCCAGCGACGAGTTATTCACGACCGCCGTTGCTAGATGATTGCTCGGGTGTTGACTGTGACCGTGTACGGACAACGTGCTTCAGCGTCACCCCACTCCTTCGATTACCATTCCTGCCGCTTCGGAATGCGAAGCTGAGAGAGGTCATCGATGCGCCAACGATTCATCTGCTTGCTCGTGGTTGTGCTTTCACTCGTTGCGTCCCTTCACGCGCAGTCGGCAAAGAAAGCTGACGCCCCTGCGCCCGCCTCGAAAGAAAAGGACTTGAAAGAGAAAGAATCGAAATACGGCGAGAAGACCTTCTCCGGACTCGAACTTCGTGAGATCGGCCCTGCGCTCACCTCCGGCCGCATCATCGATCTCGCGGTCGATCCGCGCGATGCGCGCGTCTGGTTCGTCGCCACGGCGGGAGGTGGCGTGTGGAAGACTTCGAACGGCGGCACGACGTTCAAGCCGGTCTTCGACGGCGAGAAGTCGCACTCCATCGGCTGCGTGACGATCGATCCGCATGATTCGCTCGTGGTCTGGGTTGGGTCGGGGGAGAACAACAGCCAGCGCTCCGTGTCGATGGGGGACGGTGTCTACAAATCGATCGATGGCGGGAAGAGCTGGAAGAACGTAGGGCTCGAGAAGTCGGAGCACATCGGAAAGATCGTCGTCGATCCGCGCGACTCCAGCGTTGTCTACGTTGCCGCGCAGGGGCCGCTCTGGGCGCCGGGCGGCGACCGCGGTCTCTACAAAACGACCGATGGCGGCAAGACGTGGACTCGCGTGTTGAACATCAGCGAGAACACCGGCGTGAGCGACGTCGTGCTCGATCCCACCAACCTCGACATCCTCTTCGCGGCCACCTATCAGCGCCGACGCCACGTCTTCACGCTCATCGATGGCGGTCCTGAATCGTCCATCCAGAAGTCGGTCGACGGCGGCAAGACGTGGACGAAGTTGAAGGACGGGTTGCCGAAAGAGGACATGGGGCGCATCGGCCTGGCGCTCGCGCCGCACAATTCGAAAATCGTCTACGCCACGATCGAATCGACGCGCAAAGCGGGCGGCATCTTCGTCTCGAAGGACGGCGGATCGTCGTGGAAGAAACTCAACGACTACAACGCCCAGGGTCAGTACTACGGCGAGCTTTTCGTCGATCCGAACAATGACGACCGCCTCTACGCCGCGGACGTCTGGGTGCGCGTCTCCGACGACGGCGGCAAGACGTGGCGCAAGCTCGACGAGAAGTGGAAGCATCCTGACAACCACCTCGTCTGGATCGATCCGGCCAGCAGCGATCACCTCATCATCGGATGCGACGGCGGCCTTTACGAGTCGTTCGACCGCGCCGAGTCGTGGAACTTCAAGGCCAATCTTCCCGTCACGCAGTTCTACCGCGTGAGCGCCGACGACGCCCTTCCTTTCTACAGCGTCTATGGCGGTACGCAGGACAATTTCTCCCTCGGCGGTCCCGCGCGCACGACCGACGCGAAGGGCATCGCCAACGCCGACTGGTACGTCACGCAGGGCGGCGACGGTTTCCGCTCCATCCCCGATCCGAAAGACTCGAACATCATCTATGCCGAATCGCAAAATGGTGGGTTGGTGCGCTTCGACAAACGCACTGGCGAAGCGCTCGACATTCAGCCGCTCCCTACCGGCACCATGGATCCGCTGCGGCTGAACTGGGACTCGCCGCTCATCGTCAGCCCTCACGACAGCAACCGCCTCTACTTCGCCGCGCAATACCTGCTGCGCAGCGACGACCGCGGCAGCGCCTGGAAAGCGGTCAGCCCCGATCTCACCCGCCACATCGACCGCAACACGCTGCCGGTGATGGGACGCGTGTGGGGTGTGGACGCTGTGGCCAAGGGCGCATCGACGTCGTGGTACGGCAACATCGTCTCGCTCGCCGAGTCGCCGCTGCAGGAAGGTTTGATCTACGTCGGCACTGACGACGGTTTGATTCAGGTCACCGAGGATGGCGGGAAGAACTGGCGGAAAATCGATCACATCGCCGGCGTGCCCGACGTGACCTACGTATCGCGCCTCGAAGCGTCGCAGCATGACGCCAACGTCGTCTATGCCGCCTTCGACAACCACCAGAACGGCGACTTCAAACCGTACGTGCTGCGGAGCGCGGACCGCGGCAAGACGTGGACTTCGATCGCGGGCGACCTGCCGGCGCGCGGCAGTGCGTACGCGCTCGTCGAGGACCGCGTCGATCCGAAGCTCCTCTACGCGGGGACGGAGTACGGCCTCTTCGTTTCGCAGAACGGCGGGACGTCCTGGTTCCAGTTGAAAGGCAATTTCCCGACGGTGGCCGTGCGCGACCTCTGGTTCCAGAAGCGTCACGACGACCTCGTCATCGCCACATTCGGCCGCGGCTTCTGGGTGCTCGACGATGTGAGTCCGCTGCGCGCGATGTCGGCGTCGGTCGCCGGCAACGAAGCGACGCTCTTCGCGACGCGCGATGCTGATCTCTACGTTGAACGTGCGCAACTCGGGCTGCCCGGCAAATCGTTTCAAGGCCACTCGTACTTCACCGCTCCGAATCCGCCGTTTGGCGCCGTCTTCACCTACTACCTCAAAGATGAATTGAAGAGCCGGCGCAAGCAGCGCCAGGAGGCGGAGTCGAAGATCGACCAGGACAAGAGCAACGAGCCGGGGCACGCGCCGCCGCCGCTGCCGACGCTCGAACAGTTGCGCGCCGAGGATAGGGAGATCGAGCCGGCGGTAGTGATGATCGTGGCTGATGAGGAGGGGAACATCATCCGTCGCGTGAGCGGACCGGGCAAAGCGGGCTTCCATCGCGTGGCCTGGGACCTGCGCTATCCGGCGCCGAACCCGATCGAGTTGAAAGAACCGGAGGCCGACGTCTTCTCGCCGCCGCCGGGCGGCCCGCTCGTCGCGCCGGGCAAATACACGGTCCGCCTCGCCAAGCGCATCGACGGCGTCGAGACCCCCCTCGGCGCCGCGCAGACCTTCAACGTCGTTCCGCTCTACCTCTCGATCATGAAGGAGAGCGACCGCGCCGCTGTGCTCGACTTCCAGAAGAAAGCCGCCGGACTGCAGCGCACGTTGATGGGCGCCGCCCGCATCACGCAGGAGTCGCTGACACGCATCCAGTACATCCGCCGGGCGTTGGACGAGATCGCCGGCCCCGATCCAAAACTCCTGGCCAAGGTAAACACGATCGACCTCTCGTTGCGCGACATCAACGACCAGCTCAACGGCGATCCAATCCTCCGCCGCGCCAACGAGCCTTTCGCTCCATCGCTGCTCGACCGCGTCAACACCGCCGTCAACGGCCTGACCACGACGGCGCCGCCCACAGCCACGCACCGCGAAGCGCTCACCGTCGCTCAGGAGCAAACCGCTCCGCTACTCGACCGCCTGCACAAACTGATCGAAGTCGACCTCGCTGATGTGGAGAAGCAGATGAACGCGCGGGGCGCGCCCTGGACACCGGGGAGGATCCCGCAGTGATGCGATGACTAAGAAAGTCTAGTCACCACAGAGACGCAGAGGGCACAGAGAAAAACTCTGTGATCTTCGTGCCTCTGTGGTTGATTCGACTTTCGCACGCGAAGACACGAAGTCGCGAAGGTTGATCTTGGTAGTGCTCTCCCTTCGCGACGTTCGCGGCTTCGCGTGAGAAACGCTGCGAAGCCACAACCGAAGGCGTGCACCTTCCCTCACACCGCCAGAGTATGAAAGCCCGTCCCAAGCAGTAGACGCTCATCCGCCGTTACGAGGCGCAAGTCGTAGTAGCGAGCGGTGGCAGCGAGCAGGCGATCAGCAGGATCGGCGTGGGGGATCCGAATATCGCGCGCTGCGAGAACGACTTCGTGCGTCAGCGGTGCTTCGTGAAGTGCGAGGGCTTCATTCACGTCCGCGAACCACCGCTCAAATGGGGCGTCCAGCCGGATCTGACCGTGATCAACAAGAAGTACCAACTCCCAGGTAGTGACCGGCGAGAGCCACACCTCGGTCGAGGGCTTGTCGAGAAGACGCCGCACTCGCGGCCCGAGTCGCCTCGGTTCCAGAACACTCCAGACGAGAATGTGCGTGTCGAGAAGAAGCCTCATTCCGGTCGCTTCGGCTCTCCGGACTCAAGCCACGGGCTGGCGTGAACGATGTCGCCGCTAACGTCCATCTTGCCCGCCATGAATCCGAGCGCGCGCTTCTCTGACGGCTTCGGCGATGGCGGAACAACTTCGGCTACCGCCTTGCCGAATCGCGTAATGCGCACGGGACGTTTCGTCTTTCTCACCTGCTCGATGACCGCCAGACATGTGGCCTTGAATTTCGAAATCGGCATTTCCTTCATGAGTCGGACGCTAACATGGTCAAAATGAATGGTCAACTCGGATAGGCTAGCTCAGGCGACTACTCGAGTGGAACAAACCGTGTCCCCATCCGCCGGAGGCAGTCGCGATTCAAGTGACGCCGGCACGTAGCGTCTGCGCAACTCCTCCGGCTCGACGATTTCCACCGTGCGCAATCCGCTTGCTTCGGTGAACGCGGGCAGCGCATCGGCGCCGATTCCCCATCGGAACGGCTCGCCGCTCCAGCGCACCAGGCGCGAGATCAGCCATGAGCGTCGCCGGAACGCGACGTGTCCTCCGCGGGTACACATGAACGTGAAGACGAACTCGCTGGCACTTTCGGGCTGCGAGATCGACTTCATGATCCTCACGACGTCGGACTCATCGAGGTACATCAGCAGCCCCTCGGCGATCCAGAGCGTGGGCGCGGACGGATCCCAGCGCGGCTCCCTCTGCATCGCCTCGGCGAGCGGCGTCGCTGAAAGATCGACGGCGAGAAATCCCAGGTTGGCGCCAACCGATCCTCGCGCTTCGAGCACGGCCCGTTTCACCGATTGCGTAGCCGGATGATCGATCTCCACGAACAGCACATCGGGAAACTGGCGATGCAGTTGGTAGGTGAGTGAATCGAATCCGGCCGCGATGACTGCCACCTGTCGCACGCCGCGAGCCAGCGCCTCGGCCGCCACCTCCGCGATGTATTTCTTGCGCAGGAGATAGTGAATCGTGATCCCGGGAAGGAGGATGCGTTCGATCAGACGCGATGCCGCGCGCACGATCGGGCGCTGCATGCGCGCGATCGTCAGAGCAGGATTCGGGTCCGTCGCCTCGATTACCCAGCGGCTGACCTCCGCGGCGGCCGGCGGAATGAGCTTCGCCACCTCGGCGTCGAACGACCAGAAGAGCGTCGTGCGCGCGATCAGGAGCGCGGTCTGGCTGGGGCGGTTGGGTTGCATTGATGGGTCGCTAACTCAGCGCGTCACAACACCTGTCATCCTGAGACCGCCGAAGGACACGAAGTGCCGGAGGACGTCGAAGGACCCCCTCATTCTCTGCCGGATGGTTGGTGGCGGTTGGACGATGCACATGCGCGGGGGGTCCTTCGACCGTCCTTCGGCGGCTCAGGATGACAGCGTTGATCACGCCCCGAACATATCGCGATAGTGCCGGTACCAATCGCTCTGAAAGCGCTCCTCGGGATCGTAGTGACGCTTGCGGTCGAGGAACTCCGCGAACTGCGGATAGCAACGCTCCACCTGATCGCGCCGCGCGAAGCGGTGGTAGGTGAGGTAGTAACTTCCGCCGCGGGCGATGGCCATGTCGATCAGCCGGCGAAAGGCATCGGCGGACGACCGCAATTCCTCGGGTGTGTGCTCGACGTGCAGATTGAAAATGATGCACGCGTACGGCTCTTTCGCCCAGGCCAGAAACGACTCCGCATCTTTCTCGATCATCCGGATCGTGCCGTAGATGATTGGGATGGAGTGTGTAATGAAGTCTGCTCGGGCCTCGTCCATGAAGTCGATCAGACGAGTACGAGGAACGTAGATCTCCGTGATGATCTCGGAGGCGCGAGTGCCGGTCCGCGCGTCGATGGCGTGATGGTAATCGTCGATATAGACGCCTGACTGATGCGTGTCCGACGGATAAATCTGGCCGCTCGTGCTCTGGTAGTACGACGTGTAGACATCGTAGACGCGGCGGCGGTCGAAGTGCGCGAGCGCGATCAGCTCCTCCCAATCGCCGACGCCCAGCTCACGCGCGGAGCCGCAGGGGAGATCGGTCGGGCGATAGCAGGCGAAGACGCCATCGCGGAGAAAACCGGGCGACGTCTCATCGATCGAGAACTGGAAGTCGCCGTAGAGATAGCCGTCGGTAATTCGTTGATCGATCGATTCGACGATGCCGTCGATGCTGCGAATCTCCACGATCCGCTGCACGCGAGTACGAGGACGAAGGCGAAGCGCCACGCTGGTGATGACGCCGAAGAGGCCGTAGCCGCCGATGGCGAGGGAGAAGAGCTCGCGATTCTCTTCGCGGCTGCAGCGCCGCGCTTCGCCCGCGTGATCGATCAGCGTGAAGGCCTCGACGTCATTGATCATCGGCGGCCAGATCAGGCCGCGGCCGTGCACGTTGGATGCGAGCGCGCCGCCGATGGTGAGCCGGTCGGCGCCGGTCTGTTTCTGGACTATGCCCCACGAGGGATCGCTCCCCTCCTGCATCAACTCCAGCCCGCGCATCAGCTCCGGCCATTGAATCCCTGCCTCGACCTCGGCCACTCCTCGATCGGCATCGAGCGCGATGATGCGATTGAACGGGCGCATGTCGAGGTGAACCGTTCCGGCGCCGAACTGCTGCCCGCCCATCGAGTGGCGGCCGCCCGAGATGGAGATGGCGTTCCCGTTGCGAGCGGCCTCGCGAACCGCATCTTGCACGCCCTGCTGCGAACCGACAGCGATCACGCGTTTCACGCGGGTCTCGTTCAGCTGGGAATGGATGTCGTTGAGGAGAAGAAGCTCGGAGTGCGACGTCATGTGAGTGACTCCAACGACCCAGGCAGGAGTCGGCGGAACGCTGGCGTCCTCGCCGGCTGGCTGGGCGCCGTCCTCGGCGCCCGTGGCCCGATCGGTGGCGACGACGCCACCGGGCCAGCCGCCGAGGACGGCAGCGTTCCTCTCATGGGAAAGCGCACGGGCGCATTCTGCGTCAGTTGCAGATGACTCGAAACAAGTCCAGCTAAGATTGACTCGCCAGCGAGCTCCCGTTGACCACCGATCCCACTTCCAACATCCCTGAACGATTCCGCTCCGCGTTTCGCGCGGCGACGCTGGGCACGATTCAGCGGCAGTCCGGCAAGTTTCAGCTTCGCGGAGTGCTCTTCTTTCGCGGCGCGTCGACGGCGTATGTCATCGAGAACGAGCGGCGGAGTTTTCAGCCGATGCTCGTCGTCGATTCGAAGCGGGTGATCTCGGCGCGGTGCGCCTGCGATCCCGCCATGAAGACCGACGATCTCTGCCGCCACCTCGGCGTTCTGCTCGCGCGCACGGCGGACGCGGATGGCGCGCTGCCGTTTGAGCGCTTCGAGTCGAGCGTCTGGCGGGCCATCGGATTCGCGGCCTCGGCGGAAGGAAGAGCGCTGTCGGTGGCTGCCGAAGGCGATCCGCGGGAGTTGTTGCTGCGGAAGAGCGTACTCACTGAGCAGGAACAGGCGCTGCTCAAGCGCGGATCGGGAAGCGCACGGCTGCTGTGGGAATCGTCGCCGTGGTATCGCTGGGCGCAGGCGAAGTTTGCTGACGATCCGGCGTGCGAGCGCGCTTCGCTGGAGTTGCGCGATGGATCGCTCGTGCTGGGCGACGTGGCCGTGCCCAACGCCGCGGTCGAGCAACTCGTCACCAGCGGCGTCGCGGCGCGTGGCGGTTTCGAAGTCGCTCCGCTGTCGATGACTGCCTCGGTGCGAATCGAGCTGACGCAGGATCGCGCGCTGCGATTCGTTCCGGTTCTTCTCCGCCGCGATGACGAGGAAAACGTAGGTCGGACTCTCCAGTCCGACGGTTCTCTTCTCGCGGCGGCAGGGAGTCGGACTGGAGAGTCCGACCTACGTTCTTCCCTGCACGTCCGTGCTGATCTGAAGCAGTTCGGCCGCTTCTTCCTCGTCGATGGCGGCTTTGCTTCGATAAAGCCTGCCACGCCGATGTTCGTCGAGCGCAGCGCGAATACGCAGGTCTCGATGTTTGACGATCGTCGCGCGTCAGGCATCGCACTCGAGCGCGAAACGACGATTCCGGAGAGCGACGTGTTCGCGTTTCTCGAGCGCCATCGTGATGAGCTTGCAGCGATGCCCGCGGCGCTCGCTCCCGAGTGCGTCCGCAACGCGAAACCGTTGCGGCTCGATGGCGACGTCACGTTCGATTTCGCCAAGCCGCGCGGTGACAAACTGGAGGTTCAAATCACATTCGAAAATGGCGTCACTGCCGCGGAGATCGTTGGCGCGCGCCGCGACGGCATCCGCGCACTCAATCGAGGCGACATCTGGATCGATGTCGCCGATCCGCAGTTCGATTGCCTCGACTCTGCCTCGATGACCGACGATGGCCGTCTGCAAGTGAGGCCGCTCGACGTGCTGCGAATCCGCGGGACGTTACGAGGAAAGGCGGTCTTTCGCGGCGACGCCTCGGGGCAGGACGTCTTCCGGATGTTCGATCAGATCGGCGCCAACAGCGAGGCGCCATCGCCGTCAGCGTTGGGCTTCGACCTCTACGCGTACCAGCAAACCGGCTATCACTGGCTCTGGCTTTTGCATCGCCACGGCTTCGGCGCGCTCCTCTGCGACGACATGGGCCTCGGCAAGACGCACCAGGCGATGGCGCTCATCCGCGCGGTCACCGCCGCAAATCCGCAGGCGTCCGTGCTCATCGTCTGCCCCACCTCGGTGCTCGATCACTGGCGTGAAAAGCTCTCCCGATATCTGCCCGGCCAGGAGATCACGCTTACGTCGTACGGGCTCGTTCGCAGCCGTCTCGATCACTACCGTCATAAGCGCTTCGATCTTCTCGTGCTCGACGAAATGCAGATGATCAAGAACGCAGACACCGCCACGCATCAGGCGCTGGCGGCGCTCGACAAAGGCGTGGCCATCGGACTCACCGGAACGCCGATCGAGAATCACGAGGGGGAGTTGAAGACGCTCCTCGATTTCGTCGTCCCCGGCTACCTGACCGGCGACGTCGAAGACCGGGCCACGCTTCGCCGCCTGGTGCGCCCCTTCGTTCTGCGCAGGACGAAAGGGCAGGTGCTCACGGAGCTCCCGCCGAAGATCGTCGACAAGCGCTACTGCGAGATGTCGGACGCGCAGCGGTCGCTGTACCGCGCCGTGATCGACTCGCGCGCGCGGCCGCTGCAGGCGCAGATCCGCGCCGGTGCGGCCGTCTCGTACGTTCACGTCTTCGCCGCGCTCAACTACCTCAAACAGATTTGCAATCACCCCGCGTCGGCGGGCGGCGGGTTCGACGGAGACGCGCCCTCGGCGAAGTGGGAGCTCTTCCTCGAGCTCCTCGACGAATGCATGGCCAGCGGCCTGAAAGTCGTCGTCTTCAGCCAGTACCTGCGCATGCTGGAGATGATCGATCAGCACCTGCGGTCACAAGCGATCGGATTCGCGTCGATCAAAGGAAGCACGAAGGATCGCGGCGGAGAAGTAGCGCGCTTCCGCGACGAACCCGACTGCCGCGTCTTCACCGCTAGCCTCCGCGCCGGCGGCCTCGGCATCGACCTCACCAGCGCGTCCGTCGTCATCCACTACGACCGATGGTGGAACCAGGCCCGCGAAGATCAGGCCACCGACCGCGTCCACCGCATCGGCCAGAACAAAGGCGTGCAGGTGATCAAGCTGATCACGCGCAACAGCGTGGAGGAAAAGATCGACGCCTTGATCGAGCGCAAGGGCCGCCTCGCCGGCGACATCATCACGGACGATGACCCGTCGCTCGTGAAGCAGTTCACGCCGGAGGAGTTGGAGGAACTGCTTGGCGGGTGAAGCAACTTCGGATTGGGAGATACATCCCGCAACCGATACGTCAGCCTGCAAGGTACCGTTCTATTGTCGCAACAGCACCTGGCAGGTCGTGCTTCACCGTCTCCCACACGATGTTGACATCAACGTCCCAATATTGATGGATGGTGAAGTTGCGCATGTCGACCATCTTTCGCCACGGGAGCTCGGGCAACTCAACGGCTGCTTCCTCCGCGATATGACTCGCTGCTTCGCCGATGATCTCGAGCCTGCGAACGACGGAATCCTGCAACTGAATGTCTTTCGCGAGCTCCTCGACCGAGGTTCGCTCGAGATAGGAGATCGCGAGTCGTGCCGACAGCAGAATGTCCTGAAAAAACCCGCTGCTACGCAACGTCAAGCATCACCGCCGAGTTGAGGATCGAGGTTTTGCGGATGGGATTCAGACTTCCTTCGACCGCTCGGCGTGTCAGCAGATCGACGTCGCGGTCGAAGAGGATCTTCAGCTCATCGTTCATGTCCGACATGTCAAACAACGACCAGCGCGCATCGGCGGCGAACGTCACGAGAACATCCACATCACTCTCGGGCCCAAAGTCATCCCGCACCACGCTGCCGAAAAGGGAGAATTCTGTGATCTTCCACCGCCGGCAGAAGTCGCGGAGTTTTTCTCTGTCGTAATCGATCGCGACTTGAGACATGAAGCTCAGTTTACGCCGATCCGTCTCGTATCGATCGCCCGGCGCTCCCGTTCAACGATAGCGCAAGGGGGTACGGCCGCGTCGCTTGATTCGCCGCCTCGCTCGGCGTAACGTCGCGCCTCCAATGAAAACAATGTGCAGGATTGCTTCGGCGGTCGCCGTGTTGCTGGTTGTCTCGTCGCTGAACGCCGCTACGCCGGCGCCATCCAAACCATCCGCAGCGTATGCGTGGCTCGACATCTCGCTCGAAGCGACGGCTCGCGAGGTCGACCGTCACGGTGCACGGCCGACGATCATTTCGCGCACGCTGGCTATCGCGCTGACGGCGATGTACGACGCATGGGCGGCATACGACGACAAGGCCGTCGGTACGCGACTCGGCGCCAGTCTGCGGCGGCCAGTCGCCGAGCGGACGCAGGCGAACAAAGAGAAAGCGATCGCGTTCGCGACGTATCGCGCGCTCATCGACGTCTATCCCGACGACAGACCTTGGATCGACGAGCAGATGCGTGGGCGTGGACACGATCCTGACGACATCTCGATGGATCGCTCCACGCCGCAGGGCATCGGCAACGTCGCGGCGTCCGCGGTCGTCGCGTACCGGCATCACGATGGGGCGAATCAGCTCGGCGACGAAGTGGGATCGAACGGCGTTCCCTATTCCGATTACACCTACTACGCGCCGGTGAACACGCCGGAGAAGGTCACCGATCCGAACCGGTGGCAGCCGATCCCGTTCGTCAATCCGAAGGGCGGGATGATCGCGCCCGGCTTCCTCACCGCGCATTGGTACCGCGTCAGGACGTTTGCGCTCGACCGCAGCGATCAGTTTCGGCCGCCGGTGCCTCCTCACGTCGATTCCGAACAGTTGCGCAAAGAGACGGACGAGAACATCGCGATGAACGCCGGCCTCACGCCGGAACAGAAAGCGACGGTTGAGTTCATGCGCGACGGTCCGCGATCGACAGGACAGTCGGGACACTGGCTGAAGTTTGCGCAAATGGTTTCGAAGCGCGATCACAACGATCTCGATCGCGACGTGAAGCTCTTCTTCACCATCGGGAACGTGGCGATGGATGCATTCATCGCCTGTTGGGAAGCGAAGCGTTTCTACGACACGTCTCGACCGTGGACGCTCGTCCGCTATTACTACGCCGGCAAGACCGTCGACGGTTGGGCGGGGCCGGGGAAGGGCGTCGTCAAACTGCCCGCTGAGGAATGGCATCCGTACTCGCCGTTCACGTTTGTCACGCCACCGTTTCCCGGATACCCATCGGGCCACAGCACGGTCAGCGGCGCGTGTGCGAAGACGCTCGAGCTCTTCACCGGAAGCGATTTCTTCGGCGAAGTGGAGAAACGAAAGGCGGGGTCGATTACGGAGTCCGACATCGACTGCATCGTCATGCAGGGCCGCGATGGAGTGAAAGCGACCGGAGTGAATTGCGATGTTGAGTTAAAACTGCCGACGTTCACGGCGACGGCAGAGATGGCCGGCATCTCCCGCGTGATGGGCGGCTATCACATCCAGGCCGACAACGTCGAAGGCCTCGCCCTCGGGCGGAAAGTCGCGCAGTTCGAATGGCCGCGTATCCGCGCCTACTTCGACGGTACGGCTGCTCCAACAACAGACCGATGATGCGACGCGGTTGGCGCTGGTCCCTTCTGGCGATCACGACGATCGCCGCGTTCGCGCTGGTTTTTCTGCCCGCGTGGATCATTCAACCGTTCCGGCCGCAGTCGGCGCGCGGCGTAGCGCTCTCGTACACGCTGCGAACGATCTCGCCGATCGCCACCATCCTTGCGCTGCTCATCGTGGCGTGGATGATCTTCACGCTGTGGCGCGGCGCGCGGTGGTGGAGTCGAATCATCGTCGTCATCTTCCTGCTGCTCACGAGCGTGAGCACTTGGTTCGCGCGGCAGAATCATTTCGAATGGATGTTCCACCCGCTGGCGGGCGCCGCGTATGCGCACGCGGACGCCGCGACGTTCGTTGACGCCGCCGATCTCGTTCTCGCCGTCGAGCGCAACGGCGAAGCGGCCGCGTATCCCATCCGCCAGCTCGCCTATCACCATCTCGTGCAGGACGACGTCGGCGGCGTGCCGATTGTCGTCACGTATTGAACGCTCTGCCACACCGGTCTGGTGTGGGAGACGACGGTGGACGGGCGCACGCTGCACTTTCACCTTTTCGGAATCAACAACCAGAACTTCATCATGCGCGACGAGGAGACCGGCTCCTGGTGGCAGCAGATCAGCGGCGAAGCGATCCAGGGTCCGCTGAAAGGGCGCCGGCTCCAACATGTAGCGCAGGACGAGATCTCGTTCGCGCTCTGGAAACGCGATCACGCCAACGGCCGCGTGCTGCGCCCCGACGCGAAAGTCGCCGCGGCCGGCCTCTACGCGAAGGCCGATTGGGAAGTGGGCATCGCCAAGATGCCGGTGGCGACGAACACCCACGACAACCGCCTGCCGCCACGCGAGCTCGTCATCGGCGTGACGGTCGACGGCCGGTCGAAGGCGTATCGGATGTCGGACGTGAAGCAGCAGAATCCGATCATCGACACGATCGGCAAGGTCCCGATCGTGATCGCAGTGGCCGAGGATGGAAGGTCGGTGCGGGCGTTCCGGAGGGTCATCGACGGACGATCGCTCGATCTCTTCGCCAAACCTTCCTCCTCGCCGATCACGTTCGTCGATAGCGCCTCGGGCAGCGAGTGGGATTTCTCCGGCCGCGCGGTTCGCGGTCCGCTCGCCGGCCGGCAGCTAACGAAGATCGATGTCCTCAGCGACTATTGGTTCGACTGGCGGACATACCATCCCGAGACGCAGATCTTTCGCGCTGGCTTGAGATGATGCGACCAGCTTTGGTCATCCTGAGACCGCCGAAGGACACGAAGTGCCGGAGGACGTCGAAGGACCCCCTGATTGCTTGCCTGGTTGTTTGCCGCCGCCCGACCCTGCACATGCGCGGGGAGTCCTTCGACCGTCCTTCGGCACTTCGTGTCCTTCGGCGGCTCAGGATGACAGCAATTTGATGGAGGTCATTGCGAGGGCGCTGCGAGTAGCTCTCTCACCTTACCCGCATCTGCTATGGGCAATTTGCACTGCTGATTGGTGCAAACGTACGCCGTCGCCTTCCCGCCAATTGCTTTCTGCAATTTCGTGAACGGCGCGATGCGGGCGATATCCACCCCCGACCGAAGCACGACCTTGTTCGGCACGAACGACGCGAACACCGCGCGTTGCAGCGGGCGAACGTTCGTCCCGGCGAGCACGATCTCGAACGACGGGCCGATGAGAAAATCGACGGCGCTCATGAGATGTGTGGAGGCCGACGGGATGAAATCGAACTCGGACGCGCTCGTGCGCAAGAGAGAATTCGCAGCCTTCTCGAACAGCGGATCCCCCGTGATGCGTGAGAGCCGCACGAGGTTCATCAGCTGCACGGAATTGCCCGACGGCAGTGAGCCATCGCCAGTCTCGCGGGGGCGGACCAGCAGCGTTTCGGCGTCGTTCGCGGTGAGGTAGAAGCGGCCGGCATCGTCGCGAAAACGGGTCAGTGACTCGCGCTCCAGCGAGATCGCTCGCGTCAGATAGCGCGCCTCGAACGTCGCTTCGTAGAGATTCAGCAAGCCCCAAACGGCGAAGCCGTAGTCGTCGAGATAGGCGGCGTGTCCCGGCTGATGCTGGAGAGGCTCGCGCGCGAACACGACGTCCGCCGCGTGCCTGGCCGCGCTCGCGTACGACGCGTCGTCGAGCACCGCGGCGCCTGACGCCAGCGCGGCGATCATCAGGCCGTTCCAGTCGGTGAGGATCTTCTCATCGCGCACTCCGCGTTCATCGGAATCGCTCGCGCTGTAGAACGCGCCGTTCGGTGCGCGCAGATCGCGCAACACGTACGTGAAAATCTCGCGGGCGGTCTGCGCGTACTCCGGCTTGTGCGTGGCCTGGTACGCCTCGAGATAGGCCATCGCCAGGAGCGCTTGATCGCAGAGCATCTTCTCGTAGTGCGGCTCCTGCCACGCGGCATCGACCGTGTAGCGATGAAATCCAAACCGCGTCTTGTCCCAGATCGCGCCGCGTCGCATGGCACGCAACGTCGTCTCCACCATCTCCAGCGCATGCGCGTCGCCGCTGCGCCGCCAGTAGCGCAGGAGGAACATGAGCTGATGCGCAGCCGGAATCTTCGGCGCAGGGAGAAAGCCGCCGTTGACGGGATCGAACCGCGCCATGAGTTGCTGATACGCAGTCGTCAGCATTGCGGCATCGGGCGCGCGGTCGCCGTTCGCGGCTTCCGGTGCCAGCGACGGCGTCACCATCGCTGCCGTCGCCGCGATCTGCTCCGGATGTTCCTTCCACGTCGTCCCCAGCCGCTCAATCAACGCCTGCAACCGATCCCTCGGGATGTAGGACGCGGCGAAAAACGGCTTCCCGTCCGGCGTCAGGATCACGTTCAACGGCCACCCGGGATCGGACATCATCTTCCGCGCGACCGCCATGTACGCGCTGTCAATGTCCGGCCGTTCCTCGCGATCGACTTTGATGGCGATGAAATGCTCGTTCATCGCCTTCCCGATCGCCTCATTCGAGAACGACTCCGCCTCCATCACGTGACACCAGTGGCAGGTGGAGTAACCGATGGATAGAAAGATGAGCTTGTTCTGCTCGCGCGCAGCCTTCAGCCCCGCCTTCCCCCACGGATACCAGTTGACGGGGTTGGTAGCGTGCTGGAGGAGATAGCGCGAGGTCTCGTGTGCGAGGCGATTGGTATGTTTTGCCGGCGGCGAAGCGGCCACGGCCAACGACAGAGCGATCGCGCCGAGGATCACTTAGGATCCTTCCCAGCTTGATTGAATCTTTCGCCACGCCCTCCCATCGAGCGCCTTCTCCCCCCGCGCTTTTTGCGGGGGGAGAAGGTGGCGAATCCGGATGAGGGGGGCTTGGAGTGCTGGATCTTCCGGTAGCTTGCGGCGAAGGGAAACGCCCCCTCATCCGCCTTCGGCACCTTCTCCCCCACTGAAAAGCGTGGGGGAGAAGGCGCTCGACGCGCATGCGGCGTCGTCAACTCAAGGTATAAGAAACCCCACTCGACCGTCTGGTTTGAACTCTCGCCACGCCCTCCCATCGAGCGCCTTCTCCCCCCGCGCTTTTTGCGGGGGGAGAAGGTGGCGAAGCCGGACGAGGGGGGCTTGGAGTGCTGAATCTTCGGGTGGCTTGCGGCGAGGGGAAACGCCCCCTCATCCGCCTTCGGCACCTTCTCCCCCACTGAAAAACGTGGGGGAGAAGGCGCTCGACGCGCGTGCGACGCCATCAATTTAAGGCATAAGAACCGCCACTCGACAATCTGGTTCAACCTCTCGCGACGCCCTCCCATCGAGCGCCTTCTCCCCCCGCGCTTCTTGCGGGGGGAGAAGGTGGCGAAGCCGGATGTGGGGGGCTTGGAGTGCTGGATCTTTCGGCGGTTTGCGGCGAAGGGAAACGCCCCCTCATCCGCCTTCGGCACCTTCTCCCCCACTGAAAAGCGTGGGGGAGAAGGCGCTCGATTCGAATGCAGCGCCGAAGAATGTGAGCTCACCTCGCCAGACCGATTCCCTGTGTGATGCGATAGCTCTTATCCGCGCCCAATCCCTTGAACGTCTGCCTCTCCCCATTCGGCCAGATCACCGTCACGTTGGCGCGCTTGTCGCTGCCGAGGCCGATGTGTTGCTCTTTTGGGTTCGAGGTCAGGTAGCCGATCGTGCTGAAGACCTCGCGCCACATCCCTTTCTGGTGCGCGGTGTCGACGATGATCTTTGCGCCGATGGCGTCGCGGGTCACGCCTTTGGAGGGATCGCCGGTGAGGTGGATTTTGATCCAGTGATTGCCGTTGCCGGCGGCGTTGTTGCGGTAGAGATAGGCCGGTCCGTTGAAGGCGTTGACCATCATGTCGAGATCGCCGTCGCCGTCGAAATCGAACTGGGCGACGGCCCGCGCGTTGCCGAGCGGATCGGCGCCGCTCTGCACCGAATCCTCCGACAGCATGCCGTTGCGGTTGACGAAAAACACCGGCGCTTCCTTCTCCGCAACCGGCACGATCGTTTGCCGCTGCGTTCCAGCGGCGTCGGTGAAGTACGGATTGACGCTCGAGTAGACCGCGTATTCGTTCATGCCGTTGACGAGATAGAGATCGTCGTCGCCGTCGTTGTCGAAATCGAAAAAGTCGGCGCCCCACGACCAGCCGGTCGATTTGTAGCCGCGGCCGATCGCTGTCGATTGCGCGTACGACGCCAGCTTCCCGTTCTCCGCGTTTGACGCCCACAAATCATTCGCTTCGACCACGCGCATGTTGGCCATCTTCTGGGGATTGAGTTTCAGCCGCGTCTTCGCATCAGGGAGGACGTACTTCTCGTCCTTGTTCATTGTCACGATGTTCGAGATGTAGACGTCGGGATAGCCGTCGCGGTTCAGATCGGCGATGCCGATGTTCATTGTGTAGCTCGGCTTGTCCGTGCCGAGCTTCGCCGACACATCCTCGAATTTGCCCGTACCGCCGAGATTGCGATACCAGGAATTGCTGCCGAAATCGTTGCCGCAGATCAGGTCTTCCCAGCCGTCGCCGTCGAAGTCGAGATGGCCGACGGCTTGCGCCCAGCCGGGATTCTCGACGCCGCTGCCCGCGCTCACATCCTCGAAAACGAAGTTGCCCTTGTTGTGAAAAAGCTTGTCGGGAAGCGCGTTCGTGTTGCGGCGCGCGAACGTCGGCAGCTCGCCGTGAATGTAATCGCCGAAGTAGCCGATGTAGAGATCGAGCAGCCCGTCTTTGTCGTAATCGAACGCCGTGGCCGGGCCGCCGACGAGTCCCTTGCCGCCAAGGTGCGTGCGGGCGGTGACATCTTCGAATTTCGCGTGGCCGAGGTTCTTGTAGAGGCGGTGATCGTCATCGACGTACGTGATCAGGATGTCGGGCAGACCGTCGTTGTCGAAGTCGGCGATGATCGGCTGGCGCGGCTCGCCGGGACGTCCGTCGGTGCGTTTCCAATCCAGGCCCGCCGACTCCGTCACGTCGGTAAAGTGGCCCTTGCCGTCGTTGAGATAAAGCGCGTTGCCCGATCCGCTGAGAACGAGCACGTCGATGTCGCCGTCGTTGTCGATGTCCTCGGCGGCGATTCCCGATCCGCCAAACGCCGGCGGCACCGCCAGAACGAGCTTGTCGCCTTCCTTCACCGTGTAGCTGCGGATGAGGCGAGCCAGCCAGTCCGACATGCGATGCTCGAACTGGATGCCGCTCGATGCCGTGACGTTCGTGAAGTACTTGCCGCCCGTCTTCGCCGGCGGCGCGGACGCCGATGCAATCGCCGCGGCCGTCTTCTTCGGCGCCGGCATCGAAGCGTTCTTGTCGAGCAGCCGCTGAATCTCTTTGACGCTGCGCGTCAGGTGCGTGCGGTCGAGCCTATCCTTCCCCTCGGATGTCGCAATCGTCCCCGCCACGCGCAGGATCAGCGTTCCCATCTGCGCCCCGCCCTCGGTCAGCAACTCCGCCGCGAACGGATCGGGCTCCAGCGTGCCTTTGTAATTCGGATCGTTCAGAACTTCTTTGAGGTAGATCCAATGCAGGCCCGGATCGCGGAAGGCGTCGAGGTCGTAGGCCTCGATGACGATCTGCTCGCTTCTCGGCAGGCGCGGAAAGTAGATGCAATCCTCGTATTCGTTGATCACGTGCGGCTCGTACAACTGCACGGCGTCGTGAACGTCGTCGACGCGGATCAGCGCATGCCCGCGCTTCTTCGCGATCTTCTCCGCTTCGAGCATGACGTCGCCGGTCCAGGCGATCATCGTCTCCGTGAACTGCTGCTTGAACGCCGTCCCCTCGGCCGGATCAGTCGGCCACATGTGCCGCGACATGTAGACCTGCACGTTGCGCAGAAAAACCGCCTGCGAAAGGTCGTTGTACTTTTCGAATGCAGCCAGCTTCTCGGCGACGATGGCGTTGATCGTGGCAAACCTCGGCTGCGCCGCGGGAGGTGCAATCACGATCGCTGATTTCGTTTCGATCGCAGCGTCGCCGGCGATCTCCATCCACGCGGCTCGCAATTCTTTCGCGCCTAGGCGCTCGTGATTGGCAGCGCGGGTGGCGTGATCGGCGCGCTGGAGCGCCGCGAGCGTGACGAGATCGATCGATTCCTTGAACAGCTCGACGGCCCGCGCATCGAGCGGAACCAGCTTCGTGCCGTCGATGAACGAATCCTGCTGCACGGCCAGAATCGCGCGCAGCGCATAGGCCACTGTCCCGTATTGCCTCCGGTCGCGCGCACTCACCTCGGTGCGCCGGGAGTCATCCGGACGCACGACCCAGTCGCCCCCAGCCGCCGGCGCGTATGGAACCGCCGCCTGCAGGATCGGGCGCAGCGTATCGGCGTCGATCTGCGCCTTCCCCGCACTCGTGGCCGCCGCACTCGCCTTCAGCCAAAGATCGCGGATGAACGGTTTCTGCAGCGCGATCTTTTCCGCACGCGCATCGAAATCGAGCGGGGTGCCGTAGATGAAATCCTCGAGCCGGCTGGCCGTCGCAAAACACTTCGGATCGCGCACCGATTCGAGCTGATCGATCTCATTGATGATCGTCGGAACCTGCGCAAAAACTGCGGAAGCGGAGAGACAGATCGCAACGAAGGAACAGTGAGCCATTCGCATAGGAAGCTCCCGGGAACGTGTGTGTGCCGCGAGTTTAACCCGCCATCGTGCGGGGCTTGGCCTGGAGTGCGGGCGTCTCGCCCGCGGCCCTCGGGGCGTCCCGCCCCGAGGGTTGCACCCGGCTTGCGCAAGATTCTCGGCGTAGCGCTCTCCGCGCCCTCCGCCCTCCGCGTGAAACACGGCTTCGCGCTTCTTGGTCTGTCTCGAATTCTCCAAGAATCGCGGCCCCTCACTCCGCCCTCAACGCGTCCACCGGCTCCATCCTCGCGGCGCGGTGTGCCGGGAACACGCCCGCTGCCAGGCCGACGATGATGGCGATTCCCTCTGCTAGCGCGGCGAACCACCAGGGGGTGCTCACGGGGAGGGCGGGGACGATTAGGGCGAGGAGGCGCGCGAGGCCCGCGCCGAGGGCCAGTCCGGCGGTGCCGCCGAGGGCGGCTAGGAGGGCGGCTTCGCCTAGGAAGAGGGTTTGGATTTGGCGGCGGGTGGCGCCTAGGGCGACTAGGAGGCCGATTTCGGAGGTGCGTTCGCTGACGGCGATCGTCATGATGGTCAGGATTCCGACGCCGCCGACTAACAGCGAAATGCTGCCGAGTGCGCCGACGGCGAAGGTCAGGACGCCGAGGACGGAGCTCATTACGTCGAGCATCTTTTGTTGCGTGATGACGGTGATGTCGTCGCGGCCGTGTCTTGCCTGGATCACGCGTCGCACGCCTTCCACCACGCGCTCGGCCGGGACCGCGGGGTCGTAGGTGACGTGGAAGCCGGTCAGGCCGGGGCGGTTGAAGAGCTCGAGGCCGCGGGCGACGGGGATGTAGATGGTGTCGTCGAGATCCATGCCGAGGAATTGGCCCTTCGATTCCATGACGCCGATGATTCGGTAGCGGCTGCCGCCGATTGTGATGCGCTCGCCAAGGGGATTGGCGTCGCCGAATAGCTCCTGTTTCGCGCGGGATCCGAGCACGGCGAGCGGGCGCGGCGCGTAGAGCTCCTCGCGCGGCAGGAACGAGCCGGTCCGAATGCTCATGTGCGCGACGCGCGGCCAGTCGGCGGTCATGGCGTAGACGGTGATCCGCCGCCGTTTTCCGTGCACGGTGACCTCGGCGTTGCCGTCGGTCGTCGCATTGGTGGCCTGTACATACGGCGCGCGCCGCACGGCCTCGGCATCCTCAATCGTGAGCGGGCGGACGGTTCCGAAGATGCCGATCGACATCCCTGTCGTCGTGACGCGTCCGGGACTGACGATGAGGAGGTTCGTTCCGAACTGGCTGAACTCGCCGGTGACGTATTCGCGGACGCCTTGTCCGATCGATGTCAGCAGGATGACGGAGGCGATGCCGACGGCGATGGCGAGCGCAGCGAGCAGGGTGCGCAGGCCTTGCGAGCGCAGGGCGCCGAGGGTGAGGCGGAGGGTGTCGTTCAGGCGCATGGGGTTGTCACTGTCGTCGCATCATCGCTGTCATCCTGAGACTGCCGGAGGACACGAAGTGCCGGAGGACGTCGAAGGACCCCCTGCGTATGTG
>JAXDGW010000127.1:0-38427 GCA_034664845.1 Thermoanaerobaculia bacterium | reverse complement strand
AAGTGCAGGGTCGGGCGGCGGCGGAAGACACCGTGCACATACGCGGGGGGTCCTTCGACGTCCTCCGGCACTTCGTGTCCTGCGGCGGTCTCAGGATGACAGCGTTTCGGTTGCGGCACGACCCCCTCTGTGACCTCTGCGTCTGTGGTGGAAGGGTTCTGAAAGAGTCCGCCACTACGCTATTGCTGGGCAACTTTCCTCACATTGTCGCTGCGGTTTCGGTCGAGTCGCGTGAGATAGGGATCGATTGCTGCGAACGCGGGCTGGCGACTAACAAGGACAGTGATTGAGTTCGCTCCCTCGTGCAGCAGGTGATGGCCTAGGTGAAGGGTAGCGTCATCGCCGGCGTTGTCGGGATCGCTCTCAAAAACGCCGATCGCGATTGACTCGGCCAGCGGCAGCGCCGTCTCAAGGCCGTTTGGATTGACGCGGCTCTTATGCGCCGCGATGGTCATCGTCACCTCGAAACGGCCATCGGGAAGGCGACGGCTCGTTGCGGACGTGACTTGCAAGTCGTAGAGAACGACGTCGCGCATCCATTCATTGATCAGCGGCTGGTCGGCTGCCGGCGCGACCGAGAGGACGTTGCGCATCAAGTCGTCGAATGTCGCGCTGTGACCCGGGCCGGCCTGTTCCGCGACAAATGATCTCAATGCGCGAGTAAGAGCCGGACGGCCGATAAGATCGTCCAGCGCTCTCATGACGATCGCGCCTTTCCCGTAAAAGAGATAATCCTGATTCGTCACACGCGCGAGAGGCACTTCCGGCTGCTTGTCGTCGGTGCGGCCGGCGAGATATCGATCCAGCTCGTAGCTCAGTGAGCGCCGAACGGCGGCGCGTCCGGAGGTTTTCTCGAGGGCCAGCAATTCCGAATACTTAGTGAGCGACTCAACGATCGCAGTCGCGCCTGGAGCGTCCGCCGGTGCGACGTCGTGTCCCCACCATTGATGCGCAACCTCATGCGCCGTGCGTCGAGTGATCAGATCGAGGCGCGAAGGGTCACGGGCATCGATCGAAAAGGCCCGACTCTCGGAGAGGAAGATCAGACCGGGCATGGCCAAGCCGCCGAACGACCAGTAGGACGGCGCCTCCGCAATGTTCAGTTCTCGATTGGGATATGGCCCGAAGGTCTCTTCGAATTGTTGGAGCGAATCGCTTGCAGCTTTGAGGATGCGTGACGCATTGACGCGGTGCGCCGGGTCGTAGAAAAGGTGGATCTTCACCGGTCCCGCGGTCGTGCTCGCAGTCTCATAACGCGCCGACGAAAAGACGACCGCGTTATGAATCGGACGCTCGGAGCGATAGTGAAAGAAGCGCCGCCCATTCGCAGTCCACTCCTTATCGAGATGTCCTGGCGACAACGCGATTTGCGAAGGCACGGTCGAAAGCGTGACATCGAGATCAATCCATTCGCCGTCGAGATCAACATCGGCCGCGGCGTCTTCCTCTGGCTTCAATGGCAAGCCGTGGTTTTTCCGTTGGGACGGGTTTCGGATCTCGTAACTCTTTCGATAACCGACCGACGGCAGATCCCGCTGCGCGATGATGAAGGAGCCGTTGGCCACGATCGAATTGTCAGGTCCTGTCGCTTTGAATCCATTGTTGTCGCAGACGATGGAGAATTGCAGCGTCAGACGCTGGCCCGGAGTAAGAGGCATGTCAAGCTGGAACGCGTACATGCCGAAACGGATGTCGCTCGCCACGAGCCGTGCCTGCGCCAGCAACATCGCCTCCACCCGCAATCCTCGGCGCACAGAAACCAGGACCTTCCCAAGAGGCTCAGTCGTGTTGTTGACGAGGTCATATCTGCCGTCGATCTGATAGCGCCGCTCCTGCGGATAAAGCGCTACGTTGGCGCGGATCGCAGCGATGCGCGGCTGGCGGAGTGACGCCACGGGCTCGTAAGTCGTCTCGTAGTCCGCGCGCCAGTCGAGCGCCGACGCGCTGGATTCGTAGTGATTGAGGACATTCGTGTTGTAGAAAATGAAACCGCCCGTAAGAAGGACCGCAGCGACCAGCACTGCGGCGAGACGGCGGTCCGAGTGAGCTGAGTTTCGTAACACCCGGTCGCCTCGTACACGGCGCCACGACGCAGCAGCGACGAATAACAGCAGCGCGCCGACCGTCGCCCAGAACGCGATGAACCAGTTGAACGGCGCGGCAAAGTGTCCGAATCCGTTCATTGCAGAATATTGAACGGGCGGTGTGGCGCCGAACCGCAGCAGGGGATGCTCCAAACCGGTGAGGCTGCCGCCCTGAAGCATGACCGCAATGATCAGGACGACGAGCATCCCGGCGTACTTGTTCGGGATGAGCGTCTGAATCACGATCGCCGCCATGGCGAAAACGATGACCGGCGCACACATGACCCACGAGAACGAAAGAGCGACGCCGGGCTCGAACTGGTGATAGTCACGCGTCCACTGAACCAGCACGCCGGCGATGACGCCGCCGGCCATCAGCACGATCGTCATCGCGCTCAATGCAATCCATTTCGAGAAGACGAAGACTGCGTTCGCGGCGGGAGTGGCGTTGAGCATTTCCGCGATGCCGGCCGCCCGTTCGCGCCAGACGATCTCCGCGCCGTAGTAAATGATGATGATGCTGGCCACCAGCGAAAACGGCTGACGCAGCGTCCCAAGAATGAAGCCAGTGGACGGATAGAACGCCGCGCCGTACTCGCCGCCGGCAACATCGGCAACGATTTCCGCGAACGCGAGGCCGGTCCAAAGCAGCGTGAGAAGGATGAAGGGAATGCTGCCGAGAACTGTGCGAACTTCGAGCGTTGTCGCAGCCATGAACGAGCGCCATTGCGTGCGAGGAGTCAGCGAGACGGCGACTGGCTCATAAGGCGACGACGGTGCGGAGTCTCCGATCGTGTCAGCGGCCTGCCTTTTCGGTTCGGTAAGAAGGCGGAACGAGAATCGACGATAGACGAACGTCCAGGTGATCGCGGCGAATGCGAGCCATAGGACCCGATTGAGCAGAAACGTTCCTGTCAATGAGATCAGGCGCGTATTGCGAGTAATGGGCGTCCAGTAGCGCGTCTGATCGAAGAACGCGGAGAGGCCGAACGGGTCGAGCAGTGCGGCGGCCGAGGCGTTGGCGGCGCCGGGATTGGAGCCGGCCATCAGCGGCGAATTCGTGAATGCGGCGGCGACAAAGTAGAAGACATAAATCGCCACGGCGCCGACGACGCTGGCGATCATGCTGCGCGTCAGCGTGGCGATGCCGAAGAGCGTGACTCCCGCTACGAGCATGCCGGGCAGCACAATAACGAGCAGAGCCCAGAGATACGGCGCGACGGAGAACGGTCCGATTCGCGCGTGATCCTGAAACGGTATCAGCGCCGCGATCATCATGCCGAGGGCCGAGGCGCTGAAGGCGGTGAAGGCGGCGAGGAATGAGCCGGCGAAGCGACCGAAGAGACAGTGGAACTTACCGACCGAGGTGCTGAAGACGATCTCTTCGAGTTGGTACTCGCGGTCGCGGACGACTGCGTTCGCGCAGAACACCGCCATCGCGAAAACTCCGGCCAGCGAGATCGTCCCGAGCGTCTGCGCGATGTCGTACGGCGAATTCACGTTGACGTTGGCGGGACCGAACCCGGCCGCGGTCAGCGCGAAGCCGAATCCGAAAAAGAGGAGCGTTGCTGCCGCGAACGAAATCTGTCGGGTGTGGTAGCGCCACTCGAATCGGACGATGTCGATCAGCAAGCGGGGCTCCCGGCTTCGGTCCGCTGCGCGGCGAGCACGGAAAAGTAGACGTCCTCGAGATCAGGCACGACCGGCGCGCTGGCGTCGTCAGGCGGCGCATCCGCGAGCATGTGGATGCGCGTCTGCCCGCCGTACAGGTGCGTGGAGATGACGTCGTGCGAAGCGCGATACGCATCGATGCTCTGCTTCGGCACGGTCTTCTGCCACACGCGCCCGGCCAGTCCGGCGATCAGATCGGCGGGCTTTCCTTCGACGAGCACACGCCCCCCGGCCAGCACGGCCATGCGCGGACAGAGATCGCTCACGTCTTCGACGATGTGCGTGGAGAGCAGCACGACGACGTTCTCGCCGATCTCGCTGAGAAGGTTGTGGAAGCGGTTGCGCTCCTCCGGATCGAGCCCCGCCGTCGGCTCATCGACGATGATGAGGCGCGGATCGCCGAGGAGCGCCTGGGCGATGCCGAAGCGCTGGCGCATGCCGCCTGAGAACGTGCTGACGGCGCGTTTGCGAACGTCCCAGAGATTGGTGAGGTACAGCAGCGCGTCGATCTGCTCCGCGCGGCGGCGCCGGTCCGCGACCCCTTTGAGCACGGCGATGTGATCGAGGAGTTGAAGCGCCGGGATGCGCGGATAGACGCCGAATTGCTGCGGCAGGTACCCGAGCTTTCCTCGCAACGCGCCGGGGTTTTTGGTTACGTCCTCGCCGTCGAATGTGATCGTTCCCTCATCGGCCTGCTGCAGCGTGGCGATGGTCCGCATCAGCGTCGACTTTCCCGCGCCGTTCGGCCCGAGGAGTCCGAAGAGACCGTGGCCGATCGTGAGGCTGACGCCGCGCAGCGCTTGGACGCCGTTGGGATAGGTCTTGGTCAGGCCGGATAGGGTGAGCATGGATTCTCCGTCGATGTTCTAAATAACTCGGCGTAGTACGGGCGTGGCGAGGGAGATGTTTCACATCGGCCACAGATGCCCATCAGTCCGTGCTCCACGTACAATATGCATATGAACGTGACGCTATCGGTCGATGACGAAGTCCTTGCGCGTGCGAGCGAGCTGGCAAGTCGCCGGGGAACCTCGCTGGACCGAATGGTCGGTGACTACCTGAAGGAGCTTGCCTCTGACTGGTCGCCTGACGAGATCATGGCTGAGTTGAACGCACTTTGGAGCGTGAGCACCGGAGATTCAGGCGGCAAACGCTGGACGCGCGAGGAACTTCATGAGCGTTCCGGCGTTCGTTGACACGAACATCCTTCTGTATGCCGACGATCGCGCGGATTCAGTCAAGCGTGAACGCGCCCGGCAGGTGATCGGCGAAGTCGTGAGCGATCGGATTGGCCATATCTCGCTCCAGGTCCTGCAGGAGTATTTCTCCGCGGCGACGCGAAAACTTGGAATGGACGCGGAGGAGGCACGCGGCCGCGTCGAGATCTATTCACGTCTAGAAATCGTCAGACTTGACGTCATCGACGTTTTGAGCGCGATCGACTTGCATCGCTTCCATGGCTTCTCAATTTGGGACGCCTTGATTCTGCGCGCAGCCCTGATTTCCGGCTGTCGCAAGGTTTACACAGAAGACCTCCAGCATGGTTTTCGAATCGAGAACCTCGAAGTCGTCAACCCATTCGTCTGACGCTACGCCACGATGCGCAGTACGACCTTCATCGCCCCTCTTCTCGCTCCTGGAGTAGCAACGCAAGCGCGCTGACTCCTTTCGGAAGAAGAGGCGGAGGTGTTTCGATGATCTCTTTCGGGACCTCGCCGCGACCAACACGAAGAATGCCTCGTCGCTCGAGATCCGCCCGCCGTTGATCGTCATTCTTTTCGTGGCTGATCATCCTCACACCCTTCGCGACATATCCCGCATCCGCTCCACCAGCAGTTCACACATCGCGACCGCGAACTTCGCCAGCACCTGCGGCTCGAACGCCAGCGCTTCGGAGAGCGAGCGTTTGTCCCAGGCTCGCACCGTCACCGGCTCCTCGCCGGCGCGTACGGATGTCGCGCGCGGGGAGTCGTCGAGGAAAGAGACCTCGCCGAGGACGTCGCCGGGGCCGACGGTGGCGACGATGGTGGGTTTGCCGTCGCGAGTCACGACGATGTCGAGATGGCCTTCCTCGATTGTGAAGAGCGTCGAATCCGTGTCGCCGGCGCGGATCAGGAAATCGTCGGGCGCGACATGACGAAGCTCGCCGATGCGCTCGATGCGATCGCGCTCCCGATCCGTGAAATAGCGGAAGAGTGGGTGGTCGGACTCGATCGGGAAGAGTTTGTTCATCGCGTCACTGCCACGTCACGTTCCATTCGCAATGCGGCGCTCCTTTCGCGTAGCACTGCGTCTGCTGCACGCGGACGTTCTTCACGCCGGTCAGTTCCGCCATCCGCTCGATCCACCCTGTGATGCGCGCACAACCCGCGGCCTCGGACGGAAAATCGATCAGCTTGATCGTGGCGCCGTGGTCGGTCTGATTCTCGATACGCATCTGTCCGCGGTTGTAGAGCGAGCTCCACATGCTCGAAGCTTTGCTCAGCAGCGCGGCCGGGGTGAGGATCAGCGCGAAGAAGCGGTAGATGCCTTTCACGGCGTCCGATGCGGCTTCACGTCCTGCGCGTCTCGCGAACACATCGAGCGACTCGCCTTTCACTTTCGCGGCCTCGGCGGTGAGGGCGTTGAGGATGTGAACCGGGATCATCTCCGTCGCCAGCACCGTGCCGCTCATCCTCGTGGCGTACTCCGCGGGGAGCGATTGCAATGCCGTGCGGCGCTGCTCCTCCGAGAGCTCAGCTTCGAGGAACTTCTGCAGGCTGCGGACCGGCGAGCCTTTGACTGTAACGCTCTCGTCTCGTGCCAGTGGGGGCCTCCGCTCGCTTCGAGTTTGACCGGATGCCGGTGAGTATAATCCACGCTCCCGCGGACAGCGGACGGCGTTCCGGCAGCAACGAGCAACGCCACGAATCAGAGCGCCGCGCATCGGAGGCAACATGGACGAACAGACAGGCGGCGCGGCAGAGGCCAGCGCCGCGATTGCGGAAGCCGAATCGCACAACGAGCCGGCAATCGGATCGAAAGACAAACTCGAAGAGCTTTGCGTCAACACGATCCGCTTCCTGGCCATCGACGGCGTCGAGAAAGCGAAGTCCGGCCATCCCGGCGCGCCGATGGGCATGGCCGACATGGCCTACGTCCTCTGGACCGATTTCATGCGCCACGATCCGAAGCAGCCGTCGTGGCAGGACCGCGATCGCTTCGTGCTCTCGGCCGGTCACGCATCGATGCTCCTCTATTCGCTGCTGCATCTCACCGGCTATCCGGAGATGACGATCGACGAGTTGAAGAGCTTCCGCCAGTGGGGCTCGAAGACCGCCGGACATCCTGAGTACGGCGACGCGCCCGGCATCGAAGTCACCACCGGTCCGCTCGGACAGGGCTTCGCCAACGGCGTGGGAATGGGGATCGCCTCGAAGATGATGGCGGCCCGTTTCAATTCTGACGACGCGTTCAAGCCCGTGCAGAACTGGATCTACGTGATCTGCTCGGACGGCGATCTCGAAGAAGGAATCAGCTCCGAGGCCGCGTCGCTGGCCGGTCACCTCGGGCTTGGAAATCTGATCTACCTCTACGACGACAACGACGTCACGCTCGACGGCGACAAGCGGTTGTCGATGTCGGAGGATGTGAAGAAACGATTCGAGGCCGCACACTGGCACGTTCAGAAGATCGACGGTCACGACCGCGACGCCGTGCGCAAGGCCATCCGCAAAGCGCAGAAGGTCACCGACAAGCCGTCGATCATCATGGCCAAGACGGTGATCGGACAGGGGAGCCCGAAGTTTCACGGCACCTCGCGCGCGCACGGCGAGCCCCTCGGCGCCGAAGAAGCGGCAGCGACGAAAGCCGCCCTCGGATGGCCGGCAGAACCAACGTTCTACGTTCCTGACGAAGTGCGGGCCGAGTTTGAGCGCAAGGTGAAGAAGCTGGCGCGGGCGCGCAAGCAGTGGGACAAAGGGATGGCGCAGTGGCGCACCCGCAATTCGGAACTGGCCGCGCAGTGGGACGCCTACTGGTCACATACGCTGCCGGAAGGCTACGAGCTGCAATTGGCGGAAGCGGGCAAAACCGAGAAGGCGATCGCGACGCGCGAGCTATCGAACCAGGTCATCCAGAAGATCGGCGAGATCGCGCCCTTCGTCGTCGGCGGCGCGGCCGATCTCTCCGCATCGACGAAAACCAACTTCAAGAACGGCGGCTCGATCGAGCGGGCCAAAAACGATACGAACGATCCGCCTCCGTTCGCCGATTTCAAAGGCAAGAATCTGCACTTCGGAATCCGCGAGCACGCCATGGGCGCCGCGATCAACGGCATGACGCTGTACGGTCCGTTGCGCGTTCACGGCTCGACGTTCCTGATTTTCTCCGACTACATGCGGCCGGCGATCCGGCTGTCGGCGCTGATGAAGATCCCGTCGATCTTTGTCTACACGCACGACTCCATCTTCCTCGGCGAAGACGGTCCCACGCATCAATCGGTCGAGCAGCTTTTCTCGCTCCGCCTGATCCCGAACATGACACTCTTCCGCCCGGCGGACGGTGTGGAGACGGGGATGGCGTGGGCGTACGCGATCGGCAGCAAGCACGAAGGGCCGACGATCCTGGTGTTCACGCGGCAGAAGGTCGACATCATCCCGCACGGCGCCGATTTCGATCCGCATCAGATCTGGCGCGGCGCGTACGTGCTCGACGGTTACGCCGACGGCGATTTCACGTTCATCGCCACGGGCTCGGAGGTGACGCTGGCCGTGCGTACCGCAGAACTGCTGCGCAAAGAAGGCATCCGCGCCCGCGTCGTTTCCGCGCCGTCGCTCGATCTTTTCGATCGTCAACCTGCTGACTACCAGAACGAGATCCTCGGCGATCGCAGCCGTATCGTGGCGATCGAAGGGGGGCGTTCCTCGGGTTGGTACAAGTACGTGAACCACGACGCGCTCGTCATCGGCATCGATCGCTTCGGCGCCTCGGCACCTCTGGCGGATCTGGAAGAGCACTTCGGCTTCACGCCGGAAGCGGTTGCGGAGAAGGTGAAGGGCTGGCTTAAACCGGCGTGATTCAGGATTCCTTTCGAGTCACGTGATTGAAAGCGGCAGCTGGCGCTGCCGCAGTCCAAAGCGCTTCGCGCGAAATGAGATGGATTTTCGTTCCGATAACACGCACGGCTGTTCGCCGGAGATCATCGAAGCGCTGGCGCGGATCAACCGCGGCACGATGACGTCGTACGGCGATGATGCCGTCACGGCGCGGTTGCGCGATCGATGTTCGGAGATCTTCGCGTGCGACGTCGAGGTCTTTCCGGTCCTGACCGGCACCGCGGCGAACGCGCTGGCGATTGCGTCGATCGCGGCGCCGGAGGAGCGGATCGTTTGTCATCACGATGCGCACATCCACCTCGAGGAATTGGGAGCGTCGGAGCTGTTCAGTGGCGCTCAATTAGTTCCGATTCCTGGCGTTGATGGGAGATTGCATCGTGACGATGTTGCGGCGATCGAGTCGTTTTCCTGCGTCAGCATCACGCAGGCGACCGAGGCGGGGACGATGTATCGCGTCGACCAGGTTCGCGCTCTGGGCGAGCTCGCACACGCGCGGGGCGGGGGCGTACACATGGACGGCGCGCGGTTCGCGAATGCGGTCGCGGCGCTCGGATGCGCGCCTGCGGATCTGACCTGGCGCGCCGGTGTGGACGTTCTCTCGTTCGGCGCGACGAAGAACGGGGCGATGGGCGCCGAGATGATCGTCGTCTTCCGCGAGGATCTCGCGGCGAAGCTTGCGCCGCTGTGGCATCGCAGCGGACACCGACTATCGAAATCGCGATTTCTCTCGGCGCAGCTCGAGGCCTATCTCACCGGCGATCTCTGGCTTCGTAACGCGCGTCACGCGAATGCCGCGGCGGCTCGGCTGGCGGACGGCATTCGCGATCACGTCGAGATCCTGCGGCCGGTCGAGGTGAACGTTCTCTTCGTTCGGATGGACCCGAAACAGGCCGCGGTGTTGCGCACGCAGGGCTTCGAGTTTTACGACTGGGAGCTTTTCGGAGCCGGTGCGCGGCGGCTGGTCACAGCGTTCGATTCGACCGATGCGGAGATCGACGCGTTCATCGCTGCCGTCCTTACATCCGGCTGACCGCGGCGCTCGTAACTATCGCTCGGAGGGATGTCATGGCAACTGTAATGTTCATGCGTTGGCCCGAGGTGACGAAAGAGCAGTACGAGCAGGTGCGTCAGGAAGTGAACTGGGAAGGCGAGCCGCCAGCCGGCGCGAAGTTTCATACGGCTTGGATCGCGGCCGATGGCTTTCACGTCCTCGATCTGTGGGACTCGCCCGCGGATTTCGAGAAGTTCGTGCAGGAGCGGTTGACGCCGGGCGTGCAGAAGGTGGGCGTGCAGGGGCAACCGAACGTCGAGATCGCGGAGAGCTTGTCGGTTTTTGCGCCGAACGTGTAGGGCGTTACACCTCGCTGGCGCGGCCTAAAAGCTGATCACCACAGAGGCTCAGAGAGCACAGAGGGATTCGTGCCTCCGGGTACTACCGATGGACTTCTGTGCACGGCGAAACGATCCCCACGCGAAGCCGCGAACGCGAAGGTTTGATGTTCGCGGCCTTCGCGGCTTCGCGTCAGAAATGGGTTGCGAGCAAAGCTACCTCTGTGCTCTCTGCGTCTCTGTGGTTAATCTTCGTGGCCAATGCTCACACCGCTGGTAGGCGGATCTCGAACGTGGCGCCGCCCTCGGCATTGTTGCGTGGCGCGATCGAGCCGCCGTAGCCGTCGACGATTGCTTTGACGATGGCCAGTCCGAGGCCGGTGTGCGAGGCGCGGGGGCGGTTGGGGTCGGGACGGTGCGTGAAAAAGCGGTCGAAGACTCGGGTGAGGTTTGCCTCTGGAATGCCGGGGCCGAGGTCGGAGATCGTGATCAAAACGTCGGTTCCGCTGCGCGTCAGAGCGATTGTCACGACGCCGCCGGGAGGCGAGAAGCTGATCGCATTCTCGAGCACGTTGACGAAAACCTGGATGAGCCGGTCTTCGGACGCGCTCACATCGACGCCGCCTTCCGGAGCTTCGAAAACGATCGAGACCTTCGCGCGCTCGCGCATGCGGAAGCCTTCGACGATCCGCTCCAGCAGCGCGCGAACATCGACGCGGGAGTGCTGCTCGCTCGTGAGCTGCGCATCGATGTGCGTGATCTCGCGGACGCCGGAGAGCAGCGATTCCATCCGCGCGATTTCCTGCTCGACCATCCGCAAGAACCGGCTCCTCTCGTCCGGCTCATCGACCTCGGCCAGCATTTCCGTCGCCGTCCGGATCGACGCCAGCGGGTTCTTGAACTCGTGCGAGACGTCGGCGGCGAACGACTCGATGAAGCGAACGTGCTCGTCGAGCCTTCGCGTGAGGCGCTCCAGCGCGCGGGAGAGATCGCCGATCTCATCGTGCTTCTTTGAACCACGAAACCGCCCTCGAAGCCTACCGCGCCTATCGAGAATCGCGCCCGCTTCCAGCCGTAATTGACGCAGTGGGCGGACGATGGTCGTGGCGACGAGGAAGCTGATGATCATCGCCACGATCAACGAGGTTATGAAGATCTTTAGGATGCCGAGGCGGACGGTGTAGAGATCCTGGAGGATGGGGAAGGTGCTCTGCGATGCGAGCGCGGCGCCGATGACGTTGTCGCCAACGCGGATCGGCTCCGCGACGTAGACGGTGACGGAGCGGCGATCGGGCGAGATGCGCTCGATGGCCCCCGGCGTTCCTCGCAAGGCATTGCGCACTTCCGGTCCGAAGAGGCGTTCCGACCGCTCGTAGTAGTCGCCTTCGTCGAGCGGTTGCTCGATCGCGCGTGTTCCGAGAAACGGCCGAAGCAGCGCGGCGCCGGCGCGATAGAGAATGTTGCGTTTGGCGCGGCTGACGCGCGGCGCGGGCGGCGGGCCGCTGAGCGTGTGCGAGTCGGCGATGATGTAGCCGATCGGCGAGATGACGCGCAGGCGGATCGGATTGCTGGTCTCGCCGCGCAGCCGATGACGTGCCAGCAGGATGTCCTGCGCGCTGCGTCCGGGTGACTGCGCCGAGGCGACGGCGGCGGCGAGTAACCGGGCTTGTTCCTGCAGGCCGCGGTGCTGCGATCGGAGGAGCCGTTGCTCGTACGATCCGAGGTAGAGGATCCCGGCGACGGGGAGGAAGACGAGCAAAAGGTTGAACGCCATCACGCGGAAGGCGATTCGGGAGAAGAAACGGCGGAAGCGGGGGAGCGTCATGCGGGATCGCGTTGCTCCCGCGCGTGGAGGAGGAATGTTGAATGTCCGACATTCTTGTCATTCCGAAACGGCGGAACCGCGGGGGCGGAAGGGAGGTGGGAGCGGTGGAGCGCGGAGAGGAATCCCCTGCCGATCGGAATGGATTGCTTCGAAGGCGGGGGATTTCTCATCGCGCTACACCGCTCACACCCGACCGGCCACCCCCGCGGTTCCGCCGATTCGAAATGACAGGCGGCACTCCATGAATCGTCCGGGCCAGGAGAGCCAGCCCGACGCAAACCCTCCCTCACGCCACCCACCGATATCCCACGCCGTACACCGTCTCAATCGCGGCGAACGTCGCATCGGACTCTTCGAACTTGCGGCGGAGGCGTTTGATGTGCGTGTCGATCGTGCGGTCGCTGACGTACGTGTCGTTCGGGTAGCCCTCTTTCGTCAGTTGCTTTCGCGACTTGACGTGGCCGGGATGGCGCACCAGCGCGTGCAGCATCATGAACTCGGTGACGGTGAGCTCGACGCGCGCGCCGTTCCAAGTGGCCATGTAGCGCTGCAGATCGAGCGACAGCGGACCGACTTGCAGCGGCGCCTCCTGCTGTTGCGAGGCAGGGTTCTGGATGAATGAGAGGCGGCGGAAAAGGACTTTGACGCGCGCCGCCAGTTCGCGCATCGAGAACGGTTTGCAAAGATAGTCGTCGGCGCCGAGCTCAAGGCCGAGGACGCGGTCGAGCTCTTCGTCGCGCGAGGTGAGGAAGATGATCGGGAGCGTCTCGCTGCGGGCGCGCAGACGGCGGCAGAGCTCGAGGCCGTCCATCCGCGGCATGGTGATGTCGAGAATGGCCAGCGACGGCAGGCGATCCTTGACGACTTCCCAGGCCGCGGCGCCGTCCGCGTAGGTGACGACGTCGTGGCCGTCGCGGCGCAGCGCGAACGCGACCGTCTCGCGGATGGTCTCTTCGTCGTCGACGACGATGATCGGATTCATGGCGCGATTATCCGCTGTCATTGCCATCAGCGGGCCGGCCGCCACAATCCCGCCACATTCCTGCCTCCACTTCTCCGCGATTGCGCAGGTGCCGCGTCACATTGCGGACCTCTATTGATCGCATCGAAGTTTTAAGGAGACGACGATGGAGACCAACGAAACCACATCAACCGAATACAAACCGCGCGACTACACGATCGAGCGCTGGATCGTGATGCTTCTTTCCCTGCTCTTCCTCCTGCCGTTCGTGGCGCAGGCGGAGGAGCTGACCACGCTGGCGCAGAACGAGCGCGCCGCGCTTCTCATCAAGACGTCGAATCCGGGCGTCTTCGCGGTTTCCGCCGCGGTGAAGTCCGACGTCAGCATCACCGTCTCCGGGCCGATCGTGCGGACGACGGTGACGCAGACGTTCCATAACGCCACCGGCCGTTGCATCGAAGGTCTGTACGTCTATCCGCTGCCGGAGATGAGCGCCGTCGATACGCTGAAGATGACGATCGGTACGCGCGTCATCGTCGGCGAGATCCGCGAGCGCGAGCAGGCCCGCAAGGAGTACGAGCAGGCGAAGAGCGAAGGCCGCAAGGCCGCGCTGGTCGAACAGCAGCGCCCGAACGTTTTCACGACTTCGGTATCCGGCGTGATGCCGGACGACGATGTCGTGATCGAGATCGCCTACCAGGAGACGGCCCTGTACGAGAACGGCGAGTATCGCCTGCGCTTTCCGATGGTCGTCGCGCCGCGCTACACGCCCGCGAAGTCGTTCGCCACGTCGGTGATGGCGAAGCTTCCTGATGTGCTGGACAGCAGCCACAATCCGTCGAGCGGCGTGACGCTGTCGGTCGATCTGCAGCCCGGTTACTCGGTGCGCAACATTAAAAGCGCGCAGCAGAAAACGTCGGAGACGATCGGCAATCGTCATTACCGTGTGACTGCCGACTCGTCGACGCTCGCCAGCCACGATTTCGAGCTGGCCTGGCAGCCCGACCTCGGCTCGAATCCCGAGGCCACGGTGCTGACGGAAAAACTTGGCGACGCGACGTACGCGCTGGTCATGATCACGCCGCCGGCAGCATCGACTGCCCGCTTGCCGCGCGAAACGATTTTCATCGTCGACAGCTCCGGCTCGATGGAAGGAGCCTCGATGCAGCAAGCCAAGTCCGCGCTGCTGCTCGCGCTCGACGACATGAAGGCGAGCGACAAGTTCAACATCGTCGACTTTGATTCCGTGGCACGGCCGCTGTTTGCGGAGAGCAAGTTTGCCGACGCTGCTTCGATCGCGGAGGCGAAACAATTCGTCGAGCACATCGACGCGGATGGTGGGACGGAGATGCTGTCCGCGCTGCGCATCGCGTTGCCCGAGAAAACGAGCACGCCGTCCGGGACCGTGCGCCAGGTGATTTTCATGACCGACGGCCAGGTCGGCAACGAGCAGGAGCTCTTCTCCTTCATCCACAGCCACCTCGGCGAGAGCAGGCTTTTCACCGTCGGTATCGGCGCCGCGCCGAACTCGCACTTCATGCGCAACGCGGCGCGCTTCGGCCGCGGGACGTTCACCTACATCGGCGATGTGCAGCAGGTGCAGGAGCGGATGGGCGAGCTGTTCGCGAAGCTCGACGCACCGGTGATGACGTCGATCGACATCCACAGCAGCGATGCAACGTCCGAGGCGTGGCCGGAGCGCGTGCCCGATCTGTATCGCGGCGAGCCACTCGTCGTCGCGCTGCGCGTGCAGGAAGCCGGCGCCAAGTTCACGCTCCGAGGGCATATCGGTAACGACGTTTGGACGAAGGAATTGACGCTCCCGCCGGCTGGCAGCGGCGAGGGAATCGCGAAACTGTGGGGCCGGGAAAAGATCGAGTCGCTGATGGACCGTCTCTCTGACGGCGGTGATCCGAAGGGCGTCGAAGCGGCAGTGATCGGCGTGGCGCTGCAACACCACCTCGTGTCGCAGTACACAAGCCTCGTCGCAATCGATCAAACTCCGGCAGGACTCAATCCGTCGTGCAAACCGGAGTTGCTGCCGGTCGAAAACGGCGGGCAGCCCGACGAGAAAGGCACGCTGCCGCAGACCGCGACGCCGGCCGCCCTGATGCTGATGATCGGCATGGCGCTCGTGGCCGCGTCCCTCATCGCCCTGAAGCTGACGAAGTAGCGACTCGAAGGAAACAGCATGCCAAGCAGCATCCGCAACCTCACCCGCACCCTCCTCGTGTGCGTCCTCCTCGCCGGCATGGCAGTCGGCGGGGAGGGCCTCTGGATTTACGCGAAGGCGAAGCTGACCCAGTTCCTTCTGGAGATCTCGTGGCGCAGCGCGCTGGCGGGCGAGCAGCTCAAACCGTGGCCCTGGGCCGACACGCACGCCATCGCCCGACTGACGATCGAGCGCGACGGCGCGGCGGTGATCGTCCTCGCCGGCGCCAGTGGCCGCACGATGGCCTTCGGCCCGGGCCACCTCGACGGCACCGCGATGCCCGGCGACGCCGGCAACTGCGTGATCACCGCGCACCGCGACACGCACTTCGCCCCGTTGCGCTACCTCGGCCCCGGCGACATCCTCACGCTCCAGCGCCCCGACGGACGCACCGTTCGCTACCGCGTGCAAGCCACCCGCGTCGTCCGCAAGAACGACACCTCAGTCCTCCGCCAGGACGCCCGCACGCGACTCACGCTCATCACCTGTTACCCCTTCGACGCCGTCCGCCCAGGTACGCCGCTGCGCTGGGTTGTCATCGCGCAGAAGGTGGGGTAGCCGAAACGAACGAAGGCGTTTCGCCGACCGAGGACTGAAAGCACCGACGTTCCATCGAGCGCCTTCTCCCGCCGCGTTTTTCAGCCGGAACGAAGGCGCTCGATGACTGCGAGGAGAGTGCGCATCTCCACTACCGCCGGCGCGAGTGATGCCGTGGTGCGGACCTCGGCGCCTTCTTCGGCGATTGCACCAGCACACGCGCGGGCGTCGTGCGTGGTGCTGCCTGCGCGCGCGGACCGGGATTCACTTCGCCGAGGTAGAACGTCTTCACGCCGGGTGACGCGTACGCACCGTAGGCGAGCTCGCGATTGATGAAGAGCGCGTCGGTAGAGCGATACACCTTGCCATCCTCGACGTAGACGAACGTGCGGGCGAGATTGTCCTGAATGAACGCACGCGCCGCCATCTCATCCTCGGCTGGGACATCGACGTTGACGAGGTGGACGACTTCCTCCGGGCCGTTGAGGTGCGCGACGACGATCGTGCGGCTGTCGGTCACGCGGACGAAGCGGGCCATCGGAATCGCAGCCATCGCGGACTGCGTGGAGACAACAAGGGACACACAAAGAATGAATCGTTTCATAGCGTTTTTGTGTGGTGCCGGAAAACGGCGAGTCAACCGCGCAGGAAGGCGGTCTCGGGTGGGAGGCGGGAGGCTAACACGGGTGTGCGACAATCTGCAACTGGTATGTCGGGACGGGAGGGGAGACCAAAGCTGCCGCCGCGCACGGGCTCGTTCAAGTCGGTCGCGCTGCTGATGCTGATCCCCGTCGGCGGCATCCTCCTCTTCTTTTTCTGGAGCTTCCTGAACAACGCGCTTTCGGTGCTGCCCCGGCCGGACACGACCAGCAAACCCGCCGCAGCATCGACGATGGGAATCCAAGCCGTACCGCATCGCGGCGACATCGTTCTGATCCTCGACGACGTCGGCTTCGATCACCAGCCGTTGTCCGAGGCGATGTCGATCGATCCGAACGTGAACTTCGCCATCCTGCCAAACGGCAAACGCTCCACCGAATCCGCGGCCACGCTGCACGGACGAGGCTTCGAATTGCTCTGCCATCTGCCGATGGAGCCGGAAGGCTTTCCGCGCATCTCACCCGGCATCGGCGCGGTGCTGACGACGATGTCGGACGCCGAGATCGTTCGCACGACGCGAACGAACGTCGAGGCCATCCGCTTCGCGCGCGGCGTGAACAATCACATGGGCTCCCGCGCCACCGCCGACCGCCGCGTGATGACCTCGGTCCTCGGCGCGCTGCCGAAAGGGATGTACTTCATCGATTCGAGAACGACCGGCAGTTCGGTGGCGGGATCGGTCGCGCACGCGATGCAGGTGAAGACCGCCTCGCGCGACATTTTTCTTGACGATGCGAAAGATGACGCCGCGATTCGCCGCCAGCTCGTCGAGCTGTCCAAAGCCGCCGCTGCACACGGCGTCGCCGTCGGCATCGGACACATGTACCCGTCCACGGTGAAGGTCCTGACCGAGGAAGCGCCTGCATTGCGCGCCAACGGCTTCCGTTTCCTACGCGCCAGCGCGGTCGCGAAGTAGCGCCGGCGGCTCGCCGTCGGCCTCCGAATCAATCCAAGTACACTCCGTCCTCCATGCTTCTCGCGCTCTTCCTGATCGACCTCGCCGCCGGTCTCTATCTCTTTCTCCCGCTCGTCGGCCGGCGCAACGCAGGCGTCAAGTTCTACCGCCTCATCCTCATCACCAGCGGCGCGCTTTCGCTCTGCGCCTACTTCGCCGATTTCGCCGCGCATGGGGGCCATTTCCGCGTTCACGCATCTCCAGCCATCGCGCTGACGATCATCGTCTACATCACGCTCCGCTATCCGAAGCGGCTGATCTTCCGCGTGCCGGCGGCGATGCTCGGCATCGTGTACGTGGTGTTGCCGGTGATGGCGTGGCGCGAAGCAACCCGCGCATCGATCGCCTGGTCGATTGCCGGCGCACTTTCCAGCGTCGCAATCCTCGGCAGCGTCAATCTGGCCATGCTTCTTGGGCATTGGTACCTCGTCGTTCGCGGGATGGCCATCGATCCGCTCAAGCGGCTCACGATCGCGACGCTTGCGGCAACGAGCGTGAAGATTCTCGTCGTCGTCCTCGCCATCGCCGCCGGTGGCGCCTGGTACGAGATTGCGATCCGGCAGGGGATCTTCTTCTGGATGCGGGCGGGTTGGGGACTGGCGGGTCCGCTGCTGCTCTACCCGATGGTGTGGGGCACGGTAAAGATCCGCTCGACGATGGCCGCGACGGGGATTTTGTATGTCGATGTGGTCGCAGTCGTGATCGGAGAAGTGCTCGGCGCGTGGCTTAGCGCGATTGCGCATCTGCCGGTGTGAGTTTTTCAACCACAGAGACGCAGAGAGCACTGAGGTCTCCGTGCCCTCTGCGCCTCTGTGGTTAAAGCCTTTACGAATGCCCTTCCTCCGCCCCCGGCGGCGCCGCACCATAAACATGCCGGTCGTGAATCACCAGATCGAACGGTTTCAGCAGCGGATTTGGCGGATAGCCGCGATGCACGGCCTGGCATTCGTAGCAGACGATGACGTCTTTGACGATGCGCCAGACGATGTAGTCGAGGATCGTGACGCCGAGGAGGGAGAGGCCGTAAGTCCAGGGAACGAAGACCGAGCCAACGACAACGAGCGCGATGCCGGTCCGGCGGTTGAAGTCCTTTTGAAAGTAGAGCTCGGCATGCCCGCACGCTGCGCAGCGGTCGATGATGGCGTTCTCATCCGGCGCGATGACGCCGTTCGCGACGCCGCAGAAGTCGCACGGCCGCGCTGTTTCGCCGGCATCTCGCCCGAGGCGCCGGTCGCATTGAAGGCAGAGGAAGTTGACGGAGGGCAAGCGAGCGGGATTGTATGAGACAGAGATCAGAGACTAGAGATCAGAGATCAGGTTATCGTCTGCAGTCTCTCGCCCCGGTCTCATCATTTGCACTGATCTCTGACGATCTCTGACTCCTGATCTCTGATCTCTGACTCCCTGATCTCTGCCTCCTGGCAGCCCGCTCGCATTGAATCAGGAGCAATGACCCCATCCCGTAACCCGCTGTTGATTGTGCCAGTTAAGGACCGCCGCCAGCGTCGCCGGATCATGACGATCAAGCACTGCGCAATGACGATGCTCGGCGTCGCGGTCGTGTTCGCTTCGATCTCGATCTATTTCGAATCGCGCCGCGGCGCTGACGGCGACTATGGCCGGCTGTTCGGAAGCCAGGTTGCGAAGCCGAATCCCGTCTCCAGCAATGCAGCGATCGTTCATGAAGGCGCCGTCGCGGATCAGGCAGCTCCCGATCCGATGCTCGTCGCTCCCGGTGCCCGCGAGCAGTTGCTCATGGCCAACAGCAATGTCGATCTCACACCCTTGCCGGTAGCCGCAGTCCCTCCTGCGCGGACCGTCGTCGTTCCCGCGAACGGGAGTGCGACACACGGGACCGCGATCGTCGGCGATAGCAACGGGATCGTCGTCGCGCATCCCCCGGCATCGAGCACTGCGCCTCCGCCACCTCTTTCGGGCGGGATCTTCAAGCAGGAGTAGTTCTTCTTAGCTGTTAGCTCTTAGCTGTTAGCTCTTAGGGGGCTACGCGAACGCTAAGAGCTAAGAGCTCAGAGCTAAGAGCTCAGAGCTAAGAGCTAAGAGCTGAGAGCTACCTCCGTGACAGAATCCCCCCAGCATGCCTCAACCAATCACCTTTGGCACCGACGGCTGGCGCGCCGTCATCGCGGATGGATTCACCTTCGACAACGTGCGGCGGGTCAGCGAAGCGATTGCCGTCGCTGCGCGGACGCTCGAGCCGCCTGACGGGATCGATCGCAACGCGCTCGTGGTCGGATTCGACCGCCGCTTTCTCTCGCGCGAGTTTGCGGCGCTCGTCGCGGAGACGCTGCGCGACGGCGGCTTTCGCGTCGTCCTCTCAACCGCGCCGACGCCGTCACAAACGATCTCCTTCACCGCGTGGCGCCGCAAACTCCTCGGCGGCGTCGTGGTCACCGCCAGCCACAATCCGGCGACCTACAACGGACTGAAATTCAAAGCGTGGTACGGCGGCTCGGCGCTTCCCGAGATGTATGCCGCGATCGCCGCTGCCCTCGGGCAGTCATCGAAACGCGATGGCGGTTCTATCGAAGAGTCCGATCTGCTCGACGATTACATCGAGGCCCTGCGCGCGCAGCTCGACGTGCAGAAGATGGCCTCGCTTCACATCCTCCACGATCCGATTCATGGCGTCTCGGCCGGTTTGCCCGCGCGCATTCTCGGCGTCGGCGTCGCGACGATGCGCGGCGAGATCAATCCGTCGTTTGGCGGCGTCAATCCCGAGCCGATCCCCGACAACCTCCGCGCGTCGTCCGCGGCGATGCGCGCCGCTAGCTACGATCTCGCCATCTGCAACGACGGCGATGCCGACCGCCTCGGCATCCTCGACGAGAAGGGCGTCTTCGTCTCGCCGCAGAAAATCATCGCGCTGCTGGCGCTCTACCTCGTGCGCGAAAAGAAAATGGCCGGCGAGATCGTCAAGACCTTCTCCACGTCGCGACTCATCGAGAAGGTGGCGCACGCACTCGGCGTCAAGCTGCATGAGACAGCCATCGGCTTCAAGTACGTGGCCGACCTCATGCTCACGCGCGACATCCTCCTCGGCGGCGAAGAGAGCGGAGGAATCGGCTTCGGTCACTTTCTTCCGGAACGCGACGGCATCCTCTCCGGACTGCTGGTGGCCGAGTGCGTGGCGCACTTTGGACAGCCGCTGTCGCGCCTCATCGCATCGATGGAGGACGAGTTTGGTGCGCTGCACTACGACCGCCGCGATCTCAAACGTCCGATGGATGTCTGCGCGCGCCTGATCGACCGCGTCCGGGCCGGCGAGCTCAACGCCGCGTTCAGCAATCGCTTCGCATCGATCGAGGAAAAAGACGGCGTGAAGATGAACTTCGCCGACGGCTCGTGGATCCTCTTCCGCAAGTCAGGCACCGAGCCGATCATCCGCATCTACTGCGAAGGCCCGGATGAGGGACAGGTGCGCGAGATGCTGGATGTGGCCGTACGAGAACTCGATCGCTAGGCGCGAAACGGAGCGCCGCCGCGACAGCGACCAACGTGCGAGAGGAACGCCGGCGTCCTCGCCGGCTGGCCCGGCGGCGTCTCGCCGCCGAACGGACGAAGAAATCGTCGCGCGTCCGGTTAGTGAAGCGATCGGTTTCGCGCAGGCGACGCCGAGCGCAACAACGTGCGGCTGAATACGCGCGCCACACTCCCGTACTGTGCCTCCATGGCGATGCGGTCGTACGCGACGAGCACTCCGGTCGATGTCGTCACCAGTGCCGGTTGGAACGAGATCGAATCGTCGGGCCCGAGGTCGAAGGGTGCGGCGTCGAGCGGCAATCCGGAAGGCGAGGCGTGCATTGCGCGCGTGAATGTCATCCGATCCGCGATTTGAGTCCAGGCGACGACGAAGCTCGCTCCGTCCCAGGCGATGTCGAGGTCGGGGAATTGTGGAGGGAAGCTCGATACAGGAGCGGAGTTTGGTAATTGCGGTTTCGATGGAACAGGACAGGCGAGTACACGAGCGGACCCCGCCGGTGTGCCATCCTGATCAAGTGCCATCGTGAAGACACAGCCATCGGTTGCATTGGTAGAACCCGAAACTCCCCACGCCAGGAGCATCGAGCCATTGGAGCCTTGCGCTAGCCCGACCCGCGAGCCATATCCTCCGCTCCAGACCTGCTGAGCGTCGAGGAGTTTTCCCTCCCGGCTGACACGGGCCACGAAGATCCGCGAATTTGGCGGGTCGGGCGGACGGCCGCAGAGTTTGCAGGAAGGATCAGCGGTCCATGCAACAACGTACTCCTGGCCGTTCCAGACGGCGCGAGGTGATCCGCCCGCCGCTAGTTTTGCAGGCTGGGGTAGCGCTGTGGCGGTGAGATCGAGCGCTACACCGGCGGAGCTCACGCGTGCGAGGTGCAGAGAGTCGTTCACTGAGGGCCACACGACAAGAAAGTCGGCTCCGTCCGACCCGACCGAAATCGTGTTCGCGGCAGGCAAAAAGGCTGGAAACCCAGCTGGCTCCTGGGCGATCACGATCGGATCGCGGTCGAGTACTCTGCCATCCACGGAAACGCGCTTCCCGAGAATTCTCTGACTCGGTTGAGGCGGACCGGTGAAGAGAAACGCCTGCTCGCGCCAGACCACGAGGTATTGCGATTTGCTGGCGGACACCGCAGGCGCCTGCTGATCGAACGTTCCTCCAGGTGCAATCACCACCGGCGGTCTGCCGATGACCGTCGCGACAATGGAAGGATCGGTCTCGCCCTCGCGCCAGACGGCCAAGGTGTTCGTTCCGAGTTGGGATAGCTGGACCTCGCGCTGCAGCGTGGCGGAATCAGGCATCATGACGGTCGCGGCAACGGGAAGCGTGTCAAAACGCGCGACGCTGCGGATGGCGATGTCTGACGACTGATACGCAGATGTATCCCAAGCGATGAGCTGACTGCTCCCGTTCGACGCAAACCAGGGCGCCGTTCCGAGCGTCCGCGAAAGCACCGCCGGCGAGGCGTCCAATGAATAGCCATCCGTTGTAATGCGGCGAGTGTGGATTTCTCCCGTCTGTCCGGAGGCGGACGGCCACTGCCAGGTCACCAGGAAACTCTCTCCGTCCCACCCGGCCGAGGGGAGGAGAGATCCGCTGATCGACGGGACGTCATTGGTCGATTCGATCTCTCTCGCTGGCGTCAATGGATTCCCGGCAAGATCGAAAATGCGAAACCAGACCGTTCGCGCGGCAGGCGGAACATTTTCAGAGATCCACGCCAGCATCAGCCGGTCATCACCAATCACCGCTGCCGTTTGCGACCATTGCGAAACCGTTTGGAGGACTTTGGTGGAGGCGATGCCCGACTCGGAAACGTTCGTCAGGCTGGCCACGTTGTCGCACGGCGTGATCCCCGAGCAGTGGACGTTCTTGAGCACTACCGAGTAGCTGAGGTTCGGCAGAACCATGGGCCGGATCGACTGCTGCGTGGCCGTCCGGTCCAGTGTCGTACGCGACAGCAGTGTTCCGTCGATGGTGAAGATCGATGCGAACTGTGGGTTAGAGGACGCTCCGTGGACGACGAAGATCGTCCGCCCGTTCGACGTGGCGCCGGCGATGTAGCCATCCGCGATCCGTTTCGGCGGTCCAGCAGGCACTCCGTCGTCATCGAGGAGCATCGAAATGACCCCGCCGTTTTCCGACCAGAGAACGATGTAGCCGCGGGCCGTCCGCACCAGGGCGGCCCCTTCGACTGCATCACGTAATCGGAGTCCGAAGGGGTTTACCGCCCGGCCGGCGCGGTCCACGCGGGAGACGTAAAGCGGTGCGGCGTAGAGGTTAGGGCTTGCCGGGACCGAGGAACGGCGATCGGTCCAGATGGCGAGAAAGTCCCAGCCGTTTGACGCGATCCCCGCTAGGCGCTGATCGAACGGTGCGCTTCTCACCGCCGGCGGACTCAGGGGAGCCTCGACACCAAGTGCAACGACGCCGGCGTTTGCGGCGATAGAAGAGCTGGTGATTGCCAGAAGGGAAAAAAGAATCAGGTTCCGGCGCATCGGTGAATGTTATTCGCAGCTGGCTGAGAAGTACAGGCGAGCAGCCGCTTGGGCTCAACCGCTGACGCGAAGCAACGACCTCTCGCTTTCCCCACTGTCAGGTAAACTTGCGAACCGTGGCGATACCAGAGCAGACCGACACCGTCCGCACCCAGTTCACGCGCGAGAGCATCGTCGAGGATTACCGCATGGCGTGGCGCTCGCGCCAAGCCAGCCTCATCGGCCGGCGTGAAGTGCTGACCGGCAAAGCGAAATTCGGCATTTTCGGCGACGGCAAAGAGGTGGCGCAGCTGGCCATGGCGCGCGCGTTCCGCAAGGGCGATTGGCGCAGTGGCTACTATCGCGATCAAACCTTCATCTTTGCCTCGGGCATCGGCACGCTCGACGAGTTTTTCGCGCAGCTCTACGCCCACGCCGACGATGGCCACGATCCGTGGTCCGCGGGCCGTTCGATGAACTGCCATTTCGCGTCGCGCATCCTCAATCCGGACGGCTCCTTCCGCAGCCAGACCGACGCGTACAACACTTCCGCCGACGTCTCGCCGACCGGCTCGCAGATGCCGCGCCTGGTCGGGCTGGCGTACGCATCGAAGCTCTATCGCGAGCTCGACGAGCTGAAGGAAATGACGCAGTTCTCGCGCAACGGCGACGAGATCGCCTGGGGCACGATCGGCAACGCCAGCTGTGCCGAGGGGATGTTCTGGGAGTCGATCAACGCGGCGGGCGTGCTGCAGATCCCGATGCTGCTTTCGATCTGGGACGACAACTACGGCATCTCGGTGCCGAATGAATTCCAGATGACGAAAGGCCACATCTCGGAGCTGCTCAAAGGCTTTCAGCGCGATCCGAAACTGAAGCAGGGCTACGACATCTACATCGTGCACGGCTGGGATTACCCGGCGCTCTGCGAGACGTTCATCGCCGCCGCGTCAATCGTGCGGATGGAGCATGTCCCCGCGATCATCCACGTCGATCAGATGACGCAGCCGCAGGGACATTCGACCTCGGGGTCGCACGAGCGCTACAAAACGAAAGAGCGGCTCGATTGGGAAAACGAGTTCGATTGCATCGTCAAGATGCGCGAATGGATGCTCGGTCAGGGCATCGCCACGGCCGCCGAGCTCGATGGGTTTGAGAAGGAAGACCAAAATCTCGTGCGCGATGCGCAGCGCCGCGCCTGGGCAGCCTATCGCGCTCCGATCGACGCGGAAGTCCGCTCGGTTCTCGGGTTCATCGACGAGCTGTCATCGCTCGCGGCGAACCGAGGGGAGCTTGACGCGATTAAGTCAGAGCTGGAGCGCAATCAGGCGCCATTCCGGCGCGATGCGATGCGGGCGCTGACGAGCGCGCTCATCGCCTCGCGTGCGCAGATCCTCGGGCACGAGGACACCCTCAACCGCATCGCCGATTGGCGCCGCGACCGCGAGTTCGCCATCTCCGCGCTGTACGACGACGAGTTGTACAGCAGCGGCGTCGAGGCTGCGCTCAACGTGGCCGAGGTGAAGGCGGAGTACGGAGAGGACGCGGCGGAGAAGAATGGCTCGGAGATCATCAACGCCTGCTTCGACGCGGCGTTGCAGCGTTATCCGAATCTCGTGGCGATGGGTGAGGACGTCGGCAAGCTCGGCGACGTCAATCAGGGCTGCCTCGGCCTTCAGGAAAAGTACGGCCTCTATCGCGTCTCCGATACCGGCATTCGCGAGTGCACCATCGTCGGTCAGGCCATCGGCATGGCGTTGCGTGGTTTGCGTCCGATCGCCGAGATTCAATATCTCGACTACATCCTCTACGCCATCCAGATCCTCTCCGACGATCTGGCCACGACACGCTGGCGCACGCGCGGCGGGCAAAAGTGTCCCGTGATCATCCGCACGCGGGGCCATCGTCTGGAAGGCGTGTGGCACTCCGGCTCGCCGATGTCGGCGATCATCAACCTCGTGCGCGGCATGCGCGTCTGCGTCCCGCGCAACATGACGCAGGCTGCCGGCTTCTACAACACGCTGCTCCGCTCCGACGACCCCGGCCTCGTCGTCGAAGTGCTCAACGGCTACCGCCTGAAAGAAAAGCTCCCCTCAAACATCGCCGACTTCACCATCCCCCTCGGCGTCCCCGAGATCATGCGCGAAGGGAAAGACGTGACGCTCGTCAGCTACGGCGCCACGCTGCGCATCGTGATGGAGACCGCGGAGCTGCTGGCGCAAACCGGTATCGACGCCGAAGTGATCGATGTCCAGACCCTGCTGCCGTTCGACGTCCGCGGCGTGATCGTCGAGTCGCTCAAGAAAACAAGCCGCGTAGTCTTCATCGACGAAGACGTCCCCGGCGGCGCCACCGCCTACATGATGCAAAACGTCCTGGAGCGCGACCGCGGCTACGACTGGCTCGACTCCGAGCCGAGAACGCTCCCCGCCAAAGAACACCGCCCCGCATATGGCTCCGATGGCGACTACTGGTCGAAGCCCAACCGCGAAACGATCTTCGAATGCGTGTATGAGCTGTTGCACGAAGCGATGCCGCGGAAGTATCCAAGGTTCTTGTAGAGATCTAGTCATGGCCGACTTGCAAAGGATTGTTCACTCCGACCCGGGCATTCACAGCGGGACTCCAGTATTCGTCGGTACCCGAGTTCCGGCGCAGACGCTCCTCGACTACCTCGAAGGCGGCGATACGCTGGAGGAGTTCCTGGACAACTACCCCAGCGTGACTCGTGAACAGGCGATTGCATTTCTCGAGGAAGCGGGCCGTGCGGTGCTCGCGCAGATCGTGTGAGACGCGTTCTCTTCGACGAGGACATGCCGCGGAAACTGCGACGTGACCTACCGGAGTTTGAGATTCGTACGGTCCAGGAAGAGGGTTGGTCCTCAGTCCTAAATGGTGAGTTGTTACGACGTGCCTCGGTCTCTTTCGATGTGCTGGTGACGGCCGATCAACGTCTCCAATATCAGCAAAACATCGCTGCATTCAACCTTGGTGTGGTCGTAATAGTCGCGGTCGATACGCACGGGCTACCGAGCCAAAGACTCGAATGCGGCTGACACCGTGCTTTGCAGCAATGCGGAGGATCTCATCGCGCTCGCTTGCGATGATTTCCTCGATTGCCCTATAGATATTTCCACGGTGTCTCTTCAACACGCCCGGCAAGGCGGACCGCGCCCGGATGGCGCCAGTGGCTCAGTAATTTCGATGGTGGCTATGCTGCGGCCATCCTGATTCTCGTCGCGCTGGCGTTGCCTGAGGCTAGCTCAAGCCGTTGATTCTTGGTTTCGCTTCGCCTGGGTAGGGAACTGTCGGTTCAGGACACTCCTAGGCAGGAGGTGGAGCATGACAGCACGATCGGCAAAACTCACGCGTGAATGGGGAGGATTCATTTTGGGCCTTGCTGCCACCTGCATCAGCGTCCTAGCATACGTCTCGACGCAACGCAGTGCGTCGTTGACGCACCGTCTCGAATCGGATCGGTTACTTGCCGAGGCGTGGGATCTTCTGGGTGGAAAACCAGGCACAAACGAGATCGCCGCGTACACTAAAGCGTCCGACCAGCTTGAACTCGCCAGTCGAAGAATCGACGAAGCAAAGGTCCTGACACCGAAATATGCCAAGGTATATTGGGTGGAAGCATCGCTTGCGATCGCCCGCGGTCGCTATGACGATGCCGCGGCACTATGTAAGACCGCCATCATGTACGACCCGAAGGCGCCGGCACCCCATAATCGTCTCGGTCAATTGCACATCGTATTGCGCCGTTGGCGCGAAGCATCAGAAGACTATCGGACGGCAATCAAGCTACGACCGGGTGATGCGGTTTTACACAGCAACCTCTGTTATGCGTTGCTGCAACTGGACAATCTTGGCGACGCCCGAACCGAATGCGAACAAGCGATCAAGCTCGACAGTCGGTTTAAGCAGGCGTACGCGAATCTTGCGTTCGTTCAGGACAAACAAGGTCGCCCAGCCGAGGCTGCGGCAACACGAGCAACACTTGACAAGTTATCAGCTGAAAAATCCGACTGAGTTTCTAACGGTTTTAAGCCTGGCTCTTCAGCAGACAACACGAGACGCCGGGCATCCGACGTCGTCACGGAAGGTCGGCGCCGAGCATAAATAGAGGCACGCCCGAATGGAGGCTTTCACTTGCAGCCGATCGTCCGATCGTTACTTGCGAGGAATCGCGAGTGAGCGCCGGCGCGCTAGACTCGCACAGTGCTGTTCACGAAATACCTTAGCGATGGCGTGCGAAGTGGTGCGATCACGCGCAGTATTCGCGTCTGGATGCGTCCGCACGTCTGTGCCGGCGGGCGATACCGCTTCGAAGAAGGCGAGATCGAAGTCGATTCCATCGTCCCGGCAAGCTCGAACAGATCACGCCTCGTCTCGCCCGCGAATGCGGCTTTGCCAGCGTAAGCGATCTCCTTAAGCTCGCAAGGCATGGACGGGGCGAAAACGTGTACCTCGTCGAGTTCCACTACATTGCGCCCAAGAGTAGTCATCGCTAGGTGATGTACCGTGCGGCTTCGAATGGCTCCCGTTCACAGTGGCCCGAGCGCCCAAGTACAATGAGGCGCATGGGAATCGACGAGATCCTCGCCAGCAAGCGCGACGAGATTCTCCGCATTGCCGAAAAGCACGGTGTCAGCCGAATCCGAGTCTTTGGCTCGGTTGCCCGTGGCGAGGCCGGACCCGATAGCGATGTCGATTTCTTGGTCGAGATCGGCGGCGAAACGCCGCCATGGTTTCCGGGCGGCCTGATTGCCGATTTGGAAGATCTGCTGGGACGTCACGTCGATGTCGTCGCGCCGTCGTGGCTCCGCGAGATCATCAAAGAGGACGTGTTGGCCGAGGCAGTGCCCTTGTGAAATCTTTCACGACGATGGTGCGCCTTACAGCGGTCATCCTGACTCTCGCGGCGCTGGCGACGCCATTGCGTGCCGCGAGCCCTGCCGTCCCAACGGCGAAAGCGCCGGAGCGTGTCCTTGTTGGTATATGGGTCACGCAGATCTACGATCTCGATCCGTCCGGAGGCTCGTTCACAGCCTGCTTCTGGGTCTGGACGCGGCACTCGGTGAACGCCATCCATCCCCTCGATACGCTCCACATCGCCGGCGCGAAAAAAGTCGAGAGTGAGCCGACCCTCACGCTGGTAAAAGGGGGAGAGCAGTGGGATCAGAAGTTCTTCCGTGCCGTGATCCGCTACTCATGGGATCTGCGCGAGTATCCGTTCGACGAGCACAACTTCGCGATCAACTTCGAGGAGGGCCTCTACGACGGAGCATCGGTGGTCTACGTTCCCGACAAACCGCAGTCCGGTATCGATCCGGGCGCGCTCGGATCGAGGTGGGCGGTTGGTTCCTTCCACTACGAGACCAGCCTTGAAAAGGCTCCGACAACGTACGGCGACCCCACGATCACCGAGGCAAAGAGCTACTGGGCTCACGGCAAGGTGACCATCTATTGCGAGCGGCTGAAGACCAGCGTCTTTCTGAAGCTGCTGATCGGCGCCTACGTGGCGGTTCTGCTGGCGCTTCTGTCGTACCGGATCAAGACCGATCAACCCACCCTTTTTTCCGCCCGCCTCGGCCTGCTGGTCGGCTCGCTGTTCGCCACCGTCGTGAACCTCCGTTCCACCGAGGCCGTGCTCGGCCGCACCGATGACTTCACGCTCGTGGACAAGATCCACATCACCATCGCTCTCTACATCCTCGTTGCCGCGATCTTCGCCCTCATCTCGCGTCGCCTGTGCGAGCGCGAGCGGATTTCACAGTCGCGAACACTCGACCGGATCGCGCTCCTCGTCACCGGCGCGATCTTCGGGGCCATCAACGTCATCATGATTTCCGATGCGGTGATGTCAGGCTGACGACTGCACCACCAATCAAGCAACGCTAAACTCGCACGATGCTGTTCACGAAATACCTGCGCGATGGCGTGCGAAGTGGTGCGATCACGCGCAGCGTTCGCGTCTGGATGCGCCCGCACGTTCGTGCCGGCCGGCGATACCGCTTCGAAGAAGGCGAGATCGAAGTCGATTCCATCGTCCCGATCACGCTCGAACAGATCACACCTCGTCTCGCCGGCGAATGCGGCTTCGCCAGCGTAAGTGATCTCCTAAAGCTCGCAAGGCATGGACGAGGCGAAAACGTGTACCTCGTCGAGTTCCACTACATTGCGCCGAAGAATGGACGTCGCTAGACGATGCACCGCGCGGCCTGACCCAAGCTCCTCCAAGTACATGCGAGTACCACTTTGCTTCCGTCGTTAGTTGCGGTAGCGTGGAGTGGTGGCACCGAAGGTGTACATCGAAACAAGCGTCATCAGCTACCTCACCGCACGACCAGCACGCGACGTGGTTGTGCTTGCGCATCAGCAACTTACGCGTGAGTGGTGGGAAGCAGCCCGGCACGAATACGAGCTGTATACGTCGGAAATCGTTGTGGCGGAGGCAGAGAAAGGCGATGCGGAGGCCGCTTATGCCAGGCTCGAAAAATTGCGCGAGACCCGACAGCTTGCCGCGAGCGCGGCGGCCGAAGATCTCGTCCCGGTACTCCTGAGGGCTACTGGGCTGCCGGCCAAGGCACTCGCCGATATGGCGCACATCGCCCTTGCGACGGTTCACGGCATGCAGTTTCTGCTGACGTGGAACTGCAAGCACATCGCGAATGCGAACGTGCTGCGCGTGGTCGCAAGAACCTGCCGCGAGCGCGGTTACGAATTGCCAGTAATTTGTACACCAGAAGAGCTAACAGGGAGCCGTTATGTCTGATGATCCTATCGTTGAGGAAACGCGTAAAGCGCGCGAGGAAATAGTCGCTGCGTGCGGCGAAGACGTGCATGCCTTTTTCGAGTATCTGCGCGAGAGAGAGAGCCGGAGCCAGCGCGCCGTCATCGCACTAGCGCCGAATGGGCCGGAGCCCGGCATGCATGCTTCGGAGTCCCGATAGCGGTCCCGCTGAGTGCTGCCCGCCAGAGTTGGAGCCGGTCCTCCTCTACCTCTTCACGTGCTTCACCGCATCGATCAGCTCCGCCGGTGCGTCGTGGGCCAACTCCTCTTCCTTTTCGGCCACTCCGCGAACGAGATCGATCGTCTCGCGGTAGCTGGCGAGGTACGCGCGGCAGGAGGGGCAGATCAGGAGGTGGAGGTCAAATGTCGCGCGGGTGCCGGCGTCCAGTTCTTCGTCGACGTAGGCGTCGAGGAACGAAATGAATTCGATGCAGGTCACGTGGCTCACATCGCACCTCGCATGTACGGATCGAGCAGCGTGCGTAGGGCCTGGCGGGCTCGGTGAAGTTTCACTTTGAGATTGTCGCGTGTGATCTGCAGCTTCTCCGCGACCACCTCGGGCGAAAGCTGCTCGATATCGCGTAACACCAGCACGACGCGGTACGACTCCGGCAGGCGGTCGATGCACTCGCGGACCAGCGCGCGTGATTGCTCGCGCTGCAGTACGTCCTCGACGCTTTCCTTCCAAGTGGCCGAGGAGTGTTGCTGGTGGCCGTCGGCATCGAATTGGGGGAGGAGATCGTCGACGTCGCGTTCGCGGCGGCGCGCGCGGACGCGAAGCTTCATCAGCGCGCAGTTCACGGCGATGCGGTGCAGCCAGGTGGAGACGCGGCTCTCGGACTGAAACTCGCCGATCTTGCGGAATGCGGCGACGAACGCCTCCTGCACCGCATCGCGCGCTTCCTCTTCATCGCGAAGGATGCGCCGCGTGACGGCGAGCAGGGGAGCGGCGTGGTCGTCGACCAACTGCTCGAAGGCCGTCTCTTCGCCCGCACGCAGTCGCTCGATGAGCTGGCGCTCATCAGGCCGCGCAGAATCGCTGGGCTGCATGTCCTCAGCGTAGCGCGTTTCCGCGATTGCGACTGCCAGTCCGGGCATTGTTTTCAGCGCTCTCCGGTCATTCGGCCGCGCAGCCTTCCAGGAGGGCATTGAACATGTGACCCGAGAGCACGAGCCGGTCGGCCGCCTCCTCGGAGAGCGGCTCGGCGAAGAGGAAGCCCTGCGCATATTCGCAGCCGAGCGCCGCCAGCTTCCGGAGCTGGCTCAGTGTCTCCACACCCTCGGCGACGACTTCGATGCCGAGGTTGTGGGCGAGGGCGATGATCGTCTTGACCAGCTCGCAGTGCTCGTTGCTCGAATCGAGCGTGCCGATGAACGAGCGATCGATCTTGAGCGCGTCGATCGGCAGGTTGACGAGGTACGCCAAGGACGAATAGCCCGTGCCGAAGTCGTCGATGCAGAGCTCGATGCCGAGCTGGCGAACGCGCTCGAAGAAATCGGCCGCGCTTCGCTCCACCATCGCGCTTTCGGTGATCTCGAGGCGGATGGACGCACCGGAAACCTGCGCCGCCTCAAGCACGCGATTGAGCTCGTCGATGAGGGTGGGATCGAACGTCTGGCGCAGCGAGACGTTGATGCTCGCGGTCAGCGGCGCGCAGGCCATCGTCTGCCAGCGCCGCAACTGTGCGCAGACGCGCTTGAGCACCCAGACGCCGATCGGCACGATCAATCCATTCTCTTCGGCGATCGAGATGAAGTCGTTCGGCGCGATCGTCCCTCGTACTGGATGCTCCCATCGCAGCAGCGCCTCGAAGCCCGTCAACTCGCCGGAACGGATCGAGACGATGGGCTGATAGACGATGCGGAACTCCTCGCGCTCGACGGCACGGCGAAGATCCATCTCGATCAACATTCGTTCGACGGCCTGCACGTGCATGCGCCGGTCGAAGACTTCGTAACGTCCTTTGCCGCGCTCTTTGGCGCGATACATGGCGGTATCGGCGTCGCGGAGAACGGCGTCGGCGGAGCGGTATCCGGTCGCGCTGACGGCGATGCCGATGCTGGCGGAGGTGAAGACTTCTTCGTCAGAAACCGTGAACGGCCGCGAGAGCTCGGCGGAGATGCGCTCGGCGATGCCGGTGGCTTCGCTGGCGTCGGAGATGTTCTCGATGAGGATCGCGAACTCGTCGCCGCCGATGCGCGCCACGAGATCGGAGGGACGCACGCAGCTCTGCAGCCGCTCCGCTGCGATGCGAAGGAGATCGTCGCCGGCGATATGGCCGAGCGAGTCGTTCACGAGCTTGAAGCGGTCGAGGTCGAGAAAGAGCACGGCGAAGTCGTAGATGTGCTCGCGCGCATTCATGGCGATGGCGTGATCGAGCCGGTTCATGAAGAGGGAGCGGTTTGGGAGGCCGGTGACCGTGTCGTGCAGCGCGTCGTGCGTCATCTGCCGTTCGTTACGACGCTGCTCGGCGATCTCGCGCTGCAGCTCACCGTTGATGCGCTCGAGCTCCTCGCCCCGCTCCGCGTGCAGGGCCAGGTCGGCGTGCGCGCGCTCCAGCGCCCTGGCTGCCTGGTGCCGCTGCAACTCCGCCGAGGTTCTTCCCGCGACGAAGAGCAGCGTGGCGCGTACCGTCGCGCCGTCGGGCATGGGGCGGCGGCTCATCACTCCAATCCAGCCGAAGGCCGCGCCTTCTGCGTCGATCAGGGCGATGGCGGCGTAGCTTTCGATCGACTGCATGGCCAGGCCGTGATCGAGTGGATAGCGTTCCGCGGCTCGTTCCGGAATCCAGCAGAAGTGCTGCTCGATGACGTCGTTGCAGGGTGTCCCATCGAGCACGTACTCGATGTTGGCGGTGTGCTCGTTGTCGGCGAAACGCGCCACGGTGCGAGCACGGAGCGGCTCTTCGCCGGAGAGCTCGGCGGCGAAAGCGAAGTCGGCGCCGAGGGTCTTCGCGAGCTCGCTGACGAGCGCGCGGAAGTAATCCGGGCCCGGTCCGCAGAGCGAGAGCCCTTCGAGCAACTCGCGGATTGGTTCATGGCCGAGGATCGGGTTTTTCACTTCGAGCATTCCGGTGGCGCAGTCATTCGTCGGCATCGGGACTCCTAGCAACGCCCTTTAGATGACGATTCATGTAACCGGTTACACTCGAAATGGAACTTTCTGCGTCGAGTTCACATTCTGTTCACTCGAAAACCAAATTTGTGTGGGTCAGTGTGCGACCTCGGCGCGGGTATCGCTCTGAGCCGCCAGCTCTTCGATGTCGAAATCCTCAGCCGGCCGGCGCGGTTGCGTCCTCGTGAGACCAGCGGCGATCCTCGGACGTATTAATGTCTGTCTCGCGTTGACCGCTTGAGCAAAGGAACGAAATGCAAATCTCAATGAAGAGAACGATCGTGGCTGTTGCACTTGCGGCTTTCGGGCTGAGTTGCGGCGCGAATGCCGATGCCGTGAACAAGGCGATTCCGGTGCCTGCCGTCGACACGCCGGCGGCGCAAGCGAAAGGCTCCGAGGTCGCGGTCCTCGCCGGCGGCTGCTTCTGGGGTTTGCAGGGGATGTTCGAACATGTGCGCGGCGTCACCAAAGTCGTCGCCGGTTATTCAGGCGGCGACAAGGCCAGCGCGCACTACGAGATGGTGGGGACGGAAACGACCGGACACGCGGAGTCGGTCGAGATCACATTCGATCCGAAGCAGATTTCGTACGGACAGCTGCTGCGGCTCTTCTTCTCGGTCGCGCACGATCCTACGGAGCTGAACCGCCAGGGTCCCGACAACGGCCCCAGCTACCGTTCGGAGATCTTTTTCGGATCGCCGTCGCAGGAGCGCGTGGCGAAGGCGTATGTCGAGCAGTTGACGAAAGCGAAGGTCTTCGCGTCACCGATCGTGACGAAGATCGAGCCGCTCAAAGCGTTCTACGCAGCCGAGGACTATCACCAGGACTACCTGATCCACAATCCGCATCAGCCCTACATCGTGTTCAACGACCTGCCGAAGATCGAAGCGCTGAAGCGAGCGTATCCGGAGGTTTATCGGGCGACGCCGGTGGCGCTGGTGACGCGGTGAGGAGCGGGATGAACCACAGAGACGCAGAGGACACTGAGTTGACACGTGACTCTGTGACGTCGGTGTCTCAGTGGTAAAAATCTAGGCCGGAGACGCGCTAGGTCTGATATCGAAGGTCGGCTGTGCGTGTCGCGCCGAACGCCTCGGCGATCATCTTGTCCTTGTGCTTAGCGATATCGCTTCCGGCCGAACGTCCGAGCGTGAAAACGATCGATGGATCGGGCGGTGTTCGAAGCGACGCCAGGTATCGGGCGACAAGGATGCGGATGTATTCGGCCACCGACACTCCAAGCTCTGCTGCGCGTTTGCGGGTTCGCCTGTGAATCTCGAGGTCGAGGGTGACCTGAGTGCGTCGCGTCATGACGGCGCGATTATAAGTCACTGAAAAATCGCCTAAGATTCACGCGAACGGGAGGGAGGAGGTTCGACCTGCCCACGGACGCGGAATCCCGGGCAATCGCCATGACGGTCGCCGGACCGATCCTGCAACCAGGCGATGATCTCCGCTTCGATTTCCTGCTCAGTGGATTCGGAAACCTTCGCAGAACGTTCTGCCGCAGCAACGCCTCGGCCGCATCGAACAGATCGAACGCGACTCGGAGGCCGTAGGCAGGATCGTTGTCGTATGACATCGCCGGATTTAACTTGGTTATGGCAGGCGTGCGGTTGACACCTCGTCTTGGCGATCGAGGTACTGATGCGGGTCTACCGATGAATCGGAGCTTCCCTGGGACCGTCGGAAAAGAATGGACCACAGAGACGCAGAGATCACTGAGGTGAAACGTAATTCTGTGACCTCGGTGTCTCCGTGGTGAATGCCTTGAGGCGAGTCCGCGCTACCCTTTCCGCCACCGCGTCCCGCCGGGTGTGTCCTCTAGCAGAATCCCGCGGCCCAGCAGTTCATCGCGAATCCGATCGCTCTCCGCGAAGTTGCGCGATTTGCGCGCGGCGTTTCGCGCGGCGATGAGCGATTCGATTTCGGCATCGAGGTTCTCGCGCTGTTTCGGATAAAGATCCAGCACCGGATCCACCTTCATCACCGCGGTCTTTAGCCCCTCGGCGTCCCCGGCCAGGATTCGGCCGTCGTCGATGGCGCTGTTGGCTTCGCGGATGAGCGTGAATAGCGCGCCGAGGGCGCCGGCGGTGTTGAGGTCGTCGTCCATCGCTGTTTCGAAATCGATCAGAAACTTGCCGATCAGTTGATCCGCGGCGCCGTCGGAATGGCGTGCGTCGTGGACAGCCGAGCGCGAGACTTCATCGATTCGCAGGAGGAACGATTCGATCCGCGACAGCGCGTTCTTCGCGTCGTCGAGCGACTGCATCGTGAAGTTGAGTTTCGTGCGGTAGGGGACGGAGAGCAGCGCATAGCGCAGCGCCAGCAAGTCGTAGCCCATTGCTTCGACCTCGGGGACGGTGTAGATGTTGCCGACGGACTTCGACATCTTCTGCTGATCGATGTTGAGGTGCTCGCCGTGAAGCCAGTAGCGGACGAAGGGTTTGCCGCTGGCGCCTTCGCTTTGGGCGATCTCGTTTTCGTGGTGCGGGAAGATGAGATCGACGGCGCCGGTGTGGATGTCGAAGGTCTCGCCGAGGAGGTCCATCGACATCGCGGAGCACTCGAGGTGCCATCCGGGGCGTCCTTCGCCGATCGGAGTCTGCCAGGCCGGCTCGTTGTCCTTTTTCGATTTCCAGAGGACGAAATCGCGCGCCGACTCCTTCTCGTATTCGTCCGATTCGATGCGGCTGTATTCGCTGGTCTGGTCGATCTCGACGCGCGACAGTTTGCCGTAGCCCTCCAGTGATGAGACTTTGAAATACGTCGAGCCGTCAGCGACGTAGGTGTGGCCACGCTCGGTCAACTGCTGCACCAGCGCCACCATCTGCGGGATGTATTCGGTGGCGCGCGGATAGGCGTCGGCGCGGCGGACGCGCAGCTTGGCCAGCGAATCGTGAAACGACTCGATGTACGGCGCGGTGTAGGTAGTGAGATCTTTTCCCGCCGCGGCTGCGTTGCGGATGATCTTGTCTTCGACGTCGGTGATGTTCATGACCTGCTTGACGCGCAGGCCGCGGAACTCGAGGTAGCGCCGGAGCAGATCGCCCCAGAGGAACGTGCGCATGTTGCCGATGTGCAGGTGGTTGTAGACGGTCGGCCCGCACGAGTACATCCGCACCTCGCCCGGAACGAGCGGCTCGAATGTTTCTTTTTCGCGCGTGAGGGTGTTGAAAAGCTTGAGATCGGACATGAGATGGATAGTAGATCAGTGGATCAGTAGATTAGTAGATCAGAATCCCGGTTGTGTCATCCTGAGCCGGCAAAAAACCGTTTCACGCGGAGACGCGGAGGAGCGGAGTTGAAAACCGCTCCGTGTCTCCGCGCCTCCGCGTGAAACGGTTCTCCGCAGGCTCATGCTTAACAAAAACGACTTCGCAAAATGCTTCTCCCGCAATGCCGTCATCGGCATGGTGCACGTCGCCGCGTTGCCGGGCGCGCCGCGGTTTGGCGGATCGATGGATGCGGTGATCGAGGCCGCCTTGCGCGATGCGCGTGCGTTGCGCGAGGGCGGGTGTGACGCGATGTCGTTCGAGAACTTCGGCGACCGGCCGTTTTTCAAGAGTGATGTCGCGGCGGAGACGATCGCCGGGCTGACGCGCGTCATCGCGGAAGTCGTGGCCGAAGTGAAATTGCCGTTCGGCGTCAACGTCCTGCGGAACGATGCGGCGTCGGCGATCGCCATTGCGGCGGCGACGAGCGCTGCATTCATCCGCGTCAACATCCACACCGGAGCGATGCTGACGGATCAGGGGATCATCGAAGGACGCGCGGCCGAGACTCTGCGGAAACGCGCCGCGCTCTGCCCCGATGTATTGATCTTCGCCGATCACATGGTCAAGCACGCAACGCCGATGGTGGCGGTGGACGAGGCGCAATCGGCGAAAGATTTGCGGCACCGCGGTCTGGCCGATGGAATCATCGTCAGCGGATCGGAGACAGGAGCGGAGCCGGACGTTGCCAGTTTCGCGCTGGTGCGCGAAGCGCTGGCCGGCGCGCCGATTCTCATCGGCAGCGGGCTGACCGAGGCGAACGCGAAAACGTTCGCCGCCGCGGATGGCGCGATCGTCGGCACGTCGATCAAAATCGACGGACGCCTCGAAGCGCCCGTCGATCCCGATCGCGTCGCGCGGCTTGTGGCCGCGTTCAAACGCGCCGTCAGCTAGCCGGCCTTGCAGCGTGTCTCTCTCGTAACGCTGCCCGCCGGCAAACTCAGACGACGCGCCGGCCTGTGATGAGCTGAATGATCAGCACGATCACAGCGATGACCAGCAGCAGGTGAATGAGTCCACCGCCGATGTGCATCGCAAAGCCGCCGAGCCAGAGAATGACGAGGATGACGATGATGAGCCAAAGTAAGTTTCCCATGCGGCTCAGCAATAGCCACTACCGTGCCAGCACACGAAAGTGGTGCCTTATACGCGATTCGGCGTTCGGCTCTGAGCGGCCCTTGGCTCAGGTTCTATGTGGCACAGACATGCTCCGCTACGGAATGGCGTCAAAACCGTGTTCGGCAAAGTGTTTGTCGGTTGTGAAGCACGCTTCAATCCCGTGTTCGCGCATCACTTCGAAGCTGACACAATCGACAAGACTTAGGCGGCGGCGTCCGGCGGTGAGGAGAGCGGCGAGCCCGCGACTGTGGAGCTCCGCGTCAACCCAGACCACTTGCAGCAAGGGCATCAGCGCGCCATCGATGTCGCGGACGGAATCGATGCCGAGGCGGTTCTGCGCAAGCGCAACCAGCTCGATCAGCACGTAGCTCGTAGTCACCAGCGGCGATTTTGATCCAACCAGTTCCTCCCATGCCACAGTTGCACGGCGGTGCTCTTGGTCGGAGCGATTGAGCACTGCGAGGACGCCGGAAGTGTCGATGAACGTGCTCAACGCTTCAAGTCCGTCGCGAGATAGTGGTCATGTCGTTTTGCCAGATCCCTGTGCCGTGACTGGTACCGGCCGGCCATTGCAATTGCAGCCTCTCGAATGGCCGAGCGATCGCGTGTCGCCGGAGAAGAATCCAGCCAGGAGTCGACGCTCTGCCGTATGAGGTCCGCTATCGACCGGCCCTGGGCGGCAGCAGCTTCGCGCAGCCGTGTTGCCTGCTCTTCAGTCAACTGAATCTGTGTCCGGATCATGGTTCCAATGATAACACTTGTAGAGATCTGTAATCACTCTGTACCTGGCGCAGACTTCTTGCCGGTTCT
>JAXDGW010000126.1:0-115787 GCA_034664845.1 Thermoanaerobaculia bacterium | reverse complement strand
CGATGGAAGAATCGGCGAGTTGGTCTATCGCACAGCGGCGGATGGCATTTCTGGGGAGGTCGATACATGCGAATTTCGTCGCGAGCTCTACACCAGCTTCTCGCTGGCCAGCTTTCATCGGATGAGTTTCTCCGCCTACATCGCTTCACGGATGATGATTCACGGCCAGGAGTTATGAACCCGTTCGAATGGATGTTAGACGAGGGTCGAATGATCAAATCAGTTGCAGTGGATACGTCGGATGAATACGACGACGATTGGTTAGTCTTCGAGTTCGGCGAACCGGATCCGGCAATTTCCAAACTTAGATCTGAAGATGACCAAAAAACCTAGGTCACCGATTTCGCTCTCTTCGTCAGCCATTTTCCACGCCTGTCGTTTCCGCTGTGCTATTTCCGAGGCATCCTGAACAGTGACAGACGGCGTCACAATTCGATCGCTACCCCACCCACACCGTCTTCACATTCACAAACTCGCGAATCCCATAGACACCCAACTCCCGCCCAAAGCCTGAGCGTTTCGTACCCCCGAATGGCACACGCGGGTCGGACGCGACCATCGCGTTGACGAAGACCTGCGCTGTGTCGATGCCGGCGATGAAGGCATCCATCTCGCCGCGGTCGGAAGTCCAGACGGAGGCGCCGAGGCCGAAGGGGGTGTCGTTGGAGATTTGGATGGCGGTGGTGATGTCGATCGCGCGGAACAGGGATGCCACGGGGCCGAAGGTTTCTTCACGCGCCGCTGGCGCATCGTCGGGGATGTTGGAGAGGACCGTTGGCGCGTAGAAGTTGCCGCGGGTGCCGAGGCGGTGGCCGCCGGTTAGGAGGTGGGCGCCGGCGGCGATGGATTGGGTTATCTGCGACTCGATGTCGTCGACGATTTGCGGGGTGGCCAGTGGGCCGATGTCGGTTGACTCGTCGAGTGGGTCGCCGACTTTCAGCGTCGCCATTGCGGCGACGAATCGTTTCTCGAATTCGTCTGCGATCGACTCGTGGATGATGAAGCGTTTTGCGGCGATGCATGATTGTCCGTTGTTGATCACGCGTGCTTTCACCGCGGTGGACACGGCGTCGTCGAGGTTCGCGGATGGCATCACAATGAACGGATCGCTGCCGCCGAGCTCCAGGACGGCTTTCTTGATGTGCTTTGCGGCGATCGAGGCCACACTCGCTCCGGCGGGCTCGCTGCCGGTGAGCGTCACTGCTCGCACTCGCTCGTCGGCGATCACACGTTCCACCTGATCGGAGCCGATCAGCAGCGTTTGAAACTCGTGATCGGTGAAGCCGGCGTCGCGGAAGACTTCCTCGATCGCCAGCGCGCACTGCGGGACGTTCGAGGCGTGTTTGAGCAGCGCGACGTTGCCGGCCATCAGCGCGGGAGCGGCGAAGCGGAAGACCTGCCAGAAGGGGAAGTTCCACGGCATCACGGCCAGGACGGGGCCGAGCGGCTCGTACCGGATGAACGACTCTTTCGCATCCGTCTTCACCGGTTCGTCGGCGAGATACGCCTCGGCGTGCTCCGCGTAGTAGCGACAGTTCCCCGCGCATTTCACGACCTCGGCGATGGCCGCTTTGAGCGGCTTGCCCATCTCCAGGGTGATGGTCCGTCCGAGGCTGCTCTGGCGTTCCTCGAGGATTTCGGCGGCACGCCGCATGCGCGTCGCGCGCTCGGAAAAACTTCGCGAACGGTTCATGCGAAATGCGCTGGCGGCACGCGCTAAAGCGGCCTCAACCGCGGCAGCATCGAGGGCATCGAAGGTCCTTAAAGTTTCCCCAGTTGCCGGGTTGATCGATGCGATCGCCATCAGTCCAAAACCTCTGCTATTCTGCCGCGTAAATCCAAGTCGAGTCGTCCAATTCAAACCTTCACACAAGGAGTCTTTCCATGCGTCACACGAAGCATATTCGCTTCCTGTTTGCGGTAGCTCTGCTCTTCGCGGTCGTGCCGTTTTCGGCCTTCGCGCAGAGCAGCAACGGTTCCATCTCCGGCAACGTCGCGGACGCGACCGGCGCGGCGCTTCCGGGCGTCACGGTCACCGCGGTCAACACCGGCACCGGCATCTCGCGCAGCTCGGTGGCGAACAGCACCGGCCACTACGAGATCCAGCTGCTGTCACCGGGCACCTACTCGGTCTCGGGCGAGCTGTCGGGATTCGCGCCGGTGAAGTACGACAAGATCGTCGTCAACGTCGGAACCGATTCGACGGTCAACTTCACGCTGAAGCAGGGCGTGTCGGAGAGCGTCACCGTGACCGCGTCGGCGCCGCTCGTCGACACCACGCGCTCCGAGGTCAGCTCGGTCGTGAATGAGAAAGCGATTGAGAACCTGCCGACGAACGGCCGGAACTTCATCGACTTCGTTCTGACCACTCCCGGCGTCGTAAAAGACGTTCGCGCGGGCGACATCAGCTTCGCCGGTCAGCGCGGCACGCTGAACTCGCTCGTCATCGACGGCGCGAACAACGACAACACCTTCTTCGGCCAGTCCCTCGGGCGCACCGGCTCCGGACGCGCGCCGTATCAGTTCTCGCAGGACGCGGTGAAGGAGTTCCAGGTCAACACCAACGCCTATTCGGCGGAGTACGGCCGCGCCGGCGGCGCCGTCATCAACGTCGTCACCAAGTCGGGCACGAACGAGTTCCACGGCACCGCGTTCGACTTCCTGCGCGACCGCCGCTACAACGCCAACGACTACATCAACACGATCCAGACGCCGCCGCGCGTGAAGGGTCCGTATCACTTCGACCAGTACGGCGCGAGCCTCGGCGGTCCGATCGTCTCGGACAAGCATTTCTTCTTCGCGAACTACGACGCGCAGCGCAACTCGATCGACAACCCGATCCTCCTCGGCGTCGCCGCGAGCGCGGTTCCCGCGGACGCAGCGTCACAGGCCGGTTACGCGAAGATCGTCGCGCTGGCCGGCACGTACCAGAAGACGCAGAACCAGGACGTCTTCCTTCTCAAGACCGACCACGAGCTGTTCTCGAAAGACCATCTCTCGCTTCGCTACAACCGCCAGAAATTCACCGGCGGCAATTTCGAGAACGGCAACTCCTCGAACGCGCTGCAGCACACGGGCGACTCCCTCGTGCAGACCGATACGCTGTCGTTCGTGAACTCGACGGTGTTGACCAACTCGCTCTTCAATGAGCTCCGTGGTCAGTACGCGAAAGACAGCGAGCCGGGCAAAGCCAACAGCGGCCTGCCGGAAGCGCAGGTCAATCAGGGCTCGGTGCGCGTGCTGAACATCGGCAGCAACACCTTCAGCCCGCGCGAAACGACGATCAAGCGGCACCAGATCGCCGACACGCTGACCGATGTCATCGGCAGCCACACGGTGAAGGGCGGCTTCGACGTCAACCAGGACAAGATCCTCAACTACTTCCCGGGCAACTTCTTCGGCTCGTACAGCTTCAGCAGCCTTGCGAACTTCCAGAATGGCGTCGCCGCGAGCTACCTGCAGGCGTTCGCCGGTCCGGGCACCACCGGCCCGATCACGCATCCGGACATGACCGAGTACGCGGCCTTCGTGCAGGATCAGTGGCAGTTCAGCCCGACGCTGACGTTCAACGGCGGATTGCGCTACGACTTCCAGAAGATCGCGCAGCCCTCGGTGAAGAATCCCGACGCGCAGCTTCTCGCCGCCGGAATCGACACGAGCGTTGTCCCCGAGGATCACAACAACATCAGCCCGCGCGTCGGTTTTGCCTGGACGCCGGCCGCAGCGGACCGCACAGTCATCCGCGGCGGATACGGAATCTTCTACGGCCGTACGCCGGCGATCATGATCGGCACGGCGCACTCGAACAACGGCATCAACGTCCAAACGCTGAGCTTCACCGGCGCGCTGATTCCGACCTATCCGGCCATCTACAGCGCGATTCCGACCGGCGTCACGCTTCCGAAGCCGACGATCTTCGCGTTCGACAAAGACTTCCAGAATCCGAGAGTCGAACAGGGCAGCCTCGGCATCGAGCGCGGTCTGACAAACGACATCGCGGTCTCGGTGACGTATCAGTATGTAAAGGGCTCGGACCTGCCGCGCTCCATCGACATCAACGTTTCGAATCCAACCACGGTCACGGCGCCGATCGTCAGCGCCGCCACCGGCGCATCGCTCGGCACGGCGAGCTTCACGCGCTACACCGGCCGCCCGTTCACGAACTTCGCGCGCATCATCCAGTTCCAGTCGAGCGCGAACTCGCAGTACAACGGCCTCACCCTCGACATCCAGAAGCGCTTCTCGAACAACTGGCAGATGCGCCTCGCCTACACCTACTCCAAGGTGAAGGACGACCGTCCGGATGCGACCGCGGTCGTGCCGGGAACGGACGATCCGAAGTACGCGCAGGATCCCCTCAACCTGCACGGCGATTGGGCGCCAGGCGACAACGACGTCCCGCACCGCATCGTGCTCAGCGGCGTCTGGAGCCTCGACGGATACGCGCAGCACACCGAGGGATTCGCGAAGGCGATCTTCGGCGGTTGGTCGATCAGCGGCATCGCCGCGTGGCAGTCAGGCCAGCCGTACACAGCGTTCACCAGCGTCGACCTCAACAACGACGGCAACGCCCGTAACGACCGCGCTCCCGGCATCGCGCGCAACACGTACCGCCTGCCGAGCCAGTTCTCAGTCGACCCGCGCATCACGAAGGAGATCGGCCTCTTCTCCGGCGCACGCGTCCAGCTCATCGCCGAAGCGTTCAACCTCTTCAATCGCAGCAACGTCAGCGGCGTTCGCAACACGTACTACGCGGTGGCCACGACGGCGGGCGTCCCGTCGAAGTTCACGCTTCAGGACATCCCGACCTCGAACCCGTTCGGGCTGCCGACGCTGTCGGCCGGCCCGCGCATCCTGCAGTTCGCAGCGAAGGTCGTGTTCTAGAAACTCGTTTTCAGAAGTTCGTTTTTCGAGGCCGCCGGTTTGCACCGGCGGCCTTTTTCGTAGTGTGTCATCCTCGCCGTCGCCGGAGGTTTCGTGCCTGCAGGAAAAAGAGCGTCGCTGAAAATCGGGCTGGTCGTCATCGGGATTCTGATTGTTGTCGCCGCGTTGCTTTTCTACTTCCGCGAGTCGCGCAAACCGAAAGAGATCGTCCTCAGCGGGTCGCTCGAAGCGCGGACGGTCAACGTCGGATCGCTGGTCGGCGGACGCGTAACAAAGACTCTGATCGATGAAGGGACGGCGGTCGCTCCCGGCCAGCTTCTCGTAACGCTGGAGACCGAGACGATCGACCGCCAGCTCAGCGAACAGCGGGCGGCGATCACTCAGGCGAAGGCGGTGCTGGCGAAAGCGCTCGCTGGCCCACGCGCCGAGGAGATCGCGAAAGCCGGCGCAATCGCCAGCAACGATGAGGTTGAACGGCGTCGCTGGGAACGGCTCTACCGCGAGGGCATCGTTGCGAAAGAGATCGCCGAGGATGCCGCGACCAAAGCGAAGACCTCGGGGAACGATCTGCGCCTTCTGCAAAAAGGTACGCGCAAGGAAGACATCGACGCCGCCCGTGCCGCGGTCGAAGCGCAGCAACGGCGGCTCGACACGCTGATGAAGACGCGGGCCGAGACCGACGTCGTCTCCACCGTGCGCGGCGTCGTGCAGTCGTTCGGACTACGCGTCGGCGACATCGTCGCGCCGAACCAGACTGTCGCCGAGATCCTCGAAGCGAGCCAGCTCTGGGTGCGTGTTTACGTGCCGGAGACAGAGCTCGGACTGGTCGCTGTCGGCCATCCGGTTCGCGTGTCGATCGACACCTTTCCGAACGAGACGTTCGCCGGACATGTCGCCTCCGTCAGCAACCAGGGCGAATACACGCCGCGCAATGTGCAGACGCGCGCACAACGCGCCGAGCAGGTTTTCGGCGTGAAGGTTCTCGTCGATCCAAATCCGAAGTTGAAGGCCGGTATGGCCGCGTCCATAGACCTCGGCGTGAAAGGACGGGCTGATTGAGCGATGACATCGGCATCGACGTCCAGGCCGTGTCGAAGAACTTCGGCACGTTCCGCGCGCTTGACCAGATCACGCTGCAGGTTCCTCGCGGCGAGATCTTTGGCCTCCTCGGGCCGAACGGATCCGGCAAGTCGACGCTGATCCGCATCCTCTGCGGCCTGCTTGTTCCGACGGAAGGACGCGCCACGGTCGACGGCTACGACGTCGAGAAAGAAGGAGAGCTCGTCCGCCAGCACATCGGCTATGTCTCCCAAGCCTTCTCGCTCTATCGCGATCTGACAGTGCAGGAGAACCTCGATTTCTTCAGCTCCATCTACCGGCTCAAAGGCGCCGAGCGCGCCGAACGGATCGAGTGGGCAATCAAACTCACGCACATCGATCCGTACCGCGACCGGCTCGCCGGAGCGCTGTCCGGCGGATGGAAGCAGCGGCTCGCGCTGGCCGCCGCGCTCATGCACCAGCCGCGCGTCATCTTTCTCGACGAACCGACTGCCGGCATCGATCCCGTTGCGCGGCGCGAGTTGTGGGACCTGCTGTTCGAGCTCGCCGGAAGTGGCGTAACGATGTTCGTGACGACGCACTACATGGACGAAGCGGAGCGCTGCGCGTCGGTTGCGTATCTCTACATGGCCAAGCTGATCGTGGCCGGCCGTCCGGACGAGCTCAAGCAACTGCCCGAGGTCACGCCCGAGGGAACGAAACGGGTCGAAGCGGCATCGAGTGAAGGGGTGGCCAAGCTGATGACGAGCGCCCGCACGCTGCCCTACATTCACGCGGCGACGATCTTCGGAACGTCGCTGCATCTGCTGATCGACAGCAGCGTCTCCAACGACAAGCTCGAAACCGATCTCGAATCGTTCCGCCTCGGGAAGGTCAGCATCAGCCCGATTACCCCGTCTCTGGAAGATGTTTTCGTCCGTCTCACCGAGACTCGCGGACGCGAGATCGAGGCGGCGCGGTGAACGGTTTCGCCGCGATGTTGCGCAAAGAGCTGACGCAGATGCTGCGCGACCGGGGGACGTTGTTTTTCGCCATCGCCGTACCCGTCTTCGAGTTGATCCTCTTCGGCGTCATCGACATGAACGCCAAAAACATCCCGACAGCGATCTTCGATCAGAGCCGCTCGCAGGAGAGCCGGCGATTGATCGAGCAGTTTGGAAACACGTCGTACCTGCGCGTGACGACGATGGTCAGCTCGCGCGCCGAGTTGCAACACCAGATCGTGGCGGGGCACGCACAAGTTGCCGTGGAGATTCCGCCCGACTATGCGCGCAACATCGCCGCCAAGCGGAAGGCGAACGTGCTGATCATGATCGACGGTTCCGACTCCAGCGTCGCGAACCAGGCACTTTCCGCGGCGAATGGAGTCGTGCTGTTCAATGGAATTCAGGACCTGATCGCGAAGACCCATGCGGCGCCTCCGGTCGAAGCGCATCCGGTGATGATGTTCAATCCCGACATGCGCAGCGCAAACCTGCTGATCCCCGGGCTCATCTCGATTCTGCTGACGTTCTCCGGAACGATCCTCTCCGCATTCGCGATCGTGAAGGAGCGCGAGCGCGGCACGCTCGAGCAGCTCATGGTCACGCCCGTCTCGCCGCTCGCCGTCGTCACCGGCAAACTTCTTCCCTACCTCGGGCTTGCGTACCTGCAACTTCTCCTGATTCTGTTTCTGATGAAGTTTCTCTTTCAGGTCCCCATCCACGGCAGCCTGACGCTGCTACTTCTGCTCTCACCGGTCTATCTTCTCGCCCTGCTGTCGGCCGGTCTGCTGGTCTCCTCGCGGGCAAACTCACAGATGGAGGCGATGCAGCGCGCCATGGGCATCATGCTGCCTTCCGTGCTCCTCTCGGGCTACATCTTTCCGATCGCGTCACTCCCGTTGCCGCTGCGAGTCGTGTCGTATCTCCTTCCGGCCACGCACTACATCAAGATCTCCCGAGGGATCGTGATACGCGGAGCAACGTTCTTCGATCTGTGGGAGCCGGTGGTTGCGCTGCTGGTGATTTCGGCAGTGCTGATTGCGGCAAGCGCACGAGCGTTTCAGAAGACCGTGACGTAATCTTCGTCGCGACCAACGGCGACGAGTGGATCGATCGGACGGATGTTGTTCGAAGCGAGGGCAGGGTCGTGGATGTTCTGAGGTGAATCGCGATGCCAAAAGAAATTTGCTTAGCGCGATGTCAGTAGTAACGTATGCAACCGCCTCTCAAGGAGCAAGAACATGTCTACTCTTTCGACTACCTTCGAGCCGCTGAACACCTTCACGGCCGTCTTCCAGGAAGCGGAAGAAGGTGGCTACATCGCGTTCGTCGAGGAGCTGCCTGGAGCCAATACGCAAGGGGAAACACTGGATGAAGCGCGGGAAAACCTTCGCGAAGCGATCGAGCTGATACTCGCAACGAACCGTCGTCTGGCGCTGCAGGATCTTGATACCACCCGTATCATTCGTGAGCAGATCGTCGTCGGTGCAAGGTGAACGTGCAGATCAGAATGGATGTGGGATTTCGAGGTCTTTGCAGATCTTTCGCACCAAGCCGTTCTTGATCTCGTTGTGACGGACGAAGTACGGTTATTCGCCGATCGCAGGAACACGGAGTGTCGGGCACCCTCGTGATCTGCAACGCAGCCGTGCTCTCGGAGATGACGCTCCAAGTCGCGCCGTTTCATGACGGAATTCTACTAGACGTCAAACGCGTGTTTGCGCCGCATGCGAGGCGGTCATCTGATCGGAACCTGACTATCGATTCGGACGATGGAGTTGAGCGCGGACTTCCGACCATGGGATCGTCTTCACCCTGCCCGCATGGTACTCAGCCATTCTCCGCTCGATCTCGACACTCCACGCTTCTTCTACACTGGGGGCGGCTTCCTCGATGCTCAGCAGCAGTAATCCGGCAAGCTCGGCGCGATGGGACTCTTGGAGCTTCAGCGCCCGATGGTATAGATCCCATACTGCCTGCGTCTTCAAGCGATCCCTCCTTCACCTCACCGTCACCACCTGCACGTTCCGCCCTTCGCCATTCTGACCGAAGCCCGATCCCATGTACGACACGTCGCCGCGGAGGACGACCAGGCGGTCGGCGTAGCGCGTGAAAACCCACGACGAGCGGTTCATCATCGAGCCTTTGATGAACATGAATCCGGCTGTCCCGCGTTGGATCCGGTCGGCGGCCAGTGGAATGTTGTCGTCGCCCAGCCAGACGGTCATCTGGTCTTCCGTGAACTTCACGCTGAAGATGCTCGTGGCCTCGGGCGGCAGCTTTCGCGTGAGTTTCAGAACGATGATCCGGACCGGACGGCCTTCGCGCACCCCTCGTGACTCGCTCACTTTCACGGCCGTCTCGATGATGCGGAGGAACGGGCGGGCGAAATCGACGGAATCGCCGACGTCGGTGGCTTGCATCTCGTCGATTGCGTTCCGGGTCGGCGTCGGTTTTCGCGGATCCGCGGCGCGCTCGCGCGTCTCGCGTTCAGCCCGTTCCAGGACCGCCCGCGGAAACGTGATGTGCAGTCCGGCGTCATCTTCGATTGCGTCGAGGGTTGCCGAGCCGGTGAACTGCGAGTTCGCAAATCGGCCGGTGTTCTTCCGCGACCGCTGCACTTCGATGGAAACATGAATCGGCTTCGTTGCGCGAAGTTGGGAGACGGCGGCGCGCATGTCGGTCAGAGACTCGGCGTGTAGCGGAGCAACAGTGACGAGTAGGAGGAGTGCGGCGAGGCGTCGCATCATCGAAGAGTATGCGTTAAGCTTGCCCACGTGACGCAAACCTTCACCGCAGTTTTCGAGGAAGCCGAAGAGGGTGGCTACGTCGCCTTCGTCGAGGAAGTTCCGGGCGCAATCTCGCAGGGAGAAACGTTGGACGAGGCGCGCGAGAACCTGAAAGAGGCTCTCGCGATAATGCTCGAGATAAACCGCGAGAATGCACTCGCCGGAGTCAATGAGAGGCGCATCGTTCGCGAGAGTATCGATATCCAAACGTGAATCTCACTAATCCCCTGGCACGGGAACATCGAGATCACGGCAGATACGCCTTAGCGTTCCTATCTTGATCTCGCCGTGTCGTGGAACTGCTGCCGACTTCCCATTCCTCGGATTCGTGTAGAAGGTGTGATTGCCGCCTTCGCGTCGCACGTAGCAGTCGTGGCGTCTTAGATGCTGATCCAAGTCGCGGCGTTTCATCGCGGTCGATTGTAGGCGGCGTTTCAAAACGGCCTAGACCGACTATTACTCACCGCTATAGTTTCATTCGAATCGTCTCGATGCATCTCCCTGAAGTTAGATGCTTTGGCCTGCGAAACACAAAACTCAAGATTTCGCTTGACAGTCGGGTCGCCCTACAACACGTACCGGCTCAAATCCTCATCCTTCACCGTCGCCGCCAGAACGCGCTGCACGTACGCGGCGTCGATCGTGACGGACTGGCCGTTCATCTCGCTGGCGTCGAATGACAGCTCGTCGAGCAGGCGCTCCAGAATCGTGTGCAGGCGGCGGGCTCCGATGTTCTCGGTCTTCTCGTTCACGAGCGCCGCGTAGCGTGCCACCTCGGCGACCGCATCGGCGGCGAAGCTCAGCGTCACGCCCTCGGTCGCCAGCAGCGCGGAGTACTGCATCGTCAGCGCATTTTTCGGCTCGCTCAGGATGCGCACGAAATCATCCTCGGTGAGCGACTCGAGCTCCACGCGGATCGGGAAACGGCCCTGCAGCTCCGGGATGAGATCCGACGGTTTCGAGACATGAAACGCGCCGGCGGCGATGAAGAGGATGTGGTCGGTCTTGACCATCCCGTATTTCGTATTGACCGTCGTTCCCTCGACGATCGGCAGGAGGTCGCGCTGCACTCCTTCGCGCGAGACGTCGGGGCCGCCGGAAGCGCTCTGGCGTCCGGCGATCTTGTCGATCTCATCGAGAAACACGATCCCGCTCTGTTCCACACGGTCGATGGCCTCGTGGGCTACATTTTGCTGATCGACGAGCTTCTCCGCCTCTTCCTGGACGATCACCGGCCGCGCGTCGCCGATGCGCATTTTTTTGCGCTTCGTCTTCCCGCCGAAGAGGCCCGGAAGCATGTCCTTCACGTTGACGCCCATCTCCTCGACGCCCTGCGCGGAGAAGATCTCGAACGATGGGTAGCTCTGCTCTTTGACGTCGATCTCGACCTCGCGCTCGTCGAGCCGTCCCTCATCGAGCCACACGCCGAGCTTTTCCCGCGTCTCGGTCGGCAGCGGCTCCTCCGTTGATCCGACGAACGCGGGGCGGGCGGCGGGGCGGCGGGAGTCGGGCAGCAGCAGATCGAGGATCCGCTCGCGCGCGTTGCGCTCCGCGGTCTCGCGCCCGAGGCGGGTCTTTTCGTCTTTTACGAGCTTGACGGCGATCTCGGTGAGGTCGCGGACGATCGACTCGACATCGCGTCCGACGTATCCCACCTCGGTGAACTTTGACGCTTCGATCTTCAGAAACGGCGAGTGAGTGAGGCGCGCCAGGCGACGCGCGATCTCAGTCTTTCCGACACCGGTCGGACCGATCATGATGATGTTCTTCGGCGCGATCTCGTCGCGCAGATCGGCCGGCAGTTGCTGCCGCCGCCAGCGGTTGCGCAGCGCGATCGCTACGGCGCGCTTCGCCGCGTGCTGCCCCACGATGTAGGTATCGAGCTCGCGAACGATCTCTTTCGGCGTCAGCCGCTCGGAATGGCTTGTTTCATCAACGCTGCTGCCGGGAAGTTGGATGACCATGTCGTATCGGGGATTAGAGATCAGAGATCAGAGATCAGGAAACAGAACGTGTCTCTGATTTCTAGTCTCTCGTCTCTAATCTCTCCTCTTATCTCAAAGCGTTCAGAGATCAGCGGTTCGTTTTGCTTCCTGATCTCCGATCTCTTGTCCCTGATCTCTGCTTCAAAGCGTTTCGACGGTGATGTGATCGTTGGTGTAGATGCAGATCGTTGAAGCAATGCGCAGGGCCTCGCCGGCGATTTTCGCGGCGTCGAGCTCCGTGTGTTGAACCAGCGCCCGCGCTGCCGCCAGCGCGTACGGTCCGCCCGAGCCGATGGCCAGAAGGCCATCATCGGGCTGAATCAGATCGCCGGTGCCGGAGATGAGGTAGGCCCTCTCGGCGTTTGCGACGATGAGAAACGCCTGAAGCTGGCGCAGGTACTTGTCCATCCGCCAGTCCTTGGCCAGCTCGACGACGGAGCGCTCCATGTTGCCGCGATACTCCTCGAGCTTCGCCTCGAAGCGCGAGAAAAGCGCGAAGGCGTCGGCGGCCGAGCCGGCAAAACCGGCCAGAATCTTGTCGTGATAGAGGCGCCGCACCTTCGCCGCGCCATGCTTCATGACCGTCGTGCCGACCGTGACCTGCCCATCGCCGGCCATGGCCACCGCGCCATCGCGGCGAACGCAGAGAACGGTCGTGGAACGGATGATGGGGCGTTCTTCCATGGCGGCGGATCGTATCGCAATCCACTCTGCAACCATCCCGCCGAGCTATCGCGGGATTGTCCCCGTCGGGCGTTCCTTCTCTTCGATCTCGGCCACCGGCATGCGCAGCAGTGGGACGAGGTCGAGCCGCATGCGGCCGAAGTCGATGGTGACGTCGAAATTCTTCAGATAGTTCTCGCCGATGATTCCGGAGGCGCGCTCGTGCTCGGATTTTCCTGGCTCGTACATCGGAAGCGTGCGGAAAAGGCCTCCCCAACGATCGATGCCGAGCTCCACATCTTCGACCTTGTCGCCATGTTTTTCCGCGCCGCCCAAGCCTTGCAGCGTGGCGTTGTGGACCTTCGTGAATAGCTGGAACGGAAGGGAGTTCACCTGCGCGGCATTGAGGAACGTCACCTCCGAGCCGGTGTCGAGAATGAAGGTGAACCAGCCCTTGCGATTGATGACGCCGCGCACGGCGGGGCGGGCCTGATCCCAGAAGAGGTTTTGATTGTCGGCTGGAATCCGCTCGGCCGGCGGGAGGTAGGTGAAGACGGCCTGGTTATGGCGGAAATCGAGCTCGATGCGCATCTCTTTCAGCAGATGCGCGCCGAGGAGAAAGTCGATCGCGAATTGGTGCTTGCCGGAGATGACGAAGCTCATCTTGTCGTCCGGCATGATCGCCACCGGGACGTTCTCGACCGTCATCTTTCCGATCTGCAGCGATTCGATCAGGCCAAACTGAACCGGAATCGGCTCGCCGAGGAGGCCGGAGAAGGTTCCCTCGAAGGTGCCGAGCATGTGCACCGGAACCGACGAGGCGAAGCGGCGCGACATGATCGACATCACCGCGCCCGAGTCGACGATGGCCAGGACGTTCTTGTTGTGATTGACGGTCACCTCAACGCGCGGCACATCAGGCTTGCCGATTCGCAGCGGAATGCGATCGGTGGACGATCCGCGGAAGCGATAGACATTGATGTTCCGCAGCGATTCGAGAAAGTCGGTGTGCCATTTGCGGACGGCCAAGCCGTGCTGCGCGGCGACGACCGCCCATTCCAGGCTGGCCTCGTAGTTGTTGCAGAGGTATTCGAGCTGCGAGAGCATCCACGACGCCTCGGCGTACGAGGCCCGGAACGGCTCGCCGTCGAGGGCGGCGCGGAGGTGTTTGCGCGCCACGTTGAAGCGGCCTGCCGCCATCTCCGCTGATCCGAGCGTGATGAGCTCCGGGGCGGTTTGCTTCGGCCGCGCCTCGATCATCGAGGCCAGCTCCACGGCCCGGACGTAATCGTTCTTCCGCACCATCGAATTGAGATCGCTCCCCTGATCGATGGCGCCGGGAACCAGCGTCAGCGGCGAGATGGCCACGTCGGAGTAGAGCGCGCATCCGCCGGTGAAAGCCGTGAGCGCAGCCAGAACGATGACGGGAAGGGGTCGCATGAGACTGCTGCATTGTACGGAGAACCGGAAACAGTGCCGGTTCCGCAGCGTCAGCGCTCTGTGACAACGTGCGAGCGGACCAGAATGCCCAGCTCGCGGATCTGGTAGGCCAGCGCCTGCCGCGACATGCTCAGCGCCGCGGCCGCGCGGTTCTGGTTTCCGTTCGCCTGCACGAGCGACTTCTCGATCAGGTCGCGCCGGAAACGGGTCACCGCGTCCTGGTAGGAACTGATGCCTCCGCCGCCCTTCACGACCGCGTTGCGCATCCGTTCGGGAAGATGCTCGACGTCGATCGCGTCCGCGTCGCCGGCGAGCGCGTGCGCCGCGCGAATCGTGTTCTGCAGCTCGCGCACGTTTCCCGGCCAGCGGTACGAGATGAAGATCGACTCGGTGTCGGCAGTCAGCTTCATGGGACCGCCGCGGCTCTTCTCATGCTCCTTCGCCAAAAAGTGCGCGGCCAGCATCGGAACATCGGTGACGCGGTCGCGCAACGGTGGGAGCGCGATCTCGACGCCGCCGATGCGGTAGTAGAGATCCTCGCGGAAGCGTCCCTCTTCGACCGCGGATTCGAGCTTGCGGTTAGTGGCACTGACGATCCGGACATCGGCTGTCCGATTGACGGTATCGCCGACGCGCCGGAATTCGCCTTCCTGCAGAAAGCGGAGAAGCTTCGCCTGCGCGGCCAGCGGCATCTCGCCGATCTCGTCGAGAAAAAGCGTTCCACCCTCGCTGTTCTCGATCAGACCGGCGCGATCGCGGTCGGCGCCGGTGAATGCGCCGCGAATGCAGCCAAAGAGCTCGCTCTCGATGAGGTTCTCGGGCAATGCGGCGCAATTGACCGGGGTGAACGTCTTCCCTCGGCGCGGCGAGTACCGATGGATGGCGCGCGCGGCCAGTTCCTTGCCGGTGCCGGACTCGCCGAGGATGCAAACGGGTACGTCGCGGCGTGCCACCCGCGTGATGCGGGAGCCGAGCTCGCGCATCGTCGGCGAGTCGCCGATGATTCCGTCGATCGCCTCGCTCTTGGCCACGCTCACGCTCTCGTTCTGCTCGATCACGCGTTGCATGCGGTGATGCTCGGCGCGCGTCCGAAACATGGTCGCCAACGCTTCTCTCGATTCGGCAGACCAGCCGCTGATCCCTTCGACGAAGAGAAGCTCGCGGCTGCCGCAGACGATCCAGTCGGGCTCGATCGTGGTCAGCAGGCGGTCAAGATCCGCGGCATGACTCGGCGGAAGCGACCCGATCTCGTGCCACTGCCCAAGCCGGTTGCGCGTGGCGAAGCGCCAGTTTGTCGGAGCGAAGTCGCGCGCGTCGAACGGAAACTCGCGAAGTGCCGCCTCGCGCAGCATTCGCAACTCCAGCGAAGAGGCTGTGCCGCCGGCGACTGGAAGCTCGATCTCCATCTCCGCGGCGATTTCGGCGGCTTCGTCGTTGCGGCCGTAGCCGAGCGCGTCGCGAAGCCGCTGCAACTTCTGCGAGCGAGTGACCGCATCGGAGAAATCAACCCGGCCGCCGGCGCGGCGGATTCGCATCGTCTCGTGCCGCTTCGCCAACTCGACGTTCAATGACTTTCCGGTCGAGCGAAGCGGCGTGTTTCGTCCTTCGATCCAGTCAATCTCATCGAGGATCAGGCAAGCCTCTTCCCGGATCTGATGCGTGAGTTTGGAGTCGGCGATCGGTTGGGCAGCGCGCATGGCATCGCTGAAACGTCCGCGCGAAAAGTCGAGGTGAGCGGTGAGGATGTCGAGCCCGAGGAGTCTCCGCTGATCGCCCGTTCCCCGGTAGAAGTGCCGCAGGCGATGAATACGCTGTGTTGCATGCGCCCACTGGCCGTCGTCCGCGGCGAGGTAGGCGAGGATGAAGAGGATGCCGCCGGCAGCGCGATCTCCCTGCGTCTCTTCGACCAGCGCCAGAGTCCGCAGCGCTTCTTCGCGTGCTTCCGGCCAGGCTCCCGCGGTGAAGAGAACGTAGACGCGGTCGAGCGCCGCATCGAGCCTTTCGCCGACATTGCGAGCGCGCGCGAAGGACCTCGCGGCATGCTCGGACGCGTCGTCGAATTCATGGCGCGCAACGGCGCGATGCGTCTCCAGACGCGAGGCCAGGTAGTGATCGGCCGGCAGCTCCGCGTCAACACCAGGATCGCGTTGCGCGCCGGTCCTGTCTGCGAGCAGAGCGCGGAGGTAGGCAACGCGCGCCCGCTCCTCCTCGCTCCGAGCTGCCGCGCACACCGGCAGCGCAGCGCGCATATCGTCGTAGCGATTCTCGAGATAGAAGATTTCGAGACGAAGGATGTCGCGATCGAACGATGGAGCCATTCGTTCGAGGCGTGCAAGAGCAGGACTGTAGTCACCGATGCGGCGTTCGATCCGCGCCAGAAGCAGCTCGCGAACGTCTCCGCTCAGTAGCAGCACGATGTCGCGGGCATCGCGATAACGCCCTCTGTCGATCAGCGAGGAAGCAAGTGTCTCCGCGAGCACTGGCGTCAACGCCTGACGTGGCATCGACTGCAGCAGGAGCAGAGCGCTGTCGTTCCCGGCGAAGCTCACCTGTTCGAGAAGAGCCGCCGCGGCGCGCGGATCGCCGGCATCGATCAGAAGCGCGGCCGCACCCGGAAGGTCGCCGCTCGTTTCGACGATGACGTCCGCGGCCACGCGGCAGAGCGTCGGCCGCGATGAGGAAGGAATCAAATTCTTCGCCGCCGCCCGCGTGGCCTCGGACGAAAAGACGAGGTGGCCGTCGTCGATCGTGGTGATTCCGTCGACCGCCAATTCGTCCGCGACATCGCCGAACATCAGCTGGCGGAAGAAGGCCGATGCGACGTCGAGACGGACGCGCGTGCCGAGAAGCGCGAGCGCTGCGATGTACGACCGCGCAGGTTCGCGCAGTGAGCCCAGCGACGACGCGCGCCCACCCTCGGGCAACGTCCCCGTATCGAGAAAACGCGGAAAGGCCTCGGACGCCGCGAACTGCGTGAGCCACGCTCCCCCTTCCGAAACCGAGAGTGTCGCCAGCCGGTCCTCGACCTCCCGTCGAGCAGCCAGGAAGGGCGCCACGACAAAGTGGCGCGAAGGCGGGAGGTCAGACTCGTCGCTGCAGTTGATGATCCAGATGCCGGCGTCATTCGCGGCGAGCATCTCGAGCACGCGCACGGACGAGGCGTCGAATGAATCGCGGTTCGTGACCGTGAAAACCAACTGCTGGCGCGAGGCAGCGTCGACGATCTTCTCGACGATCTCGCTCTCTCCGCAACGGTCGATCGCGCCTGCAATCACCGTGAGAGCTTTCAGGGCCGAATAGCGCTGAAGAGGCGAGGCACCGCGGCCGATGTCGATGATCTGCTCGCTCCCGAGGGAGGCCGCGGCGCGAATACTGTCCATGCATGCCGTGGTGCGAAACCGCCCTGCGCCGCTGCGGAGGATCTCGCGCAGGTCGTCGGGACCGGGTGATGTGATCGCGCCGAGGGCGCATCGGCGCATCCACTGCAGATCCGCCGCCGCGTCACCGCGAAGACGTGATTCCGCTTCGATGTAAACCGACTCCGCGCGTCCCCACGAATGCCGCAACGAATCGAGTGGCGGCGCGGCGACGGCTTCGGCGAATTGCTGAATCACCGTGAGCGCGGGCGCTTCGTCCGGGGCCGGCCGCGCCGCGGTGCGTACGAGCCGGCAATCGTTCCCGCGCTTTCGCACGATCGCCCACTCCGCGGGATGAAGCTCCGCGTCCGAGAATCCTGCGAAATGAAGCAGCGCCTGATGCGCCGCGAACTGTGCGACCAGCGAAAGCCTGTCGCGCGGACCGAGCTCCGCCACCTCGGCGAGCGGCGTGGCCTCGAGTGAAATGACCGGCACACAGCCCTCGAGCCACGGCAGCGTCGGATGACGCAGCGTAGCAATCAGCGCGCGGTCCCAACCGAACTCCCGAAGATCAACCGTGATCGCAGACCGCGCGCCGCGGGCCGTTCCACGCATAGACATTGATTTAGGTGGGGAATTGTAGGGGCATTTCTTTACCAAGGGTAGCGGAAAAGTGTCTTGTTGCCGCTCACTGCGGATAACTTTCCGGAACCGGCGCGAGGGTAAGAATCAATGTGTTTATCGCTCTTGTGATCGACCTGGACAGAACGAGCCCACGCGTCGTACTGTCAAATAAGTTATGCGACGACCCCTCCCCCTTCTCCTCGTTCTCCTCGCCCCGTCCCTATTCGCGCAACAACAAACGACGTTCGCTACATCGATCGACGTCGGCGATCGACTCACGTCCGACAACCTCGCCGACGTGCGCTTCCACATCGAGAACACCTCCGGCCAGGACGCCACCGACGTCCGTCTCGATCTCTTCCTCGGCAATGAATCCGCGGCGACGGCGTACAAGATGTCGGATCCGGCCACGTCGTGTTTCCCGGGCAACATCGGCCAGCCGCGCGTCGGCTGCACCATTCCGTTGCTCGCTGCCCACGCGTCGCGCGACGTCACCATCACCACGCGTTATCCAGGTGCGGGACATTACGGACTCCGGTTCTTTGCGTCGCCGCTCCAGATCTCGCGCACGGCCACGTTTTATCGGGAGTATCCCGTCACGACGACGGCCGATGGCGGCCCAGGCTCATTCCGGGAGGCCATCTTCGACACGAACGCGGAGTGCCCGGCTGACATCACTTGCCGCATCGATTTCGAGATCGCTGAGCTGGTGCCTGCTGAGGGATGGTTCACGATCGCGCCGGCATCGCCGTTACCGAGGATTCTGGCGCCCGAGATCGCCATCGATGGCGAGAGGCAGACGGCCATCAGCGGCGACACGAATCCGCGCGGACCGGAGATCTTCCTCGACGGACGCGGCGTCACCGTCGCGGACGGCCTCTTCATCCAGGGCGTCAACGCGACGGTACGCGGCCTGGCCATCGGCGGCTTTCCCGGCAACGGCCTTCTCGTCATCAAGTCGCAGATGCTGATCGAGCACAACGACATCGGCGCCGATCCCACCGGCAGCGTTCCCGTTCCGAACGGACTGCGCGGCATCATGGGCGACGGTTATGGCGCGGAGATCCGCAACAACGTTCTCAGTCACAACCGGCGCAGCGGAATCTTCCTCTGGCACAGCGCGAACATCCACGACAACCGCATCGAGTCCAACGGCGCCAGCGGCATCTTCCTCGGCGGCGAGAGCGGCTTCGACAACAGCATCGTGGTCGCGAACGTCATCGCCAACAATCACGAGTTCGGCATTGCCGCGCCGCGCCACAACGTCGTCGAAGTCCGCGCCAACTCGATCTCCAACAACGCCCTCGGCGGAATCGACATCGGTCTCGACGGCCGCACGCTCGATATCCGCGATTCCTTCCTCGGTCCTGTCGTCGCCCCGCACATCGACTCGGCCCGTTTCGACGCCGCCAGCGGCGACACGATCATCGAAGGCCCCATCCCCTTCGCCTTCTTCCGGCAAACGATCGATCTCTACCTCTACGCCAACACCACCCTCGACCCCGACGGCTTCGCCGAGGGCCAGCGCTTCCTCGGATCACCGCAACTGGCAAACGGCCGCTTCACCCTCCGCATCCACGAAGACCTGCGCGGCCAGTTCATCGACGGGAACACGGTGGTGACGCAGCATGACGAACTGACTTCACGGGCGACGTCCGAGTTCGGAGTGCCGGTGCGGGTGGAGTAACCCTCGCTACTCGCCTGTAGACACCGACACCATTTTGACGGCGAATTTGGTGTCGATGTCTACAGCGGCTCATGGCTGTACGCGGGCGCGATCGCCGGGTGTGTCGAAGAGTGAGGGATAACTTCCCTGGCACGAGAGACCATTGAGACTCCATGGCCGTACGTACAGCCTGTGTATGATGTACGGACCATGAAGAAGAAGCTCACCCGCACCGGAAACAGCGTCGCACTGGTACTCGACAAGCCGCTACTCCAGCAGCTCGGGCTCGAAGACGGTTCCGACGTCGAGATCTCCGCGAGCGGCGATGTACTGGTGGTCACGCCGATCCGTGAGCATGCAAGGCGGCGCAGACTCGCGAAGATCATGGACGGCCTCGATGCGCGTTACGGCGGTGTGTTCCGGCGGCTCGCTGAGTGAAGGAACCACTTTTCCTGACGCTGGATGAAGTTCTGGCGATTCACGAGGATCGAATCCGAAAGTACGGAGGCTCCTCCGGCGCCCGCGATCTGCAACTGCTTCACTCAGCGATCGGAAACGTCGAAGCGACGTTCCGCGGCACATTCCTGAACCACACACTCTTCGAGATGGCTGCCGCGTACCTGTACGGAATCTGCCGCAATCACCCCTTCCTCGACGGCAACAAGCGAACCGCCCTGGCCTGCGCGCTTGCCTTCCTCGGCATGAACGACGTTGCCATTGAATGTAACCCCGAGGAGCTGTACGACCTCGTCATCGGCGTCGCCGAAGGGAGGATCAGTAAAGCCGCGATTACTGCCTTCTTCGAGATCCATACAGGATAGAAAGAAGATCGCCCTACTCCTCAAAACTGCTTGGAGGCGGCGAACGGCGTGCCGTTAATGGCTTCGATCGGGCGCTTTCTGACGCCTCACGCGACTGTCTTGATTGCTCGTGGAGGCGGCGGGAATCATGGAAAGTGTGCTTCATTCCGGCAATTCGACGATAATCAGCCGTTCCCAAAGGACCAATGGTCGCAACGATAGGAGAGTCTGTGTCAGTCTTTCACGCGGCGTACTACGCGTTCCAGCTGTCTAGGCGTGCGCCCTCTGACAATGCGGAAAAGCTTACGCGATCCCTGTTTGACGCGACGATCGACATCAATCCACACCAAGTGGACGCGGCGTTATTCGCGTTCGAATCGCCACTGTCACGCGGAGCGATTCTCGCCGACGAGGTTGGCCTCGGGAAAACTATCGAGGCGGGCTTGGTACTAAGTCAGTTGTGGGCGGAACGAAAGCGACGCATCCTGATCATTGTCCCAACCAGCCTGCGGAAACAGTGGAACCGCGAACTCTACGAGAAGTTCTCTCTCCCCTCACAAATTCTGGAAGCGAAGTCGTACAACGCGCGCAAAAAAGCAGGCGAAGCTCCGTTTATTTCGAGCGACGAAATCATTATTTGTTCGTACACTTTTGCGAGAAATAAATCAGCCGACATTCGATCCGCGACGTGGGACCTCGTTATCGTCGATGAAGCGCATAGGCTGAGGAACGTCTACAAGAAAGGGGCAAGAGTCGCACGCGACCTGCTCGACGCGCTCATGAACGCGCCAAAGCTTCTGCTGACGGCAACTCCGCTGCAAAACAACCTGATGGAATTGTACGGGTTGACTCAATTCATCGATCCCCACCTCTTCGGTGATGAAGAGTCGTTTCGCGAGACATTTGGATCAGGAACGGGAGATATCGAACGGATTGGGGAGCTGCGCCGCCGTATCCAGACTGTATGCAGGCGGACGCTACGTCGCCAGGTTGCTGAATACATTTCGTACACAAACCGTATCGCGTTCACTCATGATTTCACACCCTCAGACTCAGAACAGCAACTTTACGAACACGTATCTGGCTACCTTCGCCGCGAGTCAGCAATTGCGCTCCCGTCAGGACAGAGACAGCTCATTACGATGGTGCTTCGCAAATTGCTCGCGTCGTCGTCGTTCGCGATCGCTGGCACTTTTGAAGTTATGGCGAAACGTTTGCGCGCCACGCTGGCGTCGTTGAAAAGCACGACAGACCTCGATCTGACATCCGACTACGAATCGCTGGAAGAAGTGGCCGACGAATGGTCCAGCGACGACGCAGTGACCGAGAAGTCGATCACATCTCCAGCAGCACTCGAAGCGGAGATCAACGAATTGGAGTCGTATCGAGATCTGGCACGGTCAATCACAGAGAATGCGAAAGGGCGGGAACTTCTGGTCGCACTGAATCGTGGATTCGAGAAGCTGCTCGAGCTGGGCGCTCCGCAGAGAGCGGTCATCTTCACCGAATCGCGTCGGACGCAGGAGTACGTTCAACGGCTCCTGCAAGAAAACGGCTACACCGGCAGAGTCGTGCTATTCAACGGCTCAAACAATGACGCTGAATCGCAACGGATCTATCGAGAATGGCTCGGCCGCCATCAAGGTACGGGCCGGGCCAGCGGCTCGGCCACGGCGGACATGAGATCAGCGCTTGTAGAAGAGTTTCGCGACCGTGGAACTATTCTGCTTGCGACTGAGTCGGCTGCTGAGGGAATCAACCTGCAGTTTTGCGCGCTCGTAGTCAACTACGACCTGCCTTGGAATCCGCAGCGCGTCGAGCAACGGATCGGACGTTGCCATCGGTACGGCCAAAAACACGACGTCGTCGTCGTGAACTTCGTCAACCGCGCGAACGAGGCAGACGTGCGTGTTTTCGAGCTCCTGAGCGAGAAGTTCCGACTCTTCAGCGGTGTATTCGGCGCGAGCGATGAAGTGCTCGGTGCCATCGAGTCGGGTGTGGACTTCGAGCGACGGATTGCCGAGATATACGACCGTTGCCGGACGAAAGACGAAATAAAAGCGGCGTTCGACGGCCTCCAGTCCGACCTCGAAGAGGAGATCGCCGCCCGCCACGCGGCCACTCGGCGCAAGCTCCTAGAGCGATTCGACCAAGACGTCCACGACCGCCTGCAGATTCGGCGCGAAGAGACAACCGCCAATCTGACCCGATTCGAGGAATGGCTCTGGTCGTTGACGCTTTTTGAGCTCGGAGAGTCGATCGAGGTAACCGGACCGCATTCGTTCCGACTCGGTGAACGTCCAACCGACATTGACGGCGATGCATGGACGGTGGGTTGCGAATATGCATTTGACGCAGAGCAACCGGATGGACCGGTAATGCACTACCGCGTCGCGGACCCTATCGCCAATGCGCTCATCCACCGCGCGTCGAGCCGCACACTCGATCCTTGTATCGTTTCGTTTCAGGCGTCGGCACAGCAGCCGCCAGTTGGAGTCATTCAGAAACTCGCTGGTCGTAGCGGCTGGCTGTCTGCGGTGCGCGTCACCGTCGAGTCGATGCAGGTGGAAGACCATTTGTTGCTCGTCGGGACTGCAGATGATGGCGAACCGATCGATCCCGAAGTCTGTGAACGGATGTTCGCTGTGCATGGCCGCGTGGGCGGGGCGACGGAGATTCCTTCTGCTATTGAAGCGACGCTGGGCAGCGCCACGCAAGCGTCACTTATCTCGCTAGAAAAACAAATTGCCGAGCGAAATCGGAAATGGTTCGAGGCCGAGATTGACAAGATTGAGAACTGGGCCGCCGATCGCGAGCGAGGATTCGAGGCTGAGCTGAAGCAGTTGGATCACGACATGCGCGCACTCAGGCGGCAGGCGCGGCTCATTGACGATCTCGACGCAAAGGTTCAGATGCGGAAGCGGGTTTTAGAGATCGAAAAGGAGCGTGCGCGAAAGCGTCGGACATTTTTCGAGGCTCAAGACCACATTGAGAGTGAAAAAGAACAGCTGATTTCCGACGTCGAACGCAGCATCAGGCAGCTGGCGACAGTCAAACCTCTGTTTGCGATCAGATGGATCATCGAATGAACGAAACACCGGATCTCACAGTCGCTAAGCGAATAGCCGCCGAGCTAGTCCGGCTCCGCCTTCTGAAGCCCGATCGCGCGAAGCGCTTCGCGGAAGATCTCGGCGAGGGAAGAGTCAAGAATGAGGACTGGAAGCTGCTCGCCGATCCCCCTCATGACAAACCGAACGGAACGGACAATGCCAAATAGGCTTGAGAGAGTGGCGATCTGCAAGTTCCGCGGAGGCACGTGTGCCGTCGATATTGATTTCGACTCAAGCAAGCCCATCGTTGTAATTTTCGGCGAGAACGGAACAGGCAAGTCGACGATCGTTGATGCAATCGAGTTCGGCCTTCATGGAGACTTCGGCTCTCTCGAGCTTGTGAGCCTGCCCGGGTCACGGACCAAACACAAGTATCTGAAATCGGTCGGAGCAAACGCTGCTGACATGCAGGTTACCGTCACCGTAGGAAGCGCAACTTGGAAGGCTCGCCTGAACAAGAGTGAAGCGACAGTAACGGGTCCCGATCCTGCGCCGCCCGTTCACGTTTTGCGACGAGGCGAAGTGCTCAAACTGGTCACGAGTGAGCCCAAGCGACGTTACGACGTACTTCGGAGCCTCATTGACGTGCAGCGCATCGAAGAGTCGGAGCAGCAACTGCGGCAGGCATTGAAAGACGCCAAGAGGGACATCGAGCTTGCGACGGCTCGTAAGGCCGAAGCGGACAAGATCCTTAGTGATCACTGGAAGCAGTCCGGCAACACAACCATCGGTTCGGCGTTGCAATGGGCGAGAGGGGAAGCCACTGCAGACGTGCAAGCGCTGAAGTCAAGGATCGCTGACGCGCGAGCACTGCTCAGCGCAATGGACGATGCCAGCTCGGCGTGGAGCAGTCTCCAGGCGAGTGCTGCCGTCGCGAGCGAAGCTGCCGTCACGCTGAGCACACTAGAAAAGCAATTAGAGAGAGTCCGAGGTGAAGACGATGCGCTGCTATTGGATGTTCTTGAAGGTGCCGAGCGCGTACTCGGAGTTGCGCGCGAGACATGTCCCGTGTGTGAACAGGCGATCTCTGCCGAAGAAGTCCGCCGTCGGATCGTCGAGAGACTTTCAGCTCTCAAAGAACTCAGGCAACTGAAGAGTGAGTTCACCACCGCGACAAAAACCGCTGAAGCTAGGGCGGCGGCCGTTGATCAGCAGCGGAAGGCCGTTGGCGCCCGCCTGTCGACGCTTGGCGGCCGCGTTGAAGCGCTACGAACCCGCTTCGGTGCCTTGCCATCCACGCATGAGTTTCATAGCGAGGGAGACATCTCCGCGCTTCTAACACGCCTCGAGGTCCTGCGCCCTGTGATCCAGAAGGCGGTTGAATCAGATGAGAGGAAGCAGCATCAACAAGACCTTCTCGCGACGACGGTGAAGGCTGTCGATGACGCGAAGCTCTCGCTCGTCGAGCATCAAGCAAAGGCTAAACAACTCGAAAAGATCAGCGATGTCGTAGAGTCGGTTCGAAAAGGCTATGTGTCTGAGGTATTGACTAGCATTTCTGCGAGCGCCGCCAAGATGTACGCACGACTTCATCCGCAAGAGATGATCGGTGGCGTATCACTCTATTTGAAAGACGCAGCAGCTGGGTCGCTTGAGCTGAGCGGTTCATTCGCCGGCGAGAACGACATACCGCCGCAGGCGTACTACAGCGAGTCGCACCTGGATACGCTCGGCCTTTGTGTGTTCCTGGCCATGGCAGAGCGAGACGGCGACGCCATCGTAGTCCTTGACGACGTGTTCACCTCGGTCGATGACGCGCACCTGGAGCGAATGCTCGAATTGCTTCATGACGAAGCGAAAAACGTCGGACACCTCGTCATCACGACGCACTACCGCGCCTGGCGCGATCGATACAAGTATGCGCGCGGGCCTGCCGCCCAGTCTCAGTTGATTGAATTGCTTCCATGGGAGCACAGTCGCGGAATCCGACACACTAAGACACGGCTGAGCGCCGAGGAGCTTCATGACAACCTAGCCAAGGAACCGTTGGACAGAATCGGCGTGGCTAGTCGCGCAGGAATCCTCCTCGAGGCGTTGCTCGACGATTTGACTCTACGCTACCGGTGCCGCATGCCACGCGCGCCCGACATCAACTACACGCTGGGTGAACTATTCGGCGGTATTGATTCCAAGCTCCTGAAGGCGATGCGTATCTCGAAACCACACGGCGAAGTCGCACTCGAACCCCTGCTCCAGAAGCTACTATCCATGTCTTTCTTGCGCAATAAGGTAGGCTGCCATTTCAACTTCGCAGGATCGAACATTTCCGACAAGGACGTGCGCGCCTTTGGCGAGGCTACCCTTGCGTTTGCGGCCGCGATCATTTGTGAAAGTTGCGGAGAGCTCCCCCGAAGAGAAAAGACCGGCGAGTACTGGCAATGTTCATGCGGTGCAGCGAAGCTCATGCCTTTGATTAAGCCAGGTGACAAGGCGGCGTGAGGCCAGTTGCTAGGCGCCATCGTTGCCGACAGCCGTTCGAAGCGATGATCTTCAGGGGTGACGCGTTGCCCTCTGACTCGGCTCCCAGCGCTGGCGGTATCCTCAGGGACGATGCCGACACGCCAAGAACCCAACCACCCAACCACCCCATCCCCCCGAATCCCTCCCGACGATCCCCACTACCTCGCGGTGATCGAGAAGCGTTTCAACAAGCGCTTCAAAGCGAGTCCGGACTACGTTCGCCTGGTGAGTGAGACTGGCGAAGTCGTCGACGCAGTCGACGACGCGGTGAGCGAAGGGCGGCGGATCGTTGTGACCAGTGGGGGGCATTGCCTCGAGGGATTTGTGTCGGATACTGAGGTGCGGGTGATCGTTGATGTGTCGGCGATGAAGCGCGTGTACTACGACGGAGAGATGCGCGCGGTGGCGGTCGAGGCGGGGGCGACGGTCGGGGAGGCGTTTCGGGCGTTGTTTGAGAAGTGGGGAGTTGTCGTGCCGCTTGGCGAGTATCCGGGGATTGGGATCGGGGGGCATGTGGCGGGGGGCGCGTTTGGGTTTCTCTGCCGGCAGTTGGGGCTGGCCGCGGATTATCTCTATGGCGTCGAGGTGGTCACGGTCGATGAGTCGGGGCGGGCTGGCAGCGTGGTGGCGACGCGGGAGGCGGATGATCCGAATCGCGAGTTGTGGTGGGCGCATACCGGTGGGGGCGCGGGCAACTTTGGGATCGTGACGCGGTATTGGTTCCGGTCGCATGACGCGGACGGCGACGATCCTTCCCTGTTGTTGCCTCGGGCGCCGGAGTCGATCACGACGTTCAAGGCGGAGTGGAACTGGAGCGATCTCGATCAAGCGTCCTTCCTGCGGCTGCTCAGGAATCATGGGATGTGGTGTGAGCGGAACAGCGGCGCCGATTCTCCGAACGCCACGCTCTTCACGCTGCTCGAGGTTCATCGGCAGCAGTTCGGGAAGATCATCGCTCGCGGTGTGAGTACGGCCGGCGATGACGCCAAGCATCAGGTTGAGGAGCATCTGGCGGCGCTCAGTGAGGGGATCGCCGCGCCGGGTGGGCGGGAGCTGGCGCGGATGTCGTGGCTCGAGTTCGCGCTCAATCCGTTTCCCGATCTATTCGCGGTGCCGCCGGGCGGGGTGAGCATGAAGGTGAAGGACGCGCTCCTCAGGAAACGGTTCACCGATCACCAGATCGGCGTTGCATACGATTACCTGACCAGCACCGATCACGACGTCATGGGCGGCATGCTGGGGCTGGCGACGTATGGCGGGCGAATCAACACCATCGCTCCTGATGCGACGGCGTCCGCGCAGCGCGGTGCGATCCTCGATATCGCGTGCACCACGGGTTGGATCGATCCGCAGGAAGAGGCGAAGAATCTGGCGTGGGTGCGGGCGTTTTATCGCGAGCTGTTTGCGGAGAGCGGCGGCGTGCCGGTCCCGGGCGACGCGTACGACGGCGCGTTCATCAATCATCCCGACACCGATCTCGCCGACCCTTCCCTCAACACCTCGGGTGTGCCGTGGCACACGCTGTACTACCAGTCGAATTATCCGCGCCTGCAGCGCGTCAAGGCGCGATGGGATCCGCGGAATGTGTTCCGCCATGCGTTGTCGATCACAGATCGATAAACCACAGAGGTGCAGAGGACACGGCGAAGACTTTCTCACGCGAAGACGCGAAGGTTCGATGTTGCGATGCTCTCCTTCGCGGCTTCGCGTGAGAAATGACTCTGTGCCTCTGTGGTGCCTTTCCTGATCAGGCATCCGGCCGGGAATCCCAGCGGCCTCGAAATCCCCGGCAGTACTTTTCCCTCTCCTCGGGCGTCATGCGCTCCCAGCGCTCGGCCATTCGCCGCCGGAAGTACGAGCGCTGCATGCCGCCGCCGCGCATACCGAAGCCACCGAAGAGAATCCGGCAGAGGGCAAGAAGGGCGAGAGCTTGCCAGAAGGTGAGCTGCTTCCATCCGAACAGGCCGGGTAACAGCCAGTTCCAGAGATGAAGAACTACTTCGCCGCCGATCCAGGCGAAAAGCGCCATTCCCAGAATCGCCGCCGGCGCCATCCACAGAATCCTTTTTCTTCTCATGTTGTGTTCCTCACTTGTCGTTGAATTCGTCGTAAATGCTCTGTAGCCGCTCGCGCAGATGGAGCACCGCGTAGCGCTTGCGCGAGAGCAGCGTGTTGATGTTGACGCCGGTCTCCGCCGACAACTCTTTGAAGCTTCGTCCTTCCAGTTCGTGAGCGATGAAGACGTCGCGCTGCTCGTCGGGGAGCTCGTTCAGCGCGAGGTCTACCTCCTCGAGCAGCACGTGGCGTATGTAGAGCGCATCCGGTCCCGCATCGGGCGATGGCAATAGGTCCTGGATCTCCAGCATCTCGCCGTCTTCACCTTCCACCGCTGCGTCCGCGAAACTCTCCGGCTCGTTCTTCCGGAAGAGATCCGTGATGCGGTTGCGGGCCACGCGAAAGAGCCAGCCGGTCACGTGCTCGATCGGCATGAGGAGGCGATTCGCTTCGACGAACTTGTAGAAGACATCCTGCAGAAGGTCTTCGACGTCCGAGGGATCGGGAACGCGGCGGCGGATGAACGCGCGCAGCCGCGACCGCTCCTCCGCGATGATCTCGGAGATTCGAGTGTTGTCCTCGGTCATCACAGTTACGCTCGCCAGATCATCCATCCACTGCTGTAGACGAATGGGAAACGCGAATATTGTGCGCCCGCCGGCGCGCGCTACTTCACTGCGCGTCGCCGCGGCGGACGGCAAGGGCCGCGGTTCAGGATCACTGACACGGCGTGGTCGTCGTTTGCGGTGACGAGGTCGGGATAGCCGTCGCCATTGATGTCGCCCGTGTCGAATGCGTTGACCGGCCCGCCGGCATCGATCGCTACACCCTCCTCGAAATCGCCCGCGCCGTTGCCTCGATAGAAATAGAGGTTGGTTTTCTGCGCGTCGGCGACGACGAGATCGGCGCGCCCATCGCCGTCGAAGTCAAGCACGCGCACCTGGGACGGAAAGCTGGTCTTGCGCGGACGCGTGAGCTGCCGCCGCGCGCGAAAGGTACCGTCAGTGTTCCCGAGTGTGATGAAGATTGGCTCGAAAGCGCCGCTCTCGTTCTGAGCCGTGTCAACGATGTCCGCGACGCCGTCGCCGTTCACGTCGGCGAACGTGCTGCTCAAATCGAATTCGGGACCTGCCGCGACTCGGGATATCGAGAGTGCGCCGTTCGCGTAGTGAAGAAGCCCAAGATGACCCGAACGCTCGCTGACCAGGATTTCGAGCGCGCCATTGATCGTGCGCATCGATGGCCAGTTGGCGTTCGCGAGGCCGGTCTCGAACGTCGTCTTTGAGCCCAGCGTCCCGTTCCCAAGTCCTCGAAAGAGGTGCATACGGACAGGGTTTCCGGAGCCGAACGAAAAGCTGATCACGTCAGGGTTTCCGTCGCGGTCATAGTCGGTGATCAGCGACGGACCGCCGTGCGTGTCCGTTCCGTACGGAGTGCCGCCGTCGAACTGGAGTGAGCCCGTGCCGAGGTAGATGGCGATGCCGTTGGACCAATAGTTCGAGACGAGAAGGTCGGGAGCGCCATCGTGGTTGAAATCGCCCACGTCCTGCAACTTCTCCCCGAAACCGCTCGTCACGAGCCGCTCAGCCGCGAACGTGCCGTCGCGGCGATTGGCAAGAAGCGAGAACGCGCCGAGCTCGTCGATGTGATTGCCCGAGGCGATGATCTCTGGAGCGCCGTCGCCGTCGAGATCGCGCAGCAGCACGACGTTGTCCGCCGAGGAGGCATAGCGCACAGGAGCCTGAGCGCCCGCCCACCCGCACTCCGCCAGCGCATTGGCCGCAATGAGCGAGAAAACGAAAATGAAAAGGGAACGAGTATTCATGTCGAGGTTTGAGGGCCACCGAAATGTATGACGGTGATGACAACGCTTCGATGACGGTTCGCGGAAGGTTTGGTGAGAATTGCAGTCAGACTCCACTGCAAACGCAGTTGTTGTTCGCGGAATTGGCGTTGTTGGGGCCGGGTTCGACGAGAGGCCCCCATGAAAACAATCTATCTCCTCGTCGCGCTCGCGCTTTCTGCGGTTGCTCCAGTACGGGCGGATGATGCGGTTCCACGCAACGGGACTTCGTCTGATTACGAGTTGCGAATGACGCGGCTGCGCGCTCTGTCAGCGCAGGCACGACAATCTTCCGTTCACGCCGAAGCGATCCAGTCCGCGCCCGAAATCCATGTTCGAAACGGCGTTTTTCTCGTCACCGAAAACCCAGGAGTGATGTATGGGAAGCACCGATTTGATCTGCTTGGCGTCACGCTTTCCGCAACGCGGTTGGATGACGACTCGTTTGCGATCAAGAACGGTCCTCTGGCATTTCATCCACCGGCGGGCGCGCCCGCGGCAACTTACCGACTCGGTGTTGGGACGTATCCGTATGTCGTCCACTCGTTTGCATTTCCGCTCGGCTCAAAGCAGTACAGGAACCTCTACGTCACCGCGGGCGGAGCAATCTACTTTCAACCGCCGCCCGGCCCGGGCCAGTTCCCGTTCGTGAACGGGGCGTCGGCGGTGGCGCTTCCTCTTCCGGTCGTCGCGCCGCTTTTACTGGGAGCCTGGAATCACCGCGGGGATTCCACCGAGATCTTCGTGAACGAAACATTCGGTCAAGTCATCGTGACGTGGCGATTTATCGGGGCGAGCATCGGCGGCAACGACAAACCCGGCTATGACTTGCCCTTCGCGGGCGACATGCAAGCCGTGCTGCGTGCGAATGGCGACATCGAGTTTTCCTATCCATCGCTAACTCGCGTCCTCGGCGGTGCTCCCGTGATCACGACCGGTTCGGAATCGGTGCGCGACGCCATGACCACGCTGGCCACGATCATCGACCCAACGCTCGATATCGCCGTTGGAAGTTCGCCGGCGCTCGACCTGCGCACGGTCGAGATCAACCGGCAGCCGGGACTTGATCGTCTCGAAGTGCACACCACTGTCGGGAAGGCGATCGATCTGACTGCCGAGGGTTTGAGTATCGATCTCACAGTGTCGGAGCAAGGCTATTACTCCTTTTTTCACTTCACTCTCGTCAAGGGCGGTCCAGCGGCCGGCTATGCATCGGAAACGAGCGCGAATCTGGTGGTGGATGGCACTTCGATCCGGCTATCGCTTCCTGAGAACTGGCTTCCGGCGGGACTGCAGGTTTTCAAGATCGATACGAACAATGCCGCGGGACAGCTGGTCGATTCGGCGACCATCTCGGCGCAGACCAGGACAATCGACGACAAACCGGAGACCGATCTGAGTGCGCCCCAGCAACTGCGAATGCCAATCGCCGAGGCATTCCGTGCTGGAAGCGTGGACCCTTTTGCGGTGTCGGACCAGATCAGGAAAGCGTATCGGCTCTCAGAAGCCGATGTGGACGCTGTGGCGGTCTACACAACCTCACCGACCGACGTCGAGTATTGGGGGTCTTCGTACGCCTGGTCTGGAATCTCGGGGGCGGACAACAACGGCAAGGGCAGCTTTGGTTCGCCGCGTTCTCCAGGGATTTTCTTTATGGGAACCGCAGAGCACAGTGGACCATTGCTGTACTTCTTCGGGAGCCGTTGGCTGTTCCAACCGGAGGTTTTTGACGGCGGATCGGTCACGACCCTCTCCTACCTCGGCGCTCCGCCGCGCGGGCTCGACATGACGGCGGCGTTTACCGGCGGCTCATCCGCGGTGGGTGGATACGGCTACATCGACCGCGGAAACGGTCAGTACCAGACGACCTGCCTCGGCACCGGCTTTTCCTGGCTGGAGCTCTATTTGATGGGATTGGCAAGGCCGGAAGAAGTGCCGCCGGTCAACGACTTCGGGACAACGGGCCCGGAGTTCTGCGGTGGTGTCGCCAAAGCAACGATCGTACGGCGGCTGACGATCAAACAGTTCATCGACGCGATGGGACCCCGCACACCGGCGTTCGATCAGAGCCCGAAACATTTCCCCGTTGTGTTCGCGCTGGTCGAGGGTCCTGAGCCGGCGTCCACTGCGCTTCGGAACGACGTCAGCGGCTATGCGTTCGCCTTTGCAAACCAGTTTCACGCAGCGACCGGCGGACGCGGTGACATCGTTGTCGTCGATCCGTCGCGGCGCCGGGCCGCTCGCCAGTGAATTAGAAGGATGTCGCTGCTGCTTCACTAGAATGGCGCGACCCATGTCTCGCGTCAATTCTCCCAACATCGTCAACATCGCCGACCTCCGCGCCGCGGCGAAGAAGCGCCTGCCGCGCGTCGTGTTCGACTACATCGACGGCGGCGCGGATGCCGAGTGGACGATGCGTGAGAACGCGCGGGTGTTCGACGACGTGCTATTGCGGCCGCGCTCGGCTGTGGCCACGGCAAGCGTCGATCTTCGAACGACCGTGCTTGGAGCAAGCCTCGAGCTTCCGTTTCTACTCGCGCCGGTCGGCAGCTCGCGGATGTTTTATCCGCGTGGTGAGGAAGCGGCGGCGCGTGCTGCTGGGGACGCCGGCACGATCTACACGCTCTCCACGCTGTCGGGCTGCACGGTCGGCGATGTCAAGGCCGCCACGCGCGGGCGGGTCTGGTACCAGCTCTACCTCATCGGAGGCCCCGACGTGGCCCTCGGCGCGATCGAGCGGGCGAAGGACGCGGGCTGTTCGGCGCTCGTCGTCACTGTCGACACACCGGTCGCGGGGATGCGCGAGCGTGACGTGCGCAATGGCGCGAAAGAGCTCGTGTCCGGCGCGCCGTTCTCGATGTTTCCCTACCTCTTCCAATTCCTCGCCCGCCCACGCTGGCTTGCCGGGTTCCTCGGCGACGGCGGCTTGATGAGCTTTCCGAACATCATGCTGAAGGACGGGCCGATGCCGTACGCGGACGTCGGCGCGGCGCTCGAGCAGTCGATGGTGTCGTGGGCCGACCTCGATTGGATCCGCGAGGCGTGGCAGGGACCGATCGTCGTGAAAGGCGTCCACACGGCAGACGATGCGCGACAAGCCATCGATCACGGTGCGGCCGCGCTGGTCGTCTCGAATCACGGTGGACGCCAGCTCGACGGCGTCGCGCCGACGCTGCGCGTGCTGCCTGAAGTGATCACTGCGACGAACGGGCAGGCCGAGGTGTTGCTCGATGGGGGGATTCGAAAAGGGAGCGATGTGGTGAAAGCGCTTTGCATTGGCGCGCGTGCGGTGCTCATCGGACGGGCTTACGCTTACGGTCTGGGCGCAGCGGGCGGGGAAGGCGTGGCGCGGACGATCGACATCCTCCGCTCCGGCATCATCCGCACGATGAAGCTACTCGGCTGCTCGTCGGTATGCGATCTCGATCGGTCGTTCGTTGACTGGGACGAGTTGAAAAAAAGCTGATCACCACAGAGGCACAAAGGACACAGAGGTACACAGCTTTCTCTGTGCCCTCTGTGCCTCTGTGGTGCAATGTTTTACTTTCATCAAACTACAATCCGCGTCATGCATCGCATTGCCATCGTCGCGCTCCTCGTTCTTCTCGCCACGTCCGCTTACGCCCAGACCGACCCCGTCGCCGCACGCATCGATCGCATCCTTCGCGAAGTGCCGCTGATCGACGGGCACAACGATCTGCCGTGGCAGTACGAGGAACGCGTCAAGAACCATCTCGCGCAGATCGACATCCGGCAGGATCAGAGCAAGGCCACGCCGCCGCTGCACACCGACATCGCGCGGCTGCGGCAGGGGCGGCTCGGGGGGCAGTTCTGGTCCGTCTACATTCCGACGACGCTCAAAGGCGGAGATGCCGTGCGCGCGGTGATCGAGCAGATCGACGATGTGCATCGTCTCGTCGAACTCTATCCCGACACGCTCGAACTGGCGCGCACCGCCGATGACGTCGTCCGCATCCATCGCAGCGGCAAAATCGCGTCGCTCATCGGAATCGAAGGCGGCCACTCGATCGGCAACTCGCTCGCAGTTCTTCGCCAGCTTCACGCCCTCGGCGCGGGCTACATGACGATCACGCATAGCGACAACGACGACTTCGCCGACTCCGCCACCGCCGATCCTGTCCACAACGGGCTCACTCCATTCGGCAAGTTGGTCATCGCCGAGATGAACCGCCTCGGCATGCTCGTTGATCTCTCGCACGTCGCGCCGAAGACGATGAACGACGTTCTCGACATCGCCGCCGCCCCGGTCATCTTCTCGCACTCCTCGGCGCGGGCGATCACGGATCACGCCCGCAACGTTCCCGATGACGTGCTGCGCCGCGTCAAGGAGAACGACGGCGTGGTGATGGTCTCGTGGGTTCCGGGTTTCAGCTCGGAAAAAGTCCGCGCACGCGACGCCGGGAAGGATGCCGAAGAAGCGCGGCTCAAGGCGCTCTTCCGAGGACAGCCGGAGAAGGTGAAGGCGTCGCTGGCGCAGTGGGAAACCGCGAATCCGAATCCGCGCGCCACTGTGCAGGATGTTGCCGATCACATCGATCACGTCGTGCAGATCGCCGGCGCATCACACGTAGGCCTCGGCGCGGATCTGGACGGCATCACCTCCACACCCGAGGGTCTGGACAGCGTGGCGACGTACCCAGTCCTCTTCGCGGAGCTCATCCGCCGCGGCTACACCGACGAGCAGCTCAAAGGAATCGCCGGACTGAACGTGCTGCGCGTGATGAGAAAGGCGGAGGCGGTGGCGGCGCGCCTGCAGAAAGAAAAACCGCCCTCGGACGTCCGCATCGAAGACGTGGACAAGCCGGTTGTCGCGCAGCCGGCAACGACGCACTGAGTCGCCGCCCATAACATTTGACATTCCGCGCGATCAGATTTAGCTTCCTCGCCCACATGAAACCGACATCCTGTTGCCGCCGCCTCACCGGTCCGTTCGAGCGAATGTAGGCGCGATTCAACAGCCACTTTTTCAACGAATGAGACCCGGGCGTAACGCTCGGGTCTTTTGCTTTAGGAGGAAATATGCACGGGAAGATCTACAACAACATCACGGAACTGATCGGACGTACGCCACTGGTGCGGCTCAACCGCATCGTGCCCGCGGGGGCGGCGGAAGTCGTAGCCAAGCTCGAGTCGTTCAATCCGCTCTCATCGGTCAAGGATCGGATCGCGATCTCCATGGTCACTGAGGCGGAAAAAGCCGGCGAGATTAAGCCGGGCGTATCGACGATCGTGGAGGCAACGAGCGGGAACACCGGCATCGGGCTGGCGTTCGTGGCGGCGGCCAAGGGCTACAAATGCACGCTGATCATGCCGGACACGATGTCAGTCGAGCGCCGCAAACTCTTTCAGGCCCTCGGCGCGGAGCTGATCCTCACACCGGGGCCGAAGGGCATCAAAGAAGCGCAGCGTGTGGCCGAGGAGTACGCGGCGAAAACCGAGGGGGCGTGGCTATCGAAACAGTTCGATAATCCGGCCAATCTCAAGGTTCATCGCGAGACCACCGCGCAGGAGATTCTTGGCGATACCGACGGCAAGGTCGACGCCATCGTGGCCGGCGTCGGCACGGGCGGTACGGTGACCGGCATCGGGCAGATTTTCAAGAAAGAGAAGCCGGATACGCTCATCGTCGCGGTGGAGCCGGTGGAATCGCCGGTTCTGAAGGGCGGCACGCACAGCCCGCACAAACTGCAGGGCATCGGCGCGGGGATCATTCCGGCGATCTATGACGCCAACGTCGTCGATCGCATCGTCGATGTGAGCTGGGACGATGCCTCAACGACGGCGCGGCGCCTTTCGAAGGAGGAAGGCATCTTCGTCGGCATCTCCTCCGGCGCAATCGCATGGGCTGCGATCGAGATCGCGAAGGAGCTCGGCGAGGGAAAGCGCGTCGTCGTCGTCCTTCCCGATACCGGCGAGCGTTACCTCTCCACGGCGCTGTTCGAGTACACGGATCTCGTCAATCAGCCGGCTACCACTCCACAAATGCTCGCGGATGCTGCAAAATAACACTCACGTGAAACGGTTCCTGGTCATCCTCCTCCTGGCTGCGACACCGGCGCTCGCTTCGGACATCACGCGAGTGTCGGTGATCGCGGCCATGAACGACTACCGCGCGCAGCACCACCTGCCGCCATTGCGCGAGGATCAGCGGCTCGACGCCGCGGCCAACGACCGGATGACCGACATGGAAGATCAGGGCTACTGGGCGCACGAGTCGCCGGACGGCCGGTCGCCGTTCGTCTGGCTTCCCGCGCACGGCTACGAGATCCACTACGCCGGCGAAAACCTAGCCTGCGGTTTCGAGACGACGGAGATGCTGGTGACCGGCTGGATGGAATCGCCCGGCCATCGCGCCAACATCCTCTCGCCGAATTTCGAGGACTGCGGCATCGCCATCATCGAAGGAATGACGATGAAGCGCGGCGCGGGCAAGTCGATCGTGGTGATGTTCGGCGCGGCGCGGACGCCAGCGGTGGCATCGCGCTGATTGGCCGAACTGTCATCCTGAGACTGCCGTAGGACACGAAGTGCCGGAGGACGTCGAAGGACCCCCTGATTCTGTGCGGCGGTTCTTTCACACCCTCCCAACCTGCAGGAATCAGGGGGTCCTTCGAGCGTCCTTCGGCACTTCGTGTCCTTCGGCGCCTCAGGATGACAGGTGGGTTTCTTGCTCGCTTAGTGAGCCTTCTTGAAACCCACGTATCCGCCGCGCAAATGCTTCGCGCGCGTCATGCCCGCTTCGCGCGCGAAATCGAGCGCTCGCGCGGAGCGGCCGCCGGTCTGGCAGTAGAAGATGACGTCGGCGTCGCGAGGCAGCTCGCTCAGGCGATGAGGCAGATCGCCGAGGGGGAGATGGCGCGCGCCGTCGATATGGCCGGCATCCCATTCGTATCTCTCGCGGACGTCGACAAGTAAAGCTGACGGCCCGAGTTGCTCTGCGGTCACCTCATGCGGGCTGGCGGGATTGCAGAACATGTCGTAGTCGATGAGGCGCGTGATCGCGGCATGGGCGTCGTGCTGCTGGTGAAGGCGTAGCGTGCGGAACGTCATCTTCAGCGCATCGAACAGAAGGAGCCGCCCAACCAGCGTCTCCCCAATCCCAGTCAGCAACTTGATCGCCTCGGTGGCCTGAATCGTTCCGATGACGCCGGGCAGGACGCCGAGGACGCCGCCTTCCGCGCACGACGGCACGAGATGCGGAGGGGGCGGCTCGGGATAGAGGCAGCGATAGCAGGGACCATCGTGCGCGGCGAACACGGAGGCCTGTCCCTCGAAGCGGAAGATCGAGCCGTAGACGTTCGGCTTGCCGAGGAGGACGCAGGCGTCGTTAACGAGATAGCGAGTGGGGAAGTTGTCGGTGCCATCGATGACGACGTCGTAGTTGATGAGGATCTCGAGCGCGTTCTCCGAGGTGAGCGCGGCGCTGTGGGTCTCGATGGCGATCTCCGGATTGAGATCGTGCAGACGCGCGCGTGCTGCTTCGAGCTTTGGGCGCCCAACGTCGGACGCGCCATAGAGCACTTGGCGATGAAGATTGCTGCCGTCGACGTCGTCAAAGTCGACGATGCCGATGCGGCCGACACCCGCTGCCGCTAAATACAAACCGACCGGACTGCCGAGGCCACCTGCGCCGACAATGAGCGCCGAGGAGGCCTTTAGTTTCTCCTGCCCTTGCTCCCCAACCTCGGGAAGGATGAGGTGCCGCGCGTAGCGGATGCGCTCCGACGGAGTCAGCACGGCCTGTCATCCTGAGCCGCCGAAGGACACGAAGTGCCGAAGGACGGTCGAAGGACCCCCCGCATACGTATCGAACTGGGCGCTAAAAAAAACCCCGGCACGTGCGCGGGGGGTCCTTCGACCGTCCTTCGGCGGCTCAGGATGACAGCGCGGGACTTCACGGCAACAACTTCCCCACAATCTCCTGAATCTTCTTCCCATCCACCCGCCCTTTGTATCGGGCGGATGCTTCCTTCATGACTTTGCCCATGTCCTTCTTCGACTGTGCGCCGGTCGAGGCGACGATCTCGCGGATGCCGGTTTCGATCTCGTCGTCGGTCAGTTCGGGCGGGAGCCAGGTCTTGAGCAGCTCCATCTCGCCGCGCTCTTTTTCGGCGAGCTCGGGGCGGTTGCCTTTCGTGTACTGCTCGATCGAGTCGAGGCGCTGCTTGACCGCTTTGCGGATCACGGTCATCGCTTCTTCGTCGCTCAGCTCGTGGCCGATCTCGATCTGCTGATACTTGAATGACGATTGCAGCATGCGCAGCGTCGAGAGCCGCACCGCGTCGCGCGCTTTCATCGCCGCGGTGAGCTCGGTACGAATCTTCTCTGTCAGTTCACCCATTTGCGCTCACTCCTCGCGCCATTCTATTCTCGCCCGCCATGCCGCTCGACCTCGAGAGTCTCCTCCGCGAAACCGGCGCCCTGCTGCGCGGCCACTTCCGCCTTTCGTCCGGGCTGCACAGTCCCGGCTATGTGCAATGCGCGCTGCTGCTTGAGCATCCGCGCAATGCCCGTGCGATCGGCGAGGCGCTGGCGGCGAAACTCAGCGCGATGTCGCCGGCGAAGATCGTTGCACCGGCGCTGGGCGGCGTGATCATCGGCTACACGGTGGCCGAGGCGCTGGGATTGCCGTCGATTTTCACGGAGCGCAAAGAGGGAGCGATGACGTTGCGGCGGGGATTTGCGATCGCGCCAGGCGAGCCGGTGGTGATCGTCGAGGATGTCGTCACGACGGGGAAGTCGACGCGGGAGACGGCGGCAGTCATCGAGCGGCTGCGCGGGAGGGTGGTGGGATTCGCGTCGATCCTCAATCGGAGCGGGAAGGCGAATCCGTTCGACGCACCGTACGAGGCGCTGATGACGCTGGCGCTGGAGACTTACGAAGAGGGGAGTTGCCCGCTGTGCGCGGCGGGTGTGTCCCTGGACGCGCCGGGTTCGCGATTTTCGAATCGTGTCAGCGGCTAACCAACTCTGTCATTCCGAGCGGGCGGGCGGATGGGGGCGAGGAATCCCCTGCGCACGGAGCGATCCTCGTGATTCGGCAGGGGATTCCTCGCCCCCCGCCGCCCCGCCCGCTCGGAATGACAGACGGGCGCCTCCGTCGCGATAAACTCGACACGTGACAGAGAAAGTCATCACCATCGAGGGCGAGTCGCGCGAGCTGGAGCTCGAGCGCGAGGGAGGCCGCTTCCGCGTCGGCGAGCGTGAGATCGAGCTCGTGGCCGTTCACGGCAACGAGGCCGAGCTGCGCGTCGATGGCAGAACGCAACTGGTTCCGTTTGTCATCGACGGCACGCAGGTCAGCTTCGCGTATGACGGCGAGATCTGGATTGCGGACGTCGCGGTCAAGGGGTCGCGCACGCGCGCGAGGCACGCCGATCACTCGCTCAGCGCGCCGATGCCCGGAGTGGTCTTGAAGATTCTCGTCGCGGTTGGGGATGAAGTGGCCAAAGGTGCGCCCCTCCTCATCCTCGAAGCCATGAAGATGGAGCACCAGATCACGGCGCCTCGTGACGGAACGGTCGCGGCGATCAACTGCAAGGAAGGCGAGATGGTGCAGCCTGGTTTGGATCTCGTGACACTGACATGAAGATCACCATCGATCACGTCCGCATCGTTGAAGTCGGGCCGCGCGACGGTCTGCAGAACGAGAAGGTCACAATTCCGACCGAGGCGAAGATCGACTACATCACGGCGCTTGCGGACGCCGGACTGACGACGATCGAAGCAGGCGCGTTCGTCAGCCCGAAGTGGGTGCCGCAGATGGCCGACACCGCCGAGGTCTATCGCAACATCCCCAAAGATCCGGGCGTCGATTACCCCGTGCTCGTGCCCAACATGCGCGGTCTCGATCGCGCAATCGAGGTGGGCGTGAAGTCGATCGCCATCTTCACTGCCGCCTCCGAAACGTTCAATCAACGCAACATCAACATGACCATCGACGAATCGTTCATCAACTATGCGCCGGTCGTTGCGCGTGCACGCGCCGAGGGGATGCGGGTGCGCGGCTACGTCTCGACCGCGTTCGGCTGTCCGTATGAGGGCGACGTCGCCCCCGAAAAAGTCCTCGAAGTCTCCGCGCGCCTCCTCGACCTCGGCTGCTACGAAGTCTCCGTCGGCGACACGATCGGCGTCGGCACGCCGGTGCAGGTGCAGGGCGTCGTCGGAATCCTCATGCAGGTGATTCCGGCTTCGAAGCTGGCCATGCATTTTCACGACACGCGCGGCACAGCGCTGGCGAACACGCTGGCGGCGCTGGAGATGGGCGTTCCGACGTTCGACGCGTCGTCGGGCGGATTGGGCGGTTGCCCGTATGCGCCGGGCGCGAGCGGCAACATGGCCACCGAGGATGTCGTCTACATGCTCGAGAAGATGGGGATCGACACCGGCGTTGACTTGCAGCGGCTGGTAGCCGCATCGCAGATCATCGCGCCGTATTTCGATCACCCGCTGCCGGGAAAGTACCTGCAATCGTGCACGAAGTCCGGCGCGGCGACGGCACCTGTGAGCTCTCTCGTTCAGTAGATAGCGCGTTGTCGAATCCCGAAGATGCGATCATGCAACGCATGAGCAACGACGACGCGCGAAGCGCAGCCCAACCGACAACCGACAACGCGCGAAGCGCATGGAACAACGGCTGGTTTGTCGTTCCCTGGCAGGTGATCTTTCGCGACATCGACGCGTTCGGCCACGTCAACAACGCCGTCTACCTCACCTACTTTGAATGGGCGCGTGCGCAGCTTTGGTTCGCCCTGACTGGCGCGGCCGGCGTTCCGACGGACATCGGCTTCATCGTGGCCCGCGCGGAGATCGACTTCAAGCTGCAGATCGAGATGGAGCCGATCGATATCTGCGTCCGCGTCGGTGAGATGCGCACCACGTCATTCGACACGATGTACGAAATCCGAAAGCGCTCGACCGGGCAGGTGGCCGCGACCGGCACGGTAGTCGTCGTCCTGTTCGACTGGAAGGCGCAGACCAAAATGCCAATCAGCGATGCACTGCGGCAGAAGGTTCGGGCGTTGCAGCAGGAGACATGAGTATCCCGCGCAGTCCGTTTCGCTGACCCGCCTCGGTCGAAACCGAGCGTCAACGCATCTGCTAAACTCACGACCTTCGAGACAGAACACCTGTTTCGCGCGGAGCGTGCCCGTGATCACCGGCTTCAACACGGACATCAAGCACAACGAAAAGGTCTATCACATCCAGACCGAAGACAAGGGACTCCAGAATCCGTACATCGAGTCGCTTGTCTACGTCGGCGGGGAGATTCTCGCCTCGAAAAAGACCTCGTACGCGGAGCAGGCCACCTCGGGTGTCGACGAGAAGTGGATCGGCAGCCTGATGGAGCAGCAGCACCGCACGATGATCGCGGCGATCAAACGCGGGCGGCTCGATGCACCGGCGGACGTTACGAGGGCGACGGCGCGGCCGACGCTGGCCCAGCCGACGCCCACGCCGGTCGCAGCGCCGATCACGATCGATGAGGAGAAGACGCTCGATCAGGTGATCATCGACTACCTGGCGTCCGAGGCGGAGAGCGAGCATCTCGAGCTGTCGCTGCTGAACAGCACGGAGTTCTTCGCCGGAACGCCGGTCGAGTTGCGCGTCGCGGCGAAGAAGAGCCTGTCGCAGAATCCGATCGCGGCCGCGGCCATCGAGGTAAAGGTGATCTCGACCGTGGAGCCGCCGCGCGTAATTTTCCGAGGCAAGACCTCCGCCGACGGGACCGCGATCGTCCGCTGCGACATCCCCGCGTTCGCCGAGGGGACGGCAGCCATCATCATCTCGGCGCAGAGCCCAATCGGGAACGACGAGGTGAAGCAGTTGGTCAAACGAAAGAAGTGAGCTCTTAGCTCTTAGCTGTTAGCTCTTAGGGGAGCCGGACCCCGAGCCCCGTTCAACCCCTAAGAGCTAAGAGCTAACAGCTAACAGCTCTTGGTCCCCCTCCTGCATTAGTGCTCCCCGCAATGCCGCGCCACCGTCTGACACACGCCCTCGTCCTGTTCACCGGCCTCGTGCTGGTGACGTATCTGCTCATCAGCCTTTACCTGCCGTCGTCGCGATGGTTGATCTTCGGCGTCGACAAGCACACCGGCGTCGTTCGCGTCGTGCAGCAGAGCGTCACCTTCCTGCCGCCGCATCAGTTCTACCGGCTTCGATTCGAGCGGCGGGAGGGCTTTGCCCAGCGCGACGGCATCATTCGCATCAACTCGAAAGAGGGCGTGCCGGTCACGGTCAACTACCGGCTGCGCTTCGGCATCAACGGCGATCGTTTGCCCGATGCGCGGCGGATGGTGGACGAAGGTTGGAACGCCTGGATTCGGGCGCGCGTCGCCGAGGCGGTGTCGGCGGTGACGCAGCAGATTCCGATCGAGGAACTGCTCTCGCCGAGCTCCCAGTTCAACTCGCAGCGCGATCCGTTGCGGCGAACCGTTGCCAACCATCTCGCCCGGAGCGGCCTGAAAGTGACGGCGTTCGAGGTGGCGCGCTTCGAAGTCGATCGCGAAGAGCTCCTTCGCGTCAAACGCGCAGAGATTCGCCGCGACACCCGCAGCGTACCGACGCGCGTGGTCATCTTCGCTCTCGACGGTGCCGACTGGGAACTGCTGCACGAGCTGGCTGACGACGGCCGCATCCCGAACATCAAGGCGCTGGCAGCGGGCGGCACGGCAACATCGCTGCAGACGATTCAACCGACCGTGTCGCCGATGATCTGGACGACGATCGCGACCGGCATGACGCCTGACCGCCACGGCGTGATCGACTTCATCGATCGCGCGCACCACACGCCGGTCGACGCCTACTCGCGGCGCGTCCCGGCACTCTGGGACGTGGCCGACGCATTCGGACGCCCTGCGCTCGTCGCCAATTGGTGGGGCGCATGGCCGGCCACGGCGCCGAACAGCATCTTCTACGGCACGCCGGTCGAGGATGTGGCCAACGCGGTCTATCCGCCGTCCGTCGCCGGGCGCGCCGCGTCATTCGCGGTTCCTGCCAGCACGATCGGTTATGAACAGGGACGACGATTTCTCAACGTCAGCGCCGAGGAGTGGAACAGCGCAATCGACGGAAACAACCCGGCCGATCCCATCGTCATCTTCCGCTCGGTCCTGGCGAAAACGTGGAACGACCATCGTGTGGCAATCAATCTCTACAACGACCAGCGAAGGGCTGGGCAGGACCCGACGCTCGTGATGGTCTCGTACGAAGGAACGGACGCGGTCAACCACCTTTTCGCTCCGTACCATCCGCCTCAACGCGAGGGGATCAGCGAGCAGAACTACCGCAAGTACTGGCCTGCGGTTTCGAATTACTACGCCGAGGTCGATCGGCTCATCGGTGAGTGGATGAACGTCCTGCCGCGCGACACGACCGTGATGATCATGTCGTCGTACGGCTTTCGCTGGGGAAAGAACCGGCCACGCTCGATGCCGAACGGCGGCGCGGCGCTCTCGGACCATCGTAATCCGGGGATGTTCATCGCCTACGGCCCGCATGTGCTCCCGACCAAAACGCATCCGATGTCGGTCTACGACGTCGCCCCCACCGTCCTGGCCCTCCTCGGGCTGCCGCCGTCGCTGGAGATGCCGGGCCATGCGGCGACATGGGCGTTCAAGGACATCGCTCCCATCACCTCGGTGCGCGTCGTCAGCTACGGCGAGTTCGTCGCCAACAAACCGGTGTCGGCGTCAGCCGGCATGGCGGAAGCACCGTTTGCGGCGCAGCTCCAGGCGATCGGTCACGTCAACGATCCGACACGCAATCTCACGCCGGTCCTGGAGGACGAAGAGGATGCGACGCAACGCGCGGCGACGCCGCTGTCGCCCGAGAGGTGGGGCCTCTACGCCTACTACAACAACCTCGGCGTCGAGTTGCGCGCGAAGGGAAAGATGAGCGAATCGGTCGACGCGTTCGATCGCGCCATCGACATCAATCCGACGCGGCCGATCCCTCATCTCGACGAAGCGATGGTCATGTTTGACCGTCAGCAATACACCGCCGCCGACGAGCACTTCCTCACCGCGATCACCCTCGGCCTGCCGAATCCGGAAAACTATCTGATCGATTTCGCCGCGCTCTATCGCCAGCGCAACATGAACGCCCGAGCGATCGCGCTGCTCTACCAGGGCCGCAAACTCTTCCCACAGTCCTACGCCATCGCCGTAAACCTCGGCTCGGCGCTGCTGGATGCCGAGCGCTACACCGAAGGAGTGCCCGAGCTCGTCCGCGCTCTCGGCCTGCAACCGGCATCAACAGTGGCGCTCAACAACCTCGGCCTTTTCTACGCGAAACAAAACGACTACGGCCGGGCGCTGGACTTCTGGAACCGCTCGCTGTCGGTGGACGCAAGGCAGCCGCAGATACGCGAGGCGGCGGTGGCGGCAAGGTCGCGGCTGTAGGAACACACCGCTGTCATCCTGAGACTGCCGAAGGACACGAAGTGCCGGAGGACGTCGTAGGACCCCCAGCGCTTTCTGCCTGGTTTGTTTGCCGCCGCCCGACCCTGCACAATCGCGGGGGGTCCTTCGACCGTCCTTCGGCACTTCGTGTCCTTCGGCGGCTCAGGATGACAGCGGACCGCGCCCTCCTTTGACAACGAAATTTCCCCGCCGATAGACTGTTGGCCTCCATTGCGACTGAGTCTCAGTTGCGCACTCAACATGCCGACCATCGAACGTGAGATCGACCGCTTCCAGGGCTACCTTGCCCGGCAGGGACAGAAGCTGACGCAGGAGCGGACCGCGCTTGTGCGCGAGATTTTCGCGACGCATTACCACTTCGAAGCCGACGAGCTGCTCTTCAAGATGAAAGAGAAGAGCCTCAAGATTTCTCGCGCCACCGTCTACCGCACGCTCGAGCTGCTCGTGAAGTCGGGACTGGTCCGCCGTGTTCATCTCGGCGAAGAGCATTACCACTACGAACACGTCCGCGGCGATTCGCATCACGATCACCTCATCTGCACCGCCTGCGGCTCCGTCATCGAGTTCCACGATCCTGAGCTCGAGCGCCGTCAGCTCGAGATCTGCGCCCGCAAGAAATTCACTCCCACGTTTCACAACCTCCAGATCCTCGGCGTCTGCGATACCTGCCGCCGGAAAGGGGAGCAGCCCGCCTCACCTGATCGCGTCATGTCGATCGGCGAAGGGGCGATGCGGCTCCGAAAATAACCACTCCATGATCCCTGCCCTCATCATCGTCTTCCGCGAAGGCTTCGAGGCCTTCCTCACCGTCGCCATCATCTTCGCCTTCCTCCGCAAGACCGGCCGCGACTGGCTGCGTCCCGCCGTTTACGCAGGCATCGTCACATCGATCGCCGCCAGCTTCGGGCTCGGCTTCCTGCTGATGCGCATCAGCGAGCATCAATCGCTGATCGAAGGCATCCTCGGCGTGATCGCCGCGGTCATGGTGGCGTCGTTCGTCGTACACGTCTGGCGCATCGCGCCGCGCATGAAGGGCGACATGGAGCGCCGGCTTGATTCGTACACGTCCGCAACGTCGCGCTTTCTCGCCATCGCCGGCGTGTTCGCGTTCACCGTGCTGATGGTGACGCGCGAAGGGATGGAAACGGCGTTGATGCTGATTCAGGTCCGCAACAGCCGCTTCATCCTCGGCTCGCTTCTCGGCATCGCCGCGGCCGCCGCGATGTCATGGGCCTGGGCGCACTACGGTCACCGCATCGACATCAAACGCTTCTTCCAGGTGACCGGCCTTTTCCTGCTGCTCTTCGCATTGCAGATTCTTTTCTACTCGATTCACGAGTTCTCCGAAGCCGAGGTTCTGGGGCGATGGAGCGAAGCAATCCACAACGCAACGGAGCCGTTCTCGCCTGTCGGAATCTACGGGAAATGGCTCTCGATCCTGATGGTCGGCCTCTGCGCGGCGTGGCTGGTTGCGATGTCGATGAAGGACCGTTTCGCGAGATCGCACTCAGTTTGACGAAGACTCTGAAAAGCACAGGCAACTCATGCCTTAGAAGCGGCTCGATGTGGCACAGACACTCTTGTCTGTGGTCACGCGATAGAATCCGCACATGGCCGACAATCCGAAGGACAACGCGAAAGACAAAGGCTTCTGGGACGGCGGTGTTCAGGGCCACGGAACGAACAAAGAATCGTCCGGGCGGCCCAACGGCTATCCCGGAAAACGATCCAACTCACGGACCGGTTACCGCACCGACATCGAGTTTCCGCCAGAAAGCACGGATCAGGCGAAGAAGTGAATCCGCATCAGGCGCTGCGACGTAAGTCCAACGCCTGGCCATGACAGCCGCAATGAATATCAGCGTCGAATCCAGCTCGCTGCTGCCTGCCGTCGCGCAGGGTGATCTCGATGCCTTCGAGCGGCTGTACGACCGCCACTCCTCCACGCTCTATGCCCTCCTCCTCCGAATCCTCGCCAATCCCGACGACGCGCAGGAAGTTCTTCAGGAGACCTTCGTGAAGGCGTGGACGAACGCGAAGATGTTCGATTCGGTGCGCGGCAGCGATGTGGCCTGGCTGATCTCGATCGCACGCAGCCGAGGGATCGACCGTCTCCGCTCCCGCAAGATTCGCGGCGACCGCGAAGACGACGCCGGCCGCGAGCTCTCCACCGGAATCGGCTTCGTCGAGAAACGAACCGGAGCCGACGACGCCATCGAGTCGGAGGAGCGCACCGCAGTCCGCGGCGCAGTGGCGGAATTGCCCGAGGCGCAGCGCGTGGCCCTGGCTCTTGCATACTTCGAAGGCCTCTCGCAGTCGGAGATCGCCGCGAGACTCGGCGAGCCCCTCGGCACCATCAAAACACGCATGCAGCTCGGAATGAAGAAACTGCGCGAGCGCCTGAAGGCATATCGATGATGACGCACGACGAGCTGGAATCGATCGCCGCGCTGGACGCGATCGGAGCCGCGACCGCGGACGAGAGCAGCGCCTTCGCCACGCACGCGGCCGATTGCGCCGGCTGCCGCCGTGCTCGTGCCGAGTACGAGGAAGCGACGTCGCTCATGGCGCGCGACCTGGAGCCGATCGCGCCGCCCGCTGGCGTTCGCGACCGCATCTTCTCCGCCATCGACAAGGATGATCATCGCGATGAAAACGTGGTGGATGCTCGCGAGCGCTTCGGCATGAGCCGATGGTGGATGGCCGCAGCGGCGCTGTTTCTCGCTCTCTGGGGTTGGCGCGAGTTGTCGGTCCGCGCCACACGAGAGAGGGTCAACACGCGCGACGCCGAGATTCGAAGGCTGACCGTCGAGAATCAGCTTTTGTCCACGCGCAACGACAAGCTCGCATCGGAGATGGCGGCGCTGGCGTCACGCGACACCCGCACCATCGCGCTCAGCGGCCAGCAGATCTTCCCCGCGGCATCCGCCAAAGTCTTTCTCGAACCGCAGCAACGCCGCGCGGTCGTCTTCTTCTACAACCTGCCGGCTAACGCGTCCGACAAGAGTTACCAGCTCTGGATTCTTCGCGCCGATCAGCCGAAGCCACAAAGCGCGGGCGTCTTCGACGTCACCGAGAACGGCGCGGCATCGATCTCGATCGAGAACCTGCCGCTGGCGACGGAGATCAAAGGCCTGGCCGTGACGCTCGAGCCAAAAGGCGGCGTGACGCAACCTACAAACACGAATTTCTTCGTGGCGGGGAACACGTAATGGTTGGCGGCCTTTTGTCATCCCCGCTGTCATCCTGAGACTGCCGAAGGACACGAAGTGCCGGAGGACGTCGAAGGACCCCCTGCGCTGTCTGCCGGGTTTGTTTGCCGCCGCCCGACCCTGCACAAGCGCGGGGGGTCCTTCGACCGTCCTTCGGCACTTCGTGTCCTTCGGCGGCTCAGGATGACAGTTGATAATCTTTGCGGCGCAAAGACTTACTCACGCGTCTGCGGCTCTGTGGTCAAAAAACAGATCACAATCCGACGATGTTGTAGCCGCCATCCACGAACATCACTTCGCCGGTGATTCCGGCCGACATCGACGAAAGCAGGAAGAGCGCTGCGTTACCGATCTCTTCGAGCTCCACATTGCGGCGGAGCGGCGCGCGTTCGGCGTGATGTTTCAGCATGCCGGTAAAGCCTTTGATCCCGCGCGCGGCGAGGGTGTTGACCGGGCCGGCGGAGATGGCGTTGACGCGGATGTTCTTGGGTCCGAGGTTTGCGGCGAGGTAGCGGACGCTGGCTTCGAGCGAGGCTTTGGCCACGCCCATCAGGTTGTAGCCTTCGACCGCTTTCTCGGCGCCGTAGTAGGTCAGCGCCAGAACGGCGCCGCCGCCGGACTGCTCGAAAATCGGAAGCGCGGCGCGAGTCAGAGCGACGAGCGAGTATGCCGAGATGTCGTGCGCCATCTTGAAGCCGTCGCGCGACGTGTTCACGAAGTCATTCTCGAGATCTTCGCGCGGCGCGAATGCAACCGAGTGGACGAGCGCATCGAGCCGTCCGAACTTCTCGCCAACCTCCCGGAACACTCCATCCACCTCCGCGTCGATCGTGACGTCGCACGGCAGGATGAGCGAGTCGGGCATCGCTGCGCAGAGACCTTCCACGCTTTCCTTCAAACGTTCGCCCTGATAAGTGAAGGCCAGCCGCATCCCCTCGCGCGCCAGCGCCTGCGCGATCGCCCACGCGATGGAGCGCTTGTTCGCGACTCCGAAAACGATCCCGGTCTTCCCTTCCAGCAGCGGCATGTTCGTCCCCTTCGGGCCGATCATAGCAACGTCACCCCGCCATCGGCAGATGCGAGAAGTACGTCTGCGACGTCCCGCACTGACGGCAAAGGAAGTGAAGCGTGTCGCGGCGCTGCCACGGGTTGGGCGCATCGCAGAGGGCGCAGAGCGTCTCGGCCTGCGGAAATGGGCGCTCGCAATGATCGCAAGCCACGGCGTTACCGGTGGCGTTCACGTCATCCTCGCAGCTCACTTCATTGCAGATCGGACATCGCCAGCAGACTGCCATCGAGCGTGCTTCCTCCAAAGGTGGACGACGGGACCGCTGCCAGAATAGCAGGTGAAAATCGCGGGCGATTAAAAAACTGGAAGAGCACAGACAGGAGTGTCTGTGCCACACAAAACCATTCTGCCTCGAAGCTGGAAGTGATGTGGCACAGACACTCCTGTCTGTGCTCCTGATTTACTTCGCCACCTTCGCCCAGGCATCCTTCAGCGTGACCGTCCTATTGAACACGAGTGCATCAGGCTTCGAATCGGAATCGACGCAAAAGTATCCGAGCCGCTCGAACTGGAAACGCGATTGTGGTGACGCGCCCTGCACCGATGGCTCGAGCCGCGCATCGGCGATGACCTGCAGCGATTGCGGATTCAGATCATCCAGAAAGTTGCCGCTCTCCTCGGGATTCTCGGACTGGAACAGGCGGTCGTAAAGGCGCACCTCGCAGCGAATGGCGTGATCGGCCGCGACCCAGTGCAGCGTCGCCTTCGGCTTCCTGCCGTCGGGAGAATCGCCGCCGCGCGTGGCGGGATCGTACGTCGCATGCAGCTCGGTGACGTTGCCGGCATCGTCCTTCACCACGCTCGTGCAGGTGATGAAGTAGGCCGACCGCAGGCGCACCTCACGGCCCGGAGCAAGGCGGAAGAACTTCTTCGGCGGCTCCTCCATGAAGTCTTTGCGCTCGATGAAGATCGTCTTCGCGAACGGCACCTTCCGCGTCCCCAGCGACGGATCATCGACGTGATTCGGCGTCTCGAACCATTCCGTATCGTCCGCCGGATAGTTGTCGATGACGACGCGCAGCGGATCGAGAACGCCCATCACCCTCGGAGCGGTGCGGTTCAGATCCTCGCGGACGGAAAACTCGAGCAGCCCTGCGTCGATGACGTTCTCGCGTTTGGCCACGCCGACGCGCTCGCAGAAATTGCGGATCGACGCCGGCGTGTAGCCGCGGCGGCGCAGACCGGCGATGGTCGGCATGCGCGGATCGTCCCAACCTCGCACGTGCTTCTCCTCGACGAGCCGCAACAGCTTCCGCTTCGACATGACCGTGTAGTTCACGTTCAGCCGCGCGAACTCGTACTGCCGCGGGCGCGACGGCACCGACACGCTCTCGAGCAGCCAGTCGTACAGCGGCCGGTGATCTTCGTACTCCAGCGTGCAGAGCGAGTGGGTGATGCCTTCGATCGCGTCCGAGAGCGGGTGCGCGTAGTCGTACATCGGATAGATGGGCCAGGCATCGCCGGTGCGGTCGTGCGATTCGTGACGGATGCGGTAAAGCACCGGATCGCGCATGTTGATGTTGGGCGAGGCCATGTCGATCTTCGCGCGCAGTACGTGCGCTCCGTCAGGGAACTCCCGTGCTTTCATCCGCCGGAACAGATCGAGGTTCTCTTCGACCGTGCGCGAGCGATGCGGAGAATCGGTTCCAGGCTCCGTGAGCGTGCCGCGCCTGGACCGGATCTCGTCGGCGGACGAGCTGTCGACGTAAGCCTTCCCGGCCCGGATCAGCTCCTCGCCCCAGGCGTAGAGCTGCGCGAAGTAGTCCGAGGCGTGAAAGAGATTCTCGCCCCATGAGAAGCCGAGCCAGGCCACGTCGTGCTTGATCGACTCGGTGAACTCGACCTCTTCTCTCGCCGGGTTGGTGTCGTCAAAGCGAAGGTTGCACTGGCCCGCGTACTCGTTGGCGACTCCGAAGTTCAGGCAGATCGACTTGGCGTGTCCGATGTGGAGATAGCCGTTCGGCTCGGGCGGAAAGCGGGTGATGACGCGCTGCGTTCTGCCGGCGGCGAGATCCTCCTCGACGATCTCGCGAATGAAATCGCGCGGTTTTTCGGGGGCTTCGATGGTCATGGGGCGCGACCGTATACATCGCGATGCAGCGAGTCAACCGGGCCGGCACGGCCGGCGGCGCTGGCTGCCCAAGGCTCAGGCACGATTCGTTGCGAAGGCGGAGAGTGTCGATGCGTGCCACAATTCGGATCATGAAATCCGGCCGGCACGGCCGGCGGCGCTGGTTGCCCAAGGCTCAGCCGCGATTCGGCGCGGGCGGAGAGTGTCGATGCGTGCCACAATTCGGATCATGAAATCCGCGCTCCTTCAGATTGCAGCCATCCTCTCCTTCCTGGTCATTCCGGTCGCGTTTGCGCAGTCGCTCGACGACGTCGCCGGCAACGTCTTGAAGGAGTACGGCGGCGCCGCGGCGTGGCAGAAAGTGACGACGATCCGGCAGACCGGCACGGTCGTGCCGGCGATGGGGAAGGGCGATGGAGCGGCGACGCGCTTCTGGCAGAAGCCGGACAAACTGCGAGTCGAGATCGTCTATCCGACGCGAACCGAGTTGCGCGTCGTCGACGGCGATCATGGGACGAACAACGGCAAAGAGGTCAGCGGTCCCGGGCTGGACGCGATGAAGTTACAGGCCGCGCGCCTGGCGCTGCCGCTTCTTCTGGCGGAAAAGCGCGCCTCACTGCACGACATCGGGATGAGGAGTGGTTTTCGCGCCATCGAGATACCGCTCTCCGCGACGCTCACCGTGACCATCGACATCGATCCGAAATCGTGGCGCATCGTGCGATCGACCGGCAAAACGTCGGGGATGGATTTCGTCGTCGACTACGGCGACTTCCGGCGCGTGGACGGATTGCTGTTCCCGTTCAGCGAATCGGGGATGGCGCAAGGGACGCCGACCGCAAAAACGACGCTGAATGCGATCGTCATCAACGGCCCTGAAGCGCCGCCTCCGCCTCCGGCAAAATGACGGTGGTCCACTGCGCGTACATCGCCGCGGATGGATGGAGGCCGTCAGGCGCGACGAGCGCCGGCTCATGCGCAGCGCGTCGCGAGCCTGGCGTTACGTCCGCGTAATGCGCACCGGCGCGCTTCGCCTCGTCGCGCGCGATGGCATTGAAGTGATCGATCTCCGCTCCGATCCTCACCCTGTTCCGCCCCTCGGCGAATGGCGTCACACCCCAGTCGGGGATCGAGACGACGACCACACGTTTCGGAGCGCCGCCCGCGAATGCAACGGCGCGCGTCAGCAACGCCGCGAAATCGGATCGATACTGCTCCGCGGTGCGCCCGCGGTATTGATTGTTGACGCCGATCAGGAGCGTCACGAGCGCGTACGGTCCGTGCGGCTTCGCGGCGTCGATCGCCGATGACAACTCGTCCGTCGTCCAGCCTGTTTTGGCGATGATCTCCGGATCGGCAATCGCAATCCCCTTCGCGCGAAGTGCGCCGGCGAGCTGGTTCGGCCAGCGATCGGCAACGGCGACGCTCTCTCCGATCGTGTACGAGTCGCCGAGCGCGAGAACTCTGGGCGCAGGTGGTTTCGTCGAGATTGCGAGCATGAGAGCGGCACCAAGAACCGGAATCATCGCCGCAGTGTACGTGACAGAATGACGGTGTGAAAAAGACCATTCTGTCGCTCTTGATCGTGCTGTTCGCCTCGTCGGCGTTCGCCGCAAGCTTCGCCAGCGACGAGCAGGCGCTGCGCAAGCTCGACCGCGAGCAAGCCATCGCCACCTACATGACCGACGCCGAGTGGTTCCGGCTTCATCTCTCCGATGACTACGTCCGCATCACGAGCAGCGGCGCGTTGCAGACCAAGCAAGAGCTGATCGAGTCGATGAAGCACAGCAAGGTGGAGTGGGAGCCCTACGAGACGAGTGACGTCCGTATCCAGGCCCACGGCAGCACCGCCATCGTGTCGGGCCGCATCGTTCAGAAGTACACGGACGGACACGAGCGCACGGTGGCCGAGCTTCGCTACAGCGACGTATGGATCCGGAGCTCAGAGGGCTGGTTCAACGTTTCCAGCACCATCTCGCCGATCGCGATCAAGCACGAGCGGAAGAAGTAGGCGACCGCAATTCGACTGTCATCCTTCGGCGGCTCAGGATGACAGGCTTGATAATCTTTGCGTCGCGCGCAGTAACCGATGGTTAGTAATACAGAGTTGACTCTGTGTCCTCCGCGCCTCTGTGGTGCGTTGGTTTTCAGATCGCTCCGCGCTTCCGCATCGCAGAAATAGCACGCCGGTCGAAGCCAAGCTCCCGCAGCACCGGCCCCGTGTGCTGACCGAGTGACGGTGGCGCGGAGCCGATATCGCGGCGCCGCCCATCGATGCGCACCGGATTGCGGATCGCTTCGTAGGCTCCGATCTCGGGATGCTCGATCGTCTCGATGAGACCTCTCCCTGCAGGGGTGCGGAGCGCCTCGCGCACGCCGCGCACGAGCGAGGCCGGAATCGCCGCGCGGCGGCATCGCGCCACCCACTGGCTGGCGGTCCGCTTGCGACACTCTTCCTCCAGCAGCGCCACCAGCGTCTCGCGATGTCGTACTCGCTGCGCATTCGTAGCGAACCGCGGATCGAGCGCCAAATCGGGCCTGCCCAACACGCGCTCGCAAAGCTGCGCGAAATGCCGGTCGGTGCCCGCGCCGATCGCGAACGGGCGATCGCTTCCGTGAAACACCTGATACGGCACGATCGACGGATGGGCGTTGCCGTAGCGCTTCGCCTCGGCGCCGGTGACGAGCACGTTCTGCGCGACGTTCACGAGCGACGCGATCGTCGCGCTGAAGAGCGAAACCTCCAGCGACGAGCCCTCGCCCGTGCGCTCGCGCCCGTGAAGCGCCGCGCAAATCGCGCCGAACGCGTAGTGCGCGGTGAGGACGTCGGCGAGCGCGACTCCAATCTTCATCGGCTCGCCGTCCGCTTCACCCGTGATCGACATCAGTCCGGAGCCCGCCTGCGCCAGAAGGTCGTAACCAGGCGTATTCGCGTCGCCGCCATCGCTGTCAAATCCTCCAATCGAGCAATGAACACACCTCGGGTTGACGTCGCGCGGCGCGAATCGCAGCGAAGCTTTCTGCACCGGCAGAAAGTTATCGACGACGACATCCGCCCGCTCGATCAGCCGCCGCGCCACCTCGGCGCCCTCATCCGACTTGAGGTTCAGCGTCACCGATTCCTTGCCGCGATTCACCGACAAGAAGTACGCGCTGACCTCGCCAACAAACGGAGGACCCCAGCGCCGCGTCTCGTCACCACGTCCCGGTTCCTCGACCTTGATGACGCGGGCTCCGGAGTCGGCGAGCAACTGCGTGGCCAGCGGCCCGGCGAGTACTCGCGAGAAATCGGCGACGAGGATGCCGTCCAGCGGGAGTGTCGTTTTGCGGCGCACCGGGCGATGCTATGTCATCTCAGAGGAGCACAGATTAGAGAAGCACAGACAGGAGTGTCTGTGCCACACCACGACTTTCTCCGAATGTGTTTTTGCCCAAAGTCATGGGGAAGAAACGCTCCTGTTTGTGCGACATCACTTTGTACAAAGCACATTCGGAGCAGTGCCGGGTGTGGCACAGACACTCTTGTCTGTGCTCCCTGGCCTCACTCAAATCCGAATCAACTTCGCATACTTGGCGATGAACTTCTTCGAGCCGATGCGATCGAAATAGACGGTGAGCTTGGCATCAGGTCCGGAGCCTTCCATCGTCAGGATCGTTCCATCGCCAAACTGTTCATGGCGCACGCGCTGGGCCCGTTTGAAATCAGCGCTCGGTACGTTTTGCGGGGTTGCAGGACGAAGCGCCGCGGGATCGAGTTGCACCGGCGACTCTTTGAAAAATGAGAGCACGCCGTTGACCGAGTCGTTCTTCCGCGGCTGCGGCGGAGGCGCAGAAGGAGCCGGACGCGGAGGGGGAGACGGACGGGCCGGCGCGCTGGGACGTCCGTACGATTGCTGACGGCGGTTTTCGCCACCGTACCGGTCGCCGTAACGGTCATACGCACCCATCGGCCGTTCGCGCCACTGCGGCGCCTCCGGCACGTAGCGCGCCCGCGCCATGCGCACTTCCTCGCGCACGCTCTCGGGGATCTCGGTGATGAACGGCGACGGGCTCTGCTCGCGGAACTGGCCATGAAGCCTGCGCTCCAGGCAGTGAACGCACCAGAGCTGCTCGCGAGCCCGCGTCATGCCGACGTAGCAGAGGCGGCGCTCTTCCTCGAGATCGTCATTCGAATCCTTCGACTGCGAGTGAGGAAGGATTCCTTCTTCCATCCCGGTGAGAAAGACGACTTTGAACTCCAGCCCTTTCGCCGAGTGCAGCGTCATCAGCGTGACGCCTTTTTGCGACTCGTACTTGTCGAGGTCCGACATCAACGTCAGCGAATCGAGGTAATCGCCGAGAGTGGACGTCGGGTTCTGCTCCGAATACTCACGCGCGGAGTTCATCATTTCGTCGATGTTCTGCAGGCGCGACTCGTCCTGCACGTCGCGCGATTCCTGCAGCATCCGCCGGTAGCCCGTTCGGAGCAGGAGATAGTCGTACAACTCCGGCAGCGGATTGTTCGCAGCACGATTGAGGTCATGGACGATGTCGCGAAACTCCTTCACCGCCTTCGAGGCGCGCGGAGGCAGAAACGAAAGATCGCCTTCGATGACCGTCCAGAGCGTCACGTTCTGCGCAACCGCCTGGTCGTTCAGCGCCTTCGTCGTCGTGTCGCCGATGCCGCGGGAGGGGACGTTGATGACGCGTTCGATCGACGGCGTGTCGTGCGGCCGGATCGTCAGTCGCAGAAAGCAGAGAACGTCCTTGATCTCCGCGCGCTCGTAGAACTTCACGCCGCCGACGACGGTGTAGGGGATGTTCGCGCGGAGCAATTCTTCTTCAAACGGCCGCGACTGCGCGTTCGTCCGAAACAGAATCGCGTAATCGGACAGCTTGTATCTTGATCTGCCGCCGGTGATCTTCTCGATCACGAACTGCGCTTCCTCACGCTCGTTGCTGCAAGTGACGACGCGCACCGGCTCGCCGTTGCCGGAGTCGGTGAACAGCGTCTTTCCTTTGCGGGCAATGTTGTTTTCGACCACGCCGGTGGCGGCGCCGAGGATGTTGCCGGTGGAGCGGTAGTTCTGTTCCAGCTTGATGATCCGCGCGCCTGGAAAATCGCGCTCGAAATTCAGGATGTTGTTGATGTCCGCGCCGCGGAACTTGTAGATCGACTGGTCTTCATCGCCGACGGCGACGATGTTCTGCTTCTTGCCGGCCAGCGCCTTGATCAGCATGTACTGCGCGCGATTCGTATCCTGGTACTCGTCGATCAGCAGGTGCTGAAAACGGTTGTGAATCTCCTCGGCGATGTCGGCATTCTTGTCGATGAGCTGAACGTAGTTTCCGATGAGGTCATCGAAGTCCATGGCGTCATATTCTTTGAGCCGCCTCTGGTACATCCGATAAACCTCGGCCACGCGCGATCCGAAGAAGTCGAGCGTGTCTTTCTCGTACTCCGCCGGTCCGATCAGCTCGTTTTTCGCGCCAGAGATCCGGTTCAGGATCGAGCGCGGAGGAAACGCCTCGTCGTTCATCTGCAGCTCGCGCATGCATCGGCGCACGAGCGTGAGCTGGTCGGACGTGTCGTAGACGACGAAAGACTTCGTGTAACCGAGGCGTTCGGCGTGGCGGCGAAGCATGCGGAGGGACGTCGAGTGGAACGTACCGATCCAAAGATTGCCATGAGCGCGGGCGCCGCTATTCGGAGCGAGGTGCCCGACGCGGCTGACCATCTCGCTGGCGGCCTTGTTCGTAAACGTTACCGCCAGGATGTTCGTCGGATTCACACCGAGCTCGCCGATCAGCCACGCGATGCGGTACGTGATCACCCGCGTTTTGCCTGAGCCCGCGCCGGCGAGCACCAGGAGCGGCCCTTCGCCGTGGGTCACGGCCTCGCGCTGTGGCGGGTTGAGTCCGGAAAGATCGATCATTCGGGCGCATGGTAACAGCCGTTTTGTGATGCGAAATCCTTGACGAAATCCATATGCCCATGTGTGTTGTTCAACAGTGCGGAAAACGAATCCGTACTACACTTTGCCGTATCCAACGCGGGGAGCAGGGGCCGCCGCGGCAACCACTTCGGAGGCTATCCAACATGTTCGGTTCACTTGGAGTACCTGAGCTTCTCATCATTTTCGCCATCATTCTCGTGATCTTCGGCGCGGGCAAACTTCCGCAGCTCGGCAAGGGCCTCGGCGAAGGCATTTCCAACTTTCGCGACGGCCTGAAGAATCGCGACGAGAAGAAAGTGGCGGCACCGTCGCTCGAAGAAAAGAAGAACGCCTGAGACCCTGCGCATCGAGGTACCCGTGACGTTGCGCTGGCTCGTCACCGGAGCGGGCGGGATGGTCGGACACGACGTTCGTGCGGCGCTGGAATCGCGTGCCGAAAACGTCGAGGCGCTATCGAAGAGCGATCTCGACATCACCGATGTCGACGCGGTGCGCGATGCCGTTCAGGCGGCGCGTCCCGACGTCATCGTCAACTGCGCGGCCTACACAAAGGTCGACGACGCCGAGCAAAACGAGCACTTGGCGACCGCCATCAACGGCTCGGCGGTCGAGTTTCTTGCCGATGCCGCTGACCGCGCCGGTGCGCTTCTCGTCCAGCTCTCGACGGACTTTGTGTTCGACGGCTCGAAGCGGACTCCGTATGAAGTCAACGACCCTACCGCGCCGCTCTCCGCCTACGGACGTTCGAAGCTCCTTGGCGAACATGCCGCGAGAGGGGCGAAGAAGCATGTCGTGCTGCGCACCTCGTGGCTGTTTGGCGTCCATGGTCCGAACTTCGTCGAAGCCATGCGCAATCAGGTGCGCAAGGGAACCAATCCGCTGCGAGTTGTCGACGATCAGCGCGGACGCCCGACGTATACGCCGCACCTCGCAGATGCGATCGTGCGGCTGGCCAGACTCGCGCACGAGTCGCTCGATGCTCGCGGGGTCGTTCACTACGCCGATGAGAGCGAGTGCACCTGGTTTGATTTTGCCCGCGCCATCGTCGGGACCGGCGCGGTGGTGAACCCCGTCACGAGCGATGCGTTTCCGCGGCCGGCGGCTCGGCCTGCCTACTCCGTCCTCTCCACCGAGCGCTACGAGCGGCTCACCGGAGTCACACCGGAGTCATGGGAAGAAGGATTGCGCGAGTATCTTCAGTTGCGAGCCTGACCTTCGAAACGTGCGTTCATCAGATACTCCACGTTTCCTTCCGCGCCTTTGATCGGGCTCTCGATTACGCCCTTCACGTCGAAACCGTTCGCGCGCGCGAACGCGACGACTGCGTCGACGGCCGCGACCCGCTTGGCGTCATCGCGGACGATGCCGCCCTTTCCCACTTCGCCCTTGCCGACTTCGAACTGCGGCTTGATCAGTGCGACGAGCTCTCCCCCAAGAAACGTCATCACGGCAGGGAGAATCAACTTCAACGGGATGAAGGAAACGTCGATCGAGACAAAGGCAACGGCGTCGTCGAAGTCGTCAGCCGTCAGGTAGCGCGCGTTAACCTTTTCGCGATTGATGACGCGCGGATCGTTGCGGAGTGACGCGTCGAGTTGTCCGTAGCCGACGTCGATGGCGTAAACCTTCGCTGCGCCGCCTTTCAGCATCACGTCGGTGAAACCGCCGGTCGAGGCGCCGATGTCGGCGCAGATCTTTCCCTCGACGCTGATCCCGAATTCGCGCAGCGCGTGGGCAAGCTTCATCCCGCCGCGCCCGACCCACGGATGCTCGAGCTCTTCGATCCGAAGCTCGTCATCGTCCGCGACGTTTGCTCCCGCCTTATCGACGTGTTTCCCGTTGACGAGAATCCGCCGCGCCATGATCAGCGACTGCGCCTTCGACCGCGTGTCGCAGAGCCCGCGCTCGACGAGAGCGAGATCGAGTCGCTGCCTGCTCATTCGTTGACGACGGTGAAGCCTTCCTGGCGGAAGTGGTGGTCGTTGGTGAGGGCGTGGGTGATGCCGCGATCGCGCATGAGAGTCATCGATACACAGTCAACGAGTGAGTACTCTTTGTCCGGTCGTTCGGCGTAAAGGACGAGTGCTCGACAGAACAAGTCGCTTGCGCGCGCAACATGCCAGCGTGGATCTTGCCGTCGTCCGTGCACGAACTCGACGCAACGCCGGCGAATGAGACCACCCTCTGCGGAGAAATAGGCAAGCGTTTCACTCAAAACGCCGTCGTGCGTAGAGATCAGATCTCGAGATGTGGAGCGATCGATTCGGCGGGCCCGTGAATGATGGTTGTCAAACGGATCAAACAACGCGATGAGATACCAGGTATCCGCCAGGTACAGACCCATTACTTGGTTGCGCGCACTTTCAGTCCGTACACGACTTCATCGATGTGATCCGAGTCGTGCTCGGCCACGCCGTGGTGCCGCCATTCGGCCGCTGGGATGTCGCGAGTCAGGAATTCCGCGACTTCACCGGCAGTCGCTCCCTGCGCGATCAGCGATCTTACTTCAGGATCAAGCTGTCGTCCTTCCGGTTCCCGCACAAACTCTCTCACCCTCTTCACAATCCCGTCCACACCGAGGTCGTATTGCGCGCGCAGCACGTCTTGCGCGCCGTGGTGCACATACTCGTCGGGGATGCCGAGGCGGTGGAAGGCGACGTTCGGGATGCCGAGCTGCTGGACGCGCTCCATGATCGCCGAGCCGAAGCCGCCGGCCAGCGACCCTTCCTCCACCGTGATGACACGCGCGAACGGCTTGCAGTACTTCGTGATCAGCTCATCGTCCAGCGGCTTGATGAAGCGCGCGTTGATGACCGCGACTTCGATCCCATCTTTCGCCAGGATCTCCGCGGCCTGTACTGCCGGCCACACCTCGTTGCCGATGGCGAAGATCACGCCGTCTGCCCCTTCGCGCATGACCTCGCCCTTGCCGATCGGGAGCGACTGCAGCTCCGCGTCCATCGCCACCCCGTATCCGCTGCCGCGCGGATAGCGCAGCGACGTCGGATGTCCGGTCTCGAACGACGTCTTCAGCATGTGCCGGAGCTCGTTCTCATCTTTGGGCGCCATGCAGATCATGTTGGGGAAGATCCGCAGATAGGCCATGTCGTAGATGCCGTGGTGCGTCGGGCCGTCGGCGCCGGCGATGCCGCCGCGGTCGAGTGCGAACACCACCGGCAGATCCATGATGGCCACGTCGTGGAACACCTGATCGAAGGCGCGCTGCAGGAACGTCGAGTAGATTGCCGCGATCGGTTTCAACCCCTGCGTGGCCATGCCGCCGCAGAACGTCACCGCGTGCTCCTCGGCGATGCCGACGTCGAACGTACGATCCGGATGGGCCTTCCCGAACTTGTCGAGGCCCGTGCCGTCGGGCATCGCCGCGGTGATGGCGACGATCTTCGGGTCGCGTTTGGCGAGCTCGATCAGCGTTTCGGCGAAAACAGCGGTGTAGCTCGGCGGGGCAGGTTTCGACTTCACCACCTCGCCGGAGCCGATGTCGAACGGCGTGACGCCATGCGACCAGATCGGCTTGTTCTCCGCCGGAACGTAGCCCTTCCCCTTCTTCGTGATTACGTGAACGAGTAGCGGGCCGTTGTAGTCCTTGTTTTTCTCGAAAAGATCGATGAGGAAATCGAGATCGTGCCCGTCGTAGGGTCCGAGGTATTTGAAGCCGAGCTCTTCGAACAGAGTGCCCGGAACGATCATGTGCTTGAAGAGCTGCTCCATGTCGCTGGCCATGCCGTGGATCTTTCCACCGACGAGCGGGATGCGGTCCATGATTCCGCGGGCGAGATCCTTGGCCTGGTTGTAGGTCTGCCCTTTGATGATTCCGTTGAGATAGCCCGACATGGCGCCGACGTTCGTCGAGATCGACATGTCGTTGTCGTTCAGGATGATCATCAACTTGCGTTTGAGATGTCCGGCTTGATTGAGCCCCTCGAGTGCCAGTCCGCCGGAAAGTGCGCCATCGCCGATCACGGCCACAACGCGGTAGTTCTCTGCCTTGATGTCGCGAGCGACTGCGATGCCGAGGGCGGCTGAGATCGACGTCGATGCATGCCCGGCGTTGAAAACGTCATACTCCGACTCTTCCCGCTTGCAGAAACCGGAGATGCCGTCGTGCATCCGTATCGTGTCGAACGTGTCGCGTCGGCCGGTGATCAGCTTGTGGGGATAGGTCTGGTGGCCTGTGTCGAAGACGATCTGGTCGCGGGGCGTATCGAAGACGTAGTGGAGAGCCAGCGTCAGCTCGACGATGCCGAGGTTGCCGCCGAAGTGGCCGCCGATCTTCGATACGACTTCGATAATGCGGTGACGGATCTCGCCGGCGAGCTCGTGGAGCTGGCGGCGGCTGAGCGACCGCAGGTCCTGCGGCGAATTGATGGTTTCGAGGAGCGTCATTGGCTGCGGCGCCTCACGATCGCCGTTCGCAGATGAAACGCGCGATCCCGGCAAGATAGTTCACCGGGCCGCCGATCATAGCAGCGTTGCGTACGGCCTCGGCCAGCAGAGCGTCTACAGCGGTTCGTGCCGCGTCGGTGCCGAAGAGCGCCGGGTAGGTCAGTTTCCCTTGCGAAAGATCTTTTCCGGCCGTTTTTCCGAGCGTCGCGGCGTCCTCTTCCTGATCGAGCAGATCATCGACGATCTGGAAGGCGAGACCGATGGCGCTTCCGTAGCGGCGAAGAGCTTCGATTTGTTCTGCAGCCGCGTTCGCCAGCAGTCCGCCAAGGACCACGGAGGCAGTCAGCAGTTTGCCGGTTTTGTTGCGATGGATGAAGTCCAACTGCTCGGCAGTTGCCTCGTTCATGCCGGTGGCGATGATGTCGGCAACTTGACCGCCTATCATTCCCTGCGAATCGACCGCGACCGCCACCTCGCGGACGGCGCGAAGCTGATGCGCGGGATCGACTCCCTCCACGGGACGCGCCAGCCAGGAAAAGGCCTCGGTCAGCAGCGCGTCGCCGGTGAGGATCGCCATTGCCTCGCCGAAAACGACGTGCGTCGTCTGGCGGCCGCGGCGCAGATCGTCGTTGTCGAGGGCCGGAAGATCATCGTGCACGAGCGAGTAGGTGTGGATCAGCTCCAACGCGGCAATCGAGACGAGCGACTCATCGCCGGACGCTCCGCATGCCTGTGCCGCGGCGATCGCGAGGATGGGACGGATGCGTTTCCCGCCGCCGAGGACGGCGTAGCGCATCGCTTCGTGGATGACGGATGGAGGCGTGTCCGCCGCCGGAAGGTTGGCGTCGAGCACGCGGTCGACGATGAGGCGCTGTTCGGAGAGCCAGTCGTTTATCGAGCTCACTCCTCGCCGACCTCGCCAGGATCGCCAATCTCGTCCTGCTCCTCGCTCTCGAACGGTTCGATGCGCGGCTGACCCTTCGCGTCGGAAAGGATCAACTCAATTTTCTTCTCGACCTCTTCGAGTTTCTGATTGCAGAAACGCGAGAGACGGATGCCTTCCTCGAAGAGCTGCAGCGACTCGTCGAGCGGCATCTCTTCCGACTCCAACCGCTTTACGATCGTCTCGAGCTGCTGAAAGGATTTTTCGAATTCGTTGGATTTGCGGGCCATCTCTGAGAAACGGAGTTATAGCTGATTTGGGCGGGTTTACAATGGTGGCTATGCGACTGTTTCTCAGCTACGACTCGCGCGATTCCCAGTTTGCGGAGAAGTTGCTTCCTCGGCTTCTGGAGCAGAAGCTCGAGGTCTGGGATCCGGCTAGAGAGCTCTACCCTGGCAGCAACTGGCTATTGGAGGCCGGCCGGGCATTCGAGCGCGCCGATGCTGTCATCTTCCTGATTTCGGAGCACAGCGTGGATACGCCCGCGTTGCGGCACGAGGTCCAGTATGCGGTTTCCAATCTTCGATTCAAGGATCGCGTAGTACCGGTCATTCTCTCCCGAGGCATGAAGAACATCCCGTGGATCCTCGAGAAGATGAGCGTCATCGACGCTACCGATCACGATATGGACCGCGTGGCGTCGTCGATCACAACCAGGATGAGTCTCTCCCATATAAAGGCTCATCATGCAGTCGCCAGCCGTTCGACACGGAGATCGGCAGGATCGAAAACCGCGAAACAAGTCGCTGGGATGGCCCGCTCCGCGGCGAAGAACAGTTCCGCCGCTCGCCCTTCGTCACCGAGGACGGCCAAATCAAAGACATCTGGACCGAGAGCGAAATCGCCCTACTGAGCAGGCGATGGTGAGTCGATCTGTACCAACTTCGATGCGGTCGATTCCAGCCGAAATCTTCCTGTCGCACTCGCATCACGACAAACGATTGACAGTTCGTATCGCCGAGGAGTTGCGCCGGCATGGAGTCCCGTTTTGGTATAGCGAGCGTCACCTCGTTGGGGCACAGCAGTGGCTCGATGAAGTCGGCCTGGCGCTCAAGCGGTGCGACTGGTTCGTCATAGTACTCACTCCCGAGTCGGTCGATTCGATGTGGGTGAAACGGGAACTGTATGCTGCTCTCATCGATAGGAAGTTCAACGGGCGCATCGTCCCGCTCCTGGCAAAGGACTGCGATCCCGGAACGTTGGCCTGGCCCCTTACTGCGCTGCAGACGATTTCCTTACGCCCGTTCAAGGCCGGGATCGCGGAGCTTCTGCGCATCTGGGGCATCGCCTATCGATCGTGAGTCCGGCCACACTGACTCGATTCCTAGAGTCTTCCCATCGACCGTGCATTGCATTGACCCGCGCTTGAGTTGCACGTCAATTGCGTCGCCGACATTGACCGCATTCGAATCGAGGATCGGTTTGCGCCGTCCCCGCTTTGTGCGCGAGAAGGCGATGGCGTAGCCGCGGGAGAGTACGGATAGGGGGGAAACAGCGTCGAGCGTGGTTGCGGTCGCGCGGAGGCGCTGGCGCTCGCGGGCGACGTGCGCGGGAAAGCGCAACAGCGGTTCGCTGACGGCGAGCAGTCGTGTACGCATCGAACGCGCTCTCGCTTCGAGCATGCGAAAGAGCGTGACGCGGCTGCGGTTGAGACGTTCGCGGCGTAGTGCGATGCGGCGCGGCAGCAATCCCAAACGATCCGACGACGCGAGATGCCGCAGCTCGTGCCGGTAGTTGCGGACGCGCGTTTCGACCACCTGCCGTACGCGCCGGGCCATGTGATCGAGCTGCGAGCAGATCTCGCTCTTCGCGCGAATCACGATCTCCGCGGCGGCGGATGGTGTCGGCGCACGGAGGTCCGCCACGAAATCGCAGATTGTGAAGTCTGTCTCGTGCCCGATTGCGGAGATCGTCGGAATGGCGCAGGCAGCAACGGCGCGCGCAACAATTTCTTCGTTGAACGCCCACAGATCTTCGAGCGAGCCTCCGCCGCGGCAAATGAGGACGACGTCGTGTAAATGCCAGCGCGAGAGATTTCGGATGGCCGCGGCAATTTCGCGCGATGCTTCGCGTCCCTGAACGCGCACGGGATAAACCTGAAGGTGCAGTCCCGCGAATCGGCGCCCGAGGACGTTCAATACATCGCGGATTGCAGCTCCTGTGGGACTGGTGACAATGGCGATTCGCTGAGGCAGCATTGGAATCGTTTTCTTGCGGGCAGGATCGAAGAGGCCTTCTTCTGTGAGCTGTTTTTTGAGTTGCTCAAACGCTAATTGCAGCGCGCCGAGGCCAGCAGGCTCTACAGATACGGCATTGAGCTGAAACTCGCCTTTTTGTTCATAAAGCGCGAGGCGTCCGCGAACGACGAGTTGTAAACCATTCTCGATCCGGAAACGAAGAAAGCGCGCATTGCCTGCAAATAGAACCACGCGCATTTGGGCCCGCGTGTCTTTGATCGAGAAATAGATGTGACCGGCAGTCGATCGCGTCACATTCGTTGCTTCACCCTCAACGCTGATGTCGTTGTAACGAAAGAGATCCAGGTTAATTTGCCGGATGAGGTCGCTGACCTTCCAGACGTGATCGGTCATCCGCGCATAGTAATCAAACCAATTTAGGCAAGCTAGTTGCTCTTGTGTTCATTGCCGCGAGGCAATAGACGAGCTGTCAATCTGAAGGCAGCAAGGAGTAAGGAAAATGAGAAAAGAAACGATCTTCACGAAAGTAGTGGCGGGCATCGGCTCAGCCGCGCTCGCAATCGCACTCACCGCTTGCGCCCATCATGACGCATCCGCAGAAGGGTATGGACAGATCCGCACCGAGGCGGCAGCAACGACGGCAGACAGCAACTCGACGGTGGTCGGCACAGCGCCTGCTCCGGCCAACGCAGTCGTGACGGGCGGATCGACGACCGCAGCCGTCATCTCGGGTCCTGCAGCGGTTGACAGCGATGGCCGCGCATACACCAGCAGTTCCTCTGGCGGCACGGGCAACGCTTCCAACCTCGGCACGAACACCAACGTCAATCTGATCCCGAAGAAGACCTCATCCGAAGTAGTCGTCACGCAGTCGCCCGTCGTCGAGAGCACAAGCACGACCACGACCGTCGTGAGCAACTCCCCGGCACCGATCGTCCCGATGACCACGGAGACGCCGGTCGTCATCGAGACGCCCGCGCCAACCCCGATCGTCGTTGAAACGCCTGCGGCTCCGGTTATCGAGACCCCGGCGGCTCCGGTCGTCGAGACCCCGATGGCCTCGAGTACGACTGAGGATCAGACCACGACTACGACCACCACTGAGACCCCGAAGAAGCATCATCACCGCAAGATGCACAAGGACTAATCCCCGGTTAACGCAGTACGAACAGGGCGCGGGCGACCGCGCCCTTTTGTTTGTGCGGCGATCCGGGAGCGCAGCGGCGGTGAGTTGAGAGCGCGGAATGTTGAATGTTCAATGTTTAATGGAGAATGTTGAATGGCGAAACGACCGCTCCGAACATCCATTGATATTCAACCTTGAAGTGCTCGGGTCAACTCCGAAAGCGCCTCGATGCGTGCAAACCACTCAGTCATCACCCCGGTCCACATTCAGCATTCAACATTGGACATTCAACATTCCTGTTTCGCCCGCGTCAGCGCCCCGCCGACTCGATGAGGATGACGTCCGCGATGTCGCGGTACTTTCCTCCGAAGTGGTGGCCTCCAGGCTCCGCGACGATCTTGAATGCCTTTCTGTCGAGCCGGTGGCAGAGCGACTCTTTCTCCTTCGCCCCGTAAATGCACAGCACGTTCTGGCCGCGCAGTTTCTCAACCTCGGGCTTCACCGCGTACTGCGGCTCTTTGTGCGTATAAGCAGCGACACTCCACGCCGGCGAGTACTTGAAGTCGATCGTCCGCTCCAGGCCGAGGAGGGCGATGAGCTGGGTGGAGTCGCGAAGATCGCGCGGGAGGCGGCTGGCCATGAACGGCAGCACATCGGCCCCCCGCGAGTAGCCGATCAGCAGCACTTTGCTCCGCCGCCACTGAATCTTGTAGTAGCGGATGATCCGCTCGAGCGCACAGGCCGACTCTTCCGGCGAGCGCCGCGTCCGGAAGTAGTCGGAGGCGATGAAGCCGACGATCGGCACGCCCGCGGCGCGAAGCCGGTCGGTGATCTTCTGATCGATGCGGCGCCAGCCTCCGTCGCCCGTGATCATCACGGCGAAGCGGTCGCTCGGAACTCTTGCGCCGAGAACGACGACCGGCAGGCCGGTGATATCGACGCGCGCCGTGCAGCGCTCGTCGGGCGACGCGGCGCGGGCGGTGGCGGCCGTCAGAAGCAGAAGTGCGAATGCGATTCGTTTCACTTGAGGTGCCCGATGATGAGGTGGCCGAGGTTTTCGTAGCTGCCGTCGAAGTGATGCGCACCTTTGAGTGTGATGACTTCGATGCGCGGGCGGCCAACGAGATCGCGGCAAAGCGATTCGTGATCGTCATCACCGGAGAGACAAAGGATGCGCTGCGCGGCCAGCCTGTCGATCTCCGGCCTGACCGCTTCGCCGGCAGAGCCGCTGCGCATCCAGTCGGCGACATGAAACTCGAACTCCACCTTCGGGCTCGGGCCGAGGAGCGCGATCATGCGGATCTTTGCCTGCGTCTCGGCCGGCAGCCTGCGGATCATTGCCGGCAGCACGTCGGCGCCGCGGGAGTAGCCTGCAAGCAGCACGCGCGACTTGTGCCACTGCGCGAGGTACTGGTCGATGATCGTTCGCAAGTCGCGCGATGCGCTGTCGGGCGTGCGCTTCGTCCAGAAATACTGGAGCGCGTTGAGCCCCACCACCGGCATTCCATTCGCGGCGAAGACCTTCGAGATCTCGCGGTCGATCGCTGCCCATCCGCCGTCACCGGACACGAACACGACGAGCGTGTCGGAGCTGCCGCTAGTGCTGGGCACCTCGATCAATGGAAGTTTCGGCGTGGCCGTGGTTCTGCTCGGGGATGCAGTGGCAGCCACGAGGAGCACGGATAGGAGAAGCGCGGTTTTCATGCGGACCGGCGAGCGAGAACAGGGCGCCGCCGCGCGCTATTCGTCAGTCCAGCAGTTGGATCCCGCCCGTGACCGGCTTCGATGTCGCGGCCGACGGAGCTCCGGCATCGATCACGTGCGAGAGGAACAGATCGGTGTCCGGCTTCTCATCCGGCGTGAATCCGATGACGAGGTAGCGCTGCGGTTGCGGCAGGTACTTGTAGGCGTGGCCCCACGGATCGCGCAGAAGCGACGCCGAAAGGTAGATCGGAACGAGGTCCTGGAGCCGCGCCGGTAGACGGCCGTTGATGACGTTGTAGGCCTCGAGCGCTTCGCCGATCTGCTCGATCCGCTCGATCGAGATCGCTTTGCGCGCCTCCTGAACGGACGAAGCGCGCTGCGCGGGACCGAGCGGATGCAACGCGTTGAGCGGATTCCGGAACGACGTGGCCAACGAAAGGAGCGCGAGAAGCGCGAGCACTGCCACCAGCGGCAAGGGCACCGGCGTCTCGGCGACGTCATCCTCGTTGAGCGGTGTGATCTGCGCCAGCACCTCGGCGGCCCGGCTTCCGCGCACTTCTTCGATCAGATCGCGCGTCAGAAGCTCGTACAGCGCTTTCGCCGTATCGAACTCCGGAAACTTCGACATCTCCATGACGTCGCGCACGGTGATCGTGCCGTCGACGAGGTCGTAGATGGTCTTCTCTTCGCGCGAGATGCGAATCTTGTCCGTGACGATTGGTTTCCGGCGGCGAGCCGGAGCGGAGGCGTCGAAGTCGATCTCGTCCGCTTCTTCCGCGGCGCCGACGACCACGATCTCCTGGTCGGTCATCTTCTTGCGGAAGACCATGTCGTACGACCGGATCCGCTTCTCGATGATCGGCCACTCGTCGATCATCCGCGCGCCTTCCATCAGGATCGATTCGGCGCTGACCGGAACGACGTAATCGCGGTCGTACTCAATCGTCGTCTCCTGCGAGAAGTGGTAGTCGCCGTCTTTCCAGCGGAATAGCCGGAAGACGATCTGGAGAATCTGAAGCTGGAGTGCCTGCTTGAGCGAGTCGATCGAGATGATGCCGTAGTGGACGAGGATGAAGCCGAGGCGCTGGAGAGTCTCTTTCTGGATCTCCAGCGCGCGATTGAGCTGGTCCTGCGTCAGGAGCTCGCTGCGGATGAGCACGTGGCCGAGGCGGTTTTCGAGGCGATGCGTGAGCGAGTCGCCGCCGACGACTTTGCCGTCGAGAAACGTCACCGTCACCGTGTCGTCCTTGCTGCGCAACGTCAGCACGCCGGTCTTTCGCTGCAAACCGATCAGTTGAAAGATGTCGGCGAGGCTGAAGTCTTTGAGTGTGCCTTCGAGTGCCATATCAAGCCATCATCAGAATGAGCCTGCGTGCCGCCGGTAGACGGGCAGCGTAATGAAAAACCAGACCGCCACGGCGAGCACGATCGCGATGATCCGCACGACCATTTTCGCCAAGTCTCCAGGTGCGAGAACCGGCGCCAGCCTGCCGGCGAGAATCGCAAGCGAAACGAAGAACGCAAAGACGAACGACCAGATCGTGCCGCTGATCGTGTGACCTTCGATGATCTGCGCGGAGCCGGGGAGAAAGGTGGCCAGCCAGCGATTGCGTTTCAGGACGTCGCTCTGATGCTCCATGACCTCGTCGATCTTGGAGCGCTTCGTCGCCGCGGAAACACCGTCGCGTTTCAGATAGATGTGAATGCATTGCGTGCAGAAAGTCGCGCTCTCGCGAGCCGACTTGCAGCGAAGGCAGTATGTCCGCCCGCACTTGATGCAGGATCCTGCAAATCCGGCCCGGCGCCGCTTGAGGAAGAGCAGCGGCGCGAGGATGACTGCGAGGATCGCCGCCAGCGTGACCGGATTGCGCACGCTCTCGCCCGGGTCGAACCAGGCGTAGTTTCCGAAGAGCGAACGCGCCACGCCGCGGCGTGCGATCGCGGAGGAGACGTCCCACGCCTGCCGGATCGGCGGATGGTAGGTGACGACTTTCTGGGCTGGCGGAGCCGAGGAGAGCCGCTCGATCTGCGAAGCATCGATCTTCTTGGCCTGATCGAGCCGCTGCGCCTGCTGGTCGAATTTGTACAACTCACCCATGGCGATGGAGTCGTTATAGAACGCGATCGCCAGACGCGGATCCAGCCCCTCGGCTTTGTTGTACTCCGTGACCGCAGTGGCGAAATCGTTGTTGAAGAAATGGAGGTTGCCGAGGTTCACGTGCGCCCCGGCGCTGTCATGAAGCTCGGCCGAGCGCTGATAGTGCAGGCTGGCTTGTTGTTCATTGCCGTCGAGCAGGTAGAGGTTGCCGAGGAGGAGGCGCAAAACAGCATCGTCAGGAACGATGTTGACCAACTCCTGCATCCGGTGGAGCGCGTCAGGCTGGTAGCTCCGCTCCTGGCTGGTGATGGCCGACATCACGACCGGACTGTCGATCCCGGCGATCCACTGCGACGTCCAGTCGAGAACCAGCGGCGCTACCGCCAGGAGCAGGGAGAGTACGACGATCACGATCCTCTCGGCTGGCTTCGCGTAGCCGAAGAAAATGATGAACCAGTAGAACACCAGCCACACCGGCCCGAGCCACAGAAAGACCGGAAGAAAAAGAAGAGCGAAGGCGAGGACCGAAACCGAGCCGCCGTGCAGCCGTTCGCCGAGCATCTCGCGGAAATCGTGGCTCATGGCCCGGGCGTAGCGAACCAGCAATGCCAGGGCGAAGATCGCGGTGGTCAGGGCGATGGCGAGAAGGATCGTGATCAGCAGGTCGGCGCGCCCGAGGAGACGGGAGCGGTAGTTGGCAAGCAGGCCGCCGAATCCTCGCAGCAGAAACGGGAACGCCGCGCCCCAGTTTTTCGACTCGACCGCTTCATCGGCGCGCATAAAGGAAACGGCATACGAGCCGGGATCGAGCGTGTCGGCAGCCTTGGCTGCCCAATCCGCCACCGCCTTGTTTCCCTGCTTCGCCGTCTGCCGCGCCAACGCCTCGGCCGAGACAGCGTAAAGCGGAAATGTGCGGATGCCGTACGACTTGCCCGTCGTCATCAACTCAGTCGTCTTCTTCTGCGCGGCGTCGACGTTGCCGACGTCGGCCGAGGAGGCCGCCTGCGGCCAGAGGTCGCGCGGCGCAGAATCCGCCGCGTGCGCCGCGAGCGATGCCAGGCACATCGACGCAGCGAAAAGGATGACGAGAGGTCGTCTCATGAAAGGCTTTTCGTTCGTTGGACGAACGCCAGTTTCAATTCTCCCAGATGTGTCGTCAGAAAATCGTCTTCATCCGCAGTCAGGTTGCCGTTGGTCTTCTCCTTCAGCATCGTCAGCATCTCGATCATCTGACGTGCCGCGGCGGCATCCAGCTTCGGTTTCGAGTCGTACGGGTTCCGCAGCATTCCCAGCGACATGTAGGCCTGCGCGATCAGCGGCTCGATGAAATCGGCGAACGGAGTACCAGGATTGAGGGCCTTGTCCGCCACCGTTTTATTGCGCCGCTCGGCCGCGGGGGGTTCCGCGGCTGCGGCTTGGCGGCGCTCGGCTCGCGCGGACTCGGGCGCGGCAGCTTTCGGCGCGGCGTCCGGCGCCGGAGTCGGCTCGGCGGGTTTGGCCGCAGCCGGATCGACAGGCGTGACCTCCTGCCGGAATTCTTCGCGAATCTCACCCTCGGCAGTAAAGATCCTCTTGTCCGTTACTTTGATCTCGGATTTCGGTCTGTCCATTTGGCTCTGCGCCCAGGCGCCCGGCGGCAATGCTGGATTCTGTGCAGAAGATCCTTTCCGGGGACCGGAAACGATACAGCAAGCACGCGGTTGCGCGCTACCGTCGGTACAATCCGCGCCCTCGCGATGCGTATCTTCCAAATCCTCGAGTTCAACCAGTTCAACACCGGCTCGGTGCACCAGATGTTTCAGGCGGCCTCAGGCCTGCGCGGCCGCGGTCACGACGTGACGATCGTCAGCCGCCCCGACGCAGTGCTCGAAGAAAAAGCGCAGCAGGCTGGCGTGGCCTTCGAAGGCCTTCCGATGCGCAACGAGTTCGATCTCGCCAGCGCCCGGAAGCTGGGGCGTCTCTTTCGCGAGGCCCGCCCCGACGTCGTCCACGTACACAAGGGCGTTTCGCACTCGCTCGCTCTCGCCGCGACGTTCATGCAGCCGGTGGGCGCATTCATCGTCAACCGCGGCGTCTCGTTCCCGCTCGACGTCTGGAACCGCATCAAGTACCGGACGCACCGCGTCGATCGCGTGGTCACGGTCTGCGCCCAGATCCAGGATGTGATCGTCGCCAGCGGCCGGCTGCCGCGCGAAAAAGTCGTCGTCGTCTATGCGGGAACCGACGTCACGCTCTTCGACCCGGCGCGATGGGATACGACTGCGTTTCGCCGTGAAAAAGGCATCGCTGAGGATGCGTTTCTCATCGCACAGGTCGGCGTGCGAACGTGGAAAGGGTGGAAGGAACTGATCGACGCCGTCGCGTCGATTCTGCCAACGCATCCGCGTACGCACCTCGCGCTGATCGGCTGCCGCGACGCGAGCGAGCGAGCCGAGGTCGAAAACTACGCCCGCGCCAAAGGCATCGCAGCCAACGTCACTCCTGTCGAGTATCGCGACGACATGCCGAACGTGTTCGCATCATGCGACCTCGTCGTCGACGCCTCGTGGGCCGGCACCGGCATCACCGGCACGATCCGCGAAGCGATGGCCATGCGCAGACCGGTCATCGCTACCGACTGCGGCGGCAACCGCGAGCTGGTCTCATCGACCGACGTCGGCTGGCTGATTCCGGCGAAGGAAGTGCCGCCGCTCGCGCGCGCAATCGCTGAGGTGATGGACGATCGCGAGCGACGCGAGCGCGTAGCCGCGAACGCGCGGGAGCATGTGGTGGGTGGCTTCTCGAAGGAATTGCGCATCGCGAGGTTGGAGGCGTTGTACGAGTCGGTGCTTTCTAAGAGTTAGAACCGTTTCACGCGGAGCCGCGGAGACGCGGAGGTTTGGATGGGTTCCCCGCGTCTCCGCGTGAAACGGTTTCTACGTCAGTGCTACGACATGCTCCGCCACGCTAGCTGCGAGCCCTTCCATGTCGTAGCCGCCTTCGAGCAGCGATAGCACCCGCCCGCCGCTGTGGCGCGACGCCGCCTCGACGACGCGACGCGTGATCTCGCCGTAAGCTTGTTCCGTCACGCGCATGCCGCCGAGCGGATCGCGGCGGTGCGCGTCGAAACCGGACGACAGCAGGATCGCCTGAGGCTGATACGCGTCGATGGCGCGGACGACTACATCTTCCACGCCGCGCAGATAGGCGGCGTCGCCGACACCGCCCTCGAGCGGGATGTTCATCGTGTAGCCGCGGCCGGCGCCGGCGCCGATCTCATCGAGCGCGCCGGTTCCCGGATAGAACGGGAAGCGATGCATCGAGAGATAGAAAACATCGTCGCGGTCCCAGAACAGCGACTGCGTTCCGTTGCCGTGATGGACGTCGAAATCGAAAACGAACACGCGATCGATGCCGGGCTGCTCGCGCATCCACTCCGCCACACAGGCGATTGTGTTGAAAAAACAGAAGCCCATCGCTTCGATCCGTTCCGCGTGATGGCCCGGCGGACGGGCGACGACGAAGGCGCGATTCGCATCGCCGCGCATCATTTCTTCAGCGGCGGTGAGCGCCGCGCCGACCGCCGTGCGAGCCGCGGCAAACGTCTGCGAGGACATGGGATTGTCGATCGAGTGGAAGAGCCGCATTCCCGACCGCGACGCCTCCTCGAGCGAACGTTCGTAATCCGCCGAGTGCACTTTGGCAATGATGCGATTCGTGTCCGGATGCTCCGCTGTTTCCCGAGTGATCCGGCCCGCCAGCCCGGCGCGCTCGACTCCGGCCAACGCCGCATCGAGCCGCGTCGCCGTCTCCGGATGCCCGACGCCGGTGTCGTGTTTGTAGAAGATGGGGTTGGTGTAGATGTTCAACATGAGTGGAGCAGAGATCAGAGATTAGGGAACAGAGATCAGATCATCAAACGAAAACGAGGGATCTCCTCCTAATCTCTGATCCACTGATCTCTGATCTCTGGTACAACTTCCCGACTTTGCGCCGCATTCTCCAGGTCACCGCGATCGCGGTACTCACCGTTTTCTTCCTGGGGCTCTTCCTCTGGAAAAGCAATCTCGCGGACGTCTGGCGGATCATGACGGCGACCAGCCCCTTGTGGCTCGCCTCGGCGTTCATCGTCAACTGGATGGCGCTGGTGTTCCGAACGATCCGCTGGCGCGTCCTCCTCGGCGGACCGAAACCTCCCGGCTTTTATCCGACGTTTTTCGCCAACACCACCGGCTACATGCTCTCGACCGTGCTGCCGATACGCGCCGGTGACGTTGCCCGTCCCGCTCTGCTGGCGCGGCGCACGAACGTCCGGTTCGCCGAGGCGCTGGGAACCGTGCTGACGGAACGGGTGCTCGATCTATTCAGCATCCTCGCGCTGTTCATCTGGTTTGCCGCCGTACGATGGAATGCCTTTCCGAACAATACGGGCGTGGTCCACGGAGGCGCGATCGGCTGCACCATCGTTCTCCTCGCGCTGATCGTCTTTCTCCTCGGGCTTTACTTCTTCGGCGGCGTCGTGCGGCGCGTCCACGAATGGATCGGCCGCATTCTGCCGAAGCGGTTCCGCGAGCCGTGGATGAAGTTCTTTGATGCTTTCGCCAAGACGCTCGACATCACGGAACGTCCGCGGGATTTCTTCACCGTCATCTTCGCCACGGCCGGCGTCTGGCTCTGCCTGACCGCGCAGTACTGGCTCGTATTCATCGCCATCCATCACCCGCTGCCGTATGACTCGACGTTCTTCATCAGCGCGGTGACGACGATCGGCGTGGCCATCCCGACCCCCGGCGGCGTCGGCGGATTCCACAAGCTCTGTCAGTGGGCTCTCACGTCGTTCTACGGCTTCGACATCGACACCTCGGTTGCCGCTGCGCTGCTCCTGCATCTCGTCGGCACGCTACCTGTCGTCATCACCGGCGTGGCGCTTTTCGCGCGCGAGGGCCTGCGCTGGCGCGACCTCCGGCACGAGGCCGAGGATGTGCCCGGCGACACGAATTCGCAGTCGTGATATACGGCCCACCGAATGCGCTGCCCGTTTTGTGGCAACACAGAAGACCGTGTCGTCGACTCACGTGAGAGCCGCGAGGCCGACGTCATCCGCCGCCGGCGCGAATGCACAAAGTGCGAGCGGCGCTTCACCAGTTACGAGAAGATCGAGCAGGTTCCGTTTCAGGTCGTGAAGCGCGACGAGCGCCGGGAACCATACGATCGCATCAAGTTGATGCGCGGCCTTCAGGTGGCTTGCCGCAAACGGCCGGTGGCCTCGGAAAAGCTGGAGCGGATGGCCGACTCCATTGAGGCCGCGATGCAGGATGCCAGCGAACGGGAGATTTCCAGCAAGACGATTGGGACGATGGTCATGGAGCGCCTCCGCGATCTCGATCCGGTTGCGTATGTCCGATTCGCTTCGGTGTATCGGAGATTCGAAGACGTCGACGCGTTTGTGAAAGAGTTGCATCAGTTGAAGTAGCGCGGTCTCGCGGTGCCGAGGTCGCGCGGAAACCAACCCAACCGCGAGACCGCAAAACCCCGAGACCGCGCGACCGCACACAAGGAACACGCATTGCAGAGCGAACCAGATGGTTCCCCCGAAATTTGAGAGGTCCAGATGACTGACGCGAACGAAGCCGCGAAAGAAGAGCCAATCAAGATTCCCGACGTCCTGCCGGTGCTGCCGCTCAAGGACCTCGTCATCTTTCCGTTCATCATCGTGCCGCTGTCGGTGTCGCGCGAGAAATCGATCAACGCCGTCGATCAGGCCCTGGCCGAGAACCGCGTCATCATGCTGACGGCGCAGAAAGACTTTCAGAACGAGGATCCGGCGGAGGACGATCTCTATCGCGTCGGCACCGTGGCCATCATCATGCGGATGCTCAAGCTGCCCGACGGCCGCATCCGCATCCTGGTGCAGGGCCTCAGCCGCGCCCGCATCGACTACTTCATCCAGACCGCGCCATTCTTCAAAGCGAAGATCACGCGCATCGAAGAAACGACGACGAAGGATCGCGGACTCGAGACCGAGGCGCTCATCCGTGCGGTAAAGCAGAACCTCGATCGGGCGGTAGGACTCGGCAAGAACATCAGCCCCGAGGTCATGGTCATCGCCGCGAATCTCGACGATCCGGCGCGGCTCACTGATCTGGCCGCGTCGAACCTCGACCTCAAACTCGAAGAAGCGCAGCAGATCCTTGAGACGATGGATCCCGTCGAGCGGCTCAAGAAGGTCAACGACCTCCTCTCCCGCGAGATCAACCTCCTGACGATGCAGCAGGAGATCTCGTCGGCAGCGCAAGGCGAGATGAACAAGTCGCAGCGCGAGTACTTCCTGCGGCAGCAACTGAAAGCGATCCAGTCGGAGCTCGGCGAAGGGGAGGACGTCGCCGAGGATGTCGAGAACTATCGGAAGAAGATCGAGGAAAAACAGATCCCGGCGGAAGCGAAGGAAGAAGTCGAAAAGCAGATCAAGCGTCTGGAGCGCTCGCATCCCGACTCGGCCGAGACGTCGATCATCCGCACCTATCTCGATTGGATGACCGGCCTGCCGTGGGGCGTGATGTCGGCTGACAATCACGACCTCGTGCGCGCCCGCACGATCCTCGACGAAGACCACTACGATCTCGAGAAAATCAAAGAGCGCATCCTCGAATACCTGGCCGTGCGCAAGCTGCGCGGGCAGAAGATGAAAGGGCCGATCCTCTGTTTCGTCGGCCCTCCCGGCGTCGGCAAGACATCCCTCGGGCGCTCCATCGCTCGTGCCCTCGACCGCAAGTTCGTCCGCATCTCGCTCGGCGGCGTCCGCGACGAGGCCGAGATCCGCGGCCACCGGCGCACCTACGTCGGCGCGCTGCCTGGCCGCATCATCCAGGGCATCAACCAGGCCGCAACGTCGAATCCCGTCTTCATGCTCGACGAGGTCGACAAGATCGGCGCCGACTACCGCGGCGACCCGTCATCGGCGCTGCTCGAGGTTCTCGATCCCGAGCAGAATTTCTCGTTCCGCGATCACTACCTCGGCGTTCCGTACGACCTGTCGAACGTCATGTTCGTCGTCACGGCAAACGTGCTCGACACGATCCAGCCGGCCTTTCTCGACCGCATGGAAGTCATTCGCCTCTCCGGCTACACGGATGAGGAAAAGCTGGCCATCGCCAAGCAGCACCTCATTCCGAAGCAGATGGAAGAGAACGGCATCAAAGAGACGCCCGTGGTCTGGACCGACTCCGGCATCACGCGCATCATCACCGGCTACACGAAGGAAGCAGGCCTTCGGAATCTGGAGCGCGAGATCGGCACGATCTGCCGCAAGATCGCCGTGCAAGTGGCCGGCGGCAATCAGGCCGAGAGCTACCGCATCACCGATACCTCGGTCGAAAAGTTCCTCGGTCCGATGAAGCATTTCGCCGAGGAGTTGCTGGAGCGCGATCAGGTCGGCGTGGCCACAGGTCTCGCCTGGACCGCGGTCGGCGGCGACATCCTCTTCATCGAGGCGCTGGCCGTGAAGGGGAAGGGAAAACTCGTGCTCACCGGCCAGCTCGGCGACGTGATGAAGGAGTCAGCGCAAGCCGCCCTCACGTACGCGCGCGCCCACGCGGACGAGCAGAACATCCCGCCCGATTACTTCGAGACACACGACATTCACATCCACGTTCCGGCCGGCGCGATTCCGAAAGACGGACCGTCCGCAGGCATCACCATGACCACCGCGATCATCTCGATGATCACCGGCAAGCCCGTGAAGCGAAACGTAGCCATGACCGGCGAGGTCACGCTGCGCGGCGACGTCCTCCCGATCGGCGGCCTGAAAGAAAAAGTGCTCGCCGCCCGCGCCGCAAAGATCACCACGGTCATCATGCCGAAGCTGAACGAGCGCGATCTCATCGATGTACCGGAGCCCATCAAGCGCGATATGCAGTTCTATTTCGTCGAGCACGTCGAGGACGTCCTCAAGATCGCGCTGCTGGACCGTGCCGCCGCGGATCAGAAAACCACCGAGCGCGCCGGACGCGAGTCGAAGCCGCTGGCCGAGCCGGAGCCGGCACCTCCAGTAACAGATCAGGTGCCGGTAGCGCAACCAGGGTAGTCATCCGTGCTGAGTCCATCGCGGTCGGGCTGGTAAAGTTCGCTCCATGCGAGTGCTGTCCGGAATCATCATTCTGTTCGTGAGCAGTGTCGCCATGGCCGCCGTACTACCGAAGACCGTTGCCGAGACGACGGACTACAAATCGACTTCGCGATACGACGACGTAATCGCGTTCGTGCATGCGATCCAGTCGATCGATTCCGACGTCCGAGTCGAAACATTCGCCACGACAAACGAAGGCCGCGCGCTTCCGCTCGTCATCGTCGGACCGGCCGGCGTCGTCGATCCGCGCAGCGCGCACGCCAGCGGGCTGCCGGTCGTGTTCATCATGGCGAACATTCACGCCGGTGAAGTTGAAGGGAAAGAAGCAGCGCAGATGCTGCTGCGCGATCTCGTCTCATCGAAGCGCAAGCTGCGCCAGAAGCTGATCATCCTCATTGCGCCGATTTACAACGCCGACGGGAACGAGAAGATCTCGACGGAGCATCGCAAGGAGCAGGTCGGACCGGTCAACGGTGTCGGCGTGCGCGAGAACGGGCAGGGACTCGATCTCAATCGCGACTACATGAAGCTCGAGTCGCCCGAGGCGCGCGGACTGGTGAAGAACGTGCTCGATCGTTGGGACCCGCTCGTCACGGTCGATCTCCACACGACCGACGGCTCGTATCACGGCTACCAGCTCACCTACGCGCCGATGCTGACGCCGAACGCGGACGCCACGCTCATCGACTTCGAGCGCGAGACCCTGTTGCCGGGAGTCCGCGCGCGGATGAAAACGCAACATGGAAAAGAGACCTACTACTACGGCAACTTCGAGGATCAGCTCAAGCCGGAGAAGGGCTGGTCGACCTTCGACAACCGTCCGCGGTTTGGCAACAACTACGCGGGACTGCGAAACCGGTTCGCGATTCTCTCCGAGGCGTACAGCTACATCGATTTTCGAGCGCGCGTCGAGGTGACGCATCAGTTTGTACACGAGATCCTGCGCGCGGTGGCGCGGCACGGCAGCACGATGATGCGCATCGCCGCACGCGCGGACGAGCGCGTTCGCCGCGGCAAAGTCGAGAAGCTCGGCGTCCGTTTCGAGATCAAACCGTGGCGCAAGAATGCGACGATTCTGTGGGAGCGCTCGACTCCCGCGAAACCGGGCGAAGGGATTCAGAATCCGGAGACCGGCCGCGGCCCGCGGATCGTCCGCACCGGCGTGATCGTCCCGATGAAGATCACCGACTTCGGCATCTTCGCGCCAACGGAGAAGTCGGAGGTTCCGTTCGCGTACTTGATCGATGCGCGAGCGAAGGGCGTCGTCGAGAATCTGAAGACTCACGGCATCATCGTCGAGCGGCTGAATGCTCCGGCGAAGCTGCGCGTCGAGCAGTTCGTCATCACGAACGCGCAGCACGGCACGCGCGAGTTTCAAAAGCATCGCGAGCTGACGCTGGCGGGTTCATGGAAGGGCAGCGATGTCTCGTTCGACGCCGGCACGTACGTCGTCCGCATGAACCAACCGCTGGCGCGCCTCGCGTTCTACCTGCTCGAACCACGCAGCGACGACGGTCTCGTCGAATGGAACTTCTTCGACGAGATTCTCGGCGATATCGCGCCGGTGTCGAAAGTGATGAAGGCGACGCCGTTGGTTGCAGGGAACGTGGGGAATCCGCAGTGACCGAGTTTTGTGCTCAGAGGCTGCCGGGAGGACGCGCGAGCGAGTCCACGACCGAGGCAAGTTGTCGCATGATGGCCTCCTCGACGATCTCACGCATGCCGGTGAGGTCCGGCGCTCCTCTTCTGCGTTCCGCCGCGTCGGCAGCCTTAAGCGCTTGCACGTAAGCCGTTCGATTGTCGTAGATGACAGTTGGAAACTGTGGAGTACCTGGTGGAACGAGCCCCATGTCCATGCATATGACGCTGTAGCAGAGCGCCCTTGCTGTTCTTCCGTTGCCGCCAGCGAACGGGTGAATCCAGTTGGTCCGCCACAGCGCATATGCGGCGCGGTCGAGGGCCGGAACGGTATTCCTTTCACTGTTCAGGTTTGTAATCAGATCAGTAACGAGGGACGGGACTTGCGCTGCGGGAGGAAGAGTGTGATCGCTCCCACGGATCACGACATCCATCATCGCGTCGCGGTACTTGCCGCCGCACGGATAGATCTCGTTGACAGCAATGGCATGGAACTCCTGAACGTGAGAGTCCCGGAGTTCCACTGCCTGTAGTTTATTGACGAGGTAGTCGATGTAGCCAATCTGATCGACGCCGTTGCGCGCTTCCAGGTGCGGCTTTTGTTCGGGCGTGCAGAGCAGCGGCGACGGCACGTTGCGAGATTACTTTCCGTCGCGCTCGCGTACGGCGGCGATCGTCATCTCGCGCGTGATTTGGTCGTTCTCGATCTTTGTCGTTCCGTACGCCCAGTCCGCTCTTTCTTCAGGCGTTGGCGATCCGGAGATTTGACCCCCATCGCGGAGGCGACGCACTTCGGCTTTGAGCTTGTCATAAGTTTCCATGGCCAGCGTCCTCCCGTACGAGTACATATCAGCGTACGCAGGTACGGCCCAAACAGTCAAATTCCCGAACCGGCGTCTGTGGGCCTCAGGGCAGCCAGAATCGTCAGTCCGGATCAGCCGCCTGTTCACCTACAATCCGCACCCCATGAGACACAAAGACTTCATCGAGATTCACGACTACAGCGCGGCCGAGGTTCGGGAGATTTTTGAGGTTGCGGCGGACATGAAGGCCAATCCGGCCAAGTATCACGACGCGCTCAAAGGGCAGACGCTGGCGATGATCTTCGAGAAATCGTCGACACGGACGCGCGTCTCCTTCGAAGTGGGGATGTTCCAGATGGGGGGCCACGCGCTCTTTCTCTCCTCGCGCGACATCCAGATCGGGCGCGGCGAGCCGATCTACGACACGGCCAAGGTGCTCTCCCGCTTCGTCAGCGGCATCATGGCGCGGACCTTCGCGCACAAGACCGTTACCGAGCTGGCCGAGTACTCGAGCGTTCCGGTCATCAACGGCCTCACCGATCTCTCCCATCCTTGCCAGGCCATGACGGACTACTTCACGGCCTGGGAGCATTTCGGCGACCTGAAGGGCCGCAAGATCGCCTACATCGGCGACGGCAACAACATGGCGCACTCGCTGATGTTCGGCGCGTCGAAGGTGGGGATGAACATTGCCATCGCCACGCCCGGAGGCTACGCGCCCGACCCGATGATCGTCGCGCAGTCACAGGGCGACGCGGACCACGCAGGAACGAAGGTCATCGTCACCAACTCGATCGAGGAAGCGGTCCGCGACGCCGACGTCGTTACCACCGACGTGTGGGCGTCGATGGGGCAGGAAGCGGAAGCTGCGAAACGTCAGAAGGACTTCGAAGGCTGGCAGGTCAACAACCGCGTGATGTCGTTCGCGAAAAAGGACGCCATCTTCATGCACTGCCTCCCCGCGCACCGCGGCGAAGAAGTTGCATCCGAGGTGATCGACTCCGAGCGGTCGGTGATTTATGACGAGGCGGAGAACCGGCTGCACGTGCAGAAGGCGATCATGTACGTGTTGATGCATCAGAAAGCAGAGACAAGAGATTAGGTTATGAGTCAGAGATCAGAGACAAGAGATCAGAGATCAGGTGTAATTTGCCGACGCCTCCTGATCTCCGATCTCTTATCTCTGATCTCTGCATTCCATGCCTGACGCCCAAACCCGTCACACCCGCGGCCTCACGGTCGTCATCATCCTCGGCGTGATCTTTTTCGCGCTGCTGGCGCTGCTCATCGTGCGCAGTGGGAAGCGCCCCGAGGCGCCGGCGACGGCTTCGGAGACACTGTCGGTGCTGTCGCTTCGCGCGCGACTGCGCACGCAGCCGACCGCCAGCGCGCCCGTGGTGGCGACGGCGACCAACGGCGAGAAGCTCATCGTGCTCGAGGACCGCGGCGCGTGGGTTCGCGTTCAGGACGATGACGGCATGACCGGCTGGGCCGAGCGCAACTCGCTCGAGCGCACCAGTGAGCGCGCCCGTCGGCTCGCACGCTACGAGACCATCCGCAAACTCCCCGTGCTCAACGCCATCGTCAGCGGACGCACACCGCTCTACGCCGGGCCTGGCATCTTCTATCCGATCATCGGCGAGCTGCCGGCCGAGACCCAGGTGAAGGTCTACACCCGCGACCACGACTTCTACGCCATCGATCACGACAACCAGATCGCCTACGCCGATGTCGACGCCATCGACGTCAGCTCCGCCGGAACGCGTCAGGTCGACGTCCACACCGACACAACCGCGACCGACACCGCGGCGGCGGCGACTGCGACCACGGAAACGCCCGTCGGTGCCGAGACGCAGACCGCCGCAGAACAGCCGGTACAGCCCGCGCCACAGGTGCCGGTGGCCGCCGACAACGCGGGCGTCTATTCCGCCGTCCCTGGCGGCGGAACGCAACCCCAGGAAAGCGACCGCATTGTTCCGCGCTACCCAATGCTGGCCCGGCGTGCCGGAATCCAGGGGCCTGTGGTCGTGCGCGGCATCGTCCGCCGCGACGGAACGATCGACAACGTCGAAGTCATCAAGGACCTGCCGATGGGACTCGGGGAAGCGGCGCGCGAAGCCGTCAGCCAGTGGCACTTCCGCCCCGCCACCTACCGCGGCGATCCGATCGATGTGTACTACACGGTGACCGTGAATTTCCGCCTGCAGTGACGCGTTCTGCGGCGCGCCTCAATGTCCCGCTTCCGCTTCCCTGACACCGACGGCGATCTTCTAGGCGCGCACATTTCGACCAAAGGCGGACTGCATACCGTCTTCGATCGCGCCGCCGAGATCAGCGCCTCGGCGCTCGCGCTCTTCGCGAAAAACTCCAATCAGTGGAAGGGAAAAGTGTTGTCGGACGACGACGTCGCGCTCTTCGCTGCGAAGCGCAACGTGCGGCCGCTGTTCACTCACGCGTCGTATCTGATCAACCTCGCCACGACGAACCCGGAGTTCTATCGCAAGTCGATCGACGCCATGATCGATGAGCTCGATCGCGCCGAGCGCCTCGGCATCCACGCCGTCGTGCTCCATCCCGGCGCGCACCTCGGCGCCGGCCCTGCCGCGGGCATCGAGCAGATTGCACGGTCGCTCGATCAGATCCACGCTGCCATTCCGAACCACAAAGTCGTCACGCTGCTCGAAACCGCGGCGGGCCAGGGCTCGTGCCTCGGCTGTTCGTTCGAAGAGCTTGGCGGCATTCGGGCTCTGGTTGACGCCAAGGACCGCATCGGCATCTGTTTCGATACCTGCCACGTCTTTGCCTCGGGATACGAGATCCGCAACCACGACGACTACGAGCGGACGATGGATGCACTCGAGACTCACGCCGGCATCGACAACGTGGGCGCGTTTCATTTGAACGATTCCAAGAAGCCGCTCGGCTCCCGCGTCGACCGCCACGAGCACATCGGCGACGGCGAGATCGGCATCGATGCGTTCGCCTTCCTCCTCAACGACAAGCGCTTCCGCGGCATCCCCAAAGTCATTGAGACGCCGAAGCCGGTGGAGCACGAATCCGACCGGAAGAATTTGACCCTGCTCCGGTCGCTGCTGTCGCGATAGACTCCGCCGCTATGGCAGACCGCATTCCGAAGCCGCAGTCCGGCACGCGCATCGACTACAAAGACGGCAAATTGATCGTCCCCGACGATCCCATCATTCCGTTCATCGAAGGGGACGGAACGGGCGCGGACATCTGGCGCGCCACGAGTTACGTCCTCGATGGGGCCGTTGCGAAGATCTACGGCGGGAAAAAGAAGTTCCACTGGTACGAAGTGCTGGCAGGCGACAAGGCCAGCACGCAGCTCGGCGAGTTTCTGCCGCAGGAGACTCTCGACGCGCTTGCCTTCTATCGCGTGTCGATCAAAGGTCCGCTCTCCACGCCGGTCGGCGGCGGCATCCGCTCGCTGAACGTGACGCTGCGCCAGGTGCTTGATCTGTTTGCCTGCGTCCGGCCGGTGCGCTACTTCGAAGGCGTGCCTTCGCCGGTGAAAGAGCCGGGCAGAGTGGACATGGTCATCTACCGCGAGAACACCGAGGATGTCTATGCCGGGATCGAGTGGCCGGCGGATTCCGAGGGGGCGCGCAGCATCATCGAATTCGTGAACGGAATCGAGCGCCGCGGCGGCGCCAAGATCCGCGAAGGCTCCGCGATCGGCATCAAGCCCGTTTCGGAATTCGGCTCGAAGCGCCTCGTGCGCAAAGCGATCGAGTACGCCATCGCCGCGAAGCGCGATTCCGTCACGCTCGTGCACAAAGGCAACATCATGAAGTTCACCGAGGGGGCGTTCAAAGACTGGGGCTACCAGCTTGCGCGCGAAGAGTTCGGCGAGGTGACGATTCCTGAGTCCGAGGTAGGACCGGACGGCGCGGGCGGCAAGATCGTGATCAAGGACCGCATCGCCGACTCGATGTTCCAGCAGGTGCTGCTGCGGCCGAGCGAGTACTCGGTCATCGCCACGACGAATCTGAACGGCGACTACCTTTCCGATGCCCTCGCCGCGCAGGTTGGCGGCCTCGGCATGGCGCCCGGCTCGAACGAGTCCGACGAAGTTGCCATCTTCGAGGCCACCCACGGAACCGCACCGAAGTACGCGGGCAAGGACATGATCAATCCGGGATCGCTGATCCTCTCCGGCGTGATGATGCTGCGGCATCTCAAATGGTTCGAAGCGGCCGACGCAATCGAGGGCGCCATCGCGAAGACAATCGCTCAGAAAAAGGTTACGTACGATCTGGAGCGGCAGATGGCCGGAGCAACGAAAGTCTCCACGAGCGAGTTCGGAAGAGCCATCGTCGAAAACATCTAATTGTCCCGGGAGGTCGTCCATGAAACGTCAGTTACTGGCTGCGGTCGTTGCGGCATTTCCTTTCATGGCGCCTGCTCAGACTGCTGCGCCCGACCTGATCGTCCATCACGGCAAGGTCTTCACCGCCGATCCGGCGCATCGCTGGGCCGAGGCGGTGGCGATCCGCGGAAATCGGATCGTGGCGGTTGGAACGAACGCCGAGATCGCCGCGCTGGCCGGTGACGCCACCCGGCGCGTCGATGCCGGAGGGCGCGTCGTCGTCCCTGGCTTCAACGACGCCCACACCCATCAAGGACCGCAGCCGCCGGAGAGGTTCGAGCTGTCGATGGATCCTGATCCCACCTGGGAACTTGCGAACGCGGCCCTGGTGAACAGTGCCGAAGAGACGGCCGGAGACGTCTGGATTTTTGGCACGATCGGCCCCAAGCTCCTCGCTGATCCGGCGGTAACGAGAGAGGCACTCGACAAAGCAGCGGGCCGGCGCAAAGTGATGCTCTCCTCATGGACAGGGCATGGCAAGATTTTCAGCAGCGCGGCGATGGAAGCGTTGCGAATCCGGGACACGGCAGCCGATCCCGCCGGCGGCTGGTACGAGCGCAATGCAAAGCAGCAGCTCACAGGAAAAATGTTCGAGTACGCCGGATGGAATGCCGAACGCCGCGTCGCGGAATCGGTATCGGACGCCGAGGCGATCGACCAACTGAAGGCATTCTCCGACCAGGCGGTGGCCTTCGGCATCACATCGATTCAGAACATGTCGATGGCGCCGCTGGCGCGCTTCGAGAAAGTCGAACGTCACGCTCCGGCGGCGATCCGCATCCGCATGATCCGCTTTCCGATGACGGATAACGGGCGCGTCACCGAGGGCGCGAGCATGGACGTGGCGGACAAGGAGCGACCGCTGTCGATCATCAGCGGAACGAAGTGGATTCTCGACGGCACCCCGCTCGAGCAGGGCGCCGCGGTCCGGAAACCGTATCCCGGCGGTGGCCAGAACATGGGCAAGCTCAACTTTCCGCCCGATGAGCTCAAGGTCATCATGAAGGAGGCCTTCGATTCGAAGGAACAAACGCTCCTGCATGTCGCCGGCGACCGAACATCCGCGGCGGTCTTCGATGCCATGCGAGCGGCCGGACCGGCTGAGGAGTGGCGCAAGAAGCGGGTTCGCTTCGAACATGGCGACGGCCTGCAGGCGGACCTCATCCCTCTGGCGAAAGAATTCGGCATCGTCGTCGTCATCAACCCGACCCATTTCACCGCCCGCGCGGCCTATCCAGCCGGCGATTACATGCCGCTCAAATCGCTGCTCAAGGCCGGGGTCCCGGTCGCGCTCGGATCGGATGGTCCCCTGAACCCGGGCCTGAACATCATGTTTGCCACGACTGCTCCGCATCGTCCCGCCGAGGCGTTGACACGCGAGGAAGCGGTCGAGGCGTACACTCGCGGTTCCGCATACGCCGAGATGATGGAAAACGACAAAGGAACGCTCGCTCCGGGGAAGGTCGCCGATCTGGCGATCCTGTCGCAGGACATCTTCCGCGTTTCCGCCGATGCGTTGCCGGAGACGGCGAGCGTCATGACGATCGTCGATGGAAGCATCGCGTTCGACCGCGGAACGCTCAAGCGCGAAGGCTTCCCGGCGGACCGCACGCGAAAGGGAGAATGATGTTCCGAACATCCATGCTACGCATCGTCCTCGCGGCTGCCTTCGTTCTCGCGCTGCTCGGAGCGCGGCAGCGCGCCGTGCTGCATCCCGCTCCGCCGCAGATCATCACCGGCCCGACGTTCAGCAACGAAGTCGTGCGCGTTTTTCAGGACCGCTGTCAGAGTTGCCATCACCCCGGTGACATCGGACCGTTTTCTCTGATGACGTACAAGGACGCAGCGCCGCATGCGGACGCGATCAAGTACATGACGCAGACGCACCAGATGCCGCCGTGGAAGCCGACGCCTGCCTGCGGCGATTTCGCCGACGCCCGCGTCCTCAATAAGGACGAGATCGACCTCATCGCGAAATGGGTCGACAACGGCGCGCCCGAGGGGAATGTCGCCGATCTTCCGCCGGCAAAGAACTTCGACGGCGGATGGGCGTTGGGGCAGCCTGACCTCGTCCTCTCCTACGACGAAGCGTACACACCCCCAATCACTGGCGACATGTACCGCTGCTTCCCGCTCCCTACGAACATAACGGAGAACCGGTACGTCTCCGCGATCGACATCAAGCCCGGCGATCCGCAGACCGTGCATCACGTCATCGCCTACATCGATACGACCAGCCAGTCACAGAAACTCGACGAAGCGGATGCCGGACCGGGATACACGTCGTTCGGCGGTCCCGGCTTTCAGCTCACCAGCCTCACCTCCACGCTGGGCGGCTGGGCACCGGGAGCCCGTCCGTCGTTGCTGCCGGACGACGTGGCCATGCTGCTTCCGGGGCAGTCGCGCGTCGTGCTCCAGGTCCACTATCACCCTCACGGCGTCCAGGCCGTGCCGGACAAAACGCAGATCGGCATCTACTTCGCCAAGAAGGCTCCGAACAAGACCCTCTACATGCTGCCGCTGGTCAACCAGAACTTCACGATCCCGCCGAACGATCCCAACTATCTGGTCAGTGCGATATACACCGCCGGCTTCAAGGTGCACCTCTACGCGATCTTTCCCCACATGCACCTCCTCGGCCGGAAAATGCACGTCACGGCATCGTCGCAGGATAGTCCCGACAAATGTCTGATCAACATCGATGACTGGGATTTCAACTGGCAGGGGCAGTATCGCTACAGCGAGCCGATCCCGATTCAGGTAGGAACCAAACTCAATCTGCAGGCGTACTACGACAACTCGACCGAGAACTGGCGCAACCCCAACAAACCGCCAAAGGCGGTGAGCTGGGGCGAGCAGACGACGGACGAAATGTGCATCTCGTTCTTCGGCTTCACGATCGACAGCCTTTTTGCAACCGACCAGCCGCCGCCGGTCGAATCTGTCTTCCGCGCTGATAAGTAGCGGCTCTGCCGGCGGGATCGCGGTCATCGCGCATCCCGCCGTCGATTCCTGACATCGATTTCTGACCGGCCTACCCTATCTCCGGGCGTACACTTCCCCATCCCAATGCCGTCCGATCGCGAGAGCGTGCTTCGCTTCGATCTCGCAGTGCAGAAGAGCCATCCGCTCGTCTACACCGCGGCGTTCGTGGCCGCGTTGGCCGCGCAGGCACTCGGCGTTTTCGTTCTGAACGTTCCCGTCGGTATTTCGATCCTGGTGATCGAGCTCGTCGTCACCGCATCGCTGTATGCGCTCTTCCGCCGCGGCGGCGACCGGCGCGTCCTCAACCCCATCTGGATCGGCACCGACATCGTTCTCGTCACGCTTGGCGTGTATGCAACCGGCGGTATCGCCAGCCCCTGGTTCATCTGGTACCTCGGCACCGCCGCCTCGACGGCGTTCGTTGCAGGCAAGAAGGCGTCGTACATCGTCAGTCTCGCGAACGCGGTCGCCTACGTTGCCGTGCTCCTGCTCATGGGGCAGGCGGCGTTCGTGAACTCGGTGCTGCTCCTCGCCGTCGTCCGGATGCTCTTTCTCTTCGGCGCTTCCTTCTTCTTTCTGGCCGGGATTGCCAACCTCCTCCAGAAGCGCCTCCAAATTCGGGAGTTGGAAGCGGAGCAGGCCCGCGAAGTCGCCGAGCTCACACGGCTCACCCAGGAGCTCCAGCGGCGCACCGCCGAGCTGGAGGATGCCAGTCTGCGCGTTCAGGAGACCGACCGCCTCAAGAGCCAGTTTCTGGCGAACATGAGCCACGAGCTGCGCACGCCGATGAACTCGATCATCGGCTTCTCCGAAATCCTGATCGAACGGCTCGAGGACAAGATCGAGGAGAAGCATCTCAGCTTCCTGCGCCACATCCTCACCTCCGGCCAACACCTCCTCGGCATCATTAACGACATCCTCGACCTTTCGAAAATCGAGGCCGGCAAGATGGAGGTCTACGCGGAGAAGTTCGACGTCCGGCAGGTGATCGAAAGCGTTTGCGCGGTGCTCCGTGGGTTGGGCCGCTCGAAAGTGCCGGTGTTCGAGATCAACATTCCTTCGAGCGTTCCAGCGATGGAAAGCGATCTGACGAAGTTCAAGCAGATTCTTTTCAATCTGCTCTCCAACGCCGTGAAGTTCTCGCCGGGGGGCGAACCGATCGCCGTCTCCGCGTTTCACGTCGGCAACAGTCCGGACGACGGCACGATCACGGTCTCGGTGTGCGACGAAGGAATCGGCATCGATCCGAAGAATCACGAGATGATCTTCGACGAGTTCCGGCAGATCGACGGCAGCGAACGGCGCGAATTCGGCGGGACGGGACTAGGCCTCGCTCTCGTCAAGAAGTTCGTGCAGCTCCAGGGCGGCTGGGTACGCGTGGAGAGCTCGCCCGGGCGGGGAAGCACGTTCTCATTCACGCTGCCGGTGCACTCCCGGGCAGCCGTGTTGAGCGGGCTGCCCGAGCCGCCGCGGGCCGAGCCTGGCGCGGAGCGAGTGCTCGTCGTCGAGGACGACCCGCAGGCCTACGCGCTGATCTCGTCTGCCCTCGGTTCCGCCGGCTACCTCTCGATCCGAGCGCGTCACGGCGAAGAAGCTCTCCATCTCGCTCGTGAGATGCACCCGATCGCGGTCACACTCGATCTCGTGCTTCCCGGCCTGGACGGCTGGGACGTGCTCAAGAGCCTGAAGAGCGACGCGGCGACGCGCGACATCCCGGTCGTCATCATCTCGCGCGTCGACGAACGCGACCTCGGCGTCGCTCTCGGAGCGCAGGACTATTTCGTGAAGCCGGTCGATCGCGACCGCCTGCTCGACCGCGTCCGCCAACTGACCTCGTCCAATCACTCGAAGGCCCGCCTCCTGCTGATCGATGACGACGCATCCCTGCACGAGCTCCTCAGCGAAGAACTGACCGCCCTCGGCTTCATCATCGAGAGCGCACTCACCGGCGAGACGGGATTCGCCGCCGCAAAAGAATCCACCCCCGACGTCATCATTCTCGACCTCATGATGCCCGGCATGAGCGGCTTCGAAGTAGCCGGCCTGCTGAAGGACCATCCAGCCACCGCCAGAATCCCCATCCTCGTCCTGACTTCAAAAGAGATCTCAGCCGACGACCGCCGCGACCTGCAATCAAAAGTCGCCGCGTATGTGCAGAAGGGCGGGAGCGCGAGGGATCACCTCGTGGCGGAGATACGAAGGTTGCAGAGGGGGAGCGTTTGATACCGATCGATGCACTTCGTGCGATCGGCGAGGCGCGGCTCGAAGATGCTAAGGTGCTGCTTGCAAACGATCGGATCGACGGCGCTGCCTACCTTTGCGGTTATGCCATTGAGTTGGCCCTGAAGGCTCAAATCTGCCGTACGTTGGGTTGGAAGGGCTACCCACAGACAGCGAAAGAATTCGAGGGCTACCAAAGCTTTAAGACGCACAGACTCGATGTGTTGCTGCATCTTTCAGGTCAGGAGCAACGAATCAAAGCGGAACGACTGAAGGAGTGGTCAGCAATTGAGAAGTGGAACCCGGAAGCTCGGTACAAGGAAGTTGGTCAGGTCAATCGTGAGGAGGTTGAGTCGATGCTCTCATCGGTGATACTTCTTTTGGGTGCTCTATGAACGATCTCGCTGAGAAGGTAAGCCTCGTTGAAAGGGACATTGCGAAGGAAAGAGGATCGCTAAACCTCTTCGCTCTGTTCGAGCGTGAAGATCTCCATGATCGATGGGATCTCGTGATTTCGGCTTCCTGGGCCAAAATGGATCTTGCAACATTGGGGTACATCGCTGACACCATCAAACGTCATCTGGAGCCGGAAGACATGACACGTTTGGCGCGGATCGTTGTCCTTCCTGCCGACGAAGACCCGGTTCGATCAATCAACAAACGATATGACGTTGAGCACGGGGAAGTTGAGTTGAACCACCCGGAGCGATTTGGTTTGCCCGTGAGGTATGGGTACATCATCACTTCCCGCGCAGCCGCCTGACGTTTGACGTGTGTAAGACTGCTGCTCGCGATCCCCGGAGCGGCAACTCTCCAGCGGGTTCCTCTCCGTCCACCGCTCAACACAAGGAGCAGCCATGCAGCGATTCCTCCTCGTTCTCATTGCCCTGTTCGCAACGCTGACGCTCACCGCCGCTCCGATCACGCTGCGGGTTGACGCGACCGGCGTTCCGGCGAACGTTTATCACGCGCACCTCTCGATTGCGGTGACGTCTGGGCCGTTGGTGCTCTATTACCCGAAGTGGATTCCTGGTGAGCATGGGCCGACCGGGCCGATCAACGGACTGACCGGGCTGCAGTTCACGGCCAACGGAAAGAGCGTTGCCTGGCAGCGGGATCTCGTCGACATGTTCGCCCTCGATCTCGACGTCCCCGCCGGCGCGAGCGTGCTGGAAGCCGACCTCGATTACATCGCTCCCGCTCCCGGCGCGAACTTCACCGCGGGCGCATCGACCTCGCCGCGGCTGGCGGTACTGAGCTGGAACACGGTTCTTCTCTATCCGAAGAGTGCCGCGGCCAGCGATACGCTTTCCTACACCGTCTCGCTGAAGATTCCTTCCGGCTGGCAGTACGCGACGGCACTGGAGACGCGTGGCCGCACCGGCGATGAGATCGAATTCGAGTCCGCATCGCTGACGACGCTCGTCGATTCTCCCGTGCAGATCGGCGTGATCCTGCGCAAGATCGACATCCCGAACAAAACCGGATTGCGGCACACGCTGAATCTCCTCTCCGAGAGCAACGAGGCGACACAGACGCCTGACGATTTCGCGGCGCAGTACGGCCGGCTCGTCGACGAGACCTCAGCGCTGTTCGGCGCGAATCACTATCGTCACTATGACTGGCTCTTCACGCTGAGCGATGCCGTTGCGCATTTCGGACTCGAGCATCACGAGTCGAGTGATGACCGCGTCGCCGAGAACCGACTGCTAGAAGATCCGAGCCGGAAGTGGGTCTCGACGCTGATGGCGCACGAGTTCGTACACTCGTGGAACGGCAAATACCGCCGCCCGGCCGGCCTGGCCACCGGCAACTACGACAAGCCGATGACGGGCGAGCTTCTCTGGGTCTACGAAGGTCTCACCGAGTACCTCGGCGATCTTCTTCCGGTCCGCAGCGGCATTCTCACGGCGGACGACTATCGCGAGAACCTCGCCGAAACCTACGCGCAGATGGGGCAGCACACCGGCCGCACGTGGCGTCCGTTGCTCGACACTGCCGTCGCGGCGCAGTTGCTGTACGAGGCACCGGGGGCGTCGACGAATTGGCGGCGCAGCGTTGATTACTATCCCGAGGGAGAGTTGCTCTGGTTGGATGTGGACATGACCATCCGGTCGCTCACCAGCGGCAAACGATCGCTCGACGATTTCTGCCGCGCGTTCTTCGGAGGAACGAGCGGACACGCCGAATTGAAGCCCTACACGTTTGATGACCTCGTGACCACGCTCAACGGCGTAGCAGCAAACGATTGGAAAGCGTTCCTGAACCAGCGATTGAGCTCGATGGCGCCGACGCCACCGATGGGCGGCATCGACCAGGCAGGATGGCGGCTCATCTACAACGACAAGCCGAACACCGCGCTGCAGTACAACGAGGCTCGGGCGAAGGGCGCGGATCTGAACGCGTCGATCGGAATCACAATTCAGGAGAACGGCACGGTTGCCGATGTCGTCCCTGCGTCCGTCGCAGCAAAGGCCGGCGTCGCTCCGGGATCGCACATCATCGCCGTGAACGGCCGCGCATTCAGCATGACGAGATTGCGCGACATCGTGAAAGGTTCAGCGAAGGCGACGACCCCGATGGAGGTCATCGTCCAGAACGGAGACTTTTTCACGACCGCATCGATCGACTACCACGGCGGCGAGCGCTATCCCCATCTCGAGCGCATCACCGGCAAGCCCGACTGGATGGAGACGCTGATCAAGCCGCTGGCGCCGCCGCCTCCTGCGAAACCGGTGGTGCCGGCAAAGAAGAAGTGAGCAATGCAGGGATCAGAGACAAGAGATCAGAGATCAGGTAGCGAAGTCCCTGATCTCTGGTCTCCTGATCTCTGATCTCTGCTGTCACTTCGTATCCGAATTGAAGATGTCGTGCGCTGCCAACCAGCGGCCGCCGCTCTTCTTCCAGACGACGACATATTTGCCGGCTTCGTGGATGGCCTGACCGCTTTTCGGCGTGATCGTCACGTCGTAGTGCCCGCGCTCTACGGCCATGTCGCTGCATGACTGCGTTACGTTCTCCGAGGTGAGGGCGAGATCGATGGCGCCAGCGGAGAGATTCTGCGTCCAGAACGTGCGAATCGCATCGCGGCCAGCGAAGGCGGGAACGTTCGGCGCCATCACGACGGCGTCAGGCGCGTAGAAGTCGTCGACGAGGAGTTGAGCATTTCCCGCGCGTGCATTCGCCGAGAACTGGCTGTTCGCGCGGCGAATCGCACCCTCCGCATCGCCCGGCGAGAAGTCGGATGACTGCGAGGTGGATGAGGAACAAGAAGCGAGAACAACGAGCGCGGCAATCGAGACCAGTCGTTTCATGGCATCCTCCAAACGAATTGCGCCCAGCGCGTGGAATGGATGACTAGAATACCCGCGATGCGATATCTCCGTTCGACCGGTTTTGCGATGCTGATCGCGCTGGTGGCCGGTTGTCATAGCCCCACGTCTCCCGACGACGGCACGCCGTCGCAGCATGGACGGCTCTCGGGGATCGTCACGATCGGACCGAATTGTCCCGGTCCGCAGACTGCCAATCCCTGTCCGACGCAGCCGTCGGCCTACGCAGCGCGGAAAATCCTCGTTTACTCGGAGACGAGAGCGAACCTGCTTTTCACGGTCGACATCGACTCGCAGGGTGCGTACTTCATCGATCTGGCAGCGCCGGCGAAATACACGATCGACCTCAAGCCGAGCGGAATCGACAAGACTTCGGACCTGCCGAAGGTCGTCGAGATTCACGTGAACACGGTCACGCGCCTCGACGTCAGCATCGACACCGGGATTCGCTGAAACCAGAAGGCCGGCGCAGAACGCCGGCCCTGAGGTCTCACGCGATTCCGGTTGGCTACGCTTTCAGGTGCTTGCTGACGAGAGCAGTCATCTCGAACATCGAGACCTGCTTCTTGCCGTTGAAGATCTTCAGCAGCTTGTCGTCTGCGTTGATGTTCCGCTTGTTCACCTTGTCCTGAAGGCCGTTGGCCTTGATGTAGTCCCACACGCGTTTCGTGACTTCGCTGCGGGGGATCGGCTTATCGCCGACGATCGCCGCCAGGTCGCTGCTCGGTGTGACTTCCGCGGCAAGACCTTTGCCCGGGCTCTTCTTCGTTGTCGCCATCAGTAATGTCCTCTTTCTACGTTTTGTCCTGCGTTTTCGCGGATTGTGCGCTAGTGAACCCTGCGCGTCAAACGGGGAATTTCGGTCGATGTGCCAAAAGTCATGATGAGCCCGCTCTCCTTCCTGCACATGTGCATCGTTTCACTGCCGCCTAAATTGGGCAGCCAAGGAGATGCTCATGCACCAACAACCACTCGTACGGCTGACCGAAGTGACCCGAACGTATCCCCTGGGACGGGTCCAGGTTCGCGCGCTGACCGGCGTTTCGCTCGACGTCGCCCGCGGTGATTTCCTCGCCCTCGCCGGCCCCTCGGGCAGCGGGAAGACGACGCTGCTCAACCTCATCGGCTGTATCGACAAGCCCGACGGCGGCCGCGTCATCATCGACGGCGTCGACGTCACGAACGTCCCGCTTCACCGTCTCGCAGCGACGCGGCGCGACACGCTCGGCTTCATTTTCCAGACCTTCAATCTCATTCCGGTCCTCACCGCGTACGAGAACGTCGAGTATCCGCTACTGCTGCAGCACCTCCCGGCCCGCCAGCGCCGCGACCGCGTGCAGTACTGGCTCGATCAGGTCGGGCTGTCCGCACAGGCGCGCCAGCGGCCCGACCAGCTCTCCGGCGGACAGCGGCAGCGCGTCGCCATAGCCCGTGCCATGGCCGGCGAGCCGAAGCTGGTTCTGGCCGACGAGCCGACCGCGAATCTCGACTCCGTCACCGCCGCGCGAATTCTCGATCTCGTCGAAGGCCTCAACGCCTCGACCGGATGCACGTTCATCTTCGCCACACACGATCCCGCGCTCATGGCCCGCGCCCGAAGCTGCGTCCGCATGCACGACGGAGCATTGATCACGGAGCCTCATCTCGAAGCACGCGCTTCGTAAGGAAAAACCATGCTGACCAAACTCGCCCTTCGCAACGTCTTCCGCAACCGCCGCCGCTCCGCGATCACGCTGCTCGTCATCGTCTTTGGAGCGGTCGGACTGATTCTTTTCGGCGGCTACAAAGCCATCACCTTTCGCGCTCTCCGCGAGAGTACGATCCGCAGCCGCCTGGGCCACCTGCAAATCTACAAGCTCGGCTTCGAGAAGGCCGAGTCCAAAAAGCCGCTCGAGTACGGACTGGAGGATGTAGCCCAGCTTCGAGGCGCCATCCAAACCGATAAACGAGTCCGCATGACTACGGCTCAGATCACGCTGATGGGCCTTATCAGCAACGGCGACAAGTCGGAAACGTTCATGGCCACGGGCGTCGAGCCAATAGGAGACCGCGGCATGAACGGGCAACGCCTCACCGCCGGAACCGATCTCCCCGAACACGAAGCGGACGCCATCATCATCGGCCGCGGTCTGGCGGCCTCGATGCACGCAAAACCTGGCGATTACCTGACCCTGATGTCGACCACGACCTCAGGCTCGCTCAACGCCATCGACGTTCGCGTGGCGGGGATCTTCATGAGCGGCGTCAAGGAGTACGACGATCGCGCCATCAAGATGCCGTTGGCTGGCGCGCAACAGTTGTTGCAGACCAACAAAGTCGAGCGCCTGATCGTCATGCTCAACGACACCGACGACACCGCCGCGGTGCGCGCCGATCTGACGACACTGTTCGCCCAAAAACATTGGGCTCTGGAGATGAAGGACTGGTCGCAGCTTGCCAGCTTCTATCACCAGGTCGTGCTGCTCTACAACGGCATCTTCGGCTTCATCGGCATGGTCGTCTTCGGCATCGTCATCTTCAGTGTCGCCAACACGATCGTGATGTCGATCTTCGAGCGGACGCGCGAGATCGGCACGATGATGGCCATCGGCACGACGCGCAGCAGCGTTTGGCGCCTCTTCCTCCTCGAAGGCCTTTTCATCGGCCTCCTCGGCGGCATCGCCGGTCTTCTGGCCGGCACCGGCCTCTCCAGCGTCATCAACCACATCCACCTGATGCTGCCGCCGCCTCCCGGCTACACGCAGGGCTACCCGCTGCGCGTGATGCTCCAGCCCGGCATCCTCATCACCGCGTTCCTCATTGCCGTGATCACGGCAACGCTCTCCTCGATTCTGCCGGCGCTCAAAGCGTCGCGTCTGAAGATCGTCGATGCGCTAGGGCACATATGAGCGCGAATGGGGTCAGGTCGAAAGTCGAAAGTGACGACCGACCACGTGACCCGTTCGCATTCCTTCAGCCCGTCGTCACTTTCGACTTTCGACCTGACCCCATTCGCTTGCAGGAGCTGACATGAGATCGATCATCGCTGCCGCGCTTTTCTGCGCCGCGCTTCCGCTTCACGCCGCCAACGACGCAGCGTCCGTGCTCGCACGAGCTGACGTCTTCCGCAATCCGATCCCGAGTTTTTCGGTCGATGTCGAGCTCACCTCGGTGACGCCCGACGCCAAGTCCAGCACCTCGCGCTTCCGCGTCTACGGCAAAGGCGCCGACCGCAGCATCGTCGAGTTCACGTATCCGCAGAGCGAGAAGGGAAAGTACCTCCTGATGCTGCGCGACGCGATGTGGATCTACATGCCGACCGCCAGCCGGCCGATCCGCATCTCGCCATTGCAGCGCTTGATGGGACAGGCCTCGAACGGCGACGTTGCCCGGACGAACTTCGCGACCGACTACGACGCCAAGTCGGTGGCCGAGGATGGCAATGCGTACGTGCTCGATCTCGTGGCCAAAGATCCGGCCGTTGCCTACAACCGCGTCAAGCTCTGGATCGACAAGCAAAGCTACGAACCGCGCCGCGCCGATTTCTACGTCGTCTCCGGCAAGCTGATCAAACGCGCCACCTACCGCCAGTACGGCACGATGGCCGGACGCCGCGCGGTGACCGAGGTCGAGATCGACGACCTGCTGCGTCCGGGCAACCGCACCACGATGCGTTACGCCAACCTCACCGCCAAAGAGAACGCCGAAAAGATGTTCACAAAGGACTCGCTAGGCAAATGGTAAGCAACGGAAGGAACGTAGCGCCGTCGGCCCGACGGCTGTACCGCCGGCGGCTCGCCGGCGGCTTTCTCCTTGCGCTTGTCGCCACCACCGCCCACGCCGAAACCTTCAAATTCTTCGGCTCGACAGGAATCGAGTCCCAACTCACCCCCGCAAACTCCGCGTCGCCCTTGAACCCCCACAATGTCGCCGCCCTCCCGTACCGCACGTCCTCCGCCGACGCCGTGGCTTTCTTCGATGCCGCACCAGACACCCGCACCTGGAAACTTCATCTCAAACTGCGCGGCGATGCGGCCGAGGGAGGGAGCCAGGAAGCCAGCGTCAGTGAGGCATACCTTCAGCTCAATCCAAAGCCGTGGCTCGACATCACCATCGGCCGCGTCATCGAGAAATGGGGCACGGGATACGCCTGGAACCCGACCGCGTTCGTCAGCCCGAAGAAGAATCCCACCGATCCCTCGGATCACCTCTCCGCAAATCGCGGCCTCAACATGCTGCGCGCCGATGTTTTTGTGCGTGGCACAAACGTCTCGCTCTACGCGCTCGATCACGGCGCCGTCGCGGCGCGCGTCTATCGCCTCATCGCCGGAACGGATCTCTCCCTCCACTTCCGCCGCGACGGCGATGGAACGCAGCAAGGGCTGAGCGCCGCTCGCGTTTTCGGCGACGCGCTCGAGCTGCACGGAGAGATTGCACGTCGTCACGCGCTCGCCGGAGCGCAGTACACATTCAAGAGCAACGTCAACCTCGTCGTCGAGCTCTATCACGGCGGCGACGGTCTCGATGCGCGTGCGTGGCGTTCATTCCGCCTCGCCGCCGACGGTGCCAGGAGCGAGAGCACGATCCGCGCGGCGAATGCGGCGTACGCTCCGCTGCGCATGGCGCGCAACTACGCGTTCGTCCGCGTCGATTGGCCGCACGACAAGCTCGATGCGGAGTTGATCGTGATCACCAACGTCCGCGACGGCTCTCTTCTCGCACGGGCCACACTCACGCACAAGCTACGCTCGAATGTGAGCATCTATCTGATCGACACCGAGTTCGCGGGGTCACGCGCCAGCGAGCTTGCCTACATGCAGGTGCGGCGCGTCACGACGGGTGGGGCGCGGTTGTACTTCTAAAACCATTGCACCACAGAGACTCAGAGGACACTGAGCAGTTGCTGGGTTGCAAGGTTACTGGGTTGCCGGTGTGCTGCATTGTGAGTCAACTCTAAAACTCAGCAACCCAGCAACAACTCTGTGCCCTCTGCGTCTCTGTGGTTCACTGTTTTTCAAAGCATGAACGTGAATGAACAGAAGTTGAAACTGGTCGGGGTCCTTACGTGGATACTCATCGGTATCCCGAGCGTGCTGTGGGAAGCGGAGTTCCGCTCGCTCTTCGCGCCCCGCGCCGCGATGCTCTTCGGTGCGTTCGTCCTGTTCATCGTTGCGTTCCTCATTGGCGCGCGGCCGGGTTGTGGCAACGCCAGCCGCATCACGATGATCGTCATCGAGACGCTGGCTGCGTACGCGTGTGTGTCGCTGCAGCCGACAGGCTTCCAGCCCGTCCTACTCGTCATCGTCGCCGCGCAACTCGGCGGATTTCCGCCGCGTTTCGCCATAGCCGGCATCGCCTTCAACTCCATCGTTCTCGGATTCATCATGGCGAACAACGGCGGATCGCCCGTCATCTACGGGATGGTCTATTTCGCGTTCTCGCTTTTCGCGCTCTTCGCGATGCACGTAGCCCACTCCGAGATGGAGGCGCGGAAATCGCTGGCCGAGGCGAATGCGGAGTTGCGGATGACAACGGAGTTGCTGGAGATCAGCAGCCGCACATCGGAACGTCTCCGCATCGCCCGCGATCTTCACGACCTCCTCGGCCATCACCTCACCGCGCTCAGCCTTAATCTCGAAGTAGCCAGCCATCTGGCCAGCGGCGAGGCAAAGGAGTCGATCGAGAAGAGCAAAGGCATCGCCAAGCAACTCCTCGCCGACGTGCGCGACGTGGTCAGCCGCCTGCGCAACGACGAGCCGGTCGACCTCACGTCATCGCTCGAGTCGCTGCGCGGCGTGATGGTCGCTCCGTCGCTCCACCTCGACTATCCGCAAGAGCTCGCGGTCGCCGATGCGAATGTCGCGCAGGTAGCGCTGCGCACCGTGCAGGAGATCGTGACGAACGCCGTGCGCCACTCCGGCGCGCGCAACCTCTGGCTGAAGCTGGCCACCGCCGATCGCGCCCTCTCGATCGACGCGCGCGACGATGGGACGGGCGTCGACAACATCCGCTTCGGCAACGGTCTCCTCGGCCTCCGTGAGCGCGTCGAGCAGATACGCGGCACGTTCGAGGTGACGTCGATGCGCGGCCGCGGTTTCTCCGTCCACGTCACCCTCCCCCTCGGAGGCGCCGCGTGATCCGCGTCTGCATCGTCGAGGATCAGACCATCGTCCGTCAGGGATTGCGCAGCCTTCTCGGCCTCGTGCCGGATATCGAAGTGGCCGCCGAGGCGAGCGACGGCGAGGAAGCGGTCGAGGTCATCGAGCGTGAGAAGCCCGATGTGGTGCTCCTCGACTTGCGCATGCCGAAGCTCGACGGCGTCGGTGTTCTGCGCCAACTGCGCGAGCGAGGCGCAGCGCGGCCGACGCTGATCCTGACGACGTTCGACGACGACGCCATCCTCTTCGAAGCCGTCCGCGCCGGAGCGAAAGGCTGGCTGCTCAAAGACGTGTCGCTGGAGCGTCTGGCGAGCGCGATCCGCACGCTCGCCGAGGGAGGCACATGCATCGAGCCGGTGATCACCGAACGGATCATGCGCGCCCTCGAGAAGAGCGACTCGTCATTCGAATCCGCCGACCTCCCCGAGCCCCTCACCGACCGTGAACGAACCATCCTCCGCCTCCTCGCCGGCGGCTACAGCAACAAAGAGATCGGCGAACTACTCAACATCACCGACGGCACCGTCAAGAACCACATCTCGAATCTACTGGCGAAATTGGGAGTGCGCGACCGCACGAGGGCGGTGCTGCGGGCGATTGATCTGGGCGTGATTTGAGGTCTCTCAGGACAGTTGAGAAAACACTCCTCTCTCTGGAAGGCGTAGACTTTACGTATGGCGCCCGAGACGTCCACGAAGATGACGTATGAGGACTTGCTCCTCCTCCCTGAGGACGGTCTCCGCCACGAGATCATCGATGGGGAGCACTACGTGAACGCATCGCCGATTACCAAGCACCAGCGGGTCTCCATGCGTCTCATCGTCGAGATTAGTTTTTACCTCAGGGAACATCCGATGGGTGAGCTCTTCCACGCACCCTTCGATGTCGTGTTCTCGCGATACGACGTCGTCGAGCCGGATCTGATCTTCATCAGCAACGAGCGTCGCGCCATTCTCACGAAGAAGAACATCCAGGGCTCGCCCGATCTCCTCGTCGAGATCCTCTCCGAGTCGAATCGGAAATACGACGAAGTGACCAAGCGCGCCCTCTACGAACGCACCGGCGTCCCCGAGTATTGGATCGTGGATCCCGTAGCGGACGCCATCCGGATTTTCCGGCGCAACGCAGCCGGACGTTACGAACGCGCAGCCGAGTTATCCAGGGACGACACGCTCACGTCACCATTCTTCCCCACACTCGAGATCCGCCTCGACCTGATCTTCGCGGAGTAGCTCGGCTCTTCCTTCATCCCTCAGTTTCACGAGATGCGCGTTGATCTGAATCTCCGCCGCGCCATGTAGCCGCGGATCGAGGTCGGGATAGATCCGTTCGCGAATCGTCGTTGTTGTGTAGAAACCGGCGGAGAGGCAATCGAGCACTTGCTGTTCGCGCTCCAGCCGGTGCGCGAGGTACTTCTGGATCAGCGCGCAGGCATCCTCGTGGTTTGGGCCGTGGCCGGGAAAGATGCGCTTCGGATTGTGAGTCAGCAGAACGCGCAACGAGGCGATGTAGTCGCTCATCGACCCGTCAGGCGGGAAGATCGTGGTGGTCCCTTCGCCCAGGACCGTGTCGCCAGTGAAGAGATCGCCGGCTTGCGTGAGGTAGCAAACGTGCTCGCTCGTGTGGCCGGGCGTGGCGATGACTTCCAGGGTTTCGCCATCGATGACGATCGTCTCACCGCCGGCCACGCGCTGATCGACGATCGCGTCGTCGAGCACGCCGCGCGGAGCCACGATTCGTGCGCCGGTTGCTCGTTTGAGCGCAACCGCGGCGGGAGCGTGATCGTCGTGTCGATGGGTGATGAGAATCGTGCGCAGCGTTGGCATCGCTGAGCGAATGGCCTCGATGTGCGACTCGATCGCAGGGCCGGGATCGATGACGGTTGAATCGCCGAGGAGCCAGGTGCGCGTGCCGCTGAGCGTGAATGGGCCGGGGTTTGGGGCGGTGATGTCGCGGATGATCACGGCAGAATGATCTTCTTTTTCCCGTTCTCTACGATGAGCACGGGGCGCGTGGTCGGGATCTCGATTCCACGGCGCGAATCGATCAACTCTTTCGCGGTCCCGAACCCCGACAGCGCCTCGAGATTCTTCATCGTCGGGAAAACGATCGGGAGCGTCTCGATTGCGTCCGCCGGCGTGATCCATCGCACTTCGACCGCCTCGCCATCTTCGCCGTCATCGACCGAGGGAACGTCGTCGTCGCCGGCGATGGCGAGGAAGAAACAGGTATCGAATCGCTTCGGGACGCCGATGGGTGTGATCCATCGCGAGGTCAGGACGAGCGCGTTCAGATCGATCGGTGATTCGCGAACGATCGCTGCAAATGTGGTGGTGCGGCTGAGTAACGCGCGTCGCTTTGCGGAGGAGTCCGTGAGTGGAGCGCCGAGACAGATGCCGCTTTCTTCGAAGAGCTCGCGGATGGCTGCCACGCGCATCGTTCCCAACTCGGTGCCGTCGCCGAGGTCGCGATCGCTCTCCTCGACCATGCCGCCGGGGAAGACCCAGGCATCGGGAACGAAGGAGGCTTTGGCGTGGCGGCGCATCATCAGAACTTCGAGCGGCGCCTCGCGCAGAAGGATCACGCTTGCGGCAGGAACCGGCTGCACCTCGGGGGCCTCGCCGGCGCCGCGGGGAAGTTGGTCGTTTGATACTTCCTGGGATGTCACGCCGTTTCCCTCAGCACTTGCCCTGCCATCCAACCCACTCCTCGCCGTCAGGGCCACGCTCTTTCTTCCAGATCGGAACGGTCTCTTTGATCCGGTCGATGATCATTCGACACGCCTCGAAAGCCTCGGCGCGATGCGGAGACGCGGCCACGATGGCGATCGATGCGTCGCCAACGACGAGGTGCCCGAGCCGATGCACGACGGCGATCGCAACATCCGCGTTTGCGCGCTGCACCTCGTCGACGATCCGTTCGATCTCTTTCTCCGCCATCGGTCGGTACGCATCGTAGAAAATCGATTCGACCGCTTTTCCTTCGTGATGATTGCGGACGACGCCTTCGAACAGCACGTACGCGCCGTCGGAGGGCCGCATCACGCTGCGAACGAGCGCGGCTGAGTCGATCGGATCGTCGGTGAGAAAGGGCAGCGTTATCTCCCTGACTTGCGCGGACCGGTCGCTCTGGGAGTCGACGAAACGATCTCCACGCCCGCTTCGCCGCGGCGTCCAGCACCACCGCGTTTCGCTTTCTCCAGCGTCATCAGAAAGCCGAACGCGGGGTCCTTGAACTGCAGATGCCGCAGCACGTTCCAATGCTTCCGCACGTAGCGTTGCAGGAAATCGAGCACGTGCCCGAGGCTGATGATGCGGCACGGGGGAACCTGCGTGCCGGGCGGGAACGAGCCGAAGGCGACGAGGCGGATCACGAATCCGGATGGCAGCGTCGCTGAGCCGTGGGTCAGCAGGTCGGCAACGACAGCATCGCGGTCGAGGGTCGAGTCGCCGAGCCGGCCGATGACTGCTTGCAGAACCTGTGGATCGCGCGCGCCGCTGTTGATCCCGACCCGCCCTTCCTTCACTTCGCCGATTAGCATGTCGATCGAATCGGAGGGCACGCCGAGGCCGGGATCGACGTCGTTCATATCGAGCCCGCGCGGTGTGTGGCGCGACTTGACCGGCTCGGGTGATGGCAGACCGGAGGGAAAACGAAAGGCCAGGACATCGATGTCCGTCAGCGTGCGAAATCCGTTTCGCCCCGCCGCGGCGATGATCGGATATTCGGCCGACGTGAAGTAGCCGTTGAGCTGCAGATACGCCTGCACCAGAGCAACTGCGTGGTCCATGTCGTCATGATATTGCGGTCTCGCGGTTGCGCGGCTCCGAAGTCTCGCGGCTCTGCAGCGACTGCGCGACGCCGCGACCGCGATACGCCGCGACCGCTGGCCAGTGGCCGTCACTTCCCGTACACTCCAACCTGATGGCGAATTACGACTGCGCGAAGTGTCCGGCGTACTGCTGCAGCTACGAACGGATCATCGTCAACAAGTGGGACCTCAAACGGCTGGCGAAGCACTTTGATGTCGACGTCGAAGTTGCCGCCAGGCGCTTCACGAAAGTCCGCGATGGGGAGCGCGTTCTTCGCCATCAGAAGGACAAGATCTACGGCAGCATCTGCATGTTTCTCGACAGCAAGACGCGCCGCTGCACCATCTACAACGCCCGCCCTGGGGTCTGCCATGAGTACCCCGACTTCCCCACCTGCGGCTACTACGAGTTCCTGAGTTGGGAGCGGACGCAGCAGCAGGACGAGAAATTTGTGCCTCTGATCATCAAGCGATAGCGACCTCTGCCTTCCCTTTCCCGAAATGCAGACTGGATAGTTATTTGTTCAGAATCCCGATGAGCCGGTTCCTGACGATCTCCGCGGCAGTGATGCTGCTCGCCATTCCTCTCCTCGCGCAGAGTGCGGCGCCGGGTGCTGCCCCGCCGGGAGTGATGTCCGAGTCGGTTTCCGTCGGCTACGTGATGATTCCTTTCACCGTGCTCGGCGAGCGCGGCCATCCGCTGACGGACCTTCGCAACGCCGAGGTTGGGCTGATGGTCGACGGGAAATCGGTGCGCAGCGACATGTTCGAGAAGTCGGAAAATGCGCCGGTTTCATTCACGATTCTGCTCGACGGCTCGGGCTCGATGGCACTCGCCGGCAAGATGGATTCGGCGCGAGCTGCGATCGGCGCACTCATCGGCCACCGCCGTGCGGGCGATGATTTCGCGCTCTATGTTTTCGATGCATCGCGCGCGGTTGAGGTCGTTCCGTTCACCGAGAACGTCGCCAACATCACGAACGGTCTGGCGAAGGTCGAGTCGTACGGTAAGACCGCGTTTTTCGACGCGCTGGTGACGATGCCGGAGCGGAGCAGCCTCGGCAAGAATCCGTCACGCGCGATCATTCTTCTCAGCGATGGAATCGACAACGCCTCGTCGATGACGCGCGGCGCGCTTGCGTCCCGGCTCCAGGGAGTCTCGGTTCCGATTTATCCCCTCGGCCTTCGCGATCCCGGAGAAAAGGCCGACGATCGAAAGCATCCGCGCGAGGATCTCTCGGACATCGGACTGCTGAACGAAGTCGCCCAACTCACCGGCGGCAAGCTCTACCTCGGCAACACGCCACAACAGATCGCGGAGGCCGTCTCGCACATCGAGAGCGATCTCCGCGCGCAGTACCTCATCGGGTTCGCGCCCACTGGAAAGGGTGGGGTAAAGTACCGGACGATCTCGCTCAAGCTGACTGGCCGCGCACGCGCCGTCCACGTACGAGCAGGCTACCTCGGCACCGAACCTCCCCAGGTCGCATCCCGCAACAAAAACAGCGAAAGGAAGAAAAGTTGATGAACCAGAAGATTGGATTCCGCATCATCACCACGACAGCGTTGGCCGTCATCCTCGGCGCATGTGCCACGTCGAAGACCGTCGATCAGAAAATCGCCGAGGCACAGGCGCAGACGAGCAAGAAGATCGAGTCGGTCGAAGGACAGGTCGAGGATCTGCAGACCAAACAGAAAGCGACGGACGCTCATTTCACGCAGAACGACGCCGCGATCGCGCAGCTCAGCCAGGAGTCGAAGGACGCACTCAAACGCGCCCAGGAAGCCGGGGTCCTGGCAAAGGGCAAAGTCGTTTTCGAGCAGACGTTCAAAGAAGACCGCATCAAGTTCAAGGTCGGCTCGTATGAGCTGAACAAAGACGCGCAGGACGCGCTCGCCGATTTCGCCGGCAAGGTGAAAGCCCTCGGCGAGCAGTACTACATCGAGATCCAGGGCCACACCGACGACACCGGCGGTCGCAAGCTCAACGACCAGTTAGGCGAACGCCGCGCCGACGAAGTGCGCCGCTATCTTTCGCGCTCGCAGCAGGTCCCGCTGAACCGCATGTCGACGATCTCGTACGGCGACTCATTGCCGGTGGGATCGAACAAGACGAAGAAGGGCCGGGCGGAGAATCGGCGGGTTGTGATCGTCGTGTTGGAGTAGTCCGCATTTTCACGCAGAACAAACCAGGGCGGACTCTCGGGTCCGCCCTTTTTGCGTCGACGAGAGTTGGGCTGGCGGCATTTCTCTCGCTTCATGGAGAGACCGTCCGCAGATGACGCAGATACGCACAGATGAAGAATGGATCTGCGTTCATCTGCGGCATCTGCGGACCGGGTTTCTCCGGGGAGCGAGAGAAATGCGTTAGCCAGCTTGGCTACTCGAACGTCGCCACCACCGGCGCGTGATCGCTTGTACCGATCTCGCGATACGACGGACACGACACGGCGCGTTCCGCGAGCGCTTCACTGGCCAGCACGTAATCGAGACGCCAGCCGATGTTGCGCTGACGGAGATTGCGCCATGGCGCCCACCAGCTGAAGTAGTCGTCGGCCTCGGGATAGAGCTTCCGGCCAACATCGACGAGTCCCTCGGCGAGCATTGCTTCGAGCAAGTCCCGCTCCTCAGGACGCTGGCCGATCACGGGCTTTCGCTCCTTCGGGTGAACGTCCATGTCGGTGCGGGCGATGTTGTAGTCGCCGCTGATGACGAGCTTCAGTCCGAGCTCACGTTGCGCGCGAGCGTAGGCGATGAGCGACTTCATGAACTCGACTTTGGCCACGTAGTCCTTGCCGCCGTTCGGGACGTAGACGGACGCGAAGACCGTGTCGCCGGAGCGCGCTTCGACGATGCGCGTCTCGTGATCGAAATGCGGATGCGTGAACGTCGGCTTCTCGGGAAACGTATCGCGGCGCAGATGCAGCGCGACGCCCGAGTAGGCGGCATTGCCGTGCCAGTAGCACCAGTAGCCGCCGAGGTTGCAGATGGACTCGGGGATTTGGGCGAGCGAAGCTTTCAGCTCCTGCAGGCAGATCACGTCGGGTTGCGCGCTCTCAACCCACTCCAGCAGTTGCGTATGACGAGCGCGGATTCCGTTCACGTTCCAAGTAGCGACTTTCATGGCCGCGATTCTAACCACGTGTCCACCCGATCGATCACGCTGTCCTGCCGTATAGACAAACGGACGCGGCTGCAAGGCGCGATTCGGCGCGATTTCGCGGCGCCAATTCTGCATCGAGCGCGGGAATCTCACTGGAGGACTCCATGCGCAAACTCGCCGTACTTTTTCTTCTCATCATCTCCGCGTCATCGCTCGCCGCACAGGACGAAGGATGGCGCGGCCGCGGTTCCCGCCGCGATCGTGGCGACCGTTATCGTTACTACGCCGACAACTCGTTCGAGCTGACGCCATTCGCCGGCTACACGTGGGGCGGCAAGGTCTACTCGGGCCAGACGTCGCTATTCGCACGGGACGCCAACGTCGCTTCGTCGGTCAACTACGGATTCAACCTCGGCATCCCGCTGCAGCCGAACGGCATGAAGCTCGAGCTGATGGTCGATCGCCAGAGCACGAACTTCACGACTGGCGACGGCGGCAGTCTGTTTGATCCGACGCACCGCCTCGGCGACCTCGACATCACCTATCTCCACGCCGGAATTCTGGTGCCGTTCGGACAGTCGCGCGGCGCCACGCCGTACTTCATCGGCAGCGCTGGCGTCGCCAATCTCGATCCGCGTACGTCCGGCCTCTCATCGTCGACGCGGTTCTCGGCGTCAGGCGGCATCGGAGTCAAGATTCCGATTCAGAGTCACGCCGGGTTCCGCGGCGAGATCCGCGGCTTCTACACGTCGCTTCCGAACGATGAGACCTGCACGCTCTGCAACTACGTCTACAACCGCGATCTGTTCCAGGGGCAGGCAAACTTCGGGATCTATTTCAAGTTCTGAATTGCCGGAAAGAGAAAGGGTGCGGTGCGCCTGCACCCGCCCCTAATCCGGATCGCCCGTGTCGAAGAGCACCTTCCACGAGCCGTCCGGCTGCTTCTGCCAGACGGTCATGTAGGTCCCTTCGCGGACCTTGCCCTTGAAATCCGAGTGGTAGCGGCCCCACGTGTAGCCGAGCTTTCCGCCGCGCGAGATTTGCGCGCGCGCCGGTTCCCACGTGAGCTTGAAGCCGCTCGCGAACGCAGCCAGCATGCTGTCGCCGATCTCCTGCGGACCGACCAGAACCCGGCCGCCGTTGGCCGGTTTGGACGCATCCGGCGCCATGATTTCCGTCCAGGCGGCGCTGCCTCGGGCCGCCGACTGTTTCGCGAAATCGCGGTCGGCCTTGAGCAGCACATCGGCGTTCGGCTCGCTCGGCGACGTGGTGGTCGCGCACGCCGCCAGAAGTAGTAACGCGATTACGAAGAATCGTTTCATTGCCATCGGAAGATCCTCAACCCAATGATGAACGTAACGATGCCCCAGACGGCCAGCAAGCCAAGCTGAAATGAGATCTGGGCCAGGCCGGCGGCATCGTTGACGACCGCGCGCAACGCATCGTTCAGCAACGTCAGCGGCAGCACGCGGATGAACGGCTTGACCGCATCCGGAAAACGTTCGTAGGAAAAGAAGACGCCGGAGCAGAGCCACATCGGCATCATGATCAGGTTCATCAGCCCGCTCACCGCCTCGATCGTCTGCGCCCGCGACGCCGTCAACAGGCCGATGCCCGAAAACGCGTAGCCGCCGACGATGCTGAGGATGGCCAGCACCAGAAGCGAGCCGTTGACGCGCACGCCGAAAACGATCCAGCCGAACGCGACCAGCACCGAGACTTCGATGAGAAGCCAGATCAGCCGCGAGAGAAACATCGAGATCAGATAGTCGGTCTTGCGCATCGGCGTCGCCACGAGGCGCTTGAGCAGCTTCTTCATCCGCGCGTTCGCGATCGTGAAGCCCATGCTCCACATCCCCGTTCCCATCAGGTTCATACCGAGGAGTCCGGGGATCAGAAAGTCGATGTAGCGCGCGCCTTGCTCGTGGACGCGTTCCTCGCGCGACGTGAGCACGTTCCGCCGGCCCGCGGCGGCCTGGAGCGCATTGTCCGCCTCCTGTCGAGCGCTCAGCGAATCGGGACGCGTGGCGTCGAAGCGGTAGACGACGGCGTCCGATCCCGCCGCCTCTTCGATCAGGAGCGAAACCTTGCCGCGACGCAGCGCGTCGCGAGCTTCCTGCCCGTTCATGACGCGCGGCAGAAGAACCGCCGATTTCTGCAGCGCCGCCAATCGTTGCTGCGCGTGCGGTCCGGCCACGACGCCGACCGGAACGCGATCGGGCGGCTTCTCGCGGAAGGCGAATCCGAGCGCGAGAGCCAGGATCAGCGGAAAGCCGAAGACCCAGAACATTGCCTCTTTCTCGCGGAGGAACTCTTTCGTGCGCGTCAGCGCGAGCTCGACGATCGGCGGCCGGATTCGTGTCTTCTCAGGCATCGCGCAACTCCCTTCCCGTAAGCGAAACGAAAAGGTCTTCGAGCGTCGCCTCGTGCGTGGAGAGCGACACGAGTTTCGCGCCCTGCTTCTCCACCGCACCGATCAGGAGCGGCACCGCCTCGGCGAGTGAATCGACGCGCAACAGCCATCCCTCGCGATGCGCCGTGACGCCGGCACAACCGTCGATGGCTTCGACGACAGCCTGTTCGAGCCGCGGCTCGCTGGTGAACTCGATGACGTTGGGCGCCTGAAGCTTCGCGATCAACTCGGCCGGCGTGCCGAGGGCGATGAGGTGGCCGTGATCGACGATGGCCACGCGGTCGCAGAGACGCTCCGCCTCCTCCATGTAGTGCGTCGTCAACAGAACCGTTCCGCCCTTCTGCCGGAAGCGCTGCACGATGTCCCACAACTGCAGGCGGCTTTGCGGATCGAGGCCTGTCGTCGGCTCGTCGAGAAAGAGAACGTCGGGATTGCCGACCAGCGCGCAGGCGACCGCGAGGCGCTGCCGCTGACCGCCCGAAAGCTTGCCGACACGCGCGTCGTGTTTCTCATCGAGCGAGAGATCGCGCAGCAAGTCCTCGGGATCGGCGCCATCGCGGTAAAACGAGCGAAACAGCCGAAGCGTTTCGAAGACGGTGAGCTTCTCGGTGAGCTGCGTTTCCTGCAGCGAGATGCCGATGCGCTCGCGCAACTCGCGCTCGTTCTTGCGCCAGGTGAGCCCGAGGATCTCAACGTCGCCGGAGTCGGGAGTGGTCAGCCCTTCGAGGATCTCGATCGTCGTCGTCTTCCCCGCACCATTGGGGCCGAGCAGACCAAAACACTCGCCGCGGGCAACCGTGAGATCGAGTCCATCGACGGCTTTGACGTCAGCAAAGTACTTGCGCAGATTGCGGCAGGCGATGACGTCGGACATGCGCGGCAGAAGATACAACAGAGGAGTGCGCGCGTCTCGCGCGCGGGCACTCGGGCGTCTCGCGCGAGTGCTAGACCATGCCTGCCGCTAACCCCGACCTATAATCCGCCCGCCCATGGCGAAACGTCCCACGCTCTTCCTTGTCGACGGTTCCAACAACGTCTATCGCTCGTATTTCGCGATCCGCAATCTCACGAACTCCGCCGGCCTGGCCACGAACGCTGTCTACGGCTTCACCCAGACGCTAAAGAAACTGCTGAAGGATTTCGAGCCTGATTGCATCGCCGTCGCCTTCGACATCAGCGGCGCGAAGACGCGTCACGAGGCCTTCGCTGACTACAAAAAAGATCGCCGGCCGATGCCCGACGATCTCGCTATCCAGTTGCCACTCGTCAACGAAGTGCTGGAAGGGTTCGGCATTCCTGTGATCGGCGTTCAGGATTGGGAAGCCGACGATCTCCTCGGCACGCTTGCCTGCGTCGCGCGCGACCGCGGCTACGATGTCGTTCTCGCTACCTCGGACAAAGATTTCTTCCAACTCGTCGGCGACGGGATCAAGCTCTTTCACACCGGCCGTGAAGTGCTCTATGACGCCAACGGAGTCGCCGGCGCCTTTGGATTGCCGCCCGAAAAAGTCGTGGACGTAATGGCCATCTGGGGCGATGCCATCGACAACATCCCCGGCGTTCCCGGCATCGGCGAGAAGGGGGCGAAAGCGCTGATCACCGAGTACGGCTCGCTCGAAGGTGTCTACGAGAATCTCGACAAGCTCAAGCCGGCGCAGCGGAAAAAGCTGGAGGAGAGCCGCGACAAAGCGTTCATGTCGCGCGAGCTGGCCCGCATCAAGTGCGATCTGCCGGTCGATGACATCGACTTTGAAAAGCTCAAGCGCCAGGAGCCCGACCGAGCCAAACTGCACGACATCTTTTCCCGCCTCGAGTTTGCCTCGCTTATGCAGGAGTTTCTGCCGCAAGCGCCGCAGGTCGAGCGCGAATACCGGATCGCCGCACGCGCCGACGATGTGCGCGAGTTTGTCGCCGGAGCGACCGAAATAGCGATCTGGTTCGAGTCCGTGACGCCGGACGGCCACGACGAGCTGTTCGCGGCATCACTGTCGGCGAAGCAGGCGACCTCGCTGATCGTGCCGATCGCGGCATCAGTCGGCGGCACTGCCGAGCTGAACGATGCGCTACAGGAACTGCTTCGCTCCGATCGACTCTTCCTCGCGCACGACATCAAGCTCCAGCTCCGCCGTCTGGCCGCGAACAACTGGCCTCTGCCCGCGCGCATCGCCGACACGATGATCATGTCGTACGTCATCAATCCCGGCCTGCCCAGCCACGCCCTTGGCAACGTCGCGCGCGACCGGCTCAAGCAGGATGTGGAGTCGCGCAAAGACGTCGCGAAAGCCAAACCGGCCGACACGCTGTTTGCCCTCGGCCCCGAGACCGCCGGCCCGGGCCTCTCCACGTATCAGCAGTATCTCGGCGAGAAATCCGACGTTGCAATGGCGCTGAAGGAGATGCTCGCGCCCGAGCTGAGCCGCGATCCTGCCCTCCTCGACATCTACGACCGCATCGAAATGCCGCTCATCCCGGTGCTGCAGCGGATGGAGGCGCGCGGCATCAAGATCGACACGGCCCTGCTGCGGGAATCGTCCAACAACATGGCGCAGCAACTCGCGAAACTGGAGACAGAGATCTACGCCGAAGCGGGGATGGAGTTCAACATCAACTCGCCGCAGCAACTTGGGCAGGTGCTGTTCGAGAAACTTCAATATCCGGTCTCGAAGAAAACCAAGGGAACGAAAGCCTTCTCGACCTCGGTCGATGTACTCCAGGAACTGGCCAGCCACGGTTTCGCGGTGCCGCGGCTGATTCTGCTCCATCGCGAACTGCACAAGCTGAAATCGACGTACATCGATGCATTGCCGCAGCTCGTGGCCGCGGATGGCCGCGTACACACATCGTTCAATCAGGCCGTTGCGGCGACGGGCCGGCTGTCGTCATCCGATCCGAATCTGCAGAACATACCGATCCGTACGGAGCTTGGCCGCGAGATCCGAAAAGCGTTCATCGCGGAAGAAGGCAACGTGCTGATGGCCGCCGACTACTCGCAGGTCGAGCTGCGCATCCTCGCCCACATCTCGCAGGACGCCGATCTGATCGAGACGTTTCAGCGCGGCGCGGACATTCATCGCGCCACCGCGTCGAAGATGTTCAACGTTCCAGAGGATCAGCTCACGCATGATCAGCGCCGCGCGGCGAAGACGATCAACTTCGGCGTGCTGTACGGCATGTCTGCGTTCCGCTTGTCGAACGAGCTGAACATTCCCACCAGCCAGGCGAAGGATTTCATCGACGCCTATTTCGGCCGCTACCCGAAAATTCAGGAGTACCTCGACCGGACGCTGGAGGAAGCGCGCCGCAGCGGCAAAGTGACCACGCTCTTCGGGCGCGTCCGCTACATCCCCGAGATCCACAACAAGTCGTTCACGGTGCGTGGCAACGCCGAACGGATGGCCACCAACGCGCCGATTCAGGGAACTGCGGCCGACATCCTGAAGCTGGCCATGATCGCACTCGACGAGCGGCTCAACCATCCTCTGGACAGGGCGTCGCAGATGCTGCTGACCGTTCACGACGAGATCGTGATCGAAGTGCCGGAGACGCGTGCCGAGGACGTGGCGGGAATCGTGAAAGAGACGATGGAGAACATCTTCCCGCTCGCCGTGCCGCTGAAGGTTGACGCGCACTACGGGCGCAGCTGGTTCGACGCAAAGGAGTGAGGTGAGGGCAAGTCATTCCGAACCAGGCGACGACGTAGCGCCGGCGGCCCGCCGGCTGGATCGCCACCGGCCCGGTGGCGACCTGGTCCCGCGCATCACCAAGGCATTCGTAATCCTTGTGCTTCTTGTATTCGCCGCCTGCCAACGTCCACCCAAACCACCCACGCGCCCGGCAGCCAACGAGCCGAAGATCCGCGCCACCGTCGTCACGATCCAGACCACGATGCCGCCGAAGAGCTGGACGCACACGATCGTCATCGCCAACGGCCGCGCCCGCAGCACGGATGAAGTTGACGAATGGCGACTGTTCGACTTCAAAGAAAAACGCGTGACGTTCGTCGACGATCTGGCGAAAACGTACCGGACGGTTTCGTTCGACGACGTCGCAGCCGCGCACCGAACTGCAATGGCGCGTCCGCTGCCCGACGGCATGCCGCGCGCTGAGCTCGTGGTGGGAAACCCGCAAAAAACCATCCAGGGAGTGGTTGCGAAGCAGTCGATGATCCGCATCGGCGCCTATCAACGCGACCTCTGGATCGCCTCCCATCCGCTCATTCCCCAAGGTCTGTTCGCAATCATGCAAGCCAGCGAGCCGGTGTCGTCGCCGCTCGCCGGTGTGATGCATCAAGTCGACGCGGCGCTGCTTGACGTGAAGGGCTATCCGCTTTCCGATCACGCAGAGTTGCCGTACGAGAAGAAAAAGGTCGTCGTCGACAACACGGTCGTCAGCATCGACCAGCGCGATGTGCCCGCCGCGCTGCTGAATGTGAATGGCGCTTACAAGGAAGTAAAGCCGTTCACTGAGACCGCGAAGCCGCCCGTGCGAGCGAAGTGACGCTATCGAATGATCATGAAGAAAGTGAGCATGACGCTGGACGAGGATTTGATCGCACAGATCGACCGCGCTGCCAGCCAGCTAAGAAACACACGGTCCGGGTTTACTCGGCAGGCGCTTCGCGAGGCCCTGAACCGGATCACGACGCTCGAGCGAGAGGCACAGCATCGACGTGGCTACGCGGCACACCCGGAGGCCTCGGACGAATTCAACGGTTGGGCTGACGAGCAGGTGTGGCCGCGATGAGGGAGGCGCGGAGGGTTAGAATAGAGACTATGTCGGTCACGATCGACCTTCCCGAGGATATTTCGGCTGCTCTCGAAGAGCAGTGGGATGACGTTCCTCGGCGTTCCCTCGAAGCACTTGCTGTGGAGGCCTATCGCACAGGAGCGCTGACCGAGAGCCAAGTTCGGCGCTTGCTGGGATTCGAAACCCGCTTCCAGGTGCATGCCCTCCTCAAAGAGCATGAGGTGGCGCTGCGGTATACCGCGGCGGATCTCAAGGAGGATCGGGCGGCGCATCGCCAGCTCCGCGGGATGCTATCCACCGAGGCAGGCAAGTCGCTGGCGTCGGCGGTTGACGAGGCGTTCGGCCCTATCAATGATTCGACTGGCAGCTGACACGAACGCGGCGGTCGATCTCCTCCGAAAGGATCGTCGTGAACCGACACAGTTAGCCTCGGCCACCGAAGTCTTTCTTCCCCTTCCCGTTCTCGGAGAGCTCCTTGTAGGAGCAGAGCTCTCTGACGAACGAACTGAGAATGTCGCCGCCGTTCATGCGATTGCGAGAGAGTGGACTCTCTTGCTGCCGGACGCGTTGACCGCGGGGTTTTACGCGCACATTGCAGCTCCGGAATTTCGCAGGTTTCGGGCCAGCCCGAAAACCGAACCCGGACGGAAAAACGATCTGTGGATTGCGGCGCTTGTCTTCAGCATGAGCTCCCTCTGCTGACGAACGACCGGGACTTCGACCGAATCGGTGGATTGACCGTCCTCCACTGGTAGTTCGAACGGTGCGCGTCGCCCAGAGACAACCGGCAACCGGACGCATTCGCGTTTACAACACCCGCCGCACATCCCCCACCCTCTTCGTCACTCCCTCGCGATCCATCCACTCCAGCAACGGAATCGCGATCTTGCGCGAGAGTCCGAAGAACTCCTTGAACTGGCCGACGTCGATCGTGGTGCCGGCGCGCGCGCCTATGCGCTCGCGGGCGGCGGCCAGCGCGTCGCGATGCACGTAGATTCCTTCGGCCAGCCGTACGAGGTTTCCCTGTTTGACGAGAAAGCCGATCACGCCTTCGATCACGCGCGCTTTCTGCGTTCGCTCGTTGATGAGCTCTGAGACGGGCGGCGGCGCCAGTCCAGCCTCGGCGAAGCGTCCTTCGATCATGCGCGCCAGCTCGCCTTCGGCGCCGCCGAGGGTCTTGGAGCGGCCGGGGATGTCGAGCGCGTCGCCGGCGATGGCCACGATTTTCTCCCGCGCCAGATCCTGCAGGAGGAAGTTGATCATCGCGCCGTCCGCGCCGCGTGGCAGCAGCTTCTGCACCAACTCGCTCTTCGGAACGTTGAGCGCCATGCGGTTCTCTTCGAAATAGCCGCGCAGGAAATCCATCGATTTCCGCCGAAAGTCGTTGATGACATCCTGGTGAATCCAGCGACGCTCGCCGCTGTCGGCAAGGTGCGGAACGTTCTTCAATTCCTTGATCAGCGTCTCGACGCGAATTCCGGTGCGGGCCTGGACTTCGTGGATGGAGAGGCCGCGCAGCCCTGCCAGTTTCGCCATCAGCTCGACGCGCTCCGGGAGCGTTCCGGCGGCGAGAACATCGAGCAGTTCCGCGCGCGTGTGCCGGCTCAGCTTGGGAAGATGCGTGTCGAGAATCACGCCGCCTCCGATGGTGATCGCTGGCGAGTAGCGGCGGATGACGAAGCGGTCGCCGGCCACGGCCACGACCGGCGATTCGAGTCGGATCTGAACATACGCGCTGGCGCCCGGCTTGAGCTCCGCGGTTTCATCGACGAATCGAATGCCGCCCAGAAGCTCGGCGGAGAGATGGTGGAAGCGGATGCGCGTCTGGTCCTTGAGCGGCTTTGCGCCGCCGAACGATGCCGGCAACAGATCGAGCCGCGCGGTGATGACCTGCGATGGACGGAGCGCGCCCGGCGTCACCAGTTGCTGGCCGCGATGCAGATCCGGCAGATCGATGTCGGGCAGGTTGACCGATGTGCGCTCGCCGGCCGAGGCGGAGTCGCGCGATTCGCCGTGAACCTGGATGTTCCGCGCGCGGCTGCGGTCGCCGCCCGGGAGAACTTCGACGTCGCTGTCGACATTCAGGCGTCCCGCGAACGTGGTGCCGGTGATCACCGATCCGAAGCCTTTCATCGTGAACACACGATCGATCGGCAACCGGAAAACACGCGTCGAGGCATCGCGATCACCGACTTCGGCGACCGAGGCGATGATGGCGCCGCGAAGATCGTCGAGACCTTCGCGTGTCACGCTGCTCACCGACACGATCGGCTTACCGGCGAGGAAACTCCCCGCCACCATTTCCTCGATCTCCATGCGCACGAGGTCGAGAATGTCGTCTTCCACCAGATCGCGCTTGGTGATGGCGACCACGCCCGTGCGGATGTCGAGCAGCCGGCAGATGGCGAAGTGCTCGCGCGTCTGCGGCTTGATCGATTCGTCCGCGGCGACGACGAGGAGCGCGCTGTCGATGCCGCCGATCCCGGCCAGCATGTTTTTGATGAAGCGCTCGTGTCCAGGAACGTCGATGAAACCGATCTGGTAGTCGTCGGTGAACCAGCTTGCGAAGCCCAAGTCGATGGTGATGCCGCGCCGCTTCTCCTCGGGGAGGCGGTCGGTGTCGGTGCCGGTCAGGGCAAGCACGAGGGCGGTCTTGCCGTGATCGATGTGGCCGGCGGTGCCGACGACTCGTTTTTTGCGGGACATGCGGGCGGCGAGTGTAGCTGACGGAAGCGCGGCACGAAAACGGCATTACAGAAAGATCTAAAACCGAAACCAAGTCGCGGCTTTGCGCGTATAATTGACCGAACGGTCGTTCTGTACTAGAATCTTTGCCGTTCCGAAAGTGTTGGTTATGTGTCAGTAACTGAAGGGTTTGTCACGTTGCTGTTACATTGAGAAATTTTTCACAAGGTCGTGCGATAATCGCACTCGTCATTGAAAAGTTGACGATTTACTGGATGATGTGGGGGCGGATTAGCTTTCTGTTTCAACAGCCCGCCTCTTGTTTTACCGCTTGAATTCTTCTTTGAATCTTACCGATCCAGCAACATCACTCCCCCGAGCGTCCGTGCCCGCTCACATCCAGTAGATTTTGCGGCCCCGTCGAAAGGCGGGGCCGTTTTTTTTGTAAACGGTTACATTGGCTTGGTGCTGGGGGTTGCACGGTTGCACGGTTGCTGA
>JAXDGW010000125.1:0-12098 GCA_034664845.1 Thermoanaerobaculia bacterium | reverse complement strand
ATTGTCACCAGTTCCCACCGCCCGACCCTGCACAAGCGCGGGGGGTCCTTCGACCGTCCTTCGGCACTTCGTGTCCTTCGGCGGCTCAGGATGACAGCTACCCCACCTTCGCCACGAGGATGATCTGGTACGCGAAGAGGCCGCGCCAGATTCGTGTGATCCAGGTCAGGACGCGTTCGCCGAGGCGGAGGAGGGCGTCGGGCATCCAGCCGATGATCAGGCGGATCGGGACCGATGACCCTCGGATGGCGATGATGCGGAATCCGGCGTTCTCGATCTCGCGGCGAATCGTTCGCATCGTGAAGAAGCGGAGATGCGTGAAGTCGAGGATGCCGCGGTCGCGGTATTCGAAGATCCCGAAAAGAAGCCCGAGACGGACGGTGATGTTGGCGATGTTGGGGACGGAGAGGAAGAGGACGCCGTCCTTCGTCAGCGACTGCCGGACCATGCGCAGAAGGTTCGTGGAGTTGCGCAGGTGCTCGATGATGTCGGCCAGGACGATGGCGCTGACGTTGGAGGGCAATGCCGGCACGGTCTCGAGATCGGCGATGACCACCTGATCGAAGCGGCCCCGAAGCTGCCCCAGCCGGTCTGCGTCGTACTCGAAACCGATGGACAGATCGAACTGCTCGCGCACCGCCGCGCCAAGCTCGCCTCCGGCCGCGCCGAGGTCTAGAAGGGTGCCGCCGCGCGGCGCGAAGCGGCGAATCAGATCGATGAGGATTCGATGGCTGCTCCCTTCGAAGTCCTTGAATGTGTAGACGTTCGGCACGTTCGCGGGAGGGTAGTGGATGGGGTGGGGGAACACAACAGGGGATGCGCCGTCAGCCGGAGTTCCGGTGGATCAGCGATTCTCTGAGGCCGACTATAGGCGTGCCCAACGCTCTCGCGCTGCCTGTTCCTCTTGATCGAGCTGAGAAAGATCGAAGAGATCGCTCGATGCCATCAGAAATGCGAGCGCCCGAAACTTCTCGTCGAACGTTTCTTTGCGTAGCTCATCGCGCTGGCGATCTTCCACTGCACGCCACGCGTTCATCCACTGCTGGGCCACTTCCTTCGACATTGGACTGCTCATGTAGTGGCCATTCTAATTGTGAATTTTGGTAACGAGCTTGCTGCCAGGTGTTGTATCAGTTAGCCTTTCTCATGCTTGATTGGAGCACATGCCCCGCGGTTGAAAGGATCCCGGACAAAGTCAGTGGAGCCTGGATCTTCATCGGCACGCGGGTTCCCGTCCAGGCTCTTTTCGCAAATCTCGAAGATGGCGCCCGTGTTGATGACTTCCTCGAGTGGTTCCCCGGTGTAACTCGGGAACAGGTTGAAGCTGTTCTTCGACACGCCGAACAAAGCCTGGCGGTTGCCTGACAACTGACGCGACGTGCCCTTTTAATCGATGAAGATTCTCTTCGACCAGGGAACGCCCGCTCCTCTGCAAGATGCGCTGACCGCGCATCTTGTCGCTACTGCGAACCAGATGGGTTGGTCGCGGCTGCGGAATGGCGAGCTTCTCCGCGAGGCTGAGACGCTGTTCGATGCATTGATTACCACGGACCAGAGCCTGCGATATCAGCAAAACCTGAGCGGACGCAGGCTGGCCATACTGACTCTCCCAACGACAAGCTGGCCAAAGCTTCCGTGTCATCTCCCAAAGATCGCCAAGGCGGTTGACGATCTCCGCCCCGGTGACTTCGTCGAGCTCATACTTCCTTAAGCTCTGCCGGAATCTCGGGGCGAGCGCGCGAATCGCGCCCGCCCCCTTATGAACTAGTTGCTCACCGGAGTCGCCAGCGCGAAGCTCGTCTCCTGCGTTGTGTCGTTGACGATGGCGTTGTAGACGATGGCGGCTCCTGACACGACCTCGATCGTGATCAGGTCGCTCGGTCCCGGAGCGACGTTGAAGAAGAAAGGTGTGCTCTGTTGGAAAAGAGTATTCGCGGCGAAGAGTTTGTCGACCGTCGTGACCAGGACTCCGCTGCTGCGGTAGAGGGATAGCCGAAGTCTTGTGTCGACGCCCAGCGGGCGGATGCCGATGTTCGTACGGGACCCGAACGGGTCGGAAGCAGTGACGAGTGCGGCCCGGTCGCCGGTATGGAGCGCGGCCTCCGGCGAGACCTGCGGGATCACCACTCCCGTTGCAGCGGAGCTTCGCGACGTGTCGAAAATTCGCGCGACCAGAACCGGGGCTGGTCCGACCGCGGCCAACACGTCCGCCGTCGCCGCGCCGGTGGCGTCGACCGTAGTCATCACATTCGCGTAGGTCTTCGTCTCGAATGGGGCAAGTTGATAGGGGAGCGACTTGACCCCGCCCGCGGCGCGGATGTTGATGATGCCGGCGAGACTGTAGGGATGCGGGTTGCTCATCTGCAGCGACGTCTCGAAACGTGAGCCGAGGATTCCGGGAACAGACGCAATCACCGGGATGAGCGATTGAGGCGACGTCGGGAAATTGGCGGCCAGCGCCACGATGGTGCCTGGAAAGATCTGTGCGACGAAAATCTCGCTCGTATGCGGATCGACGGCGATGCTGGACGGCGAGGCGACGTTGGGAATCGACAGCGTGGCGTCGGCAGGAGTCTTCCCTTCCGGCACGATCAGGATTCGTCCTGGAGCCGACGCGAGAAGGTTGCTGCTGTGCTCGGCGACTACGTACAGTTTCGCGGTGTCCGTCGTCACGGGCGCCACGTCGATGGCGGACGTCAATCCGCTGACGATCGTCGTCGCCGCGCCGGTAACGGGATCGATGGCGTACGCCTTTGCGAGATTCGGGGCAAAGGGAAATCCTGTAAGCAGAGTAACGAGCAGCCGGTTGCCGTCGGCACGGATCGAATCTGGCACGGCCTCGATGAATGGCCCGCCGATTCCCGTGGTGTTCGGGATCGGAGGGAAGGTCGTGAGCGTGGTGATCTCACCGCTGCTCAGGTTCACTTTGCGGATGGAGTTCTGCCCGGCATCGGCAACGAACGCGTTTCCGCCGAGGATCGCCAGGCCGTACGGATCGCTGTGACGAACGTTTGCCTGGAGGTCTCCGCGGGGCTCGCTGGTGTAGTTGGCGAAGTCAGCAACGAGTTTGAACGTCATCTGGTTCGAGCCGCTGCCTGCAACCACGGTCTGGCCGCTCTTGAGTGCCGAGTGATCGGCGGGCGTGAGAGCGACGCTGTCAGGCATGTCGTCAATCGGACCGGCGAGAGTAACCGCGATCAGGGAGCTGAGAATCGGAGAGGCGGGGCTGGGATTGGCCACTTGCGTTCCTGGAACCGGACCTGCCAGGACGCTATCCCCCTCAGCGATCAGGATGTAGAGCGTGTTTCCGCTCAACACCACCCCCGCCGGTCCTGAGGGCGCCGGGGTTCCCTCGGCACTGTTGATCCCGGCTGGAAGCCCGGAGATCAGCGTGCGCCTTAACCCGGTCAAACGATCGACGATCGAGATCCTTCCCGCATTCGGGCCGGAGCCGTTTTCGGCGACCAGCAGATGACCGCGAGGTGTGAAGATGATCTTCGAGGGAAGCTGAAGCCCCGACGCGAACGGTGTTTGAGCGCTGGCAATTGGTTGCAGGACTGCGGTGAACAGAACGAGAACGGCGAAACGAACGAAGTTCCTCATTGAATCTTTCTCCTGGTTTTTATCGACTCGACAGGAGAGCGCGATTCAAGTTTCGGGCCGTCAATATTCGGAGTAGCGCTTCCCGGCGCGATCACTCCCCGCCGCCCCGCTGTGAACCTCGATGATCGTGGCGCGTTTGGGAGTCGTTGAGCCGGCCGTGAAGTCATCCATCTTCACAGTCTCTTCCGTAGTCAAGCGCCACGTCGTCGCGGAGTGGGTGAGGGGATCGACCGGGACAGTCGGCATGGCGTCGCGGAGGGTTGACGGACCCTGGCCGTGAGATTTCGTGTAAGCAGCGATTGCGTTGCGCATCGATGCGAGTTGGACTCGGAGCGCTGCCTCGTCGCGCGCGCGATCGCGTTCCGCGCGGCCGCATGCGAGAACGACGAAGAGCAGCGCGCAGACGGCGGCGCGCCTCAATGCGTGCCGATCGTACCGACGTTCTTCAGCGACACCGAGAAGCCTGCGCTCCATTCCGGCTTCTCTTCGGGCACGTAGACCAGGTAGCGGCGGAACTCGACCGCGATGCCGTAGCAGGCGGCAGTGCCGCCGAGGAGGTAGCGCTGCTCCAGGAAGGTGCCTTTCTTCGCGTCGAAGTTGATCTGGGCATCGGCGCGGATGCGATCGCGGAAGAGCGACGAGCCGGTGTTGAGCCGGATCTGGCTGGAGCTCGAATCGAACGACACGCCGTTGACCGGAGGCTGCCGGTACGATGAAAACCAGGTGAAGCTCAGGTACTTGTCGGCGCGCGTGCCGGTGCCGAGGAGGTTCGCGGAGATACTGGTCGAATCGAGCTGATGCGAGATGTTGCCGAACAGGGCAGAGGCGTCGAGCGTCACCGTCTGATAGGGATTCACGTGAAGCGCGGCGATGAGCGGCGTGAACTTTCCCTGCTGCGGAACGACGGAGCCGTTCAGTCCACCAGCCGTCGTGTTGGTGAACGCATTGCCGAGCGAGACGGATTGCGTCAACGAGAACGAGGCCACTTCACGCGAGGAGCCGTTCACGCCGGTCTCGCGTCCGATCAAGCGTTGCGTCAGCGAATACTCGACTGAGTTGCGGACGATCGGCAGGAACGGCGAGTCGACCGTGTCGAAGCGGATGATGCGGTTCTGATCGTTCACCGCGGTCGTGTAGAGATAGCGGAAGCGCGGCTCGATGACGTGCTTGAACTTGCTGAAACCGCCGAGGGTTTTGTTGAAGATCTTCGAGACGGACGGCCCGACGACCTCGACCTGGCCCTGCGCATAGAAGCGCTCCACCGGATTGCTGACCGCGGCAAGCTTGCCGAACGGATTGGCGACTGAGGCGTCGCTGAGCGAGTCGGAGTAGTAGGTCTCGCGGACCGATACCTGCGGCCGGATTGATAGCCACGCCGGCGTGCGGAGCTGCATCGAGAGCGTCGGGAAGATGTCGGCGCGGTAGTAATTCGCGGTCGGTCCGTTGATCAAGCCGCTCGTGGCCAGATGCGACATCGACGATTCGAGCGAGTAGTAGAAGGGCGACTCGCCGATCCGGTTCGGATAGAGCCGGAACTGCAGCGACGGGAGCTGCTCGAAGCGCTGCCGCGGCGGCGCCGCAAACGGATGGTTGGGATCGACGTTGCCCAGCAGAATGTCGCGCCGGTCGGTGAGGATGTTGAACGAGTACGTGCTGCGGTTCTTCGTCAGATAGGCGGACGAGTAGATCTGCGACAGCGTGTGCAGCCGCGGATCGCGGTCATAGCGCCGGAAGAACTCCAGGTTCGAGAAGTCCTCGATATCGACGACGCCGCGGAAACCACCCGGCAGGTTGTCCTGCGAGTGCTGATACTTGTACTTCCACTGATTGCGTCCGGCCTGCACATCGTGAACGAGGTAGGCGCTGAGGTCGCCGAGCTTCACGTCTTTCGAGGGTCGATAGCGTGTGCTGACGCCGATTCCGTTGTAGCCCTTGTCGTTGAGGTCGGCGTAGATCGTTGCGTCCGCGGTCTCGCCGAACGGGATGAAGTAGCCCATCTCCAGCCGGTCGCCGTACGTCCTCGACAGCAGCACGCGCGGGATGAGCAGCCCTTGCGATCGCTCCCGTCTGGTTGGCCAGATCAAGCGAGGGGCGAAGAAGAGGGGAGTGTCGTGCGCGCGGAAGCTGACGCCGCGCATGTGCGCGTAGTCGTCGAGTGTGATGTCGGCGCTGGCGACGTGGAACGACCAGGAAGGACGATCGAGATCACACGAGGTGAACATTCCGTTCGTCAGCAGGTAATGATCCTCGGCCAGGCGCTCGATCTTGTCTCCGACGAAATACATGTCGGGCTGCATCGCGCCGGTGGCGTTGAAGAACGTGCCGGTCTTCGAGTCGAGATTGAAGATGATGTGATCGCCGGTGATTCGCGTCGGTCCCTGATCGAGGATCACGTGCCCCTCGGCGACCACGTCCTTCGTCTTCAGATTGGCCGTCAGCTTGTCGGCGTGGACGACGACGTCCTGGTATTCGAGAACGACGTCTCCTTCCAGGATGGCGTACTCGTCGCGGACAAACTGCTCCTTCACTTTCGCCGTGAACTTCACGTCGCCGCCCTTCTTTTTCAGACCGGGTGTGACGCGCAGTTTCGGCTTCTGCTTGTTGTAGTACTGGCCGGCCTGCCCCATGTCTTTGACCTGAGCGAGGAGAAGAGTGGGGAGGGCGGCGAGGAGGAATGCCGCGGCGACGAGGAGGCGCGCCGGCAATTGTGGCGTCGTGCTGCGTGAGGCGGTCTGGAGGTGCGGGGCGGGATCAACCCTCATGCGTCTTCGTCATTGTATCCGACGACACTTCATCTCTGGCGTTCGCCGAGAGCACATCGTGGTCGATTCGGCTCATTTCCTGGATCTGCATCCGCAATTTGATGATCTCGAGCTGATAGAGACGCGCCTCGTCGTCGGTCCGGTCGCGCTGCTGTCGCTTGCGCAGCGCAATTCGGTTGGCGAGCCGCACGAACTCGCGATGGGCGCGCCGGTCCGCCCAGCCGCCTCGGCCGAAGCGGAGAAGGGGATGGGCAGTGACGCGAACGTCGCGGTCGCTCATGAAGCCGAGGGAGGCTTCGTGGCGGAGCTCGGCGCGAACGTCTGGCCATTGCTGAAAGACCGCGCCGATGACGATCAGCGGCAGAATCGTGGCAACGGTAAGAAGTGTGTAGTGGTCGGGCACGCCGTTATGCGAAGCGATCGACGGAAGCCACGCCACGCCGATCGCCGCGGCGGCGGTGCCGGCATCGAAGGCGATCTGCTTCCGCTTGTCGGCGACATGGAAGACGGCGAACGTGATGCCGTAGCCAGCCACGGCGCCGGCCATCATCATCGCGGCCATGATCCGGGCCACCGGCATCGCGGTCAGCACGAGCGGGATTGCGGCGGACGCGCCCATCGCGCTGCCGACGATCATGCCGTCGAACGCTTCGGTCTCATACCCGGTGTGCCGGACGTACAACGCGGCGAGCGTCAGCGCGATGCCACCTGCGATCGGGTAGAGACTGCGTAGGAAAAAGAGCACGAGCGCGATGACAAGTCCCATCGCCAGCGCAGTGCGCCATGCCGCGCCGAGGTCGCTGTCGAGCGTCTTGAAGAAATGCATCGCCACCATGGCGGCCAGAAACGCGGCATAGACGACGATGCAGAGAACGGGATCGGACATGGTTTACGGGAACGAATAGCCCTCTTCGTCGTAGCGCTTGGGATGGTGAAGGAAATAGCGGCGCGAGCGCTCGATGTCCATCCGGATCTGATTCGTCAGCTCCACGGCTGACTGGAACTGCTGCTCGCGTCGGAGCAGCTCGTGGAAGTAAACGCGCACGGTGTCGCCGTAAACGTTTGAGTCGAAATCGAGGATGTGACTCTCGATCGTCGTCGCGTAATTTTCGTAAAGAGTAGGACGCACACCGACGTTCGTGACGCTTTCGAAGGAGCGGCTGAAACTCTCGAAACGCGACGTGGTGATGTAGACGCCGCCTCCGGGATGAAGCTCGTTGGAGGGATCGACGTTGACGGTGGGGAAGCCGATTTTGCGTCCGAGGCGGCGTCCCGTCGCGACGCGGCCATCGAGAAAGTAGGTGCGGCCGAGCGCCGCCGCCACGGTGCGCATCGTCCCCTTGCGAATGGCGTCGCGCACCAGCGAGCTGGAGACGCGAATGCCGCGGATCTTGACCTCGTCAACGCCCTGCACGGCGAAGCCATGCTGCGCGCCTGCGGCTTTTAGCTTGTCGAGATTCCCCTCGCGTCCGGCGCCGAAACAGAAGTCGCGTCCGATGCGGACGTCGGTGATCTGGAGCGCCGCCACAAGAAACTCGGCGATGAAACGATCGGCGGTCCAGCGCGAGAACTCGTGCGTGAAAGGAACGACGAGCAGCGCATCGACGCCGAGGTCGCGCAGCAGCTCGTGCTTTTGATGGAGGGTCAGAATCTGCGGAGGCACGCGATCGGGCGCCACGATCGACAGCGGATGCGGATGGAACGTGATGACCGCCGACGGCCTGCCGGTCTCGCGCGCCCGTGCGACGACTCCGCGGATGATGGCCTGATGCCCGATGTGCATCCCGTCAAAGTTTCCGATGGTGGCCACGCAGCCGCGCGGCAGATCGGTCTGGCGAAGAGGATCGTTGATGAGAAGCATTCGGCGCGGCGAGTCTAAAGCATGCGCGGCGTGCTGGATCGCTCGATTGATTGCAGGGCTCGCTGCATCAGCGCGATTCCGAAAAGCGCTCTCCGGCAATTCAATCGCGCCGATCACCTGTTACACTACGCGCACCCCCACATGCCGAGCATGAACGAGCTCCTCGGGCTCCTCATCGCGATCTTCGTGATCTGGTTTGTCCTCAAGCTGGCGAAAGTGGCGATCCGTCTGATCTTTTTCGTGATCGGCGTTCTCATCATCGCAGGGGCGCTCTACTACGTTTTCATGAGGTGATTCCCTTTGAGCGAAGACCGTAAATACAAGCACCGCGGCTATCAGGACAGCGGCGGCTATTCATCCAACAATTCATCCAGCAGCTCCCGCCCGCCGCGGACGACCTACGAGCCGCAAAACCAGCGCATCGAAGGCGCACCGCGTGGCCGCACCGCCGGCGGCTTCGGCCCCGAGGTCTTCAAGTGCTACGGCTGCGGCACGCAGCGCATCGGGCTGGAACAACCGACATCCGAGGAGACGTGCGTCAAGTGCGGCGCCGACCTGCACACGTGCGGCAACTGCCGCGCCTTCGACACGACGACGCTCTGGGAGTGCCGCGAGAACATCCCGGCGCGCGTGTCGGGAAAGCATGCCCGAAACGAGTGCACGTTTTTTCAGCCGAAAGTCGTCCGCGATCTGACCGCGGACAAAGGCCGCCAGCCGCAAACGCCGGACGACGCGCGCAAGGCGTTCGACGCACTGTTCAAGAAGTAGCCTTTTATCTGCGAATATCTGCGCCATCTGCGGATAAAAGCCTTTTCCGCAGATGACGCAGATGTTCGCAGATGATCGTTTATCCTTCGCCCGCCTTGCGCACCGCACTCAACGTAGCCCTCGCCGCAATCTCCGGCGTCCTCTTCGCCTGCTCCTTTCCCAACGTCGGCGCCGGATGGCTGATGTTCATCGCGTTGCTGCCGCTCTTCGTCGCGCTGTCGCGGGCTGAGACGTACAAGGCCGCGTTCCTCCTCGGCTGGCTGTCGCAGGGCATCGCCTGGTTGCTGATGGTTCCGTGGGTCATCCGCGTGATGTCGCACTACGGCGGCCTCCCTTACCTCACCGGCGTCCTCCTCTTCGTCGCCATGTGCGCCTACCTCGGCATGTACGGCGGTTTCTTCGCGATTCTTTTTCATCGCATCGCACCAAACGCACGCTTCCGACGGTGGCTGTTCGTGCCGCTGGCGTGGGCAGTCGTCGAGTACGTGAGGACGTATCTCTTCAGCGGCTTTCCCTGGAGCCTCATCGCCGCATCGATCGTCGATTACACGCCGCTCGTCCAGTTCGACCGCGTGGCCGGTCCCTACGCCCTCGGCGTTCTGATTCTGCTGCCCTCGACGCTGATTGCCTGGCTGGTCGCTCGCAAAACAGCGCAGGATCGCCACACGCCGCTCTTCGCCATCGCCGCCGTCGCCATCGTCGTATTTGTCTGGTGGACGACGGGCTACGTCGCGCAGAAAGTCATCGTCCGTCCTAACGCATCGCCAGTCGCGCGCGCCGCGCTGCTGCAGCCGAACATCTCGCAGGAGATGCGATGGGACAACGACAACCTCGTGCTGATCTTCAAACGGATGATGGCGATGACCGACGAGGCGACGAGCCACGGAGTGCAGGTGGTGATCTGGCCCGAGTCGACGGTGCCGCTCTCGTACGCGACGACCGATTTCTATCAACACGCCATCGAAGACGTCTCCCGCGCACACGGCGTCGATGTCATCCTCGGCTCCGTAGCCGAAGATTCCGCGCAGCCGGACAAGCTCTGGAACGCAGCGTTTCTCGTCAGCGGCGGACGGACCATCGGACACTACGACAAGATCCGTCTCGTTCCGTTCGGCGAGTACGTTCCGCTGCGGAAGATGCTCTTTTTCGCGCACAAGCTCGTCCACGCCGTCGGCCAGTTCGAGTTCGGAACGAAGGACACGCCGCTCGTGGGCCAATTCAAGTACGGCCCGGCCATCTGCTACGAGGTCGTCTTCCCGCAGATCCCGCGTGCGCAGGTCGTCCACGGCGCGAACGTCCTTGTCACCATCACGAACGACGCCTGGTACGACGGAACCTCCGCGCCGCGCCAGCACCTCAATCAAGCCCGTTTGCGAGCGATCGAGAACGATCGCTACCTCCTGCGCGCCGGCACGACGGGAATCTCCGCCCTCATCGATCCCACCGGCCAGATCGTGCACGAGCTGCCGATGGGCAAGCAGGGAATCATCTACGCCGATTTCCAGCCCCGCACGACGATCACCCCGTACGTTCACTACGGCGACTGGTTCGCGTGGGCGGCGATGGCGGCGGTGGTTGGGGGGATGTGGCGGAGGAAGAGAAGACTGTCATCCTGAGCCGCCAACGGACGGCGAAGGAACTCAAAATGTACGGCTCATGGCAAGTGCATCGTATTTTGAGTTCCTTCGCCGTCCGTTGGCGGCTCAGGATGACACGCGTTTGCTCGACGTAGCGCGCTCTACCAACGAGATCGATTACCCTACCCGCCACATGAAAGACGACACCCTCTCCAAAATCTCCGACCTCAAAGACCGTCTGCAATCGGTCCGGAGCTATCTTTGACCCTGATTCCGCCCGCAAAACGCTCGACGAGATCGAGCGCGAGATGTCCGCGCCAGGTTTCTGGGATAAGCCCGAGACCGCGCAGGATGTAGGCCGCAAGCGCGCCCGCGTCGAGAAGCGCATCGCCGCCGATCAATCGATTACCAGCAAAGAGCAGGAGATCGACGTGCTGCTCGAGCTGCAGCGCGAAGGCGAAAACGTCGATGCCGATATTGAAACGTTGATCGTTCAGCTCGATGCCGAGATCACCGTCATCGAGATGACGATGAAGCTCTCCGGCGAGCACGACGAGCGCGATGTAATCCTGGCCATCCATCCCGGCGCCGGCGGCACCGAGTCGCAGGATTGGGCCGAGATGCTGCTGCGCATGTACCTTCGCTACGCCGAGCGCAAGGGCTGGTCGGCGGACATCGTCGATTACCAGTCCGGCGAAGAGGCGGGCCTCAAGAGCGCCACCGTGATGATTCGCGGCGATTACGCGTACGGCTACATGAAGTCCGAGCATGGCGTGCACCGGCTCGTGCGCATCTCGCCGTTCGATGCCGCCAAGCGCCGCCACACATCGTTCGCGTCGGTCTACGTCTATCCCGATATCGACGAAGAGATCGAGATCGAGATCAACGACAAGGACCTGCGCGTCGATACGTACCGGTCGAGCGGCGCCGGCGGCCAGCACGTCAACGTCACCGATTCGGCCGTGCGCATCACGCACCTGCCGACGAACATCGTCGTCACCTGCCAGAACGAGCGGAGCCAGCACAAGAACCGCGACGTGGCCATGAAGCTCCTCCGCTCCCGGCTCTATCAGCTCGAAGTCGAGAAGCGGCAGGAAGCACAGGAGAAACTGGAAGGGGAGAAAAAGGACATCGCCTTCGGCTCGCAGATTCGTTCGTATGTGATGCAGCCCTACCAGATGATCAAAGACCTGCGCACCGGATACGAAGTCGGCGACGTGCAGCGCGTAATGGACGGCGATCTCGACGGCTTCGTCGAGGCGTATCTCGCGCAACGGGCAAGGACTACGGCGGATTGATGTGCTTTAAAAGCAATTCACCACAGAGACGCAGAGGACACAGAGAAACCACTGTGCTACTAACCCTGGGTTTGTGCGCGCGACGCAAAGACTATCAAGCCTGTCATCCTGAGCCGCCGAAGGACACGAAGTGCCGGAGGACGGTCGAAGGACCCCCCGCGCAAGTGCAGGGTCGGGCGGCGTGGCAGGACACCATGCACATACGCAGGGGGTCCTTCGACGTCCTCCG
>JAXDGW010000124.1:0-71172 GCA_034664845.1 Thermoanaerobaculia bacterium | reverse complement strand
GTGAAAAAACCATCGCACAGAATCAGGGGGTCCTTCGACGTCCTCCGGCACTTCGTGTCCTCCGGCAGTCTCAGGATGACAGCTTGGGGGGCGGCGGGTGGTTGGCCATGACCTACCGCCACATCTTCTTCGACGTCGATTCGACCCTCGTCACGATCGAAGGCATCGACGTTCTCGCGAACGGCAATCTGGAGATTGCATCGCTCACCGAGGCTGCGATGAACGGAGAGATCCCGCTCGATCAGATTTATGGGAAGCGGCTGGAAATCATCCAGCCCACTCGTGCGGCTGTGGACGATCTGGCGGAGACTTACATTGGTTCGGTTGTCGACGGCGCGCAGGAGACAATCGCAGCATTGCAAGAAAAAGGCGCCGTCGTCCATCTCATCACCGGCGGCATCGGACAGGCAATCCTCCCGCTCGCCGCAGTGCTCAACATTCCCGAGCGAAACGTACACGCGGTGCCGCTGCGCTTCGACGCCAACGGCGCCTACGAAGACTTCGACCGACGCTCGTTTCTTGCGCGTGCTGGGGGGAAGGAGCTCGTCGTGCGCGACATCCGGGCGCGCTCTCACGGCAAGGCGGCGTTCATCGGCGATGGCGTCAGCGATCTCGAGGCGCGGCCGGCGGTCGATCTCTTCATCGGATTCGGCGGCGTTGTGGTCCGGCAGCGTGTGAAGGAAAATGCAGATCTGTTCGTAACGAACTTTCGCGACATACTCCAACATCTCCAATGACGACACCAGCGACCCGCGCCACCTTCTTCGTTCCCGGCCCGACATGGGTACGGCCCGAGATTCTCAGCGAGATGACCCGGCCGATGATCGGACATCGTTCGGCCGAATTCAAAGAGCTCTTCGTGCGGATCCAGGCGCATCTGAAGCCGTTGTTCGGCACGGCGCAGGACACGCTCGTCGCAACGTGCAGCGGCACCGCGATTCTCGAGGCGTCGCTGATCAACTGCGTGCCGCGCCGGCTGCTGGTCACGACTTGCGGCGCCTTCTCCGAGCGCTGGCTTGCCATCGGCGAGAGCCTCGGGCTGGAAGTCGATCAGCTCAATGCCGGCTGGGGAAACGCCGTCGATCCCGAGGCGCTGGCCGATCATCTCAGCTCGCGCCGAGGACACTACGACGCCGTAACGATCACGCATAACGAGACGTCGACCGGCGTCACGAATGATGTCGCCGCACTCGCGCGCATCGTGCGCGAGCACTCGCACGACACGCTGGTCCTCGTCGATGCCGTCTCCTCGCTCGGCGGCATCCCCGTTCGTTTCGACGAGTGGGGGCTCGACGTTTGCCTGGCCAGCGTGCAGAAGGGAATCGCGCTCCCGCCGGGCATCACCCTCTTCGCGGTTTCCGCGCAGGCGCTGGCCAGAGCGGCGAAGAAGCCGTACCGCGGAACGTATTTCGATTTCCTCAACTACAAGAAGCACGCGGACGACGGCAGCGTTCCGTCAACGCCGTCGATTCCGCATTTCTACGCGCTGGCAAAGCAGCTCGACGACATCATCGCCGGCGAGACGCTGGATGCGCGCTTCCGCCGTCATGAAGCAATGCGCGAGACGACGATCCGCCGCACGGCCGCCTACGCGACACTCGCCTCCGACGCCGAGCACGCATCGGCGACCGTCTCGGCGCTCCTCCCGAATCTTCCCGCCGAACAGATCCGCGAGCAGATGAAGGCGCGCGGCTTCACGCTCGGCGGCGGCTACGGAAAGTGGAAGACCACCACCTTCCGCATCGGCCACATGGGCGACATCAGCCTCGACGACCTGAACGCGATGCTCGACGTTCTGGATGAGGTTGCGGGGTCATGACTCGCCGCCTCTCTAGGCACGATTTCGTCATATCATTGACTCTATGGGCAACGCTAAATTGAAGCTTCGAGTGCGGGAAGATGGCTCCCGGCAGGCCGACCCCGGCAAAGTCATTAAGGAAAACTGGTCAACGATTGTCAGCATTTTGAAGCCGGCGAATCAGTCACGTCCCACGACGTCAGCACCAGAGAAGAAACAAGGCTGACCTTTGCCTGCAGCGGAGCTTGCCGTCTGGCTCGTGCCCGGCTATTTGGCGTTGTTGCTCTTCCTCCACGTCAATCCTCTCCGGAGCAAACAGAGTTACGAGTGGTTCTTCCAGGCCGCCGGTTTCGGCATCCTCTCTTATTTGATCGCGCTGCTACTTGCGTACGGATGGAACCATACGTTTGGTCTCCTTCCTGCCTGGTCCCCCGGTTTGGAAAGGGCAGCAGCGACTGCCTGGTGGAAATCCCATTTTCCCTTAACCAACTCCGACTTGTGGGTTGTGGCAGTGCTTGCGTCGCCCTTGGTAGCGACGGTGGCTTCCTGGGGCCGAAAGCTTTTTTCAGCAACGCAGGGCGTAGTAACTTCGCTGTCGCCTCGATCGCGGCCGTCCGATATCTTTCTCTTTCGCTGTCGTCAGATGGAAAAGCAGTTGGTGCTCGTGGGTGTGGAGGGCGGCAAGATGTACGTCGGCTTCTTGACCGATTTCACGACAGACCCCGACGAGCCCGACCGGTACATTGAGATTGTTCCGATCATGAGTGGCCGGCGGAATAGCGAAACTGGACTTGTTGAGTACACAACGCCCTATTTCACATCGAGTACCGCGCCGGCCGAAGCGCGGCTCAAGGAAACAGCGAGATGCCGCGCGATGCTCATACCCGTGAAGAAACTGTCGATGTTCGCGCCATTTGACTCTGAGCTGCACAAGTGGCTCGAGAAGAGAGGCCTCGTAAAAGTGCTCTTCGACGTCGACGAGGCCGAGGAGTGAGCGCCTCCGTTTTGCGCATCCTCGTCACCGATTCGCTGGCCGAATCGGGCCTGGCCATCCTTCGCGCCGCGAGCGACATGGAGCTCGACTACCGGCCCGGCCTGAAAAATGGCGCGCTGCTCGCTGCGGTGGCGGAGTCCGACGCGCTCATCACGCGCAGCGGAACCGCGGTCACCGAGGAGCTCGTGAACGCAGGCTCGCGGTTGCGCATCGTCGGACGTGCCGGCGTGGGACTCGACAACGTCGACGTCGAGGCCTGCACGGCGCGCGGCATCCTCGTCATCAACGCGCCGACGGCGAACATCATGTCGGCCACCGAGCACACGATGGCGATGCTGCTGGCGCTCTGCCGCAACATCCCCGAGGCGCACGCCAGCGTGAAACGCGGCGAGTGGAACCGCTCGAAGTTCATGGGCACCGAGCTCGATGGCAAGATCCTCGGCATCATCGGACTGGGAAGCATCGGCACGCGCATCACCGCTCGCGCAACTGCTTTCGGGATGCGCGTCATCGCTTACGACCCGTACGTCGCGCCCAGCGTGTTCGAGAAGGTCGGCGCCGAGCGCGTTTCCCTCGACGATCTGCTTGCGCGCGCCGACGTGATCACGGTTCACACGCCGCTCACCGACGAGACGCGCGGCATGATCGGCGCGAACGAGATGGCGAAGATGAAGGACGGCGTGGTCGTCCTGAACATCGCTCGCGGCGGCATCTACGAAGAACAGGCGCTCGCCGATGCGCTCAACAGCGGCAAGATCGCAGGCGCCGCGGTGGACGTGTATGTCGAAGAGCCGCCAACCGGCAATCCGCTGCTCTCGGCGAAGAACATCATCCTCTCGCCGCACATCGGCGCGAACACGATCGAGGCGCAGGACCGCGTGGCCGTACAGACCGCGGAGATGGTGATCGCCGCGCTGCGCGGATCGATCTTCGTCTCGGCAGTCAATCTGCCGTTCGAAGGGCTCGATGATCCCGACGCGCCGCCATTCGCCAGCATGGCCGAGAAGCTCGGCCTCTTCGCCGCCCAGATCATCAGCGGTCCGATTACCGGCGCCGCTGTCGAGCTGTGGGGCATCGATGAGCGGCTGACGAAGATCATCTCTGTGGCGGCGCTGAAGGGGATGCTGAACCTTCATCTTGCGGAGCCGGTGAACTTCGTCAACGCCGAGCAGGTCGCGCAGCAGCGCGGCATTGCCATCGAGCCGACCGCGCATCCGACACCGGCCGGCTACTCGAACCTGGTCACGTTCCGGGCGATGTCCGCGAGCGACGAGGTTTGCGTTTCGGCGACGCTGTTCAGCGAGAAAAACCAGCGCATCGTCTCGGTCAACAACTTCCGTGTCGAGTTCAAACCCGAGGGCTACGTGCTCTACATCATCAACAAGGATGTGCCGGGAGTCGTCGGCAAGGTAGGAACGGCGCTCGGCGATCACGAGATCAACATCGCCGAGTACAACCTGGCGCGCAACGCCTCGGGTGGACGTGCAATGGCGATCATCACGGTCGACTCCGCACTCGGGCTCGAGGCGATTACCGCGCTGAAGAGCATCAGGGCAGTCGAAGAGGTGAAGCAGGTGAAGTTATGAAACGTTGCATCGCATTGCTCCTGGCCGGTTGCCTTCTGTCGTCGTGCGCGACGATGAACCGCGGACGCGACGAAGTCATCTCCGTCGAATCGAACCCTTCCGGCGCGAACGCCACGATCCAATGCGCCGGCGGCGTCTCCGGCACCGGCACGACACCGGCGCGACTGACGATTCCGCGCAAGGCCGACGGCTGCCACGTCGACGTCGAGAAGAGCGGCATGAAGGCTCAGAAAATCCAACTGGAGCGCGGCTTCAATTCCTCCTATTGGCTGAATCTCATACCGGCCGGCGCCTTCCCCTTGGCCATCGTCCTCGCGTTCGCCTCCGGATCCGATACAACCGCCGCGGTGGGCCTCGCCGCTGGTCTCGCCGGGGCGGCCGGTCTGATCGTCGATCGCGTCACCGGCGCGATGTACGACCACGACCCCAACGTCATCAAAGTCACACTCCAACCGGAGCAGTGACCTTAGAATCGTTCGCGATGCAGTACCGCGATCTCGGAAGGACCGGAATCAAAGTGAGCGCCATCGGCTTCGGCGGCTGGGCAATCGGAGGTCCATCCGATGCCTCCGGCGCTCCGCTGGGTTGGGGGCGCACGAGCGATGAGGAGTCCCTCGCCGCCATCCGCCGCGCCCGCGACCTCGGCGTCACGTTCTTCGATACGTCCGACAGCTATGGCTTCGGCCGCAGCGAATCGCTCCTCGGCATCGTGCTCTCCCGCAAACGCCAGGACACCGTCATCGCTACGAAAGTCGGCGTCGTGCGCGGATCGGGCGGCGAGTTGAAAAAGGATTTCTCCGGACAGCACATCTTCTCCGCCGTCGATGGCTCGCTCAAACGGTTGCGCAGCGACTACATCGACCTCTACCAGATGCACAACCCGTCGCTCGACGATCTGCGCCGCGAAGAGATTCAGGACGCGATGGAACGGCTGCAGGACGCGGGCAAGATCCGTTTCTGGGGCGTCTCGGTTTCCACTCCCGAGGATGGAATCGAGATCATCAAGCGAGGGTGGGGACACGCGCTTCAGGTGCTCTACAACATCCTGAACCAGGCGTCGGCGCAGGAGCTGTTTCCGCTCGCGAAAGAGAAGGGCTACGGCATCATCGCCCGCGTTCCGCTAGCCTCGGGGCTGCTCACGGGGAAGTTTCGCAACGACACGACCTTCGCCGCCGACGACCTCCGCCAGAACTTCCTGACGCCGCGCCGATTGCAGGAAGCGCTCGACCGCGTCGATGAGGTGAAGTCGATCATCGGCGGCACCGCCCGCAGCCTGATCGAAGGCGCCCTTCGCTTCGTCCTCGCTAACGACGCTGTCGCCACGGCGATCCCGGGCGCAAAGAACATCCGCCAGGTGGAGTCCAACGTCACCGCCGGCGACGCCTGGCTGCCGGAGGATGTCGTCGAGAAGCTTCGCACCCGCCTTGGCGACTACAACTTCTATCAACGGCATAACGTGCGGATCTGAGGTGGTGGTTGCTGGGTTGCCCGGGTTGCTCGGGAGTGCGCGTCTGTCATTTCGAATCGGCGAAACCGCGGGGGCGGACGGGTGGGCGTGAGCGGTGGAGCACGATGAGAAATCCCCTGCGGTCGAGCGAGTCATTCAGAAATCGGCAGGGGATTCCTCTCCGCGCTCCACCGCTCCCCCACCCCATCCGCCCCGCGGTTGCGCCGGTTCGGAATGACAGCGCGGCAGGTTGTCGCCTCTTCCTCCCCAGCAACCCAAAAAACAGGAACACCGCCCACCCCGAACACGTTCTCAACCCGACATGCCCATTCGTACGATCGCGATTCGCGGGGCGCGGACGCACAACCTCAAGAACGTTTCGGTCGAGATTCCGCAGCGGCAGCTCACGGTTTTGACCGGACCGTCGGGGTCGGGAAAGTCGTCGCTGGCGTTCAACACGCTGTATGCCGAGGGGCAGAGGCGGTTCGTGGAATCGATGTCGACGTACGTGCGGCAGTTCCTGGAGCGCATCGACCGGCCCGACGTCGATGAGATCGACGGAATCCTTCCTGCGATCGCCATCGAGCAGAAAAACTCGGTCAAGAACGCGCGGTCGACAGTGGCGACGGCGACGGAGCTCGCCGATCACATCCGCCTTTTCATGACCTACGCGGGCGAGACGTTTTGTCCTGACTGCCAGGTGAAGGTGCGCCGGGAGACGCCCGAGTCGATCACCAGCGCGATCATCGAATCGCTTCCCGGCAAGCGCGTCGTCGTACTCGCGCCGATCTTCTTTGGCGCCGAAAACCGCGGCGAGGTGCTGATGCAGCTCGTCAAGGCCGGCTACTTCCGTGCCTGGATCGGCGGCGAAGTGCAGAACCTCAACGAGATCGACACGAGCGGCTTCACGTCGCTGGAACTGGTCATCAACCGGCTGCGTGTCGACGCCGAGCGGAGCGGTCAGATCACCGAGGCGATCGAACAGGCGTTCGAGGTGTCGAAGGGAAACGTCAACATCCTCGAAGACGGCGGCGACGGAACCTGGATCAGTCACCGCTTCACGTCGCGCTTTTCCTGCAACAAATGCGGCACCGAGTTCGTCGAGCCGACGCCGCACATGTTCTCTTTCAACTCTCCGCTCGGCGCCTGCACGAATTGCCAGGGCTACGGCCGGATCATCGGCATCGACATGGAGAAGGTGATTCCGAACCGCGCGCTGCGGCTCGATGAAATGCCGATCGCGCCATGGAACTCGCCCGGATACGAAGACTGCTACGACGATCTGAAGAAGGGCGCCGCGAAGTACAAGTTTCGCCTCGATGTTCCGATCAAAGACCTGACCCCCGAGGAGTGGACGCTGCTGTATGAGGGGCGGAGCAAGTGGTACGGCATCAAAGGCTTCTTCGAGTGGCTGGAGACGAAGAAGTACAAGATCCACGTCCGCGTGAAGCTGGCGAAATACCGCAGCTACGAGCCCTGCCCGCAGTGTCACGGCTCGCGCCTCAAGATCTCGGCGTCGTACGTGACCTTCCGCGACAAGACAGTGAATGATCTTTTCGCGATGAACGTGCGCGACGCGCGGCGCTTCTGGGAATACCTGCCATTCTCGAAGTCGGAAGAGGCGAAGTCCGGCCATCTGCGCCGCGAGATCGTGAATCGCCTGACGTATCTGGATGAGGTCGGTCTGTCGTACTTAACGCTCGATCGCCAGACGCGCACGCTCTCCGGCGGCGAATCGCAGCGCATCAACCTCGCCGCCGCCCTCGGCAGCTCGCTGACCGAGACGATGTACGTGATCGACGAGCCGACGGTCGGCCTGCACGCGCGCGACAGCGAGCGGCTGCTTGCGGTGCTCAAGCGACTAAAGAACGCCGGCAACACCGTGATCGTGGTGGAGCACGATCCGACGATCATCGCCGGCGCCGATCACACGATCGAGCTGGGACCGGGCGCAGGTGAGTACGGCGGATCGGTGTTGTACGTCGGACCGCCGCGTCCGGCCGTAATTCCGAGCGAGGAGGAGCCTGCGCCTTCGAGAACCCGCGACGCTGGCTTCGGCGCGATCACCATCCGCGGCGCTCGCGAGCACAACCTCCAAAACATCGACGTGACCATTCCGCTCGGCCAGTTCGTCGCGGTCACAGGAGTGTCCGGCTCCGGCAAATCGACACTGATCCGCAACTGCCTCTTCAACCGCTATCAGCGCGATGTTCGCGGAGCGACAGGGCTCGATGTCGGCCGCGTCGCCGCCCTCGAAGGCACCGACAAGATCTACGACATGCAGTTCATCGATCAGTCGCCGATCGGCCGCTCCACGCGCTCGAATCCGGCCACGTACGTGAAGGCGTGGGACGAGGTCCGCAAGATTCTCTCGGCGACGACCGCGGCGAAGTTGAACAACGTCACTGCCGGGATGTTCTCGTTCAACACCGTCGGCGGACGCTGCGACGAGTGCGAAGGCGCCGGCACCGTGACGATCGACATGCAGTTCCTGGCTGACGTCGAGGTGGTCTGCGACAAATGCGGCGGCAAGCGGTTCAACGAGCAGGTCATGAAGGTCGCGTACAAGAGCAAAAACGTGAACGACATCCTGCAAATGACGGTCGATGAAGCGATGAAGTTTTTCGTCGACAAGCGCGCCCTCCTCAAAAAGCTCTCCGCCCTCCGCTCCGTCGGCCTCGGCTACCTCCGTCTGGGCCAATCCACCGCGTCGCTCTCTGGCGGCGAAGCGCAACGCCTCAAACTCGCCTCGTTCCTCTCCGAAAGTACGAAGAGCGACAGCGGCCATCTCTTCCTGTTCGACGAACCGACGACCGGCCTCCACTACACCGACGTGGCCCAACTCATCACGACGTTCCGCAATCTCATCGACCGCGGCAACTCGGTCCTGGTGATCGAGCACAACATCCAACTCATCGAAGCCGCCGACCACATCATCGACCTCGGCCCCGAGGGTGGGGATGGAGGAGGGGAGTTGCTGGCAGTTGGGACGCCGGAGGAGATTGCGGCGAATGAGCGGAGTATTACTGGGAGGTATCTTGCTCGCGCAACTGCCGCTGCCTGATGTACAATTCGACGTACGTTAGGGGGTACGATGAAACGTCACATGAGAATTGCCACCGACATCAAGCCGGTTTCCGACTTTCGAGCCAACGCCGCGGGAATGATCGAGCAAGTGAAGGCCAGCGGCCGTCCGCTAGTACTCACGCAACGAGGCGAATCCGCTGCAGTTCTGCTGGACGTAGCCGTCTATCAGGAGCTGATCGAGGAGCTCGAACTTCTGAGCGACGTGCGCACCGCGATGAAGCAAGTCGAGCTTGGCCAAGTCATGTCGAGTTCCGCCGCAAAAGCGGAGATCCGAAGGCGGCTTGGCCGTTGAAAGTCGTTTGGACGTTCATCGCGGTTGAACGCGCCTACGAAGTCGCCGAGTATATCGCGCGAGATAAGCGCTCGGCGGCTGAGACATGGTTAAACGGTCTCTTCCGCTCAACCGATGGACTCGAGAACTTTCCTCAAGCCGGTCGCATGGTTCCCGAAATCGGCTTGCCTGACTATCGCGAGATTGTCTATCGAAAGTCGCACCGCGTCGTCTACCACGTGGAGAAATCGGCTGTCCGGATTCTCACTGTGCGCAACTTCGCGCAGCGCCTGAAACTCGCGGAGCTGGGTCTGGACTGATTCTCTATTTCGCTTTGCGGCGATATCCAGATCGTGCAGCGCCACTTTTTGCTGCTGTTACCAGCGCACGCGAAGACCTCGATACCGGCGGCACCGCAAGTTTGACCTTCGAAAACGGTCGCACCGACTGCAAGCGCGCCCCGAGCTTTCCCTTCTGGATATCGAGGTCATACCGCGCCTGAAGGTCCAACCAGAACATCTCCGACGTTCCGAAGAACCTTGCGAGCCGAAGCGCCGTGTCCGCCGTGATCATTGAGTCGCCGCGCCGGAACATCCGTTTCTTTCGCCAACCTGTACGGGGTGATAGCCTTAGGCTTCATGAACTCTTCCAGAAGAACTTCGCCTGGATGAATCGGTTGTAGTGATTGGCTCATGGTTGCTCCTCGGTGGTAGGTCTGGACTCAGCCGTCATCCAGGAATCTGTTGAGGAATATCGTCTGCCCAACCTCCACCCGCCCTGTGCGCGTGACCGTCCCGTAGATTCCCGCGGTGTTCTGATGCACGCGAACGACCGCCTTCATCATCTCTGGCGCAGGACTCGCGGAATCGGGATCGTAGTTGATCATCGAGCAGCGGAGGTCGCGCATCGTGACGTTGATGGCGGGGGCGTCATCCCCCTCGCCAAATGAGAGGACGCCGCCCACCCACTCGTCCTCCTGGAAGGGAACCGTTTGAAGTAGGCGGACCAGAACATTCGGGCGGAAGCGGCGCACGTCCGGGTTTTGTCCCGCCAGCCGTGAGATCTCATCGATCGTATCGGTTGCAATCACGGAGATGCTGGCGTCATCGAAAATACCGTGCTTGAAGTGCATCATCTGCACGGGAGCTCCGTGGCGGCGTCCGATCTCCGCGGCCAGCTCCTCGCCAAAGATGGAAAGCTCCTCTCCATCCGGCGTGCGAACGTGAGTGGGAAGGTCTCCCTGCGCGCTGTCTTCACGGCGGTGCGGGGTGAACAGGACCAGCTCGGGGAGCTTGCCTGCTGTCAGAAACGGGAACCCGCCGCGGTCCTCGAGCTTTCGGATGGCGAAACGCCTGTCACCATCGAGGCCGTGCCAGCCCAACTCGGCGGCCTCTAGCTGTTCGCCGCGCATCGATTTCACGGGATAGCGGAAGATCGCTTCGACGTGTCCAATCTCAATCAGCATGGTGGGTATACGCGTCCGGGCAGCTCTACGTCGGGCTGACGTCGTCGAGAACCTGAGCGAGATGGTGCTCCAGGTGATCGACGTAGTCGCTCATGAAGTACTCAAGCGTCGCCGGCTGATCCTCCGCCACCGCACGCCACGCCAGTTGATGAAGATTGTGGCGCTTGCGCGGTGCGGACTTCACATCGGAAGGTGTCGCTTCCATCACCCGACCGATCTGCAGATTGAATTCGCGCCACAGCGACAGCAGCGATTCCCACGGCGCGTCCGCGTATCGTCCGAGTGCGACCCAGCGCTCCTGATCGTAGCCGAGGAAGATCAGCTCGTCGGTGAAGTTGGCGCGGACGAAGCGCTGGTGGTTGTTCGAGGCGGAGTCGATCAGGTGGCCGATGATCTGCTTGCGCGACCACTTCCCGACCGCGGGCGATTTCTCGGCATCCGCGTCGGAGATCGCTGCGAGGCGAGGTGACGCGATTGCGATTGCGGCGCGAAGGCGCTCTTCCGGCTGCATCACTGCGCCAGCTCGTACGACGCCTCGATCCACTTCCTGATCTGGTCGTCAACTTCCTCGGGAGCACTGAGCCGCACCTCGAAGTGCCACCGGTTCGCCGACGTTTGTTCCGTTTTGTGGACGCGGCGATGTTTGACCGCGCGGTCGGACTTGAGCGTGAGGATCAGCGCGTCCTTGCGCGTCTGCACTCCGGCAAAGGCGACGCGGCGATTCAAATGGATCGACGTCTTCTTCGGATCCTGCTCGACGGGCCCGAGCGTGGAGGAGGCGCCGACGATCTCCTCGTAGATCCTGCGTACGTGATCGGCGCGGCCGGAGAAGTGCTGTTCAACGGTGGGATCAGGCATGGTGAAAATGATAACGCCGGAGGTGCCCAACGATGCAGCCGGGACGCAAGCGGTCCCAGCCTTCTACCCGATGTAGAATGGCCCGCCCGATGCATGCCTGAGTCGGCAATTCCGTCAGCTTCTCCCGAGAGCAGGAGACTACATGAGCACTGTCGAAAACGAATATCCCGACATCGTCGGGCTAGCCCCTGTGCCCGCGCCCCCCGCATTTGAGCCGTACATCCCGGCAGCGACGAAAATGCGGGAGCTGACGCCGCTGCCGATCATCGTCGGCACCATTCTCGGCATGATCTTCGGCGCGTCGTCGCTGTATCTCGTGCTGAAAGTTGGCCTTACCGTCAGCGCCTCCATCCCCGTCGCCGTCATCTCCATCACCTTCTTCCGCATCCTCTCCAAGCTCGGCGGCAAAGACGCCACGATCCTCGAGAACAACATCGTGCAGACGGCAGGCTCGGCCGGCGAGTCGATCGCATTCGGCGTCGGCGTGACGATGCCGGCGATCATGATCCTCGGCTTCGATCTCGAGATCACCCGCGTCATGCTCGTGGCGATCCTCGGCGGACTGCTCGGCATCCTGATGATGATTCCGCTGCGCCGCGCGCTCATCGTGCAGCAGCACGGACTGCTCAAGTATCCCGAGGGGACTGCGTGCGCCGAGGTGCTGAAGGCGGGCGCGTCGCCAGAGTCGGTTGACGCTGCGTCGCCCTCGGCCAGGCGCGAAATGGAAGCGCTCGGCGGCGCCAGCACGAGCGCGAAAACAATCTTTACGGGCTTCGGCATCGGTCTGCTCTACAAAGCGCTCAACGTCGCCTTCCGCGGATGGAAGGACACGCCGGAGCGCGTTTTCGGCGCCCCGTTCAACGCCGGATCGATCTCAGCCGAGATCTCGCCGGAACTCCTCGGCGTCGGTTACATCATCGGACCACGCATCGCCTCGATCATGTGCGCCGGCGGCGTGCTGGCCTACCTCGTCCTGATCCCGGCCATCAAGTTCTTCGGAGCGGGTCTCGCCGCGCCACTGGCACCGGAAACGACGCGCCTCATCAAAGACATGTCGCCCGGAGCGATCCGCAACGCCTACATCCTCTACATCGGCGCCGGCGCCGTGGCCGCGGGCGGCATCATCAGCCTGGGTCGTTCGCTGCCGACGATCTGGCACGGGATGAAGGAAGGACTCAAGGATCTTCGGGGCGGAGCAGCAGCGCGCGAAGGGATGGAGCGCACCGACCGCGATCTCTCGATGAAGCTCGTGCTCATGGGCAGCTTCGCGCTCGTGGCAGTCATCGCTCTGGCCAACCCGCTGTACGTCGGCGGCACAGGCATCGCGGCGCGGATCCTCGCAGCGCTGCTCATCGTCATCCTCGGATTTCTCTTCGTCACGGTTTCTTCGAGACTCACCGGCGAGATCGGCTCGTCATCGAATCCGATCTCCGGCATGACCGTGGCCACGCTGCTCATCACCTGCCTGGTCTTCCTCGTCATCGGCTGGACTGGCTCGACGTACTACGTGACCGCGCTGTCGATCGGCGCCATCGTCTGCATCGCATCGTCGAACGGTGGAACGACGTCGCAGGATTTGAAGACAGGATTCCTCGTCGGCGCGACGCCGAAGAATCAGCAGATCGCCATCCTCATCGGCGCTCTCGCCTCGGCCATCATCCTCGGGCCGATCCTTCTGAAGCTCAATTCCGCGGCAAGCGTCTACGTACCGCGCGTCAGCATGGAGCCGGCCAACGGCGAAGCGGGCGACACGCTCAAGCAGGTCGAGAACTGGCCCGCTGATCTGCACACCGACGCCGCGTTGCTGACGACGCACACGACGTACGAAGGAAAGGACTACCTCGTTTGGCATCACGCTCCTCCGGGAGGCGCCGCGGCCACGCAATACCTCGTCGATTCGACCGGAACGCCGCAGTATCTTGTCGACCCGGGCATCAACGGGACGCACAAGTTCCTAGCGGACGGCAAGACCGCGCCGAAGAAATTCGACGCGCCGAAAGCGACGCTGATGTCGTACATCATCAAAGGCATCCTCAACCGGCAGCTCCCGTGGGGCCTCGTGCTGCTCGGCGTGATGATCTCGTTGGTGCTGGAGATGTCGGGCATCCCCTCGCTCGCGTTCGCGGTCGGCGTTTACCTGCCGCTGTCGTCGTCCAGCCCGATCTTCATCGGCGGCATGGTGCGTTACTTGTCGGACCTGTACGTGCGCAAGAAGTTCAAGGGCGTGGCCCTAACCGAAGAGCAGCTCGTAGCCGAAGGCGACAAGAGCCCCGGCGTGCTGATGGCTTCGGGATACATCGCCGGCGGCGCGATCGCCGGAATCCTGATCGCGTTCATGGCCGGCGTGCCTTTCATGGCCAAGTACAACGACACGTTCGACAAGTGGGCGGCCTCGAATCCATTTGTTTCCGGCGGCAACGCCGACCTGCTGTCGTGCATCCCCTTCGTGCTTCTGATCGTCCTGCTCTACCTCGTCGGCCGCGAAGTTCTGCTCGCGCCGAAAGCGAGCAAAGCCTGATCGACTCCTTGATCGCATCTCTCGAAAATGGCGGCCTCCGGGCCGCCATTTTTCGTTAACGCGGTATCCTTTGACGGTCCAATGGAAGCTCTCGGCTGCGTAGTTTTTCTGGTCGCGGTCTTTGCTGTGATCGCGTTCGTGGTCGCGATTCGCGCGTCGAACCGGGCTTCCGAGGCGATGGCAGAGGTCAACCTGTTGCGGCGGCAGCTCGAGCGGCTGTCTCAGCGAGTACCGGCGACGGGCGCCGCGGCGCCGAGCTTCTCGGAGGAGAAGGCGCCTCCGCAGCCGGCCGCAGCGCCAGTCCCCGTTGATCGCATCCCGCCGATCGTCCCCGTAACGTCGCCCGAAGTCGCGCCTCCGCTTCCGGAACCAACTCCTGAGGTCGAAGCTGTTCCCGAGCCCCTCGCCGCATTCGTCGCGACGGAACCGGAGCCGGAGCCTGCGGCCGCGTTCATCGAGACCGAACCGGAGCCAGAGCCCGCCCAAGAGGCGCCCCCATACAAACCACCGCCTCCACGCCCCGCGCCCCCGCCGAAGAAGCCGTTCGATTGGGAGTCGCTCATCGGCGTCAAGCTCTTCTCGTGGATCGCAGGGATCGCGCTGGTCCTGGCCGCGCTCTTCTTCCTCAGCTACTCCGTCGAGCATGGCTGGCTCAGCCCTCCGGTGCGCGCGTCGCTCGGGCTGCTCACGGGCGTTGCGCTGCTGCTGGTGTGCGAGCTGCGCGTAGCGCGCAACTACGCGTTCACGGCCAACGCGATGGACGGGGCCGGCATCGCCATTCTGTATGCGACGCTCTTCGCAATCCACGCGCTCTGGCATCTGCTGCCGGCCAGCCCTGTCTTCGCGCTGATGCTGATCGTGACGGCGATCGCGGTTCTGCTCTCGATCCGACGTGACTCCGTCTTCATCGCGCTCCTCGGACTCGTCGGAGGCTTTGCCACACCGGCGTTGCTTTCGACCGGCGAGAACAAACCGATCGCGCTCTTCTCGTATCTGCTGCTGCTGAACATCGGATTGATGTGGGTGGCCATCCGGCGGCGCTGGCCGCTGCTCACCGCGCTGAGCGTTCTCTTCACGGTGATTTACGAGTGGGGATGGATCGGCAAGTTCCTGACCGTCTCGCAACTTCCGCTGGCTGCATCGATCTTCGTGCTCTTCGCTGCCGCGGCAGCCGCGTCGCTCTGGACGCGGCGCCGAATCGACGCTGCGCAGGGCCGCTTTGATCTCGTCGCAGTTTCGTCAGCCGGACTGCCGCTTCTCTTCGCGATCTACGTCGCCGCCGTCGCGAACTACGGCGTGCAGTACAACGTTCTCTTCGCGTTCCTGCTGTTGATCACGTCGGGACTGTCGGTCATTGCGATTTTTCGCGGTCCGGCGTGGCTGCACCTTCTCGGCGGCAGCACGATCGCGCTCGTGCTACTCGTTTGGCGCGCGTCGTCGTACACACCGCAAGCATGGCCGGCGATCATGGCCTGGATCGCAGGGTTCGTCGTCGTGCAACTCGTGCTGTCGCACTTCGCGCCGAACCCGCGCACCGTTCTCGTTCCGCTTTTTCTGCTGATCGTGCCGACGCTCGCTCCGCTTCCGATTCCCGCCGCGGCGCCGTTGCTTCTCTTCGGCACGCTGTTCCTGCTCGTCGCACTCATTGCGGTCTACGCATTCCTGCACGACGCCGGCCCGGCGTACGCGGTGGCGGCGTTCATTGCGATCGTGTCCGAGGCGGCCTGGTCGGTGGAGCACGTCACGAGAGCGAATCTGACGACCGCGCTGCTGATCTATGCCGCGTTCGCGTTGCTCTTCCTCGGCGTTCCGATTGTCGCGCGCCGCTTCGGCCGGGAGATCGTTTCGCAGCGCGTGATGATGCTGCTGATTCTCGGCTCGATCGCAGTTCTATTCTTCCTGACGAACGGCCGCGTTGCTCCTGACGCGTTGTGGGTGCTGGCGATTTTGCTGGCCATCATCAATGCGGGTGCTCTGACCGAGGCAAGGAGGGGCGAGCAGGCGGTTCTGGCGGCTTCGACGATTGTCCTCTCCTGGATCGTCATCACGGCCTGGTGCGCCTCGGCGATGGTGGCCGCGAATCTCGTCGCTGCGCTGGCCGTCATCGGCGGCTTCGCGCTGCTCGCGGTCGGCGGCGGCGCCTGGCTGAGCCGCGGCGAGGACGAAGATGCCGGGACGACGTATCTCAGCCTGATCGGACATCTCTTCCTACTGGTGATCGCCGCGCAACCAACGGTATCGATCCCGCCGTGGCCATTGTTCGCTGTGCTCTTCGTGCTCGATCTCGCTATCGGCATCGCGGCGATCTACCTGCGCCGGAGCAACTTGATGGCTGTGGCGATGGCGGCGTCGCAGATCGTGCTGATGATGTGGGCGGCAAACACGAAGGCCGCGCCGTGGACGGTCGTGGCGATCGGAGCCGCGATTGCGATCTGCGCGATGGGGATGGTCTGGTTCAGGATCGACCGCCGCTTCAGCGTCGCGGCATTGCTCGCGCTGTTTCTCGGCGACTTCGTCGTGATCATCGCCGGTTACTCGGCAGGCACGCCGCTTTTCACCACGCTGCTGGCGGCGCATCTCGTGATCGGCATCGCCATCCTCATCGTGACGTGGCTGCAGGAATGGCACGAGGTGGCTGTCGTCGCGGTGGCCGTGCTGGCAATCGGAACGGTATTGGCGCGCATTCCGACTCCTGGCCAGCGGCTGGCGTTCGCCGGCGCGGTCTACGCGATCTTCATCGCCTATCCGCTGCTGCTCGGCGCGAGAACGAAGCGCTCGATGTATCCATATCTCGCAGCGGTTCTCGCGGGCATCCCGTTCTTCATCGTGGCCCGTGATGCGATTCGCGACGCTGGTTACAACTATGCGATCGGCGTTCTCCCGCTCTTCCAGGCAGCGTTGATGCTGATGCTTTTATGGCGTCTGTTGCGTATCGAGCCGGCAACCGAACGTCTCCTGTCACGTCTGGCGCTCGTTGCCGCGGCCGCACTCGCCTTCATCACCGTCGCCATTCCGCTGCAACTCGACCGACAGTGGATCACCATCGGCTGGGCGCTCGAAGCGGCGGCGCTGGTCTGGCTCTTCCGCCGCATCCCGCACCGCGGTCTGCTGATCTGGTCGGGCGCGTTGTTCGCGGCGGTGCTCGTGCGGCTGTGGTTCGGCGCCGACGTCTTTGTCCACACCGCCAGCCGGAGGCCGATCGTCAACTGGTACCTCTACACGTATCTCGTCAGCGCGGCAGCGTTCTTCTTCGCCGCGCGGCTGCTGCCTGACGACGAAGCGAAGCGATACACATTCGCGCGGCCGGCGCTGAGCTCCGCGGGCACGATCCTGCTCTTCTTTCTCGTCAACATCGAGATCGCTGACTACTACTCGACCGGCTCCGTGCTCACGTTCAACTTCCTTTCGTCGTCGCTGGCGCAGGATCTGAGCTACACGATTGCCTGGGCAGTCTTCGCGGTGGCGATGCTGATCGCAGGCCTCCTGTTGCACAGCCGCGCCACGCGCATTGCTGCGATCATCCTGCTGCTCGTGACGGTGCTGAAGTGCTTTCTGCACGATCTTGCGCGCCTAGGCGGCCTCTATCGCGTCGGCTCCCTCCTCGGGTTAACGATCTCGCTCCTTCTCGTCGGCGTGCTGCTCCAGAAGTTCGTGATCAGGAAGGCGGCGCCTCCGGCCGAGGAGGCGACGTGATTGCTGCGGCTCTCCTGCTGGCCGCGCTGACACTGCCCGAGGTTCATGCCGGCGCTCCAGTCAATCGCGGCGAGTTTCTTTACGCGCGCCGCCTCGGCACCATACCGACCGGCATCGTCTCGCTGACGCTCGATTCGCACGTCCTGCTCCTGAGCCATGAGTTGCGCGACGTGCGCATCGTCGATGCGAAAAGCAACCAGATTCCCTATCTCGTCGTGCCGCTCTCGTCGCCAACGATCGTCACGCTGGCGGTTCCCGCGGCGACGCACGAGGGCAAGCAATCGGTCTACCGGCTCGCACTGCCGTACGAATCGCTTCCGAACGGGACGGAGTTGGAGCTGACGACGAGCGCGGGCGTCTTCGAGCGCGACATCGTGCTGCGGCGACCGCTTGATGAGAGTCGAGGACGCGAAGCGGAGGTCATCGACAGGCTGAGTTGGAAGAGCACGCCCTCGCTACGGACAGGTTTGAGGGACGGCCGTGCGATCGAGATCGTCGTCGACGAAGGCGACAACGCGCCGCTGCCGATCGTCTCGGCGAGACTGAGACTTCCCGGCTTTGCCCTCCGTTTCGTCAGCCCTTTCATGCCGCTGACGTTGCTCTACGGCAATCGATCGCTCGCCGCGCCACGCTACGATCTCGCGCTGGTTTCGTCGCAGATTCTCGGCCAGCCGGCGCGTTCGATCGCGCTCACCAACGCGCCCCCGGTGGAGTTGCAGTCGGAGGAACCGCATCGGGAGCCGCGCTTCTTCTGGATCGCGATCGGCGTGGCCGTCGCGGTGCTGCTGCTCGTCCTGGGACGCCTCGTCAGCGCGCAGCGGTCCTGAAGAAGCGGGTGCGCTCGGCGAGACTCCACGTCGTGGCAACGCGGCGCGCGGTCCAACGCGGGATCGAGCGCGCCAGCCAGAGATAGCCGATCAGCATCGCGTTCAACCCGACCACGACCATCGTCGAATCAGCCCGGTCGAGGAAGGGAACGTGCGCATGCGGCCAGCGAAGAAAAAGCCCGTCGACGCAGACGAGGAGCAGGAAATCGACGATGTCGCGAACGATCGCGCGGCGGCGTGCCCTTGCGACGACGACGCGCGAATCGATAACGATTGGAGGAGGTACGCCGGCGTCTGAAACGCCGGGGAGTAAGGTGCGTCGAACGGGCTTCTCCATCGCAATATGTTCGACGCACGGAGGAGGTTTGTTATTCCAAATAACTCCGCCGGAGATCGTAGGGAAGCAGGGGTGGGGGGTCGGGGCGGAAGTAATTTAACTAATCGTAATTAGAAGAGGGCTGGTAGACAAGCGGTTCCGCGTTGGACCCAGATTTCTGGAGTCTCTTCTGAGAACTCGACGCGCTTCGGCGGGCGCGGTGTGAAACAATCTTCCTCCGGCTGTCCTCACGCACGCGCCTTAATCGCGACCAGCGCCAGCATGGCTGCGAGCGCAAACAGCATCCACTCCGACAGGGCTGGAATAGATGCCCCTGGGACGAAAATCCACGCAGCTCCGGTGAACCCGTTGTCGAAGTACCCGCCGACGATGGCCGTGCTGCCATCCGCGGAGACCGACACGGAGACGCCCTGATGGGCGGCGCCGACAGCGCCCGAGCCAACCAGCTTGGATCCCTGCTGGGTCCAGACTCCTCCGCTCCTTGTCCAGATCCACGCGGCTCCCGCACCCCCGTTGTCGTCGAGGCCGCCGACGATGGCCATGTTGCCATCCGCGGAGACCGACACGGAGGAGCCTTGCGAAGCGGCGCCGACAGCGCCCGAGCCAACCAGCTTGGATCCCTGCTGGGTCCAGACTCCTCCGCTCCTTGTCCAGATCCACGCGCCTCCGTTGAACCCGTTGTCGTTGGGCCCGCCGACGATGGCCGTGTTGCCATCCGCGGAAACCGACACGGAGCTGCCTTGCGTAGTGGAGCCGACACCGCCCGAGCCAACCAGCTTGGATCCCTGCTGGATCCAGACTGCTCCGCTCCTTGTCCAAATCCACGCGGCTCCGGTGTACCCGTTGTCGTTACGCCCGCCGACGATGGCTGTGTTGCCATCCGCGGAAAGCGACACCGAGTAACCTTGCTGGGCCAAGCCGACACCGCCCGAGCCAACCAGCTTGGATCCCTGCTGGGTCCAGACTCCCCCGCTCCTCGTCCAGATCCACGCGGCTCCCGCACCCCCGTTGTCGTTGAACCCGCCGACGATGGCCGTATTGCCATCCGCGGAGACCGACACGGACGAGCCCTGATCGGGGAAGCCGACAGCGCCCGAGCCAACCAGCTTGGATCCCTGCTGGGTCCAGACTCCTCCGCTCCTTGTCCAGATCCACGCGGCTCCGGTGATCCCGTCGCCGGGCCCGCCGACGATGGCCGTGTTTCCGTCCGCGGAGACCGACACGGACGAGCCCTGACCGGGGAAGCCGACAGCGCCCGAGCCAACCAGCTTGGGTCCCTGCTGGGTCCAGACTCCTCCGCTCCTTGTCCAGATCCACGCGGCTCCGACGCCCCCGCCACCGCAGCAAGGGACGTCGTCAGTCCCACCGACGATGACCGTGTTTCCATCCGCGGAGACCGCCACCGAGAAGCCTTGAAGGGCGGAGCCGACAGCGCCCGAGCCAACCAGCTTGGGTCCCTGCTGCGCGAATTGAGCGAGGACCGGGCGCGATGAAAGGAGTATGGCGCAAAAGAAGAGGGCGACACTGGAAAGGGAAGTCGAGAGCGACGGGCGAAGAGAGCGACGAAGCATTAGTTCACCTCTTATCAGAGCGATGGTCAGTCTCGTCGGCGTGCTTCTTTCTCGCGCAGGCGCTCGAGTTAGAGTCGAGGGAGATTTCTTGGTGATTATAGCAATTAGGACCAGATCCTCGGCATCTCCGGGGAAGCTCTTCGCACTCAAAGCCGGATGATCACGAGGACGAAGGCGATTATCGCGAGAAGACGCCCGAAGCCCATCGCACCGCTGGACGATCTTCGACCGCGCTATCGAGAAACGCGAGGCGCAAGCGCCACACCCTTCGCATCTTCGAGTCGATTCAGACGCTCCGCTTCGAACTCTCCAATCGCGCCGGACTGCTCCTCCGTACCGCGGCCCGCGCGACTCTCGATGTCGGTACCAACCAAACGATCCCCGAACCGGTTCACCCGAACCGCTCAGCTCCTTGTACGACCGCAAGCGGTGACCTCTTCCGACACCGAAACGAACTCCGCGCCGCTGTTCTTGTCATCAGGGTCAAGGCAGCAACAACGTTCTCTCCGATCTGCGACCCCCGACGCACAACTCCCGCGTAAGAAACTCATCGAATCCGAATCGTCTGCGCGATGTAGTTTCCGTCGCCGTCGCGGTAGGCCTTGATCACGACGGAATCGTTGACTCGGAGCTGCACTGCGGTCGACCAAGTGCCGGCTTTCGTTCGCATCGGCAGATCGTCTAGTGCGTAGACGCGGATGGTCCGGCCCTGATTCTTCGTGTCGCGCAGGACGAGTTGCGGACTGTCGGCGAGAGTCTCCAGAACGGTGCCGTAGATCGTGACGACGCCGAGCTCGCCGTACGAAGGCGACGGCATGGTATTCGTCGACGGCGACGGCGTGTTGGTCGGTCCGTTGTCGCTGAAGCGCAGCGTTGTCGCGATGAAGGTCGAACCGGTGTACGAGCCGCTGAGATCGACAACGTCGCCTGCCTGCACGTCGCGGGCGCGGACCGGCTTGCCATCCGGATCCGTCGCGGTGCGAAGGTCGACGGCGACAGCGCCGCGGCCGGCATCGACCTGGATAGTGTTGTTGGCGCGGTCGACGCGCGTGACACGGCCGCTCAATGCGCCGACGCCGTTCGATCGCGAGCCCGACTCCTGCGCGCTCTGCATCACCTCGATGGACCGCGCGGTCACGTCGGTACCGCTGGCGCCCCCTTCGACCTCGACACGGACGCGGTCTCCGACGTCAAGGTTAGAGATTCGAATGGCATCATTGTGAAAGCGGACGGGTGTTCTCAGTGGCGTCCGCACGGTCAGCACTTCGCGTTGATCCGTGACGATGACCAGCCGGCCCGCCTCAGCGTTGATCTGCTGCAGGACGCCTTCGACGCGTCCGGGGCGATCGGGGACCGTGCTCGGCCTCGTGCCCGAGGCGGTGGGAGTCGAGATCGAATTCGGTGTGCGTGTCTGCCCGACGCCCGTTTGCGGAGCGTCGATCGGACGTCCGAGGAGCGTTACGCGCTCGGCCCGAACGACGTTGCCGCCGGTGGCCGTGCCGCGCACCTCGATGCGATCACCGGCGCGCACATTGTTGAAGCCGCTCGATCCGATGAAAATCTCCGGCGCGCCGTTGATCGTCCCGCCGAAACCGTTGTACTGCGTCGACACGGAATCGGTGTCGATCGTGACCTGATCGCTCAGCGCGTCGTCCGGCGTAACGATGATGCGGTTCCGTCCGGTGATCGTATCGGCGACCGTGCCGGTGATGCTCCCGCGGCCGCCTTCCTGCACATCGGCGCTCGTCCTCCAGACACCACGATCCTGTCCGTATGCGGCGACAGAAGAAAGCAGCGCGAACACGAAGATCGCTCGAATCGTTCTCATAGATACCTCCACGGGAATCAGACGGCGCAAGAGCGCTGCCAGTAACGGTTGCGGTAGCGGGGTCGCGCGGTCGCGCGGCGAGTTGATCGGTCGGCCAGCGCGAGACCGCCCAACCACGAGACCTCGTTACCGCACAGCTACCGCGAATGCACCATCTGACCCGCGATCCAGCATTCGCGGACGACGCGGTCGTCGCCGGTGAAGATGAGGCCGGCGAGGAGATCTTCGACCGAGGAGGCGCGTTCGCTGCGAAGCGCTACGAGCGGCGTCGATTTGAGATCGAGCTGGAGGAAGTCGGCGGACTTGCCGGGCTCGAGACTGCCGCACTCGTCGCCGAGGGAGAGGGCGCGGGCGCCACCGAGCGTGGCCAGATACCAGAGCTGGAACGGGCTCAGCGACACGCCCTGCACCTGCTGGACCTTGTACGCGTCCGCCATCGTCGTGAACATCGATGGCGTCGTTCCCGCTCCGATGTCCGTACCGAGGCCGACGGCGACGCCTGCTTCCAGCGTGTGATGCAGGCGAAAGAGGCCGCTGCCGAGAAAGAGATTCGAGTTCGGGCAGTGAGCGATGCGGGATCCGCGGCGTGCCAGCAGCTCCAACTCTTCCTCGCTCAGGTAGACGCCATGCGCGAGCACGGTTTTTTCGCCGAGGAGGCCATACCGGTCGTACACATCGGCATACTCCGCCTCGGGGAAAAGATCGTGCACCCACTGCACTTCGTTCCGGTTCTCGGAGATGTGCGAATGAACGTAGGCGTCGGGAAACTCATCCTTGAGCTGGCCGGCGGCCTCGAGCAGCTCGGGCGTCGACGTCGGCGCGAAACGCGGAGTGATTGCGTAGCGGAGCAGCCCGCGCTTGTGCCATTTCTGCAGTAGCGCACGGCTTTGTTCGTACGAGTCGCGCGGCGATTCGAGCAGCGACTCCGGCGCGTTGCGGTCCATCATCGTCTTCCCGATGATGCCGCGGAATCCGCGCTTCTCCGCCTGACTGAAAAAGATGTCGGTCGCTTCCTCGTGGATCGTCGAGAAGATGAGCGCGCAGAGCGTACCGTTGCGCAGCAGCTCGTCGAAGAAGATGTTGGCCACCATCGCGGCGTGCGTCGGGTCGCGGAACTTCGCCTCGGTCGGGAACGTGTAGCGATTGAGCCATTCGAGCAGGTCGCCGCCGTACGACCCGATCATCTCGATCTGCGGCGCGTGCAGATGCGTGTCGACGAAGCCAGGCGCGATGAGGATGTCCCGCCCGAGCTGTGTCAGCGACGAGCTTTGCCGCGGCACGTCCTTCCATTCGCCGATGCCGGTGATGCGGTCGCCGTCGATGGCAAGGTAGCCGTCGTCGTAGTACTTGTAGGACTTCGCCGCCTCGGTCGCAAAAGGGTCAGCGATGGGCGTGAACACCCGGGCCCGGAAGACTCTCACGTCTGCATTTTCGCACGCGATCAGGCGCCGGACGGAATCTCTTCTTCCGGCTCGCCGCTCTGGATGAGTTTTTCGAGCACGAGGGCCTGATGCGATCCGGTGACGACGGCCACTGGTTCCGGGCCGTCGAGCGATGCTGCGAGCGCAATCGACGTCTGCGTCACCGATTCGATGAAGAGGGTTTCTCTCATCGGCAGTGAAGGCTGCATCTCGCTTTCGCGGCGCATCCGCGAGGCGCGCTCTTCGGCGTCGCGGAACTCTTTGTTGAAGATGAGGAGCGAGGGCGCCACCTTCTCGTACAGCTCGGCGGTGGCGCGCACATCGTCGAGGCAGTAGTCGGCGATCTCGCGATGCCGCCCGGCGCGATACCAAGTCTCGACCGAGCGTCCGTCGAGCCCTTCGCCTTTCGAGGTCTCGACGCCGAAGACTTTGCACGCCAGATCGAGATTGAACTTGAACTGACGCGCGTTCGTGGTGCCGAAGAAGTTGAGCGCCTCACGCAGATCGCAGTTGGGATGGTAGCCGTAGCGGTAGCCGACGAGATCGCGCTTCGGCACGATGCCGTTGATCGCGGAACGGATCATCAGAAACGGCCCGTCAAACTGCCGGCCGTTGAAGGTGATGAAGCGCGAGTCGCCTTCGAAGAACTCCCAGAATTTCTCGAGGATCTGCTTCTCGCTGCCGGAGATGTAGGTCCGCGAGCCGCTCTTTTCGATCGAGAGCTGCGTCTGTCCCGGCACTTCGTACATCGCGCAAGAACGCCCGTCTTCGATGTTGATCACGCCAATGGCGATGATGCGTCCGCGAAACGGCGACAGCCCGCCGGCGCGCCGCGTCTCCTCGGCGTCGCCATCGCTCAGGCCCTTGATGAGGTACTCGCGAACGTAGGCGTCGAGCTCCTCCCACGGCGTACCAACCGTTTCGATATCAATGACGAGTTTTTTCATGGGGGGTGGCGATTTTATCTCGCGGAGCGCGCAACGGGGAGGGCGAGCCTCTCATTCCGAGCGGTCAATCAAGCTGTCATCCTGAGCCGCCGAAGGACACGAAGTGCCGGAGGACGGTCGAAGGACCCCCCGCGATCTTGCAGGGTCGCGCGGTGGCAAACAAACCAGGCATAAAGCGCAGGGGGTCCTTCGACGTCCTCCGGCACTTCGTGTCCTTCGGCAGTCTCAGGATGACAGCGCTGGGGCGGCACTCCCGCGATATCACGCCACCGTCTTCAGCGTATCGAACAGCTCCTTCACCGCGTCCGCCGACTTCTGCAGCGCTGCCCGCTCCTCCTCGGTCAGCGTGATCTCGATGATCTGCTCGATGCCACTGCGGCCGAGCTTCACCGGGACTCCGACGTAGAGGTTGTTGAAGCCGTACTCGCCGGTGAGGTAGGCGGCGCAGGGGAGGATCTTGCGTTTGTCTTTGAGGATGGCTTCGACCATCTCCACGGTCGCAGCACCCGGCGCGTACCACGCCGAGGTCTTGAGCAGGTTGACGATCTCCGCGCCGCCGGTGCGGGTGCGCTCGACGATGGCGTCGATCCGCTCTTTTGAGATCAGCTCTGTGATGGGGATGCCTGCCACCGTCGAGTAACGCGGAAGCGGAACCATTGTGTCGCCGTGTCCGCCGAGGACGAAGGCGTGGGTGTTTTCGACGGAGACGTTCAGCTCCATCGCGATGAAGGCGCGCATGCGGGCCGAGTCGAGGACGCCGGCCATGCCGATCACGCGCTCGCGCGGAAAACCGGAGACGCGGCGCGCCACTTCGCACATGGCATCGAGCGGATTCGAGACGATGACGAGGATCGCATCGGGCGAGCGTTTGGCGATCTCGCGCGTCACGCCGGCGACGATCTCCTCGTTCTTCCAGAGCAGGTCATCGCGCGACATTCCCGGCTTGCGCGGAAGGCCGGCGGTGATCACGACGACGTCGGAGCCTTCGGTCTCGTCGTAGGTGTTCGAGCCCCGTAGAATGGAGTCGTAGTTTTCGACCGGCGCAGTCTCCATCAGGTCGAGCGTCTTGCCTTGCGGAACGCCTTCGACGATGTCGACCACGATGACATCGGCGAGCTCTTTGAGTGCGATTCCCTGCGCGACCGTGGCGCCGACATTACCGCCGCCGACCACTGTGACTTTCGTTTTCATCTCAAACCTCGTGGGTGTGATATTTGCGGCGGGATCATATACGCGGTTGCGGGGTCTCGCGGTTTGCGGAGTCTCGGGGGTGAAGGTTTTCTCGGCGTGCTCCGCGTCTCCGCGTGAACAAATCCCAAGAGGCGGCAGATGGGTGCCCCCTGATCTCCGATCTCTAATCTCTGGTCTCTGATTCCCCATAACATCGCGACCGCACCATCATGCTCTCCGACTTTTGCAGAACCGCCAACGCCATCGCCGCGACGACGAAGAAATCGGAGAAGGAGCGCCTTCTCGCCGATTACTTCGTGACGCTCGACGATGCGTCGCTGGAGCGCGCTGCCGTCTTCTTTTCCGGCTCGCCGTTTCCCCGCAAGGACCAGCGCACGGCAGGTGTCGGTGGCGCGGCGTTGAGCGATGCGCTCGTCGAGGTCACGGGCCTTCCGTCGGACGAGGTGTGGGCCGCCTGGTCGAAGTACGGGGATGCCGGCGACACGGCGGCGGAGCTGTTCGCCGGCGATCCGAGGCGGACGGTGACGATGGCCGAGGTGGGGGAGAGTTTCGAGCGGCTGGCGGCGACTGCCGGCGCGATCGAGAAGAAGAACGTGCTCGTTGCGCTCCTCCGGAAGCTCGACAAGGAGGGCGTCCGCTACGTCGTAAAGATCCTGCTGCGCGAGTTTCGAATCGGGCTGCAGGAGGGCCTCGTTGAAGCGGCGATCGCAAAGGCGTTTCATCGTCCACTCGTTTCGGTGCGGCGAGCCAACATGCTCACCGGCGACATCGGAGCGGCGGCTCTTCTGGCCCGCTCGGACGCGCTCGACACGGCCCGGATGAATCTCTTTCATCCGTTCGCATTCATGCTGGCGCAGCCCGAGGAGGATCCGGACGAGATCGTGGCGATGCTGGGCGCCGGCGCGTTTGCGGACGACAAATACGACGGCGTTCGCGCGCAGATTCACGCCAGCGCGGACGAGGTTCGGATCTACTCGCGGACGCTCGACGATGTGACGCACCGTTTCCCGGAGCTGGAGCCGGCCGCGCGTTTGCTTGGGCACGACGTCGTCCTCGACGGCGAGATCGTCGCGTTCAGCGATCGCATCCTGCCGTTCGCCACGATTCAGAAACGGCTCGGGCGCCGCAAGGTCTCCGAGGCGCTGCTGCGCGATGCGCCGGTCGTATTCTTTGCCTTCGATTTGCTCTTCATCGACGGCGAGGTGCTCTTCGAAACACCGCTCCACGAGCGTCTCGGCCGTTTGCGCGAGATCCTCAGCGTCGAGACATCGATCCGTTTTGCGACGCAGACTCCGGTTCGCGACGGCAAACATCTCGACGAGTTGTTTGACGCCGCTCGCGCGCGCGCCAACGAAGGGCTCGTCATCAAAGCGCCCGACTCCGTCTACACACCGGGACGGCGCGGGAAATCATGGCTGAAATACAAGAAGGCGCTGGCGACGCTCGATTGCGTCGTGACCGCGGCCGAATACGGGCACGGCAAACGACGCGCGGTTTTGTCCGACGTGACCTTCGCCGTCCGCCGCGACAATGAGCTCGTCAACATCGGCAAGGCGTATTCGGGACTGACGGACGCCGAGATCGAGCGGCTGACGAAGCACTTTCAGGCGACGACGACTGCGAGATACGGCCCGGTACATACCGTCGAGCCGACGATCGTCCTCGAGATTGCCTTCGACCGTATTCAGGAATCGAAGCGGCACAAGTCAGGCTACGCACTTCGCTTTCCGCGCATCGCGCACCTTCGCGACGACAAGGCCGTCGATCAGATCTCCACGATCGATGAGGTGCGGCGCATTTACGAAGGGCAGTTGAAGCGCGAGCGGCAGGAGTGACATCCTTCGCCGTCCTGATGCCAGACTCGTTCATCGCTGCACCGCCGAAGGATCTCGTGCTCGACGACGGATTGCGTTTCGCGCACGGCCAGACGATTGCCCCCTTCACGATCCGCTACGAAACGTTCGGCGAGTTGAACGCCGAGAAATCGAACGCCATCCTGGTCTGTCACGCGCTCTCCGCGAGCGCGCACGCGGCGGGTACGTACGGCAATGGCAATGACGAGCGTCCGGGGTGGTGGGATGGCCTTGTCGGCTACGGCAAGGGGATCGACCTGGCGAAATACTTCGTCATCTGCGCCAATCTCCCCGGCTCGTGCTTCGGGACCACCGCGCCGTCATCCATCGATCCGGCCAGCGGCCGTCCGTACGGTTCGCGCTATCCGTGGCCGACGATCGAAGACATGGTCCACTCGCAGAAGGTGCTGCTTGACAGGCTCGGCATCACCCATCTCCGCTCTGTCGCCGGCGGCTCCCTCGGCGGGATGCAGGTGCTGATGTGGGCCGCGCTCTACCCCGATTTCATGGACTCGATCATCACCATGGCGGCGGGAGCAGCCGTGCCGGTGCAGGGCATCGCGTGGCACGTGATCGGCCGCAAGATGATCGAGAGCGACGCCCGCTTCAATGGAGGCGACTACTACGACAACCCCGAGCCGTTGCGCGGTTTGCAGGTGGCGCGCATGGTCGGGCACATGACCTATCTCTCCGCCCACGCACTGCAATCGAAGTTCGGACGTCGCCGGCGCGGCAACACGCGGCAGTTCGAGATCGACTCCTACTTCGAGCATCAGGGCCGGAAGTTCGCGGCGCTGTACGACGCCAACTCCTACATCCGGGTGCAGGCGGCGATGGACGAGATGGATCTCGAAGAGCATTACGGATCGTTGGAAGCAGCCTTCGCGAAATGGCGCGGCCGTACGCTTCTGGTCTCGTTCGACACCGACTGGCTCTTCCCCGTCGGCGACGTCGAGCGCGTCGAAGCGGCCATGTCCGTCAACGGCACGGCCGTCCAACACGAGCGGATCGCGTCGTCGAACGGACACGACACGTTCCTCATCGACTACAACCTGATCACGCCCGTGGTGACAAAGTTCCTGGAGCCGTAGCTCCTTTCGTTTTCAATGCCGTACTGGTATTGTTAAGGAATGAACAAGCTCGAGCATGTCCCCGCGAAAGAATCGGCGCAGATCGACCACACGATCAAACTGACCCTCGAGGCGATGCAGCGGCGGTATCCCGCACCGTCGCCAACGCTGCGTGGTGTGCATCCGAAAGACCACGGTTGCGTCAGTGCCAAATTCAAAGTCCATGACTCGCTGCCGGAGAGTCTGCGCGTCGGTCTGTTCGCGAAAACAGGTCAGGAATACGAGGCCCTGATCCGCTTCTCGAACGCGTCGACCACCGTTGCCGCCGATTCGTCTGTTGCAAACGGCATTACCACCCATGGCAGCCGGGGAATGGCGGTGAAGGTGCAGGGCGTCACCGGGTCAGCGCTTCTGCCGTACATCGTGCCGCTGACGCAGGACTTTTTGATGGTCAATCACCCCGTGTTTGGCCTCTCGAACGTCGAGGACTACGAAGCGCTGAGCCGGATCCTGGTCGAGGACAAGGACAATCCGCTGCGGTTTTTTGCGGAGCGGATTAAGCGGAAGGCGGACGGCACACCGGACACCAGCGATCCGGGAACGCTGCGAGCCATTCGGTCCGCCGGCATCGTCAAGCGGCTGCAGAGCACGACCTGTCCGCCTGCATACCAGCCGCCGCCAGCCTGTCCTGTCGACAACCAATACTTCAGCGGCGCGCCGTTCGCCTTCGGTCCTGACAAAGCAATGAAGTTTTCCGCGAAACCCGTTGGCCGCACACCGGCGACTCCGGTGGTCACCGATGAACACTATCTGCGGACCGCTCTGCACGAGTGTTTGACGGCCGCGGGCGCCAAAGACATCGTCTTCGATTTTCTGGTTCAGATCCGCGACGCGAGCGAGCTCGCGGACAAGATCGACACCGAGATCGAAGACGCCTGTGTCGAATGGGACGCGGAGAAGCATCCGTTCGTAAGCGTCGCCACAATCACCATACCGCCGCAGGATTTCGAGACCGCGGAGCGGCGCGCTCTCTGCGAGGGCCTCAACTTCTCCCCCTGGCATGGGCTGGTCGAGCACCAGCCGCTCGGCGGCATCAATCGGCTGCGGCTCCGCGTCTACGAGGCTTCTGCCGCGCTTCGTGCACCTCGGCCGGCTGGCCTTCCGGACTACGGCGCAGCCGATCGCGCCTGACGCTACTGCGAAGGAAACAGACCGATCACTTCGAGGTCGATTCGTACGCTCGTAGCCGCTGCTCGAGACGCCACTCGATGCGCGCCTTCGTGTTGCCCGCGAGAAACTTCGCGCACTCCTCGGACGGTTTGGCCGATCCATTGTCACTCGCGCACGGAGCGGCGAGCGCTTTGTAATCGTGCTTGACCCATAGCGAGTCCCCCTCGGCGAAGGAGTACTCGAGGCTGTTGCGCGCGAGCTGTTTGAGCGTTGGATAGTCGAGCCCCTGATCCTGTACGGCGCGCATGTACTGGTTCGTCATGTCGTCGCGGGAGACGCCCGGATCGTCGGTGGCGAGTGCCACCGGCACCTTCGCAGCGAGGTAAAGACGCAGCGGATGCGCCTTGCCGGAGACGCCCAGGATTACGTCGTTGCTGGTGAGGCAGACTTCTACGGCGACGTGACGGGAGGCCATTGCGGATAGCAAACCGGCGGCATCGTTCTCGTACGAGACATCAACACCATGACCGATGCGCTCGGCGCCGGCGATCATGACGGAGTCGCGGATGTGGTTGCGCAGACCCTCCGGTGTGACCAGGCCAGGCGTCAGCTCGCCCGCATGCGTCGTCAGGTGAACCTTCGGATAGAGCTGATGAAAGAACGCGAACATCCGCATCTGGTCGTCGAAGTCATGCATGGAGATGTAGCTGTCCTCGGGCATAACCGGATTGAGGCCGACGACGCGCGGATCGGCTAGGGCCAACTCGTACCCGACGATCATCTCGACGAAGAGCTGGGCCAGCGGAACGCCGCGATGCAATTCGTAAAGATAGCGAACGGTGGAGTCGCATCCAGGCTGCGCGTTTGGCGTGCCGCAGTTGAGACTCGCGCGCATGCGCGCCTCGGCGTCGTCGATCACGCCGCGGGCGGCCGTGATGATCGGCGGCACCCGACCGCTCTGCATGATCGCTGTGCGCGCGTCCGCCATGCTCTGCCCCGCGGTGGGGATCGTCATCAGGTCGCGCGCTTTCCCGAAGTCCGGCGCGAAGATCGTTTCGACGTAGTCAACGTTCTCGCTGGCGAGGCGCCAGACATCCTCGGTCAGCATCTCGGGGACGTGTGCACGCGAGACGGGGCTGAATTTGCCGAAGGTATTGAAGAAGTGATCGTGGCCCGACTCGATCCCGGAGCGGAACTGCCGCATCGAAAGGGCATCGAGCATCTGGCCGTAGAGCGACGAGTACGGAGCGAAGAGTGTGGATGCCGGAACGATCGACGCTGCTGCAGTCGGATTTGCGGCGGTCTGCTCAGAAGTCGCGCACTGTGTGATGGAGAGCCTCATCGAATCGACGCAGATCCCGTCGGCAGCGGCAAACCGGAGGTAGGACTCGGCGTAGACGGAGCCGGAGAGGTGATTGTGGAGGTCGCCGCCCTTGGGCATGGCCTGCAGGACCTGACGCAGGATCGTGCGGTCGGAAAGCAGCGTGGGCTGCGCAAATGCGGCAGTAGCGGCGAATAGCGACAGCGCGCCGAGGAGTCGGCGTACCGGCGATGAAAAACGCGTCATGGGATGGACCTCCGTGACGAAGAGTGTAGCGCGGCGGCCCAGCACGTTAATAGCTGGCCGATTATGTGGTCGATTATCCAAACCGAATGTTCAGCGAATCGGTTCTAAATATGCCACTCGCAATCTGGCGATCAAATGCAAACGAAAGGCTGCGTACTAAATCGACCGAAACCTGTGCCGATTACAGGTTGTCTTATTCATTCGCTGCATTGGGCCGCGGAGCGATCGCCGCCCGGTAATCGCACTCGGGATTGTTGCAGTACTCGATGTGTCCTTCGCGCTTCGTCTCCTTCTCCAGGAGATACGGCGCCGCACACTTCGGGCAGGGGCGCGCAACGGGGCGATTGTTAAGCGCGAAGTCGCACTTCGGATACCGCGAGCAGGAGTAGAAGATGCCGCGGCGCGAGCGGCGCTCCACGAGCTCTCCCTCCTTGCACGTCGGGCACGAAACGCCCGTCGGCTTCGGAGGGCTGCCTTTGCCGCCGCCGATCTTGCGGATGGTCTTGCAGTCGGGGTAACCGGAGCAGGAGTAGAACGGACCGTAGCGGCCGCTCTTGAGCACCATCTCCTTGCCGCAGTTTTCGCATGGCGGCTGCGGCTCGTTGGGGATGTTCGCTTTGAGAAGCTTCGGATCCTTGGTGTTCTTGCAATCGGGATAGCCGGTGCAGGCGTAGAACTGGCCGAAGCGCGACCGCTTGAGCTGCATCGGTTTGCCGCACTTGTCGCAGACGATCGCTTCGCCTTCCGGCGTCTCCGCCGCGTCGCCGCGAGCCGTCTCTTTCGTGTTCTTGCACTCAGGATAGTTCGAGCAAGCCAGGAACTCGCCGAAGCGGCCGAACTTGATCGCCATCGGCGACCCGCACTTCTCGCAGATCTCGTCGGTCTCCACGCCGGTGCGCTTCACCTCGACCATCTCTTTGCCGGCGCGAACCAGGTCTTTGTTGAACTTCAGAGAGAAGTCCTTCATCGCCTCGTGCCACTCGACCTTGCCTTCTTCGATCTCGTCGAGTTTTCCTTCGAGCTCCGCGGTGTAGCCTTCGTCGATGATGTCGCCGAACGAAGCCTTGAGGAGTTTCGTGACGAGCATTCCGAGCTGCGTCGGAAAGAACTTGCCATCATCCTTGTACGTGTAGTCGCGCGTCTGGATCGTGGTCATGATCGATCCGTACGTCGAGGGACGGCCGATTCCGTTCTCTTCCAGCGCCTTCACGAGCGTCGCTTCCGTGTATCGGGCCGGCGGCTGCGTGAAGTTCTGTTTCGTATCGAGATTGATGAGCGCAAGCTTCTCGCCCTCGGTCATCGCAGGCAGTGCTTTCGCGTTCTCCGGCTTCTCGTCGTCATCGTCGGCGCCGTCGACCGAAGCGTCCTGGAAGACTGCCAGGAAACCGGCGAACTTCTGAACCTCACCAGAAGCGCGGAACGTGTAGACACCGTTGCGAATGTCGACGTCGGTGACGTCGAACAGAGCGGGCTTCATTTGCGACGCGACGAAGCGGTCCCAGATCAGCTTGTAGAGGTTGTACTCCTCGCGGGTGAGGTGATCTTTGATTGCATCCGGGTCGTAATCGAGAGACGTCGGACGGACAGCCTCGTGCGCTTCCTGGGCCTGTGCAGCTTTCTTTACACGATAAACGTTTGGCTTTTCTGGGAGAATATCAGCGCCGTATTTCGTACCGATATATTGGCGCACTTCGGTGATGGCGTCGTCGCTGATGCGGACCGAGTCGGTACGCATGTAGGTGATGAGACCGACATGGCCGAATGCGCCGAGCTCTTTGCCTTCGTAGAGCTTCTGCGCGATCTGCATCGTCCGCTTGACTGGATACTTGAAGCGGTTGTACGCGGTTCGCTGGAGAGTCGAGGTGATGAAAGGGGCTGCGGCGGTCTGCTTCTTTTCCTTCCGCGCGATCGACTCGATGACGAACGAGCCGGCCTTGAGGGCGGCTTCGATCGTGCGGGCCTGTTCCTCATTGTCGACGACGGCCTTCTTGCCATCGACCTTCGTCAGTTTTGCGATGAACTGCGGCGGCGCGCCGGCGGCCAGCTTCGCGGCGAAGCTCCAGTACTCCTCGGGAACGAACGCCTTGATCGACTCCTCGCGGTCGACGATCATCTTCAGCGCGACGGACTGCACGCGGCCGGCGGAGAGGCCGCGCCGCACTTTGTCCCAGAGCAGGGGCGAGAGTTTGTAGCCGACCAGCCGGTCGAGAACGCGCCGGGCCTGCTGCGCGTTGACCTTGTTCATGTCGATTTCGCCAGGCTGGTCGATCGCCTTGCGGACGGCGTTCTTGGTGATTTCGTGGAAAAGGATGCGCTTGACTTTGGTGGCGTCGCCGCCGAGGAGCTTCATGACGTGCCAGCCGATCGCTTCTCCTTCGCGATCAGGGTCCGATGCGATGAAGACCGTCGTGGCTTTCTTTGCCGCGGCCCGCAACTCGCTAACGACCTTCTCTTTCCCTTCGAGAACCTCATACGTGGGCTCGAAAGTCTCTTCGTCAACGCCGAGCTCGCTCTTGGGAAGATCGCGGACGTGACCGACGGACGCTTTGACGATGTAGTCGCTGCCGATGAACTTGTTGATCGTCTTCGCTTTCGCGGGAGACTCGACGATGACGAGGTTTTTGGCCATTGCGGAACGCCCCAAACTTCCACGCCGACGCCGGAATTCCTCGCGCGCGCATCATGCGCACGCGTACGTGAGGCAGCGAACGGGTTGAGCCGGGGACGATAGCACCGGACGGCAGGAAGGCCCAAAAACGCTACGAGTAGTGGATTTCTTGACTGAAATGGTCGCTGAGGGTAGGCCAACAACGCGGTCGGCCGTGCTGGCCTATTCCTCTTCGTCTTCGTCGCCGCCGCCCGCCGCTTTGTACTTTTTCGTCTTGTTGTAGAGCGTCTTGTACGAGATGCCCAGGATCTCGGCGGTCTTGCGGCGGTCGCCATCGGTCATGTTGAGCGTTTCTTCGATCACGATGCGCTCGACCTCTTCCATCGGCTGGCCGAGCGGGATCATCACGCCTTCTTTCGAACGGCGTTTGCGGGCACCGAGGAGCTTGTCCGGCAGGCACTCCAGCGTGAGGCTGCTGCCGCGAGCCATGATGAAGGCGCGGTTGATGACGTTGCGCAACTCGCGGACGTTGCCGGGCCACTGGTACTGCTGCAACGCCTCGATGAAGTCGGCCTCGATGTTCTCCACCTTCTTCTCTTCCGTCTCGTTCAGCTTCTGGAGGAAGAAGTGCGAAAAGAGCGGGATATCTTCGAGACGCTCGCGGAGCGGCGGCACTTCGATCGGGAAAACGTTGAGCCGGTAGTAGAGATCCTCGCGCATCTTGCCGTCGATGATCGCCTTCTGCGGATCGCGGTTGGATGCAGCGATGACGCGGGCTTCGATGTAGATCTCCTCGTTGCCGCCGACGCGCCGGAACTTTCCTTCCTCGAGCACGCGCAGGAGTTTCACCTGCAGCTCGATCGGCATTTCGGTGATTTCGTCGAGGAAGACCGTGCCGCCTTTGGCAACCTCGAAGTACCCCTCGCGGCGCTTGATGGCGTTCGTGAAGGCGCCTTTCTCGTGTCCGAAAATCTCGGACTCGATCAGCGTCGGCGAAATCGCGCCGCAGTTGAAGGCAATGAACGGCTTGAGGCGCCGGCGCGATAGGGAGTGGATCGTGTTGGCGACGACTTCCTTGCCGGAGCCCGATTCGCCGACGATGAAGACGTTGGCGTCGGTGTTCGCGACCATCTCGATCTCTTCGAAGAGCTTCTGCATCCGCGGCGATTTGCCGACGAGATGCCCGAGGGCTCCCATTTTCTGCAGCTGACGACGAAGCTCCAGGATCTCTTGCTTCATCATCTGCTTGTCTTCGACGGTCTTCAGGATGACCTGGAGGCGAGGAAGATCGACCGGCTTGGTGACGTAGTCCTCAGCACCGACTTTGAGCGCCTTGACTGCGGAATCGACCGTAGCGTGACCGGTCAGGATGACGACCGAGACGTCGGGGTAGGTTTCTTTGATGCGGTGCAGGAGGTCGAGGCCGGAGCCGTCTGGAAGCTTCAAATCGACGATGGCGACGTCGGGGACCATCTTCGAAACGGATGCCCAGCCGGCCTTTACCGTATCGGCGACCTCCGCTTCATAACCCCAGTCTTCGACCACGTCGGCCATACCGGCACTCGTGGCACGATCATCATCAACGATCAGGACTTTTCTCATGTTTGACTCGGGAACGACAGACGAATCACGACCTTATCACGTTCCTCAACGGCGTTCAGCTCACCGCCATAGGTCTCCGCGATGAGTCTTGCCGATGCCAGCGACAGATCCGGATTACCGTTCGCATCCGTGTAGTAGAACTTGAAGATCTTCGTCATCTCGAAATCGGAGTCCGCAGGATCACCTGCGACGGCAACAGTGAATAACTCCGCATTCTTCTCGACCGCCGCCTCCCGTCCCTTGGGCGGAAAGACGTGGCTGGCGCCTTTGAAGAAAAGGCTGAACGCCTGCCGGACCCTCGATTCGTGGCCGCTCGCGAGGAAGGAGCCTTCGATGGGCGCGAGATCGATGAATGCCTCGGTGGCCGTCTCGGAGCAGAGCGCGCAGAGATCGATGGCCTCGATTGCCTCATCGCTCCTCGGAGGCGTCGAGAGGACGAAGAAGCTGTCGAAGATACGCGCCATCCGGCGGAGCTCGGCCTCGATCGACTTCGCGTAGCCGTTGACCTTCTCGTCGTCGCCGCCGGCCAGTTTCGACACGCGCATCCGCAGCAGCTCGAGGTTGAGGACGGCGACATTCAGCGGCGTCTTGAGATCGTGCGCCGTATCGTTGCTACGTCGAAAGTTCGTCTTCGCGAAGCTCTCGAGCCAGGATTCCATGTCAGTGTGGTTCGCGGCCGATGCCGATCATGGCGATGGATTCTTCGAGGCGTCCCGCAACAAGGTCGAATTCCGGATCCTGCGATGATAGGTACTGCATCTCTTTTTCTGCGGCGATGCGATCAGCTTCCGCTGCAGCGGGATCGATTTCTGACGCGAGTATCCCGCGCTCGGCCAGCACGATCACGCGTGCAGGTAGCACCTCGGCGAAGCCCCACGAAAGCACCATCTGGTGCGTGACCGTTCCGGTGCGGTAGCGCATGACGCCGATCTTCAGCGTTGTCAGCAGCGGCGTATGACCGGGGAGCACACCGATCTCGCCGTCGCTCGCGGGAAGGACAACCTCGTCGACATCGACTTCGACGATCTTCCGTTCGCGTGAAACGACCGTGAGCGTGATCTTGGTTGGAAGCGCGTCAGCCATTCGGTTCCTTTACGCGGCTTCTTTCTTCATCTGTTCGGCGCGCTCGAGCACCTGCTCGATCGTGCCCATGAGCAGGAAAGCCTGCTCAGGAATCTCGTCATGCTTGCCTTCGACGATCTCGCGGAAACCTTTGATCGTGTCGGCGATCTTGACGTACTGCCCCTTGATGCCGGTGAACTGCTCGGCAACGTGGAACGGCTGCGAGAGAAAGCGCTGAATCTTGCGCGCGCGATTGACGATGACGCGATCCTCTTCCGAGAGCTCGTCGATTCCCATGATGGCGATGATGTCCTGGAGGTCCTTGTACTTCTGCAGAACGGCCTGGACCGAACGGGCGGTGTTGTAGTGCTCGTCGCCGAGGATGCGGGGGTCGAGGATTTTCGATGTGGAGGCCAACGGATCGACGGCGGGGTAGATGCCAAGCTCCGCGATCTGGCGCGACAGAACCGAGGTCGCGTCGAGATGGGCGAAAGCCGTCGCCGGCGCGGGATCGGTGAGATCGTCGGCAGGGACGTAGATGGCCTGAACCGAGGTGATCGAGCCGCGCTTGGTCGAGGTGATGCGTTCCTGCAACTCGCCCATTTCCGTAGCGAGGTTGGGCTGATAACCGACGGCGCTCGGCATGCGGCCGAGAAGTGCGGAGACTTCCGAGCCCGCTTGCGTGAATCGGAAAATGTTGTCGATGAAGAGCAGCACGTCCTGGCCTTCGGCGTCGCGGAAGTGCTCCGCGACGGTGAGGCCCGTCAACCCAACGCGAAGCCGCGCTCCCGGCGGCTCCGTCATCTGGCCGTAGATCAACGCTGCCTTCGACTTCGACGGATCGCCCGGCACGATGACGCCGGTCTCGGCGAACTCGAGCCAGAGATCGTTCCCCTCGCGCGTGCGCTCGCCGACGCCTGCGAACACGGAGAATCCGCCGTGCTCTTTGGCGACGTTGTTGATGAGCTCCATGATCAGAACGGTCTTGCCGACTCCAGCGCCGCCGAACAGGCCGGTCTTGCCGCCTTTGGTGTACGGCTCGAGGAGATCGATGACCTTAATGCCGGTCTCGAACATCTCGATGTTCGTCGACTGCTCGTCGAACCGTGGGGGCTGACGATGAATCGACAGCGTCGTCTCGGCATTGACGGGGCCTTTGTTGTCGACCGGCTCGCCGAGAACGTTGAGGATGCGGCCGAGGGTCTCGCGTCCGACGGGAACCATGATCGGGCCGCCGGTGTCGATGGCCTTCATTCCGCGGACCATTCCGTCGGTCGGCTTCATGGCGATGCAGCGCACCTGGTTCTCACCAATATGGTTCGCCACCTCGGCGATGACATCGATCGGCACTTTTCCGAGCTCGCCGTTGTCGAGGATGCGGATGGCGTTGTAGATGGCCGGAAGATGGCCTTCCTCGAATTCGATGTCGAGCGCAGGCCCGATGACCTGAATCACTTTGCCGACGCGCTGGGTTTTGGTTTCTTCGTTTGCCATGTCTTCTCCGTTGCCTATTGCGCTGCAGAAGCGCCCGAGACAATCTCGATGATCTCTTTGGTGATGGCCGCCTGGCGGATGCGGTTGTAGGTGAGCGTCAAATACTCGATCATGTCCGACGCGTTCTTGGTGGCCGCTTCCATCGCGGTCATACGCGCTCCCTGTTCGGCCGCAGCCGACTCGAGAAGAACGCGGTAGAGCTGAAACTCGATGTGCTTCGGCAGGAGGTCCGAGAGGATCTGCTCCGGCCCAGGCTCGTAGAGGTAGTCGATGCCACCCTGATCCGTTGCAGTCGTATCTTCGAAATCTCGAATTATCGGCAGCAGACGCTCGGCGCGGACGTCCTGCGCGATGATCGATTTGAACTCGTTGTAGACGACGTAAACGCCGTCGATCTTTTCTTCGATGAAGTCTTTGATGAGGCTTTCCGCGATCTCGTGGACAACGCCGAGCGACAGAGCCTGCGCGACCATGACGTTTTGGCGAACCGGAATGGGGCGCCGCTTGAAGTAGTCGCCACCCTTGCGCCCGATGGTGAGGACGGAAACCGATTCGAACGCGCTCTCGCGGATGAAGTTCTGGGCCGCGCGGATGACGTTGGCGTTGAAGGCACCACAGAGACCGCGGTCGGCGGTGACGACGATGACGACAACGTTGCGCTCCGGCTCGCGCGATTGCAACAGCGGGTGCGCGCCGATATCGACGCGCGTCGCCACCGAGGCCAGAACTTTGCGAAGGCCTGCGGCGTAGGGGCGGGCAGCAAACATCCGCTCCTGCGCGCGGCGCAGCTTCGCCGCGGCCACCATCTTCATGGCCTTGGTGATCTGCTGCGAGTTCTTGACGCTGCGGATCCGGCGCCGGATATCGATCGTGCTTGGCATTTTCAGTTACGCCGCGAGGGCGTTCGCGTTGTCTTTCACGTATTGCGCTTTGAACTCGGTGATTGCGGTACGAAGCGCGCCTTCGATCTCCGCGTCAAACTTCGGAGATGTCTCGAGCTTGTCGAGAACATCGCCCTTCTCGTCGCTCAGGTACTGATGCAGCGCCGTCTCGAATGGGAGGACCGCACTGACCGCGAGGTTGTCGAGGAAGCCTTTGACGCCGGCGTAGACCGAGGCGGTCTGAAGCCCGATGCGCATCGGACGGTACTGCCCCTGTTTGAGGATCTCGACGAGACGCCGGCCGCGATTGAGCTGCGACTGCGTTGCCTTATCGAGATCCGACCCGAACTGCGCGAACGCCGCCAGCTCGCGGTACTGCGCGAGATCGAGGCGAAGCGTGCCGGAGACGGAACGCATCGAGCGCACCTGCGCCGAGCCGCCGACGCGCGACACCGAGATGCCGACGTTGATGGCGGGACGGACGCCGGAGTGGAAGAGGTCCGTCTCCAGGAAGATCTGCCCGTCGGTGATGGAGATGACGTTCGTCGGGATGTAGGCGGAGACATCGCCGGCCTGCGTCTCGATGATCGGAAGCGCGGTCAGCGAGCCGCCGCCTTTCTCATCAGCCATCTTCGAGGCACGCTCCAGAAGGCGCGAGTGAAGGTAGAAAACGTCACCGGGATACGCCTCACGGCCAGGCGGGCGGCGGAGGAGCAGCGAGATTTCGCGATACGCCGCCGCGTGTTTGGAGAGATCGTCGTAGATGATCAGCGCGTGCTTCCCGTTGTAGAGGAAGTACTCGGCCATCGCGCAGCCGCCGTACGGCGCGAGGTACTGCATCGGCGCGGGGTCGGAGGCGGAGGCGTTGACGACGATGGTGTAGTCCATCGCCCCGTTTTCTTCGAGCGTGCGGACGACCTGAGCGACCGTCGATTTCTTCTGACCGATGGCGACATAGACGCAGATGACGTCTTTGCCCTTCTGGTTGATGATCGTGTCAACCGCGACGGCCGTCTTTCCGGTCTGGCGGTCGCCGATGATGAGCTCGCGCTGGCCGCGGCCAATGGGGATCATCGCGTCGACGGCTTTGAGTCCGGTCTGCAGCGGCTCTTTGACGGGCTTGCGGTCGACGACGCCCGGTGCCAGGCGCTCGATCGGGTAGAACTCGGTGGTGTTGATCGGACCCTTGCCGTCGATGGGAACGCCGAGCGGATTGACGACGCGGCCGACGAGAGCCTGGCCGACCGGAACCGACATGATCTTGCCGGTGCGCTTGACCTCGTCGCCTTCCTTGATGGCCGAAGCCTCGCCGAGGAGAACGACGCCCACATTGTCTTCTTCGAGGTTCAGGGCCAGTCCGGCGATGTCATGCGGGAACGCAACGAGCTCACCGGCCATGACGCGGTCGAGGCCGTAGACGCGTGCGATGCCGTCGCCGACGGAGACGACGGTACCGACTTCAGAGACATCGACGCCGCGGCCGATTCCGCTTAATTGCTGCCGAATAATCTCTGTGATTTCTTCTGCTTTCAAATCAACAGCCATAAAGTCTCCCGAAAATGCCTCACGCTAAATACGTCACGCTAATGAAGCGCGGAATTTCTCGATTTTCCCGGATACGGAAGCGTCGAAAACCTCGCTCCCGATCTTTGCTACGAAACCGCCGATGAGGGCCGGATCGACCGACACGTCGATGTCGACCTTGCCGCCGACCTTCCGCTCCAGCATCGCCCGCAACTCACCTTGTTCCTTCTCGGAAAGCTCGCTTGCCGAGCGCACTTCCGCCGCGACGGTTCCGGTGGCCTCGCGAATCATTGTCGCCAGGCCGGCCACGATGACGCCGAGGTCGTTGATGCGGCGGTTCTGAATGAGCACGTCGAGCAGCCGCATCGCAAGTTCCGACAGGCCGAGATGCGTTGCGATCGCGGCGGTTACCTTGTGCTTTGAATCGAAGTCGATGCCTGGATTCGCGTACATCTGCTGGAGGTCGTGCGACGATTTGCGGGCCTGCTCGAATGTGGTCAGCTCGTCGCGAAGGGCGGCCGCCTTCTCAGACGACTTCACCGTGTCCATGATCGCGCGGGCGTACGGTCTGGCGAATCTGCGGATCATGAGCGGGCCCCTTCTACTTCGCGGACGCTTTCTTCGAAGAGACGCGCGCGATCCTGGTCGGTGACTTTCTCGCGAAGGATCTGTTCGGCGCGCTGCGTTGCAAGCTCGCCTGCAAACTCGGTCAGCTCGTGACGCGCATGCTTGAGCCGGTTGTCGACTTCGTTGCGCGCCGACTGCAGGATCTTCTGCGCCTCGGCTTCGGCGGCAGCGATAAGCTCGCGTTTCTGCTTCTCGCCTTCCAACTGCGCGCGCTCCTGAATCCCGCGTACGTCCGCTTCGATCTGCGTAAGCCGCGCCTGAATGTCGCCGGCGAGTTGGTCGGCCTTGGCGCGGCGTGCACGCGCTTCGTCGGCGTCAGCCTTGATCTGGACGCGGCGCGCGGCGAGCGCGTTCTTGATCGGCCCGCCGATCAACCATCCGAGGACGCCGAAAAAGAGAAGCATGTTGACGAGCTTCAGGATCCAGCCCGGAATCCCGAAATAGGTTTTCGGTGCTTCGTGCTCGCCGCCGTGGTTCTCAGTCGGGTGCGTCTGTTCGTGCGAGACCTTTTCCGCCCCCTGCGCGACGTTGTTCGCGTCGTTGGCGTGGTTCTGAGCGAAAAGAAGGACGGGAAAAAGCGACAGGAGCAGAATGGGGAGCAGGCGCCGCATCAGACCGATCTCCCCAGAATTCGTTCCGCCGCCAACTGCGCCAGCGCCTCGGATTCACGAACGATCTTTGCCCGTGCTTCCACGACGTCTTCCTTCAAGCGCGCATCGGCTTCGCTGACGATGGCGTTGGCATCGTTGTGCGTTTTCTCGACGATCGATGTGCGATACGCGGCCGCGTCGCGGCGGAAGGCGTCGCGAACGTCGGCGGCGGCGTGCCGCGCGGTGTGGAGCTTTGTCTCCATGAGCGTGGTCGCTTCGCTGAAGCGCGCCATCGACTGCTCGTACAGGTCGTTCGCGGAGCGCACTTCGTCCTCACGCGCCTCAATCACCTGATTGATGGGCCGGAGGAAGAATCTGCTTACGATCAGGTAGTTGAGGATGAAAATCACCATGATCGCGAGCAGAGAGTAATCGGGCGTCAGATTAATTTGCATAGACTGTTTTGGAGCCGGAAACCGGCGCGTGAGAACCGCGCCCGAACCCCGAGGCGGGCGGTTGTATACCACAAGGGAAAGAACGTTGTCACCTGAGCGGTTGTCCGTTTCGTGCCCGATAAAACCTCCACGGAAACCTATATCAGCATCCTCGAGCGGGCCGATCAATTTTTTCGCGGCGTGGAGAGTACGCAGCCTGAAAGCCTCCAATGCGGACGAGGGTGTTCGCTCTGCTGCTACGGCCTGTTCGAGATCGGGTCCGGCGATGTTCCGCTGCTCGCCGAGGGCTTGGAGAAACTTCACCACAAACGGCGTGCGATGGTCATCCGCCGGGCGCAGGAGATCGTCGCATCATCAGCCCATCCCGAGCTTCGCGATTGCACGCCCGAGGAGAAGGCGGAGTTTTTCGAACGGACGGCGTCCACGCCATGTCCCAATCTGAACGAGCGCGGCGAGTGTTTGATGTACGAGCATCGGCCGCTGGTGTGCCGGACGTTCGGCCTCCCCGTCCGCGACGGCGATCGCTACATCGGCGACATCTGCGAGCTCAACTTTCGCGAGGCCGGGCAGCCCGCGCGCGAGGCCGCCGCGTGGGACCTGCAATGGGAGGACGCTCTCGGCGCCGAGGACGTGTACACGATCCCCGAGGCCATCGTGTTGATTGCGCGAATGCGGGGATGGTGAGGTGCACGCCTGCGGCGTGCGTTGTCGGTTGTCGGTTGGTTGCGGCTTCGCCGCGTTGTCAAAACCGTCTTCAAACGCGCGAAGCGCAATCAACCGACAACCGACAACGCGCGAAGCGCACGATCAGGCCTTCGCGGAGATATTCGTCACCGTTGCAGGCTTCTTCTCGCCCATGACGCAGTTGCCCTGGAAGAGCGCGCCCTCTTCGATGATGAGCGCGGGCGTGTCGATGTCGCTGTAGACCTTGCCGTTGCGGTGGATCTCGACGCGCTGGGCGGCGACGATCTTTCCGACCACCGTGCCGCTGATGGCGATGCGGCCGACGTGGATGTCTCCTTCGATGTGCGCGCTCTCGCCGACGATCAGCTCGTTTTTCGAGACGATCTTTCCGTTGAAGCGTCCGTCGATGCGCATGGTGTCTTCGAATTCCAGCTCGCCATGAAATGACGAGCCGCGATCGAGAAAGCCATTCAGTTCACCACTCTTGTTTTTCATCTCTCCCCCCATGCGTTTCTCCCCTTCACTTGGTCGCCGGCCGCGCCTGATCAGCAGGAACGCGAAAACCGCAACGAGAAGTGATGCGGCAATGAGAATCGTAGCGTTAACGACGCCTTCCCATGAGCTCATCGACGACGCGAATCAGCTCCTCCTCGCTGCCGTAGCGAATGTGAATGACGCCGCCGCGGCGCCGGCGGTCAATCTCAACTTTCGTTCGTAAAGTTCTTTGGAGTTTGTCTTCTGCGTCGCGCGTGAAGACATCCTTTTCCTTTTCTTTCTTCTCCGCCGCTTTCGGCGAGCTCTCCGAGGCCAGCCCCTCCGTCTGCCGGACATTGAGATTCTTCCGGACGACGCGGTCGGCGAGCTGCTCCTGTTTTTTGGGCGATTCGAGTGCTAAAAGCGCGCGTGCGTGTCCCATCGAGAGCTGGCCGGAGGCAAGTAGTTTCTTCACCGGGTCGGGCAGTTTCAGAAGACGCAGGAAGTTGGCGACGGTGGAGCGTTCCTTGCCGACGCGTTTGGAGATCTCCTCCTGCGTAAGCTGAAACTCATCGTGGAGCTGGTGGTAGGCAAGCGCTTCTTCGATCGGGTTGAGATCCTCGCGCTGGATGTTCTCGATCAGAGCGATCTGAAGGGCGTCCCCTTCCTGCATCATCTCTTTGATGAGCGCGGGAACGGTGGTCAAGCCGGCTTTCTGCGCCGCGCGGAAGCGGCGCTCGCCTGCGATGAGCTTGTATTTGTCGCCAGCGCGCGTAACGACGAGCGGCTGCACGATGCCGTGCTCGCGGACGCTGCGCGCCAGGTCTTCGATCGACGCTTCGTTGAATGTCTTGCGCGGCTGATACGGATTGGGCTGGATCTGCGAGATGAGTATCTCTGCCAGTCCCTGCGTCGCACGCGCCTCGGTTGGCGCGGCAGGTTGCTCCTGCCGTTGCGGGATCAGAGCGCCGAGGCCGCGTCCGAGGACTTTTTTCTGGTTCATCAAATGACGTTCTCCGCGCGGTGAATGAATTCTTTTGCCAGCGCGACGTACGCCTCGCTGCCACGCGATCGGATGTCGTAAAGAATAATCGGTTTACCGAACGATGGCGCCTCGCTGAGGCGAACGTTTCGCGGAATCACCGTGCGGTAGACCTTGTCGCCGAAGTGGGTTCGCACTTCTTCGGCCACCTGCCTGGTCAGGTTCATCCGCTCGTCGTACATCGTGAGCACGATGCCTTCGACCTCGAGGCCGGGGTTGACTGCTCCCTGAACTCGTTCGATCGTGGCAAGGAGTTGGGAGACGCCCTCGAGTGCGAAGTATTCGGCTTGGAGCGGCACCAGGACGGAGTTCGCGGCCGTCAGGCCGTTGACTGTCAGCAGCCCGAGCGACGGCGGCAAATCGATGAAGACGTAGTCGTAGTCCGCGGCGACCGGATCGAGCACTCGTTTGAGGAAGTACTCGCGACCGATCGCGTCACGCAGCTCGACTTCGGCTCCGACGAGGTCGACGGTCCCCGGCGCGACGAAGAGCGTCGGAATCTCGGTCGGCAGGATGATCTCGCCGAGCGGCATTTTGTCGATGAGGACGTCGTACATGGAGCGTTCGGCGTCGAGGATGCCGATGCCCGAGGTGGCATTTGCCTGCGGATCGAGATCGACGAGAAGCACACGACGTTCGCACGCCGCGATCGAGGCGCCGAGGTTAATGGCGGTCGTCGTTTTGCCGACACCGCCCTTTTGATTCGCAAGCGCGACGATCTTCGTCATGTAGATTGTTCCACGTGGAACGAGAGGGTAACCAGGTAGTTCGATGTGCCGCGAGGCAGCGAGAACACTTCCGCTTTTTCAAAATTGCGGATGGACGGGACGTCCGGCGAGCCCTGAAAAAGCGCCACGCGCCCATCCGGCTCCATCCACTCCCCCATCAACGGCACCCACTCCTCGGGATTCCCCACTGCACGCGACGTAACGAGGGAGAATCGGAGATCGGGAGGAAACCGGGACACGGCGCGCGCCAATCTATCACCGTGAATCACAGCGTTCAATTCGCATTCGCGAGCGATGTGTTTCAGAAATGCCCACTTCTTGCGCTCGGATTCGACAAGGTGGAAGCGCCCTTCCGGCGAGACGATGGCCATCGGAACGGCAGGTAATCCTCCGCCGCTGCCGAAGTCGAGGACTTCTCCCCGAGGCTTCAGAATGCCGGCCGCCGCTACCGCCTCGGCGATGTGGTCATCGAGGTTTTCAACCGCCTCCGGCCCGATCAGATTGATCCGCTCGTTCCAGCGGAGGAGCTCACGTTTGTAAGTCTGAAGCCCTCTCGCGGTGTAATCCTGAGCGTCAGCGAAGGATCTCAAAATGCCCGGATCATGGCTTGTGCGCCGCATTTTGAGATCCTTCGCTGGCGCTCAGGATGACACGGCGGGTGACGCCGCGGATCCGGCAGCACGCCCGCGCCGGACGTGCATCCGGACGATCGTGATCGCCGCCGGGGTCACGCCCGGGATGCGGCTGGCCTGACCGATGGAAACGGGGCGCACGGCGCTCAGCTTCTCGACCATTTCGCGAGAGAGTCCGGGCAACTGGTACGACATCTCTGCCGGAATCCTCATCGTCTCTTCTTCAGCCGATCGCGAGGCCTCCCGGCGCTGACGATCGATGTAGCCCAAATAGCGAAGCTGCGAAACGACGCCGTCGAGCTCCTCGTCGTTGAGCAGGCGGAAGGCTGCAGCGATTTCTGGCAGTAACGGTTCTGCTGCGGCGGCGACGCGCTCGATATCGAAATCAGCGCGCTGCATCAGGCGCGCGATCGTCGCCTTTTCGTTCAGCGCAATGCCGGCCTCTGCCATCCACGCCAGCGTTTCGCGATCAGGAGTCACGCTGACCGACTCGGCGACTTCGCGGGCTTTTCGCATCCGCTCGAGGCGCGCGCCGACCCGCCGCTTGCGGTCGTCATCAAGCACGCCGAGCGCTTCGGAGATCGGCGAGAGCCGCTCGTAAACGGAGTCGCAGCCGAGGAGCAGGCGATGCTCCGCGCGTGAGGTGAACATGCGGTACGGCTCCTCGGTACCCCGCGTGACAAGATCGTCGATCATCACCGCGGCATACGCCTGATCGCGGCGAAGGATCACTGGCTCACCGCCGCGAATCTGCTGCAGCGCGTTTATGCCGGCGAGCAGTCCCTGTGCTGCGGCCTCTTCATAACCGGAGGTTCCGTTGATCTGGCCGGCCAGGAAGAGGCCGTCGATCCCCCGAACCTGAAGGGTCGGATCGAGCTGCTCAGGGTTCACGAAGTCGTACTCGACCGCGTAGCCGTACCGCGCGATGACCGCGTTCTCGAATCCGGGCAACGATCGCACGACGGCATCCTGAACGTCAGCAGGAAGCGACGTCGAGATGCCGTTCATGTACAGCCAGGGATGCAGCAGGCCTTCGGGCTCCACGAAGACCTGATGGCGCTCTTTTTCGGAAAAGCGGACCACTTTGTCTTCAATCGATGGGCAATAGCGAGGGCCCATGGCGCTGATCTGGCCGGAGTACATCGGCGCGCGGTGAAGGTTTGCGCGAATGAGGTCGTGGGCAAAGGAGCTGGTGTAGGTCAGGTGGCAGAGCACCTGAGGCAGCGCGAGTCGATCGGTCAGGATGGAGAAAGGGCGCGGATGAACATCGCCGGGCGCTTCGTCCAGTTTCGAGAAATCGACGGTGTTGCGATCAACGCGCGGGGGCGTACCGGTCTTGAGTCGCCCAAGGTTGAGGCCGATGGCGCGCAACGATTCGGACAGTGTTTCCGCAGCCGGCTCTCCGAAGCGCCCGCCGACGGTCTTCGTCTCGCCGGAGTGCATGAGGGCTCGGAGGAAGGTGCCGGTGGTGACGATGACGGCGCGGGCATCGAGCCGGGACCCGTCGACGAACGTTACGCCCTGCACCGCGCGACCTTTGAAACGAAGCGCGGAGACGGAGCCTTCGACGATCGTCACGTTCGGTTCATCAGCCAGAATCTGCCGGACGGCCGCGGCGTAGAGGTCGCGATCGCACTGCGCGCGCGGCCCCTGCACTGCCGGGCCCTTCGAACGATTCAGCACCTTGAACTGGATGCCGGCGCGATCGGTGGCCTCCCCCATCAGTCCGCCGAGGGCGTCGATTTCCTTGACGAGGTTTCCTTTGGCCAATCCGCCGATGGCTGGGTTACAGGACATGCGGCCAATGGCATCGCGCAGCATGGTGACCAGCGCCACGCGCGCACCGCCGCGAGCACAAACGCGGGCAGCTTCCGCGCCGGCGTGGCCACCACCGATGACGATTACATCGAACATGTTTCACGTGGAACAGTAGCGCCGAGTGCAGCATTCTGCGCCGCTGTGGCTGGTCACTTTCCGATGCAGAACTTGGAGAAGATCTCGGTGAAGACTTCATCGTTCGTGATCGTGCCAGTCAGCAGACCCAACGCTGTCGAGGCGCGGTAGAGGTCGACCACGATAACCTGCTCGTCGAGTCCGGCATCGATCGAGGCGAGCGCAGCCGCGAGTGCTTCTGCACAACCGAGCACGGCTTGGAGCTGTCGCTCATTCACGAGGCTGCCTTCGGGCGCAGCGAACTGATCGCGAACCAGCTGATCAAGCCGCTCCAACAGCCGGTCGATTCCGAGCTCGGCGGTGACGCTGATACCGAACGCACTTTCCGGAGCGGGATTCAGATCCACCTTCGTGTAGACGACGATGGCTTCAGGGTACTGTTCGAGCTCATCCTCCGCACTCAATCCGCCAGATGCATCGACGAGATAAAGGACGATGTCCGCCTGCGCCGCCGCCTCGCGCGCGCGCGCGACGCCGATCCCCTCGACGAGATCACCGGTCGATCGCAAGCCGGCGGTATCAGCGATGGATACCGGCAGGCCGCCAATCTCGATCGACTCGCGGACGATGTCGCGCGTGGTTCCCGGAATCGGCGTCACGATGGCGCGCTCGCTTCCGACCAGGCGATTCAACAGCGTCGATTTGCCAGCGTTCGGGCGGCCGAGGATCACGGCCTTCAATCCCGACGTCGTGGCGCGGCCGCGGCGGTACGTCTTTGCCATCGCATACGTTTCCGCGATCGCTTCGGCAATCCGGCTTCGCGCTTCGTCGAGCGTGATGAACTCGTAGCCTTCCTCCGAAAAGTCGAGTGCGGCCTCGAGACGAGAGATGACGTGAAGTAGCGCCTCGCGGATCGAAGCGGCGCGGCGACTCAGCACTCCGTCCAGGTTACCCAGCGAGAGTCTGGCCTGAAGCGCAGTGCGCGAGTTGATCAGATCGGCGATCGACTCCGCCTGCACGAGGTCGAGCTTTCCGTTCAGTACGGCGCGCTCCGTAAACTCGCCCGGCTCCGCGATGCGCGCTCCCAAGTCGACGGCCGCCGCAATCACGCGACCGACCAGCAGCGGACTGCCATGAAGTGTGAGCTCGACGAGGTCGTTACCTGTGAACGAGTGAGGAGCTTCGTATCGGACGGCGACGCAATCGTCGAGCGTCTCCTCGCGATGCGCCAGATGAATATGGGTCGCCTTACGGACCTCCGGCGTTATCCCGCTGAGTGATTCCACGATCCTGGCGCTGCCTGGACCGTCGATGCGCACGATAGCGAGCGCTCCCCGCCCGAGTGGTGTGGCGGGAGCGACGATCGTATCGAGCTCTGATTGCGCGGTTGCCAAGGTGCGGTTTCCGGTTGCTGGGTTGGTGGGTTGCTCGGTCGGCGACATCCCCTCACCGAGAAACCCAGCAACCCGCTCGGGCCCGCCAGTTACTCCGCCGGTTTCTGGCGCTTCACGAGAGCGACGCGTTTGTAGAAGCCGTCGCCGCGAGACTCCGTCGTCACGTCGGCGTCTAACTCCAGCGCGAGATGAACGATGCGCCGCTCGATCGGCGTCATGGCCGGAAGGAGCTGTTCCTTCCCGCTCGACCTGACCTCTTCGGCCATATCGCGCGCTTTTTCCGCGAGCTGCTCGGCGCGGCGCTCCTTGAACGCTTCGCAATTCAGCTCGATCTCTTTCTCGACCTTGTTGCCTACGAGCGCCTTGTTGCTGAGAACCTGGATCGCATCGAGCAGTTCGCCGTGCTGCTCGGTGAGCAACGGTGCATCGGTGCCGAAGAGGCGGACGATGATCTGCGTCTCGTTCTCTTCCGTGCGAATCTCGAGCTGCAGCTTCGCCAGCTCAACGACACGCGCACACCAGGCACGCACGACTCCGGCCTGCTCCGATTCCGGTCCCTGCTCCGGGATCTCACCCGCAAAACGCTCGAAATCGCCGGTCTGAAAATCATCCTGATACTCGCGGCGCGGTCCGCGTCCGCGGTCACCGCCTGAGCGTCCGCCACGATCGCGTTGGTCGCCGCCTGAGCGTCCACGACCGCGATCGCGGCCGCCTCGATCGCGACCACTTCGACCCCGGCCGCCGCCACCGCCCGCGCGGCGCGCGGGAGCGCCTTGCCCGGAGGGGACCGGCGCCGTCGATGACGCCTGGGCAGGACTGGCCACAGTAGGCTGGTTCACTTCGGCTTCGACGATGACGCTCTTGAATCCGCCGAGGAATCCGCGTTTCTCCTGGACAACGTGATAGGTCAACTGGACGCGCTCCACTCCGAGCGCTTCCGCGGCCATCGTCAAAGCTTCGTCGACACTCTTACCTTCGAATCGCTGCGCCATCGTCGTTCCGCTCGATCAGCCGGCCTGTACTTGGGCCGGCTCATCCTTGATAAATTTGTTCATGATGACCTGCTGCACGATCGTCAATAGGTTCTGCATCAGCCAGTAAAGCACGACACCGGTCGGGAACTCCTTGAAAATCCAACCCATGATCAACGGCATGATCATGAACATCTTCTTCTGCGCAGGATCGGCCGTCGATGGCGTGATTGCCTGTTGGATGAACATCGTAACCGTCATCAGGATCGGCGTGATGTAGTAGGGATCCTTCATCGAGAGGTCGTGGATCCAGAGCATGAACGGCGCGCCGCGCAACTCGATGGCGTGGGTCAGCAGGCCGTAGAAGCCCCAGAGAATCGGGACCTGGAGCACAAACGGGAGGCAGCCGCCGGCAGGATTGATCCCTTCCTGCTGGTAGAGCTTCATCGTCTCCGTGTTCATCTTCTGGCGCTGCTCGGGATCGGTCTTCGCCTTTTTGTAGCGAGCCTTGATCGCCTCCATCTTCGGCTGCAGTTTCTGCATCTTCTTCATCGAGACGATCCACTTGTGCTGCAGCGGATAGAGCACGAGTTTGATGATGAGCGTCAGAAGGATGATGGCGACGCCGTAGTTCTTCGTGAACCTGTTCAGCCAGAGAAGGGCGGACAGGAAGAAGCGCGCAATGATCCCGAAGACGCCGAGTTGCAGCGTCTTCTCGAAGCCGTAGCGGTCGACAACCGTGGCTTCTTTCGGACCGAAGAACGCTGCGCCGGTCACCACGCCGTCCGGAGCGGCATTGACGCCGGCGTAGATCTCGCGGCGCTTCTCGTTGTTCGCGCCGGCGGGAACATCGATCGCGCGCAGAACTGCGCCGTTGGACTTCTCCGGACGAAGGGCGCTGAGGAAGTAGTTGTCCTCGATGCCGACGTACTGCACGGAAGGAAAGCTGGTCAGTGAGCCGGCCTTCTCGCGGGCGATGACCTTGAGGCTGTCGTCGCGCTGGTAGACACCGTTGCCGGTGGTGATGAACTGGTTGTCCTTCTCGTCAGGGCCGAGGGTTCGGATCCCGGGGCCGATGACGACGCGGTACGGAATCGGAGGCACGACGGACACCGCGAAGTTGAATAGATACTCGCCGGTGAAGCGGAAGGTCTTCGTGACGGAGTGGACGCCATCGGACCAGCGGTACTCGATGAGGTGCCCGCCCTTTTCGTCCGCCTCGCGAACGGCATACAGCGCGTTGTTCGCGCGCCGCGTAAACGCGGGATCGGCCGCCTCGATCGCGAACGGATAGTCGGTCTTGCTGGCCTCGCGCTCCTTGACCAGATCGACGTCGGTCAGATCAGTCTTCGAGCTCGGCTTTGCCCTGTAGTGATTGAGCTTAAAGGACACAAGCTGCGCGCCGCGGTTGGAGAATCGAGCGCGGAAGTCGCTGGAATCGACCGTCGTCAGCGTCTGGGCCGTAGCCGCGACCGGCGGCGCGACTGGAACGACAGCTGGAACCGCCGGTGCAGAGGCGGTGGCTCGCGCGGTGGTGGAGCTCGTGGTAGCGGTGGTTGTCGGAGCTGCCGGCGCGACGGTTGATGTCGCCACGCTCGCCGGCTGCGACGCCACCGGCTCCGGCTTCTTCATCAAGTCGGGAAAGAGCTTCGGGGCCACTGCGGCCCAGAGCCAGAGGAAGCCGATCGACACTAGTACTGCAGCAAAGATTCGTTTTTCCATCTCAAGGGACGGGGTCCCAACCTCCAGGATTGAACGGGTGGCAGCGGGCCAGACGCCGGATGCCGAGCCAGACGCCGCGCAGTGTGCCGTGCTTTTCGATCGCCTGCATCATGTAAATCGAGCAGGTCGGATCGAAGCGGCACATCGGAGGCAGCAGTGGCGAGACAAATCGCTTGTAAAAACGGAGAGGCAGAAGAGCAACGGCGCGCATGGCTCATCGGGTGGCGCTTTCGGAGGCAACGCGCTGCAGTCCGCGCCGGAGGTCCGTGCTGTAGTCGACCCAGGCCGCCTGTGCCGCGTTCGGTTTCACGTTGACGACGATGTCGATGGCGAGTCCGTCGAGCCCCAGCGGACCGCGCTGATGGCGATAGATCTCGCGCGTCCACCGTTTCAGTCGATTGCGCACGTTTGCTTTGCCGCTTTTCTTCGTCGCGGTGATGCCGACCCGCGAGTACGACAGGCCGTTTGCTGCCGAAAACAGTACGCAGTAACGGGTAAAGAGTTTGCGGCCGGCGTCATAAACGCGAAGAAACTCGCGCCGTTTGGCCAACCTCTTCTCTTTGGGCAGCGCCTCGGAATTCGTGGCGCTGGTGCCGGCTGCCAAAGGCTCCTTCACCGGCATGATGCCTCCGGAACCTTCTGGACACACGGGCTGACTAGACCGAAAGGCGCTTACGGCCTTTGCGGCGCCGGCGTGAGAGCACTGCCTGTCCGTCTTTGGTCTGCATGCGCACAAGGAAGCCGTGCGTGCGCTTGCGGCGGCGGTTGTTCGGTTGAAAAGTACGCTTCATGATTTCGTTAACCCTCTGAAAAGAAAGCGGCGAGTATAGCGGCGGGTCGAATCATCGTCAAACCTGCCAGCGACCGGGCGGAACGTGAGGTGGTAGTGGGCTATTCCGGGGGCGGTCGCTGGGTCGTTTGGTCTCGAAGTCGCGCGGCGGCCCAGATCGCGCTACCGCGAAACAGCGCAACCGCAATCCGCTGGACCATGCTATATTCGCCCCCCTTTTTCCGGTCCGGATTTTCCGCAGTTGCGGAAAAGCTGTGGATTTTCAGAAAGATAGGGAGCCCGCCCTCAAGCCAACGAGTCTGCGATGAACCTGTGGAAGCAAGTCCTCGAGCGGCTCGAGCAAACCATCGATACGGCGCAGTACAAGACGTGGTTTGCCCCTACCCGTTTCCTCGCCCAGAAGGGTGACACGATCGATGTGAGCGTGCCGTCGCAGCGCTTCGTCAGCGAGATCCGGCAGAACTACGCCGAGCAGATCCGCTCCATCCTGGACGAGCTCTCCACCGATCACATCAACCTTCATCTGGTCGCCGACACCGAGACAGGCTCCGAAGCCACCCTCCCCCTCGGGCCTCCTCCGACCGTCGAGTTGCCCAGCTCGATCTTTAATTCTCGTTATCGCTTCGAGGCATTCGTCGTCGGCAAATCGAACGAGCTCGCCTTCGCTGCCGCGAAGTCGGTCGCTGAGAATCCCGCCGGCTCCTTCAATCCTCTCTTCATCTACGGAGGCGCTGGTCTCGGGAAGACGCACCTCATTCAGGCCATCGGTCAACAACTTCGCGACAGCACGCCCGGCGCCAAGATCGTTTACACCTCTGCTGATTCCTTCGTCACGGACTTCATCACCTCGATCCGCTACGACCGTATGCAGCAGTTCCGCGACCGTTACCGCAAAGTTGACGCGCTACTCCTCGACGACATCCAGTTCATGGCGAACAAGGAACAGACGCAGGAGGAGTTCTTCCACACCTTCAACGCTCTTTACGAGTCGCAAAAGCAGATCGTCTTCACCTCTGATGCGCCGCCGAAAGAGATCCCCACACTCGAGGACCGCCTCCGCTCCCGCTTCGAATGGGGCCTGATCGCCGACATCCAGCCACCTGACCTCGAGACAAAGGTGGCCATCCTTCGAAAGAAGGCCGATGAGAAGAAGATCGACCTGCCCCAGGACGCGGCAATGTTTGTGGCGGAACGAGTGAGAAAAAACATCCGCGAGCTGGAAGGTTTGCTCAACCGCGTCGTGGTCTACGCGTCCATGGCAGGTCAGCCGGTCTCACTCGAGCTCACCAAAGAAGCGCTGAAAGAACTACTGTCCAAGGACAACAAGCCGATCACGCCACCGGAGATCATCCGTGTCGTAGCGGCGCACTACGGAACGACAGTCACCAACCTCAAGTCAAAGTCCAACGCCCAGAACATCGCCTTCCCCCGCCAGGTGGCGATGTACATGTGCAAGCACCTCACGGATCTTTCGTATCCGGAGATCGGCCGCATCTTCAACAACAAGCACCACTCGACCGTCATGTACTCGGTCGAGAAGATCGACGAGAAGATGCAGAACGACCCGCAGTTTGCTCGCGTCCTCGAAGGGCTGATGAAGCAGTTCCGATGATGCGGTTGCGATGTTTCGCGGTCTCGCCGTCGCGTTGTCTCACCCTGCGAGACCGCAGAACTTCGCAACCACGCAACCGCATATCCACAGCCCCTGCGGAAAGGTCCGTCGAAATCCTGTGGACAATCAGCACCTCGATCGCATGACCCCCAGCAACTGCGGAAAACCCCGGAAATCTCCATCGATTTTCCGCACGGAAACCCGCAGTTCTGAACCGGTAGGAACTGCTATACTTTCGAAACCTTTGCAGTGGGATGCCGAGTTTTTCCGCACGCATCGACTACTGCCTCTACTAAGAATAAAGACTTGTTTCTGAAGGAAGAAGACATGGAGCTGACCGTCGCGAAGGCTGATCTTCAGAAAGAGCTTCAGCTCTGCCAGGGAGTCGTCGAAAAACGCTCCACGATCCCCATTCTGTCGAACGTATTACTCCGCGCCATTGACGGCCGGCTGCAGATGGCGGCCACCGATCTCGACGTGACGATCCTCAGTTCCTGCGCCGCGAGAATCACCACACCGGGCGGCGTCACGATCGAAGCGAAACGTCTCTTCGACATCGTTCGCTCCCTTCCCGACGACGACGTCCACATCACGTTGCAGGACAACAACTCGCTGCTGCTCGATTGCGGCACCGCAAAGTTCCGGCTTCTTGGATTGCCCGCCGAGGATTATCCGACGCTGCCGACGGTGGATTCGACCGAGGCGTATGACATCCCGCTCGATGAACTGAAGACGATGGTCGCAAAAGTGAAGTTCGCGATCACGCATGAAGAGACGCGCTTCCAGCTCAACGGCGCGCTGCTCAAGATTCAGCCGACGAAGATGGAGATGGTTGCCACCGACGGCCATCGCATGGCGCTGATCAACTTTCCACAGGGAAGCAACGGCGGCAAGAAGAAGACCACCGACCTCACGATCCTGATCCCGCGCAAGGCGCTCGAAGAAATCCTCCGCCTCGAGCCTGGTGAAAACGGGATGGTGCGATTCGGCGTTTCGGAGAATCATCTTTTTTTTGAAGCGGCAGAGCGCCGGCTGCTAGCGCGCATGATCGACGTCAACTTCCCGAACTACATGGAAGTGATCTCGCGCGACAACGACCGCAAAGTGCTGGTTGACCGCGAGCGATTGCTCTCCACGATTCGCCGCATCTCGCTCGTCGCAAACGAGCGCACTCGCGCTGTACGTTTCGATTTCGCGCCCGGGAAGCTGACCGTCTCATCGACCAATCCCGAGCTCGGCGACGCACGCGAGACCGTTCCCATCGACTACGCCGGCAATCCGTTTTTCGTCGGACTCAACGCCGCATACGTGACCGATTTTCTGAGCGCCGTCGATACGCAGCAGGTGTCTCTCGATCTGAAGGACGAGAACAGCCAATGCATCGGACGTCCCTCGGCGAACGACGCAGATATCGCGTATGAGTATCTGTACGTCGTCATGCCGATGCGTTTGACTGCGTGATCCTTCGGTCAATCTCGACCCAGGCGTTCCGCAACCTCGCTTCCGATGAGGTTGCGTTTCACGAGCAGGTCAACATCGTCGTCGGCCGCAACGGGCAGGGGAAGACAAACCTGCTCGAAGCGATCTACTTTCTGGCCACAACGAAATCGTTTCGCACGTCGCGCGTGGGGAGCCTTTTCGCGTTCGGATCGCCGAGCACGTTCGTCGCCGGCCAGATGCATCGCTTCGGCGTCGACAAGACACTCTCGGTCGGATTGGAGACCGGCGAGACGAGGCGCCGCGCGCTCCTGATTAACGGCGAGCGCGTAACACTCGCGGCGTACGTCAACGCCATGAGCGTCTTCGCCTACTCGGCATCGAGGCTCGACATTCTGCGCGGCGCACCGGAAGAGCGGCGACGCTTTCTCGACCGTGGCATCGCCAGCATCGACCCAGGCTACCTCGAAGCGGTCAGCCGCTATGGACGCGTTCTTCGTCAGCGCAATGCGCTCCTGGCCAGCGGCAGCACGTCGTCGCTCGCGGCCTGGGATGCGGAGCTGGTCGCCGCCGCCGCGCCGCTCTTGCGCGGACGTGCGGCGTACACGGAGGCGCTGGCCGCAGCATTCGCGGCGATCGTCGCGGAGCACGGCTACCACATCCGCGATTTGTCGATGATCTACCGCCCGAGCGCGGTCGATGATCTTTCCCGCATCCGCCGCGACGAGCTCCGTGCTCGCATGTCGCTGGCCGGTCCGCAGCGCGATGTTCTCGAGTTCTCGCTCGACGGCAGGCCGGCGGCGGAGGTGCTCTCCGGCGGCGAGCAAAAGATGGTCGTCCTCTTCCTGAAGTTCGCCAAACTGGAGCTTTTCCGGAGGCGTTTCGACGAGCCGGCGATCTTCCTCCTGGACGACGTCGATGCCGAGCTCGACCTTGAAATCCTCGAACAATTGCTCGTCAAGCTCCCCTCCCGGACGCAGGTTTTCGCCACCTCCGCCAAGGAGCGTTTTCTGCGAACACTCGAAGCCGGTCCGCACCGCCGCTTACTCATTGAAAATGGGCGAGTTACGTCAACTACTGATTTGCTGTGAAACGTTCCGTGGAACGCAATAAATCGCGATACAATCAGCGTTCTCAGACGCGGCGCATTTCTCGCCAAAAAAGCTCGTCGGGAGACGCGCTCCCTACCCCCAAACCAACGCTGGAAAACAACATCAATGGCAGACGATTACACGCTCGACGACACGGCTGACGAGACAGCCGAAATCACTCCCCAGATGCCTTCCATCGCGGGCGACTACACCGCGGAAGACATCAAAGTTCTCAAGGGGCTCGACGCCGTGCGCAAGCGCCCGGGCATGTATATCGGCGACACCGATGACATCACCGGCCTGCATCACATGGTCTACGAAGTCGTCGACAACGCCATCGACGAAGCGCTGGCCGGGTACGCAAACAAAGTCCTGGTCACCATTCACACCGACAACTCCGTAACGGTCGAAGACAACGGCCGCGGCATCCCGGTCGATCTGCACAAAGAAGAGAACCGCTCGGCGGCGGAAGTCATCATGACCGAGCTGCACGCCGGCGGAAAGTTCGACAACAACTCGTACAAAGTCTCCGGCGGTCTGCACGGCGTCGGCGTGTCGGTGGTGAACTTCCTCTCCGAATGGCTGGAGCTGGAAATTCATCGCGACGACTACGTCTGGCGCCAGCGCTACGAAGGCGGCGTTCCGAAGAAGGCGATCGCGCGAGGCGAGAAAACGGCGCAGCGCGGCACCCGCGTCACGTTCAAAGCCGACGCCGCGATCTTCTCCATCTCGGAGATGAACTTCGAGACGCTCTCGCAGCGTCTTCGCGAGCTGGCCTTCCTCAACTCCGGCGTCTTCATCGCCATCAGCGACGACCGCACCGAGAAGAAGCACGAGTTCTGCTACCAGGGCGGCATCGTCTCGTTTGTCAAAGATCTCAACAAGAATAAGGTGCCGCTGCACGAAGACCCGATCTTCATTCGTGACGAGAAAGACGGCGAAGCGGTCGAGATCGCGATGCAGTGGAACGAGGGCTACACCGAGAACCTCTACTGCTTCACGAACACGATCAAGAATCTCGACGGCGGCACGCACCTCATCGGTTTCAAAGCCGCGCTGACGCGGACGATGAACAAGTACATCGAGGCGTCGGGCGTTCTGCAGAAGTTGAAGCTCAGCCTCGAAGGCGACGATATCCGCGAAGGACTCAGTGCGGTCATCTCGGTCAAGATCCGCGATCCGAAGTTCTCGTCGCAGACGAAAGACAAACTCGTTTCATCGCACGTGAAGACGTGGGTCGAGCAGGTCGTAGGCGAACGTCTCGGCGAGTTCCTCGAAGAAAATCCAAAGGAAGTTCGGCGCATCGTCGACAAGGTCATCGAGGCCGCTCGCGCCCGCGAGGCCGCGCGCAAGGCCCGCGATCTCACGCGCCGCAAAGGCGCGCTCGATTCCGCCTCCCTCCCCGGCAAGCTCGCCGACTGTCAGGAGCGCGACCCGCGCTACTGCGAGATCTACTTCGTCGAAGGCGATTCCGCCGGCGGCTCGGCCAAACAGGGACGCGACCGCCGCTTCCAGGCCATCCTGCCGCTCAAAGGCAAGATCCTTAACGTGGAGCGTGCGCGGCTCGACAAGATGCTCTCCTCCGAGGAAATCCGCCTGATGATCACGGCCCTCGGAACCGGCATCGGCGCCGGCGATTTCGACATCGCCAAGCTCCGCTACCACAAGATCATCATCATGACGGACGCCGACGTCGACGGCTCACACATCCGCACACTGATCCTGACGTTCTTCTTCCGCTACATGCGCGAAGTCATCGACCGCGGCTACCTCTTCATCGCCCAGCCGCCGTTGTTCAAAGTGGCGCAGGGGAAGAAGGACACGTACATCAAGGACGAAGGCGAGCTGTCGCGCTTTCTTCTGACGCGTGTCTCGGAGAGCATCGAAGTGACGCCGCAGGCCGGCTTGTCGCTGAAAGGCGATGCGCTGGTGAATATGCTCCAGCGGATGGAGGAGTACCGCAGCCACGCGCAGAAACTGCAGTCGCGCGGCATTCCTCGCGAAGCACTCGACGTCCTCTTCGCCGAAGGCTTCCATGATCGCAGCGCCCTCGGCGATCCGGACCGGCTCGAATCGCTCGTCAAGGCGCTCGAGGCACGCGGCTTCGAGCACGTGCGCCTGATGACTGACGAAGAGACCGAGACGCCCACGGTGCGATTCACCGTCGGCGGCAATGGCACCGGCAAGAAGGTCGTCGTCAACAGCGAGATGCTTTCGACCTACGAGTATCGCCAGATGTCGAAGTCATTCGAGTCGCTCTCCGCGTTCGGTCTGCCGCCCTACACCTTGAAACACAACGACACGTCCACCGTGAGCGTCACGGTCGATGATCTGATCGACCGCGTTTACGAGCTCGGAAAAAAAGGCCTCGCCATCAGCCGCTACAAAGGCCTCGGCGAAATGAATCCGGAGCAACTCTGGGAAACGACGATGGATCCGGAGCGGCGCCGCCTGCTTCAGGTAAAGATCGAAGACGGCGTAGGCGCCGAAGAGCTCTTCACGGTGCTGATGGGCGATCAGGTCGAGCCGCGGCGCGTCTTCATTCAGGACAACGCGTTGGAAGTGAAGAACCTGGATATCTGAGGTTGCTGAGTTGCTAGGTGCTCAGTCTCTGAGCCGCCAGCAATCGGCAATCAGGCAACCGATCACCCAGCAACCTAGCAACCCAGCAACCCCAGCAACCTTATGAACGAATTCGACTACACAGGACACATCGAGCAGCGCAACCCGGTCAACATCGAAGACGAGATGCGCAAGTCGTATCTCGACTACGCGATGTCCGTCATCATTGGACGCGCGCTTCCCGATGTCCGCGACGGACTCAAGCCGGTTCACCGCCGCATCCTCTACGGGATGTACGAGCAGGGAAACACGGCGGCAAAGGCGTACAAAAAATCAGCGCGCATCGTCGGCGACGTGATGGGTAAGTACCACCCGCACGGCGACTCGGCGATCTACGATTCGGTGGTCCGTATGGCGCAGGACTTTTCCATGCGCTACCGCCTCGTCGATGGTCAGGGAAACTTCGGATCCGTCGACGGCGACAACCCCGCGGCAATGCGTTACACCGAAGTCCGGCTGACGCGGCTCGCGGAAGAGTTGCTGCGCGATGACATCGACAAAGAGACCGTCGACTTCGTCCCCAACTACGACGGCACGGAGAGCGAGCCTTCGGTGCTTCCGGCGAAGTATCCGAACCTGCTCGTCAACGGCTCGTCCGGCATCGCGGTCGGCATGGCCACGAACATCCCGCCCCACAACCTCGGCGAAGTCATCGAGGCCTGCCTGATGGTGATGGAGAACCCGGCCGCATCGGTGAAAGAGCTGATGACGGTCATGCCCGGCCCCGATTTTCCGACGGCCGGATTCATTCACGGCATCGAAGGAATCTACGAGGCGTACAACACCGGTCGCGGCATCATCCAGGTCCGTGCGCGAGCCATCATCGAAGCGTCGAAGAAGGCCGACAAAGAGCAGATCGTCGTGACGGAGATTCCGTACATGGCGAACAAGAAGCGGCTGATCGAGAAGATCGCCGAGCTCGTTCACGACAAGCGGATCGAGGGCATCTCCGACCTTCGCGACGAGTCCGACCGCGAAGGGATGCGCATCGTCATCGAGTTGAAGCGCGATGCCATCGCCGAGGTCGTGCTCAACAACCTGTATCGCAACACGCAGATGCAGACGACGTTCGGCATCATCTTCCTGGCCATCGTCAACAACCGCCCCGAGGTGATGGACCTCCCGACGCTGCTCCACCATTTCGTCGAGCATCGGAAAGAGATCGTCGTCCGGCGCACGCGCTACGACCTGCGCAAAGCGGAAGAGCGGGCCCACATCCTCGAAGGTCTCGTCAAAGCGCTGGACGTGCTCGATGAGCTGATCCGGTTGATCCGCGGCAGCCGCACGCCGCAGGAAGCGAAGAGCGGCCTGATCGAGCGCTGGCAGTTTACGGACGTGCAGGCGCAGGCGATTCTCGACATGCGCCTGCAGCGCCTCACCGGCCTGGAGCGCGACAAGATCGTCGCCGAGTACGAAGAAGTTCAGGCCGTCATTCGCCGCCTCCGCGAGATCCTCGGATCGGAGAAGTTGGTCCTCGAGATCATCGGCGCCGAGTTGCGCGAGATCAAAGAAGCGTACGGCGATGCGCGGCGCACCGAGATCATCCAGCAGGCCAGCGACATCACGATCGAAGACATGATCGCCGACGAAGACATGGTCATCACCGTGTCGCGCGGCGGCTACATCAAGCGCTCGCCGCTCTCGCTCTACCGCGCGCAGCGCCGCGGCGGCAAAGGCCGCATCGGCATGCAGACGAAGGAAGAAGACATCGTCGAGCATCTCTTCGTCGCCAGCGCCCATTCGTACGTCCTGGTCTTCACCGACCGCGGGCGTCTGTACTGGATCAAAGTGCACCAGATCCCCGAGGTCGCGTCGAACGCGCGCGGGAAAGCGATCGTGAATCTGCTGACGGTCGAGCAGGGCGAGAGCGTCCGCGCGCTTCTCACCGTGCGCGACTTCAACGACGCCAAGTACGTCGTGATGGTCACGCGCGCCGGCAAGATCAAGAAGACCGAGCTGACGGCGTTCTCGAATGTCCGTGCCTCCGGCATCATCGCCATCGACATCAACGAAGGCGACGATCTCTACGCCGTGCGCCTCTCGCAGGGTGAAGACGAGATCTTCATCGGCACGCACGACGGCATGGCCATCCGATTCCACGAAAACGGCGTCCGTCCGATGGGCCGCGGCGCCGCTGGCGTGAAGGGCATCTCGCTCCGCGAAGGCGACACGGTCGTGGAGATGGACGTGCTGCCCGCCTCGGGCGAAGCCGCGCCGGAGCCGCCGGTGGAAGGGGAAGAACCGGAGATTGCGGCCGCCGAAAGCGAGCCGGAAGAAGGAGAGGAGATCATCGCCTCCGACGAGCGCGGGCAGGTGCTGACGATCACCGAGAAAGGTTTCGGCAAACGGACCCCCGTTTCCGCGTACCGCCTGCAGTCGCGCGGCGGCATCGGCGTCACCAACATCAAAACGACGGACAAGAACGGCAAGGTCGCCGGCATCTCCTACGTGTTCGAAGACGATCAAGTGCTGCTCATCACCGAGCAGGGAATGATCATCCGCACGAACGTCGCCGACATCCGATCCATCGGCCGCAACACGCAGGGCGTACGCGTGATCAACATCGACGAAAACGATCTGGTCGTGGCCGCCGTCAAACTGGTCGACAAGGACGACAGTGACGGGCCGGACGATGAGACCGACGGCTCGGATGGCGAAAATGTCATCGACGGCGAGTCGCCGGATACGCCCGGAGACAACGACGATACGATTCAATGACCTGCCGCCGACGTACAATCAGTCATGCATAAAATCTCGCGCGAGCGCGTGACGCAGCTCGCGCGCGACCTTCTCGAAGCGATGACCCGCACCAAGGCGGTCATGCTGCTGAAAGAGCGCGAAGTCGTCCGCCAGTCGATCGCCCACGCCCTGGCCGATGAGCTCAAGCGCGAAGAAGAGCGCGAAGAGAACGTCCGCCGCCGCATCGCCTCGATGAAGAAGCCGCCAGCGCTACGCTCCCGCGAGTACGAAATGATCTTTCACCAGTTGATGGAGGAGGAGTACTTGCGCGAGGGGTTGGATACGTAACGGGATTGGTGTCCGAGCAATGATCGAATCGCAAGGCACCGTTGAAGACGTGCTTGCAGCCATCGATACGGTTGCTCCGGGCTCCGCCGGTCTCGATCTTCGAATTTCTCCTCAAATCCAGCGCGGTGGGCAACCGCTACCGTTCGACTTCGCCATAGCTATGATTCTTGACCGCCTTCTTTCCCACAGCTTGTTTCCGAATGGCTTCACCACTGATTCGGATGGGTGGCGAACCTACCATTACCGGCGCGAGTAAAAACGAAGGTGATATAGCGGCAAACTACGCGTCGGCGCGCGCTTCGCCAGCCTCAATCGCCGCCGGCGCCTCTTCATCATCGTCCGACCGCATCTCCGTCCGCCAGCGTTGCGCCTTCATCTGCTCGAAGATCCCGCCCGTGTGTCCCGCCGGTATCCACGAGTTCCCGCCACACTTCGGGCAGCGTCCGCGGAAAGCAATGTTTTTTCCGCAATCGGGGCAGATGATCACGAACGAATGCGACAGCTCGAACTTCTGCTCACCCTCGGTGTCGAGGTTGTTCAGGAACGATGCGAGATTGCTGAAGGTATCTTCGAGTGACATGACTGCTCGGGGCGGTCAAAGTGCATGCGGCATGCCGGGTGGTGGTCGCGAGGTCACGCAGTAGCGCACTGTCTTAGCAACTTGCTACCCCCGAGACCGCGTAGACCTCACCACCCCGCAACCGCACCCTCAGATCCTCATCACATCAAATTGCTCGTGATGCAACGAATCGTCCGGCTTGAAGACCAGATGGATGCCGAGGTTGCGCTCGATCTCTTCGAAGATGGGATCGTTCGTGTTGTGGACTGAGCCGTAAACGACCGGATTCAAACGGACGATCACGTCCTGTCCCTCGTGCAAGTCGCGAAGCTTCATCAACTCGCGCCAGATCTCGAACGCGATCGTCGTATTCGACTTGATCCGGCCGCTGCCGCCGCAGTACGGACACGCTTGCGTCAGTGAACGCTCCAGACTCTGGCGCACGCGTTTGCGCGTCATCTCGATCAGACCGAACTCGGAGATCTGCAGGATCTTCGTCTTCGACCGGTCCTTGCGGATCTCGATCTCGAGCGCCTCGAACAGGCGCGTGCGGTTGGCGAGATCCTCCATGTCGATGAAGTCGAGGACGATGATGCCGCCGAGGTCGCGCAGGCGAATCTGACGGACGATCTCGCGCGCCGCTTCGAGGTTCGTTTTGAAGACCGTCTCTTCCAGATTCTTCTTGCCGACGTACTTTCCCGTGTTCACATCGATCGCCACCAGCGCCTCGGTCTGGTTGATGACGATGTAGCCGCCGGACTTGAGCCACACCTTCGATTTGAGCGCCTTAGCAATCTCACCTTCGATGCTGAAGTCATCGAAGATCGGCTCTTCGCGGCGGTACAGACGAACGCGCGAGACGAGATTAGGCTGGATCTGATCGAGGAACTCGACGATGCGCTGATACTGATCGACGGAGTCGATCCAGACGCTCTTGAACTCCGGCGAGAGAACGTCGCGGATCGTGCGCAGCACGAGATCGAGATCGTGATGAATCGCCGTCGGCGCGGATGCTTTCTCCCCCTTGCGCCGGATCTGCTCCCAAAGGTCGGTGAGGTATTTGAGATCCGCGCGGAACTCGTCCTCCTCGCGTTCCTCGCCCGCAGTGCGGACGATGAAACCGCCGGAGCCTGGCGGCCGGATGCGGTCGAGAATCTCTTTCAACCGCGCCCGCTCGCCCTCGTTCTCGATGCGCCGCGACACGCCGATGTGATTGACCGTCGGCATGTAGACGAGAAACCGTCCGGGCAGCGTGATGTGGCTGGTAATGCGCGCGCCTTTGCCGGCGATCGTGTCTTTCGACACCTGCACCACGATCTCCTGTCCTTCGCGCAGCAGGTCGGCGATCGACGCCTCGGCGCGCTGCTGCGGCACATCGTCGAGCGTCAAGTCGTCGGTCGGATCGCTGTTGTCGAACTCCTCGAGATCCTCGATGACGTCGGAAACGTAGAGAAACGCATCGCGCTCAAGCCCGAGGTCGACGAAGGCCGACTGCATGCCGGGGAGAACCTTGGTAACGCGGCCCTTGTAGATGTTTCCGACGATGGTGCGATGCCGCGTACGCTCCACCCAGAGCTCGACGACCTGCCCTTCGTCGAGCACGGCGATACGCGACTCATGTTTGGCGGCGTTGATTACGATTTCGCGTGACATTGATGACGCGAGTCTATCCCGACCCTCACGATAGACTCGCCGGAACCATGCTCACCCTCTACTTTGCCGGCGCGATCAGCGGCGGACGCGACGATGTCGCCCTTTACCGCGAGATCATCGCCGCGCTGGAGGCCGCCGGGCACCGCGTGCTCGCAGGCGCCGTCGCCGCCGAGCACGTCTCCGCCTCGGGAGAAGCGCTCGACTCTTGCGCCATCTTCGACCGCGACCTCACTTGGATCGCCGAATGCGACCTCGTCGTCGCCGACGTCTCCAAGCCTTCGACTGGCGTCGGCTACGAGATCGCCACAGCCCGCTACCGCTTCGGCATCCCGGTCATCTGCCTCTACCGCCCCGCCCACACGTCGCGATGCACCGCGATGGTCTCCGGCGACCGCAGCATTGAGCTGATCGAGTACGAGGCCGTCTCCGATTTGCTTCCGCGGCTGCTGACGGCGCTGGCAAACAAATCATCGGCGCCGCTGTAAACCGAGAGGCCGCCTCGGCGTTATAGGAGCATGACCGAACCGCGCCGGCTCCTTTCGTTCGCACTCCTTCTGCTCACCGCGGTCAGCGCCTTCGCAAACGACCGCGACGACATCGATCGCCTCGTCCGCGCGACGCTCGCCGAAGTTCACGACGCGCCCGGCCTCAGTGTCGCCGTCGTCAAGAACGGCAAGGTGTTGCTGTCCGAGGGCTACGGGCTTGCGAACATCGCGACGAAACGGCCGATGACTGCCACCACGCCGGTCTACATCGCCTCGTCGACCAAGTCGTACACAGGTCTGCTGCTGGCCACACTCGCGCAACGCGGCGTGCTCGATCTCGACACGCCGATTCTCAAGTACCTGCCGGAGCTCCAGGATTGGCCGGACGCCGCGCGCATCACGCTCCGCCAACTGCTCACGCACTCTGCCGGAATCGGCAACAGCGGCATCACGATGCGCACGGCCTACACAGGCGAGTACACGTCGCCGCAACTGATCAGACTACTGCGCGACAGCCGCTCGATCGATCGCCAGTTCACGTACAGCAACCTCGGGTACATCGTGGCCAGTCTTGTCGCCGAGCGCGTGACGGGAAAGAAGTGGCAGGACCTGATGGAAGAGATCGTCCTGCGGCCGCTGGGGATGCGCGGCACGAGCGCGTACGTTTCGCGCGCGAAAGGCGCCGTCGCCACCGGATACCTCACCGCGCCTGACCGCACGCAGGCCGAAACCTTCATCGCCAAGCGCGACAAAACGATGCACGCAGCCGGCGGCATCGTCACCACCGCGAACGATCTTTCGCGGTGGCTTCTGGCGAACATCGAGGAGCCGGCTCCGGCGTTTCGTGAGGCGCACAAGCTCCAGATCACGCTCGTAAAGCCGTCGGAACGATTCAAGATTCGTCGCACCGGCTACGGCTTCGGCTGGTATCTCGCGACGTACGACGGCTTGCCGATGCTGGAGCACTCCGGCGGATTTCCCGGGTGGCGAGCCCACGTGTCATTCCTTCCAAAAGAAAAGATCGGCGTCGCCATCGTCGCCAACAACTCCGGACTCGGCGGCTTCCTCCCCGACGTCCTCGCCGCGCAGATCTACGACCGCCTCCTCGGCAAGCCGGCGGCGATGACCGCGCAAGACATCCGCAAGCGCCTCGACGACATCTGGCAGCAGACGCTCGCGGAGCGCGAGAAGCGAAGCAAACGCCCGCCAACGCTTCTCAAACCGCTCGAGCTCTACGCCGGTAGGTACGACAACCCGGTCATGGGTGAGCTGCTCATCGAGCGAAGCGGCGATCACCTCGTGGCGCGCTACGGCCCTCTCTACTCCGTCATCGAGCAGTTCACCGAACCAGAGAGCGGCCGCGTCGAAATGGTCCCCGACGACGGCGAAGTCTTCCGCTTCAAGTTCGGCGAGCCGAAAGATGCGATCTCCGTGAGCTGGGGCCCGGACGTGTTCAGACGCAGCCCGGGCTGATAGCGACGACACCGCTGCGCCGCCGAAATACACCGCCGCCCGCCCCGGTTTGCCCCCACGTTGACGGCGTGGCAGCCCTTTGCTATCGTCCGCCGCCCGCCGCACCAAGGTATTCCGGCATAGCTCAGTTGGTAGAGCAACGGACTGTTAATCCGTGGGTCGTAGGTTCGAGTCCTACTGCCGGAGCCACCTTCCTTTTGCAACTCCCTGCACTACTCCTCCTCTGTTGAACTTCCCGCGAGCTCATCGGGGAACGATTGCGTTCCCGATCCCGTCCAACCGGTGACCTTCTGGCGTCAAAGCGGTGCGACGCGTATGACGGCGTTCCCCTCGTGCTACCATCGCCGGTCGGTCCTAATAATTGTTGGTTCGGGAGATTCCATGCACCTCGTTTCTCGGCTGCGCGTGATCGCGTTTGCGGCGGTTCTGGCGTTTATTGCTACCTCGATCTTCGCGGCTGATCCGTGGGATACGCCGGCGTTTACGTCGGATCCGAAAGAGCTCGTCGCGGCGGCGGAGAGGGTTTCGTCGGGCGATACCGCATTTGTCGTTCTGCTCGATGAAGCGGGGTACACCTTTGAGGCGAACGGCAAGTCGCATACGACGCAGCGGCACATCTTCCGGATCGTCGATGAGTCGGCGATCGATGAGCTTGGGACGCTCGAAGTTCCCTGGGCGCCCTGGTACAACGACCGGCCCACCGTCGCGGCGCGCATCGTTTCGAAGGATGGGACGGTGCACACGCTCGACTCCAAGGCGATCACCGAGGCGCCGGCGCGGGAGGATCTGGATATTTTCAGCGACAACCGAGTGCTGCGTGCGCCGCTGCCGGGTGTCGCTGTCGGCTCCGTCATCGAGTACGTCATCGAATTCAACGGCAACAATCCCATCCAGGAGGCGGGTGCCTCGGACATCTTCATTTTCGGTGGCTACGCACCGACGCAGCGGACCCGCGTCACGATCGAAGGTCCTGCGTCGATCGAGCCGCGCATCGTCAACAAGTCCGACGTGCAACCGAAGATCGAAGAAAAGGACGGACGCCGCATCATGACGTTCGAGAGCGGGCGCATCGAAGGCCGCAAGGATTTCGAAGCCTTCCTTCCGTTCGACACGATCTCGCTTCCCTACATCGCCTTCTCGACCGGCTCGTCCTGGGGAAACCTGGCGAAGCGTTACAGCGAGATCGTCGACAAACAGATCGGAGGCGACGATCTCAAGAAATTCACGCGCGACGCGGTCGGCAACGCCACCGCGCGGCGCGACGTCATTGCTCGAGCGCTGGCTGCCGTTGAAAAGAATGTTCGTTACGCCGGTGTCGAAGTCGGCGAGTCGTCGATCATCCCGCGCCCGCCGCACACGGTTCTCGGCAACAAATACGGTGATTGCAAAGACAAGGCGACGCTGCTCGTGGCGATGCTGCGCCAGGCCGGCATCGCTGCGCACGTGGCGCTTCTGCGCGCGGGCGAAGACTTCGACGTTCATCCCGAGCTCCCCGGTTTGGGGCGCTTCAATCACGCCATCGTCCGCGTTGACGCCACCGCCAACGAGCCGGCGATGTGGGTCGATCCAACGGACGACTTCGCGCACGCCGGCGACCTGCCGTCGCAGGATCAGGGACGCCTTGCTCTCGTCGCCGCGGGCGACACATCGGCGCTGACGAAAACACCGGAGACGCCATCGGCTGCGAACAAATATTCGGAGACGCGCACCTACACGTTGCCCGAAGACGGGAAAGCGCATGTCACCGAGGTCACCGAAACCACTACCGGATCCGAAGACTCGTTCCAGCGGCACTACTACGCGGAGAGCGACCGGACCAAGTATAAGGAACAGATCGAGGCCTACGTCAAGAATTACTACTCGGCGAAGAAACTGGAGAAGGTCGAAGCGACCGATCCGCACGACCTCACCAAGCCGTTTCGCGTCACCATCGAGGCCGCGGACGCTGAGACGGGCGTCGCGCGCGACGGCGATGCCGCGGTCGCTCTTCACCCGGCGAATCTGATCAACTGGCTTCCTTTCCCGCTGCGCAACTTCGGCGACGATCACGCTGAGGAGGCCCGCAGAAAGCGCGTTGGCGAATTCATCTTTCCCTCGCCCGGCGTGCGTGAGTGGACCTACCGGATCCTGCCGCCGGCCGGATACAACGCCCGCACGTTGCCGGCCAACGAGACGATCAAGCTCGGAACCACGACGCTGACGAGGGAGTACACGGCGCAGCCGGACGGCTCGGTCACGGCGGTGCTCCGCTTCGACAGCGGCAAGCGCCGCATCACCGCTGCGGAGTTCGAGGAAACGCGCGCCGCATTGAAAAAAGCGTTTGAGGTCAAACCGACGATCATCGGATTCGATCTGGCCGGACAAGCCAAGCTGAACGCGGGCGACGTCACCGGAGCGCTGACCGACTTCCGCAAACTTGCCGCGCTGCATCCGAAAGAGGCGCAGCACCATCTGGAGATCGCGCGCGCGCTTCTCGTCGGCGGACTCGGCGACGCGGCGCGCGAGGAGATCGCCCGTGCCGTCGCACTCGAGCCTTCCAACGCGCATGTGCAGGGCGGACTGGCTGGCATCCTGGAGTACGACCTCCTCGGGCGGCTGCTTCGCAAAGGCTTCGACTACGACGGCGCGGTCGCCGCGCTGCGGAAAGCAAAAGAGCTCGATCCCAAAACGGCCGAGTACCGCGGCGCACTCGGCAAGTTGCTGACGTTCAACAGCGATGGCACGGCGTACGGGCCGGGCTCGAAGGTTGATGAAGCGATCGCCGAGTACCGCGCGGTGGCGAAGGACATCGGCGAGAAGGAAGCGAAGGCGTTCGACGGCGATCTGATGCTGGCGCTCGCGCACGCCGGCCGTTTCGCGGAAATGAAAGAGCTTGCCGCAACGACCCAGGATCCGCAGCTTCGCGAGACGGGCCGCATCACCGCCATTGCCGCGGCGGACGGCGCCACTGCCGCGCTGCACGAGCTCGGAGCGTTCGACGCGAACACGCGGCGTAGTTACGCACAAAACATCGCGCAGACGCTGCTCAACCTGCGGCTCTATCCGCAGGCCACCGAGATGTTCGACGCCGCCACGCAGGGCGCTCCGAACGCATCGAGCGCGCGGCCGTTCATCGAAGAATTGAAGAAAACGAAGCGCATCGAGGAAGTTCCGCTCAACGAGAAGGAGCCGGGCTCCGTCGTGCAGAAGATGATCATCGCGATGACGCACGCCGACCTGGCGGCGATGAAGAAGCTCTTCGCGTTCGATCTGAAACTCGACGACGAGGACGACGACGATCTGCACCGCTCCCTTCACTCGATGTCATCCGGCAGCGGAATGCCGCCCGCGGTCGTCGGAGATCTCTCCTTCGCCGCGCTGCGCATCCAGACCGACGGCGACGAGAAAACCGGATACCGACTGCGGATGCGCGGCGACAACGGGATGTCCATTCCGACGCTCTTCGTCATCAAGCAGGGTGATCGCTACGTCATTCGCGGCAGCAGGGCGATGACCGACTCGATCGGCGCCGCGGCTCTCGCCTTTGCCGACGCCGGACAGTTGGAAGCGGCGCGCACGTGGCTGAACTGGCTGCGCGAAGATGTGCCGGCCGGCGGCGGCGATGATCCGTTGGCCGGGCCGTCGTTTGCCACGCTGTGGCCGAAAGACAACGCCGCGGCAAACGCCGATGAGATCCGCACCGCCGCCGCCTCGGTCATGCTCCGCAAGGGAACGGACAAGAGCATCCCGATCCTCCTCGCCATGCGCGAGAAAGCATCGAGCGAGAAGACGAAGACGGCGATCGACCTCGCGCTCTCGAATGCGTACGCAAGCGCGAAGGATTGGAAGAGCGTCGTTCCGATCGCCGAGCGGCTTCGCGCTGCCTATCCCGATTCCGAAAGCGCGTTCACGTCGAACGTGTACGCCCTCTCGCTGAGCGGGCGGACCGCGGAAGCCGACGCGCTGGCCAAGAGCCGGCTGGCGAAAAAGCCGAAGGACGACGAAGCGCTGCGCGCGCTCTCGACCAACGCGGCGAAAGCGAAAGACTACGCGTCGGCGGTGAAGTACGCCGAGCAGATCGTCGACGAGCTTTCGCCGACGCAGAACGACTACAACAACGCCGCCTGGTTCGAGCTGTTCGTCGGCAACTTCACGCACGCCATGGAGAACGCACGGCGTGCCACCGCCGAGGAGTCGCAGACATCGCCCGCGGCGCTGCATACGCTGGCAACCGTCTATGCGGAGAATGGCAAGAACATCGAAGCGCGCGACGCGCTCCTCCGCACGCTCGACAAGAGCCGACGCGAAACGCCCGACAGCAGCGACTGGTACGTCCTCGGGCGCATGGCCGAAAACTACGGCGTGCGCGAGGCGGCACTGGCCGCATACAAGCGGGTCGACAAAAAGGAGACGGACGGTGCGTCGGTGTGGGAGCTCGCACAACGGCGGCTGACGGCGATGGGCAAGTAGCGGCGGCGGGACGCCGCCGAGCCAGCCGGCGAGGACGCCAGCGTTCCATCTGCCTATCGCGTGCCTTGCGCCGTCGGAACGCTGGCGTCCCG
>JAXDGW010000123.1:0-10817 GCA_034664845.1 Thermoanaerobaculia bacterium | reverse complement strand
TCCTGCCGATGGGTGAGGAAAACCATCGCACACAATCGGGGGGTCCTTCGACGTCCTCCGGCACTTCGTGTCCTTCGGCGGTCTCAGGATGACAGCAATCTCTTTGTCATCACTTATCCTTCTCTTCCCAATGACCCCCTTCCTCACCATCCGCCAGGCCTCGGCCTCCTATCCCGTCTATGTCGGACGCGATCTGCTGAGCGCGATTGCGTCGCTCGTGCACGGCCGTGGCGCCATCTTCGTCATCACCTCGGCCGCGCTCCGCGACCGCTTCGGTGAGCAGATTGCTGCATCGCTCAACGCCGACGTGATCGAGATCGAAGAAGGGGAGTCGCACAAGAACCTCGACACCGTGAACGATGTCGTCACGCAACTGCTGAGCCGAGGAGCGAAGCGCGATTCGATTGCGGTGGTGGTGGGCGGTGGGATGGTCGGCGACACCGCCGGATTCGCGGCGTCGATCTTTCTGCGGGGCATCGATCTCGTTCACGTTCCGACCACGCTCCTGGCGCAGGTCGACAGCTCACTCGGCGGGAAGCTGGCCGTCAACCACGCCAGCGGCAAGAACCTGATCGGCAGTTTCTTTCCGCCGCGTGCAGTCATCTCCGATCTCTCCACGCTCGACTCGCTGCCGCGCCGCGAGCTGCTCAGCGGTCTTTTTGAAGCGCTGAAAGGCGGCGTGATCGGCGATCCGTCGCTCTTCGAGATGCTCGAATCGCCGCCTCGCTTCGACGTCGACGATGTGGTGCGCAAGGCCATCCAGGTCAAGGCGGAAATCGTCTCGGCGGACGAACGGGAGGCCGATGTGCGGCGCCTGCTCAACTACGGCCACACCATCGGACACGGAATCGAAGCGGCGCTCGACTATCGAGACCTCACCCATGGCGAAGCCGTTGCCTGGGGAATGATCGGCGCGAATGCGATCGCCGTCCGTCGAGGGATTCTCGCCCGCGACGTTGCCGCCAGAATCGATCGGGCGATCGGCGCATGGAACCCCGCGTTCCCACCGGCGTCCATCGACCGCGCCGCAATCCTCGCCGCGGCGGAACACGACAAAAAGAACACCGGCAGCCAGCGTGTCATGGTTTTCCCCCACGCCATCGGCTCGTGCGACGTCTTCTCCGATGTGACGGAAGCGGAGATCGCGTTCGGCGTGGATGCCATTCTCGAAAAAATTCTGTAGTATCCGTCCATCCTTAACAACGGAGGCATCTCATGACGATGAGTTTCGTGCAGCCCGGTCTCGTGCTGACGCAGGACGGCGGTGGGCCCAGCGACCCAGTGAAGGATCTGCAGCGGGCGTTGCGATCGCTCGGCTATCTCTCCGGCGGCATCGACGGCAAGTATCAGAAGGGAACTGCCGGCGCGGTCAGCGCGCTGCAGTACGACCTCCTGCACAACGACGGCAAGGGCAGCGACGGCCAGGCGCCGGTGGCGGTGACGTCCTACAACAAGGGACGCGTGGCCGCGGTCAACGGCGTCTGCGATCAGAACCTCGCGCAGTGCATCGTGGACATTCTGGACGACCGCGCATTCGTCCGCCTCCCGCTCGCCGACAACGCGGGCAGCGCGAACCAGAGCGTCCGCGCGAAGGTGGGAGCGCTGAAGTCGACGTCCGTGCCGACGCGATTCATCGTCGCCATCCTCAAACAGGAGAGCGATCTCCGTCACTACAACGAGGCCGACTCGTACGTCTACGTCGGGCTCGATCGCAACAACGAAGGAACGCCGCAAGTCACTTCGCGCGGCTACGGCATCGGCCAGTTCACGATCTTCCACCATCCGCCGCGTCCGGATGAGGTCAGCGACTTCATGGACGATCCGGTGAAGAACGTGAGCAAGGCGCAGAACGAGCTGCGCGACAAGTTCGACCACTTCGTCCTCGGAAATTCAGGCGCGAGCGACCGCGCCGCGGAGATCGGAACGGGACCGCTGCGCATCTGCAAGTACGCGGCAAACGATCCAAAGTACCTCACCGATTGCCGCCAATGCTGCATCGACGCCGGCTCACGCGACATCAATCCGGGCGATCCCTACTACGCCGGCGCTACCGGCACGATGCAGCCCACCCAGTACTACGCCTCGGCGGAGTACAAGAACATCCCCAAGCGCGAGTCAATCGGCTGCGACTGGCCCTACGCCGTTCGCCGCTACAACGGCGGGGGAGTGAACTCGTACCACTACCAGGCGCGGGTGCTGCGGAATGTGCGGGATGTAGTGCTGTAGCTTCATGTCATTCCGAACCGCCGGAGCGAAGCGGAGGACGGAGAGGAATCCCCTGCGAACGAGCGGACGCCTCCACATCGGCGGGGGATTCCTCTCCGCGCTCCACCGCTCCCACACGCCCTCCCGCCCCCGCGGTTTCGCCGGTTCGGAATGACAGAACCGCGAGGCGCGGATGCTTTGGAATGGGACGTGGCGATCTAGCGTGTTTTATCATTCCGAACCGCCGGAGCGAAGCGGAGGACGGAGAGGAATCTCCCGCCGACGGAGCGATCGCTCCACATCGCGGGGGGATTCCTCTCCGCGCTCCACCGCTCCCACACGCCCTCCCGCCCCCGCGGTTTTGCCGGATCGGAATGACAACGGGTGACGCGTTCGCCTCCAAGGTCAGCGACTGCTCAGACCATCCGGTCGAGCACTTCGCGCGGAATGCGATCGCGGAGATTTGGATACGCGTCGATCAGGCGCCCTATGTCTGCGAGATCCTTCTGGCGCTTCGATCTGCGGCGGGTCTCATCGAGAAAGGCCCAGAGCTTTCCCTGAAGCACGTCCTCTACCGCAGCAACCTGCAGCGTAACGCCGAGCACGTCGCGCGGCGTCGCCCGCGACACAAATGCCGCGTAGCGCGGATCCGTCTGGATCTGCACGCGCAGCTCTGATCCGCCGGCGCTGGCGTTGATGCTGTGCTCGAATCGCTCGACGTGGAAACGCTCAGAAAGGAGCGCCTCGACGCGATTGATGTCTTCCGTGATCACAGCGACGTCGAGGTCAAGGCTTATGAGCGGGTAGGCATACGCGTTCACGCCCTGGCCGCCGATCACACAGTAACGGATGCCGTTCTCGACGAGGATCGAGAGGAACTCTCCGAGAAAATCAGCGTGATCCCTAGTCACGGCCTTCCAATATGCGAGCGCCTGCATCCCGTCATCTTACGCCGCCCGCTTCACCGGCAGCTTCAGCACCATGCTCGTGCCGACGCCTTCGATCGACGCCACCGTCACCTCGCCGCCGTGCGCTTCCACTACCTGCTTGACGATGTAGAGGCCGAGGCCGGTGCCGCCGCCGCCGCGGAGGGACTTGTTGCCGCTCTGCTTGTACTTGTCCCAGATCTGCTGCAGCTCCGTCGCTTGAATGCCCATGCCGCTGTCGGTCACCGTGATCACGATCGCCTCGGCCACATCATCGCTGCGGATGATCTGCGCGCCGACCGAGATCAGGCCCTTCTTCGGCGTGAACTTCAGCGAGTTGGAGATCAGGTTGATCACCGCCTGCGTCAGCTTCTCCACGCTGCCGATGATCTGCGGGACGTCGCGGCCGTGTGCGGAGAGGAGGAAGACCTCGTCGCGGGCGGCCACGCTTTGCAGACTGCGCACAGCGCGTTTGAGCAGTCCGGCGATGCGCACCGGCTCCTGTTCGACGGCGAAACTGCCGGACTGGATCTTCGAGAAATCCATGATCTCGTTGATCAGCCCCATCATCCGTTCCGACTCTCGCTGTGCCTCGGTCAGCAAGTCCGTGTTCAGCGGGTCGAGCTTCGAATCCTGCGACAGCACGAACTCGAGCGTCCCCTGGATGCCTGAGAGTGGCCCGCGAAGATCGTGGACGATTTGCGCCGTGAAGTCGGACTTGGCCTGCTCCGCTTCGCGCTGGCGCGTCACGTCCTCGAACCAGAGCGCCACCGAGGGCGTCTCGTAGTCGTGGACGTGCATGATCTTGTCAATGCGGTAGGTGCGGCCTTCGATGTCGACGTCGAGCGAGCGAAGCGCGTCGGGATCGATGAAGAAACCTTGCAGCCAGCCGCTCTCTCCAGCCACCGCCCGCGATGCCTCGGTCAGCCAGTTCTTCGCATCGTCACCGAATGTCAGCTCAAACGCGTTGTTGCTCCATTCCACGGCACCGTGCTGGTTCACGATCGCGATCGGCGTCTTCAGCCGCTGCGCGATCTGGTGCTTGTCATCATTCTCATTCATGCGGGCACCGTGATCGCGCGCTCATGCTCGAGCTTCGCCAAGTTGAACAGCGTTGTGAAATGGTCGAACGGACTGAGGATCAGCAGCTTCTGGAGATCGAGCCGGCCGTCGATGAGGGAGACGAGGTAGCCTTCCTGAGCCGTGAGATTGAAGCGATCAAAGTTCGAAAGGAACTCGGGAGTCAGCCGCGGCAACGCCTGCATCCCTTTCGGATGCGCGAGGAAATCGCGCACGATCCTGTTCCGCAGAATCTCTGTGTAGCCGAGGCGGGAGAGGTCGTCGGGGAAGTGCGAGCGCGCTTCCACCAGCTTCAGGTACGTATGCCACGGGCCATGATTGGTGATCGAATCGCTCACAAGGCGGCTCCAATCGGGCGTTGGAGGGGCTTTGGGCGGGGATAGGGTCGACATTCGCCGCCATTCTACAGAGTCGCTTTGCGAAGATGGAACGGAGCCGCTTTGCTACACTCTGGCCGTGCCTGACCGTCTCGACATTCCAGCCCAGGCGGTTCCGCGCCGCCGCCGCAAGTCGCGTCTGGTCATCATTCTCCTCGCCATCATCCTCGGCATCCCGGGCGGATTTCTCCTCGCACACGCCATCAGCGTCCCGCTCGTCAAGTCGCTGGAGAACTACCAGCCCGCGATCATCACGCGCATCTACGACCGCAACGGCATCGGCTTCGCCGAATACTCGATTCAGAAACGGATCGTCGTCGCCAAACGCGACATCTCGCCCGCGATCGTGCAGGCCATCATCGCCACCGAGGATGCCGATTTCTACCATCACGGAGGGATCAATCCGAAAGCGATTTTTCGCGCGGCGTTGAAGGACCTCATTGCTCGCAAGAAAGTCGAAGGCGCTTCAACGCTGACGCAGCAGCTCGCGAAACAGGTCTTTCTGACGCCGGCCAAAGACTTTCGCCGCAAGATCAACGAGGCCTTCCTCGCGGTCGACATCGAGAAGAACTTCACGAAGGATCAAATCTTCGAGCTCTACGCGAACCAGGTCTACCTCGGCCACGGCGCGTACGGAGTCGAGGCGGCGTCGCGCCTCTACTTCGGCAAACACGCCAAGGATCTGTCGGTCCCCGAGGGGGCGATGATCGCGGGGATGATCCGCTCGCCGATGTACTACAGCCCCATCACGCACATGGACCACGCTCTGGCTCGCCGCAACCATGTTCTGCGGCGGATGTATGAGGAGCACTACATCCCGACGAAGGAGCAGTTTCAGCAGGCTGTGAATGCGCCGATCGTCCTCGGCACGTACAAAGAGGAAGCGCCGCGCATCGGCGCGTACTTCGCGGAGGAGATCCGCCAGCACATCGAGAAGAGCGAGAAGTTCGGCGTCGAAAACCTCTACCAGCGCGGCCTCAAGGTCTATTCGACGCTCGACCTGCGTATGCAGCAGGCCGCTGAAACGGCATTGCAGCGCGGCCTGCGGCGATGGGACCGGCGGCGCGGATTTCGAAAGCCGGCGCGGAATCTGGTAGCCGAGGGAATCGATCCGGCGGCGTACAAGGATCCGAGTTGGAGCAGCGACCAATACGCGATCGATAAGCTCTATCCCGCCGTGGTGATGGCGACGGACAAGAACGGCGTCACCGCGCGTGTCGGCAAGGACTCGATGGTGCTGCCTCCGGCGGCCTTCGCATGGACGCAGAACAAGACATTGGATGGTGTGCTCAAACGCGGTGACATCATCTACATCCGCGTCGATGAAGACTCGAAGACGCACGCCCGAAAGTGGATGCTGGACCAGTTGCCGCAGGTGCAGGGGGCCGTCGTCATCATCGATGTGAAGACGGGCGAGGTCCGCTCGCTCGTCGGCGGCTACGACTTCCAGATCTCGAAGTTCAACCGCGCCATCCAGTCGCGGCGCCAGACCGGATCGTCGTTCAAACCGTTCGTCTACGGAGCCGCATTCGAGAAAGGGCTGACCCCGGCGGACACGATTTTCGATGAGCCGGTGGCGATTCCGGTCGGCAATCAGATTTATTCGCCAAAAAACTACTACGGCAAGTACGCCGGCATCGTGACGATCCAGCGCGCTCTGGAGTTGTCGATCAACGTGCCTGCGGTGAAAACGTGGATGATGGTCGGCGCGAATCACGTCGTCGATTTCGTCAAGCGCTGCGGGATCACTGCCGACATCCCGCGCTATCCCTCCACCGCCCTCGGCGCCGCCGGCGTCTCGCCGCTCGAGATGGTCGGCGCGTACAACGTGTTCGCCAATCAGGGCGTTTACGTCAAACCGCGGCTCGTGACGCGCATCGTCGACCAGACCGACCGCGTGCTCGAGGAGCAGATGCCCGAGATTTCGGAGGCCACACAGGCGCAGGTGGCGTTCGAGCTGGGGCACGTCATGCGCGGCACGATCGATCGCGGTACCGGATACGAGGCGCATTCGCTGCCGCCGCCGCTGGCCGGCAAGACCGGGACGACCAACGCGTACACCGACGCCTGGTTCATCGGTTTCTCACCCGAGTACACGATCGGCGTCTGGGTTGGCTACGACGATCCCAGCCGCTCCCTCGGCGGCGGCGCGACCGGCGCCGAAGTCGCGCTCCCGATCTGGATCGACATCGTCAAACAGATCGACGTCCTGAAGCTCCGCGTGTCGCGGCCGGAGTTCGACATCCCGGCGGGCATCGTTATGGCCCCAATGGACTTGAAGAGCGGCCGCCGCGGCGTCGGCCCCTGCGAACGAGTGGTGATGGAAGCCTTCATCGCCGGCCAGGAACCGGACAAGGATTGCAGCGGCGCGACAGTGGCCGTCAGCAAGCTGCCGTACTATCTGCAGAAGCCGTTCTACCAGCCGAAAGAGCTCGAGCCGACGCAATCAGCGCAGGATGCGTCCGCGCGATCGGGCGAAGGAGCGGAGTCGCCCGCGCCGAATGTGGATGAAGGGCCGAAGGCGGCGCCACCGACGACGGCGACTGCGCCACCGCCGGGGGTAGGGTAGAGTTGCGCACCGTGAGGAGGGAGCGATGCAGACACTTCTTCTCGCAATCCAAGTGGCGGCCAACCTCACAATTGTTGCCACGTTCTTAGTGTATTGGCGACAACTCGTGGCGATGCGGAGCCAGCTCGCTGCGATGCAGCAATCTAGCCGCACTCAAGGCCTCCTCACACTGATCGAATATCTCCAACGTCCAGCCGTGTCGGAGTCCAGAGGCGTTCTACTGGGCCTCGGCGAAACGGATTTCAAGGAATGGACGCGTGAGCAGCGACTCGCGGTCGAACGCGCGATTTCGGCCTACGATGTTGCTGGAATCCTCATTCGCGATGGTGCCATCCCGGACGCAAAGGCAATCCTAGTAGACAACTGGGGCTATAGCATTCGTCGATGCTTCGAGATAGCCGCGCCCTTCGTCACAGAGATTCGCGGCACGAGAGGCGAACGCTACTGGGATGACTTTGAATGGCTAGCATCCCAAGTGTCACAGTCGGGTGGCTGATTCCGCGGCACCGGACGGAGCCACACAATGAGCAAGCGAGATGAAGTTCGGTCAATTGGTGAACTTGTTGATTCTATCGCGCGTCGAATCGATCGAGATCGTCGAATTCTCTGGTTTCGCGGCCATCGCTCAACCCATTGGAGCGTCTCACCCTCGCTTTGGCGGGACTATGACGCGGGGGCCGAGCGGAACTTCACTAACCGCTTTCGGTCGCGTGCGGCCACTCGCATGCAAGTCGTTCCTGATTACGACGACTCAGCCCATTGGCTCAGTTTGATGCAGCACTATGGTTTGCCAACGAGATTACTCGACTGGACACGCTCCCCTTTGATCGCTGTTTACTTTGCGGTTGGGAAGTATGTCTACGACAAGGCGCTGGACGTTCAAGATGCCTGCATTTGGATGCTAGCTCCTCACTTACTCAACACTTCAGAGGAGTTTGAAGACATCACCCCACCAATCGATGCCCACATGTGTGAAGAAATGTTGACTCCGGCCTTTACAGACGGCGATCCCGAAACCAATAAAGTTATGGCGGTAATGGCAGCTGAGCGCGATCTGCGGATGTTTGTGCAGCAGGGGTGCTTTACGGTCCATTCCAACCGCCAACCCCTGAATGAGAGGAAAGAAAGCGCAAAGTATCTTGCACGTATCGTGATTCCTGCTGAATCTGTCCGCAAGATAGCGTTTGAAATCGATGTCGCAGGCTTTCGTAAGGGCGATTTGTTTCCTGACTTGGATCATCTTGCTGAAGAACTCGTAGGAATTTACCCGCCAACCGTCGGAAAGCCTTAGATCCAGGGAGGACCGGCACACTCGCTGAATCCGACAGCAATACTGTGCGCGCTTGGCTCCAGCTGAGCCTGAGCGCGCCAGACGAGTGAGGAAGACCTCCCGTGCTAGTATTTCATTGCGGTGGCTTCACTACCACTATTTAAGCCCTGAGAAGCCGCATCCGCGACAAAACCGCTATGTCATCACCTGGCACGCGACCGAAGAGCTCGAAGAGGACGGCCTCGGTCTCCTCAACGCCACGAACATCGTCCTCACCGGCACAATCGTCTCTGTCCAGCGCGAAGAAGACTCTCAAGAGCGCAAGTACGTCATCCAGGGACAGTGCATCGACGGCGAGGAGTCGTGCGTCGTCGTCAAGCTCGGCGGCACCGGGAAGATCGTCTTCGTCTCGGCCTGGCGCGGTACGCAACACAGTCACCTGTGACGTCTGCGGCAAGGACGGCGCTCACGAACGTACTGCCACGCGCACGTTCGGCAAGAGCTCGGAAATGATCGTCGTCGAGGGAATCCCATACGTCCAATCCCCGAACTGCGGGGAACGCTATTTGACCGCCCAGACTCTCCTGGAGCTTGAAAAGATCAAGGCCAACAGAAACACGCTCACCCGCAAGCGCACGCTGCCTTTCGCGGTCTTTCCTTCCAAGTCCAGAGTCGCGTAAGCGGCTAAGGAAACCCTGAATCGCAGAGGCACAGCGTCAGGACTTTCTCCGTGTACTCAGTGCCTCTGTGGTGAGCGCTTTTTCGTGCAACGCGCGTCACTCCAACTCGCTATCGAGATCCACCATCCGCACGAGCGTCCATCGTCCCGAGGCACTCGTCAGCTCTGCCTTCGCGTCGTGGCGTCTTGGCGACTTCACCAGTTCCGCGCCGGCCATCGTCGGCTGCCACTGCCAGACGAAGCGCGCCAAGGCATTTCCGCCGTCGGGATCGACCGTCGTGATCGAGCGAAACTCGCGTTTCGCAAGCGGGATCGTCCAGGTAGTGCCGTCGTCGACGAGGCCGTCGAGATGGAGCAATCCGTCGCGTGTGATGGTGATGGAGTTGTCGGGAGCGGTCTCCGCGTAGCCAAGCTTCAGTAGCGCGGCCAGCAGGGTTTGTTCGCTGGGCAAGGTCACCGCGGGCGGGGTCTTGTGAAGCCGCCCGAGGGCCGGAGCGGAGAATAGGGAGTCGACTTCGATCAGATAGCGAACCCGTTCGGGATCGAGACCGGCAGGGTAGGTGACCGGCTTCGCCGACGACTCGATGTGCAGTCCGCTTGCCGCTCGCGCTCGCTCCTGCCGCTGTTTGGAGACCTGCACAACCTTCGCGCACTCCTTCGGCACGATGTAGAGCATCGCGATCGCGATCACGAGCGGGATACCGGCCGTGCGGAGGATGCGGGTTCCGTCCGTCATCGCGCGTAGCGCTGGATCATGTCCATCATCTTGTCGCGCGTCAGCGGCTTGCGCATCCAGGCGTCGGCGCCGGAGCTGGGGAACATGTCCTCCAGCGATTTCTCGGGCAGGTCGGAGATCAGGACGATGGGAATGTCCTTCTTGCTCGACTGCGATTTGAGGACTTCGCTGAGACGGTTTCCCTTGATGCTGGGGAGGTTGACGTCGAGGAAGATGATGTCCGGCGAATTGCTGGCCAGAACATGATTGAACTCGATCCAGCTCACGGCGGTGAGAACGGTGCAGCCCTCCCGCTCCAGCAGAGCGCGGCCGAGCTTCAGTACGAGTGGATTGTCATCGAGGATGACGACGCAAGGTGTTGCAGGCAACGGAGACATCTGGCCGCATGATACATTTTCCGGCGGCGCTTAACAGACCCTGAGGCTCATTTGGACGACATCACTCCGAACGAATTACAAACTCCCGAACCGCCGCCGGCCGCAGACCCCAATCCGCTCCCATTTCAACGCCCGGCCGAGTACTACTCGAATACGGAATCACGTCTCCGGCCACTGCTCCCACGATGGGTGCCGATCGGCTGCGGATGGCTGTCGCTCGTCTTCGTGATCGGACTGTTTGCTGCCGGAACACTCGCTCCAAAATCAGGCGTAATCCTCGACATGCTCTTCGGCAAGATTCAGGACGATCTCGTCCAGCACTTCACGAAAGACGTGACCGCGGCGCAGAAAACGTCGTTCGCCGCCGAGATGAAAACGATGCGAACCGCGGCGCGCGATGGCAAGCTCAAACTCGACAGAACACAGAAACTCCTGCGCCTCGCAACCGAACTGGATGGCGATGAAAAGATCGACCAGGCCGAAGCCGGCAAGCTCATCGCAGCAGTGCGCGATGTGAATCAGGGCGTGAAGTGACCGACTGTCATTTCGAATCGGCGGAAACGCGGGGGGTTGGGCGGGGGGGGGGGTGGGGGGGGGG
>JAXDGW010000122.1:0-140604 GCA_034664845.1 Thermoanaerobaculia bacterium | reverse complement strand
GTGATTGCCAACCGCGAAAAGAAAAACGATCGCGCTTCGAAAGTTGACGTTCAGGCCGAGTTTCAACGCTATCTGAAAAAGCAGCTCACCAAGAGTACGAAGCTGCGATTGGTTGACGTTCCGCAGACGCGCCTGCCCGGCACCACGATGAAAGCGCTGGAAGCGAATCGTGATTACTGGCGCAGCCTCGGCTCCCAGACCGGCGCCGACTTCATCGTCTCCGGCGTCATCGACTTCGACGTGAACGATAAGTCGGGATACAAGACCGAGGAGTACGTTTCGCCCGCCGACGGCAGGACGTACTATCGCCAGGTTCTGATCGAGACGACAGGATTTGTCTTCGATATCGACATCGCCGTGTTCAATGCGGATACGGGCGAGAAAGTGCTGGAAGACAATTTCCGCGATTTCAAAGAATTCGACCAACGCAACTACGACGAAGTCCTCGGTTTATTCGAGAATCTCCGCTCCATGGAGACGCAACTCGTCGGTATTTTCGTTCCCCAGGAGACCTCGGCCACACGCTATGTATTTACAGAGTAGTGCGCGAGTCGCAGATCGAGAACCGCGTGGCGGAGCGTGATCATTGGTTCCGGCACCCGACTCCCGGCCCACGAAATCCGCGTTTATGGAGGCTCATTTGAAGCGACCGATCGCTCTGCTCTTCGTCGTCTCCATGCTGTTCGCACCGAGCGCTTTCCCGTTCGGCCAGAACAAGATCGTCTACGACAAGTTCCATTGGAACGTCTACCACGCCACGCATTTCGACGTCTATTTCTACGACGAAGAAAAACCGGCGCTGGAGAAGGTCGTCAATATGGCGGAGAGCGCCTATGACGATCTCTCTCGCAAGTTCAACTTCCAGGTCTCCAAGAAGATCCCGATCATTTACTACGCCACGCACTCGGCGTTCGAGCAGACGAATGTCGATTTGAATTTCATCCCCGAGGGTGTGGGGGCGTTCGCCGAGCCAACGCGAAATCGGATGGTCATCCCGATCGATACCACCGACGAGAAGTTGCTCCAACTCGTTCAGCACGAGCTGACACACGTCTTCGAGTACGAGATCCTTTTTCAGGGCAAGCTCGGAAAGGAAGTGACGTCGAATCCGCCCACGTGGATGATGGAAGGCCTTGCCTCGTTCATGGGGAACGACGAGGACAGCAAAGACCGGATGGTCCTGCGCGATGCCGTCGTCAACGACGCAGTGCCGCCGATTACCCACGCGCAGGGCGGTGGCTACTTTGCCTATCGTTTTGGCCACGCGGTGTTCGCATTCATTCAGCAGAAATACGGCTGGGAAGGGCTCCGCGACTTCATTTACGAGTATCGCAATACCCTGGGGAACTCGGTCGACAAGGCTCTCAAACGCGCCTTCGACGTCAAGCCGGACGAATTCGACTCGCAGTTCCGGACGTGGCTACGCAAGCAATATCTCCCGGCACTCGTGGCCAAAGGCGAGCCACAGGAATACGGCGATTCCTTCAAGATTTCCGAGAACGTCGGCAGCGAGGACATGTCGCCCGTTCCGTCTCCTTCCGGCGATTTGCTGGCGTCCTTTGCGACGTATAAAGAAGATGTCGACGTCATCCTTTACAACATTCCCGAGCGGCGCCTGCTGCGGAATCTGACGAGCGGCTATACGAGCCACTACGAATATGCGATCGCGCAGATGCTCACAGTGGGACCGGTCATGGGCCGGGACCTCGCTTTCGCGCCGAGCGGCGATCAGATCGCCCTGTTTGCGAAAAAGGAGCGCGGCCGGAACCTGCTGCTCATCAACGCACTGAATGGCGCGATCGAGCGCTCGGTGAAGATGGAGTTCGAGCAGCAGCTCTCGCCGGTTTATTCGCCAGACGGCAGGACGATCGCCTTTTCAGCGTTCAAAGGGAATGTCCCCGACATCTACATCTACGACGTCGCAAGTGGCGAGATCAGAAATCTTACAAACGATAAGTTCTTCGACGGCGCGCCATCCTTTTCGCCGGATGGTAAGTGGCTGGTCTATTCGTCCGTCGTCAACGGATTTGCCAAGCTGTTCAAATTGAATCTGGCCAAACCGTCGGAGCGCTACCAGCTCACAACAGGCGACTGGAACGATATCGATTCCTGGTTCTCGCCTGACGGCAAACGGATTTTTTTCGCCTCGGATAAACAGACCGGCCGCAATATCGAGGAGGCTGTCAAGATCCTTCAGAGCGCCGAGATGAAGGCGAAGCCCGACAGTGCCACGCCACCAGCCGATCTGACCAAATACGCGGCCTACAACATCTACTCGCTCGATCTCAACAATGGCGATCTGCTGCAATACACCGACGTCGTCGGCGGATGCTTCACCCCCGTCGTTTTCACCGGTACGAACAACCGCGAACGGATGGTCTTTGCGTCGTACTACAAGCGCCACTGGCGCCTTTACTCGACGACCACCGACAAGCCGCTCCACGCGGCCGAGAAGACGACCTTGCCGTCAGCGCCGATGCTGGCTTCCGCCCGCACGCTGTTTCAGCCGCCGGTCGAAGTGACGATCGATCCCGACAAGATCGAGGACGTCAGCGGATTCAAGCTCTTCATCGACGACGTCGAGGTCAACGCCGGTGTTACATCGGACAACTTGATCCTGTCGCGTTCCGTCATCTTCATGAGCGACATGCTCGGCGACCGCCGCTTTATCGCTTCGCTCGATTCCGTGTCGTCGTTCTCGAACTTCGATTTTCTGTATCTGGATCTGCGCCGCCGCACCAACTGGGGAGTCCGCGTCTTCGACAGCCGCACGTTTTTCAGTACGCTTTCGACCTCCAGCGACTTTTCGCTGGACCGGCGCCAGCTCTATCGCGAGACGGGAGCGATCGCCATCCTCAGCCATCCTTTCGATCGCTATCACCGGTTCGATACCGGCGCCGGCTACGAGATGCGCGACGTCAACTACCCGTTCCTCGACGACGCCGGCAACCTCTTTTTCATCAATCGCAAGGACAACTTTCCGTTGGCCACGGCCAGCTTCACGGGTGACACAACGTCGTTCAAGGAATTCGGCCCGATCGCAGGTCATCGTTACGAGATCAGCACGCTGATCGCCCCGAACATTCACCGCGGGAACGGCACCGGCGGCCTGCTGACGAATGACTACACGCTCGACACGCGCCATTACCTGCCGATCAGCTCACGGGCGTTGCTCGCCACGCGCGTGTTCGCGGCCTACTCACGGGGATCGTTCCCCAATTTCTATTACTTCGGCGGACTGAACACGGTGCGCGGCTACGACTTCCGCTCGATCGTCGGTACCAAAGCCGGGTACGCGAACGTGGAGCTTCGCTTCCCGTTGATCGATGTGCTGGTCACTCCGATCATCTCGTTCACCGGCATCCGCGGGAATCTGTTCTTCGACATCGGAGGAGCGGCGTTCCCGGGCCAGCAGTACAAGTTCTGGCAGAACCGCCGCCTGGTCGACGGCGTCGCGTCGGTCGGCTACGGAATCTCATTCAATATGCTGGGCCTGGAACTGCACTGGGACTTCGCCAAACGCACGGATCTCCGTACGACGAATGGGAAGTTCCGCACGCAGTTCTGGATCGGTGAGGTGTTCTAGAGCGAGCTTGCTCTGGGACTCTCGAGACAAGAACCTTTCAACCACAGAGACGCAGAGGTCACAGAGAAAACAGAAACTCTGTGACCTCAGTGTCTCTGTGGTTGAAGGGTTTGTGACTTCATCTGCGACTTCCCCAATTTCTGGCAACTCACGCCCCCTCGTCCTCCACGTTTTTCAGATAGTACGAGAGCGACTCGAGGTTGATGCGGAGGTCGACGGATCTCAGCTTCACACCCGGGCGCGCGCGAAGCTGGGTCGGGGCGAAGTTCAGCACGGCGTTGAGGCCGGCGTCAGCGAAGGCGTCGTACACGCTTTGCGCGGCCTCGGCGGTGACGGCGACGATGCCGATGTCGACGCGGTGCTGGCGGACGATGGAATGGAGCTCATCCCAGGCCAGCACTTCGACACCGCTACGGGACTTCCGTCCGATCTTGGTTTCGTCGTTGTCGATGATGGCGGCGATCTCGAATCCATGGTCGTTGAAGCCGCCGTAGTCGGCCAGGGCCATGCCGAGGTTGCCGGCGCCGGCGATGAGGACGCGGCGGGTGCGGTCGATGCCGAGCTCGTGGACGAGGTGGTCCTTTAGCCGCGACACGTTGTAGCCGACGCCGCGCGTGCCGAACTCGCCGAAGCAGGCCAGATCTTTGCGGATCTGCGCGGAGTTGAGATGGAACTGTTCGGCCAGCTCCGCGGACGAGACCGTGTTCCGTCCGGACGACTGCAGATACGTCAGGCAGCGGAGGTAGACCGACAACCTGCCGGTCGTCATCTCGGAGATCGCTTCGCGGTCGTTGTTCGGCCGGTCGTTCGGCATAAGTCGGGGCTACGGCAGAAGCGCACGTGCTGCCGCGCCTGCCGCGTTAAAAAGGGGAGTGGGGAAGAGGCCGATGGCGAAGATGCCGGCGAGCGAGATCACCAGCGCGCCGGTGCCGAAGATGTCGGCGTCGAGAAGCGGCGCGCGGAATGCGGACGCTGAGGGATGCACGGCATCGTGTCCGTGTCCTTCGGTCTGCGCCGCTTCTCCTTCCTTCATGTAGAGGAAGTAGACGACGCGCAGGTAGTAGTAGACCGAGACGATGCTGGTCAGGATGCCGATGATGGCGACGGTCATGTGGCCTGAGTCGACGGCGGTTTTGAAGATGTAGAACTTGGCGATGAAGCCGGCGGTCGGCGGGAGGCCGGAGAGCGAGAACATGCAGATCGTGAGAGCCAGACCGTAGAACGGACGGCGGAAGCCGAGGCCGGCGATGTCGTCGAGCGTTTGCGGATCGTTCTGGTTTTTGGCCAGCATCGAGACTACGCCGAACGCGCCGATGTTCATCAGCGCGTAGGTGATGACGTAGATGCTGATCGCGGCCACGGATTCGTCGCGCAGTGAGAGCAGTGCGATGAGCATGTAGCCGACGTGGGCGATGCCGGAATAGGCCAGCATGCGCTTCAGGTCGCGCTGGGCGATGGCGACTGCGTTGCCGATGATCATCGAGAGGATCGAGAGCGCGGCGACCATCTTCATCCAGGAGGCCTGCTGGATCACCGGCGTCATCGACGAGAAGATGCGAATCAGCGCGATGAGCGTGGCCGCTTTCGGGGCGACGGAGAGCCATCCTGCGACGGGTGACGGCGCGCCCTGGTAGACGTCGGGCGCCCAGCCGTGGAAGGGCGCGACGGCGAGCTTGAATCCGAGGCCGGACATCATCAGGACGAAGGCGATTGTGAGCAGAGGATTGGAGGCGTCGGCGGTGGCGAAGTACTTGGAGAAGGCCGCGAAGTTGGTCGAGCCGGTGGCGCCGTAGAAAAGAGCGGTGCCGTAGAGGATGAATCCCGTCGCGAAGGCGCCCATCAGAAAATACTTGAGGCTGGCCTCGTTCGAGACGGCGATGCGGCGATGGAAGCCGACCAGGATGAAGATGCAGATCGAGAGCAGCTCGAGCCCGAGGATGACGATGAGGAGGTCGAGACCTTTGGCCATCATCATCATGCCGACGGTGCCCCACATCAGCATCGCGTAGAACTCGCCGCGCTCGAATCCCTCGCGCGCCAGGTAGGCGCGAGCGAAGAGCGAAGCCAGGATCGCGGCGAGGAGGAAGGTGTAGTCGAAGAGGATGGTGATGCCGCTGACCTGGTACGTGCCGCCGAACCAGTTGCCGCCGATGACCATACGCTCGCCCCAGCCTGCGGCGACGAAAACGATGACGGCCAGCGATGCGGTGGCGCCGCGCAGCTTGGGCGCAAAGGCATCGAACAGGATCAGCACCATGCCGCCGATCGAGAGGATCAGCTCGGGCAGGATGGCGTTCATCCAGCCGTTTTCGAGCAGCGGAGTCAGGTTCAACGGACACCTCCAACAGCGGGAGCGAGGGGCGTGGGATTCGGGAGCCGGGTTTGCGCGACCAGCGCTTTACTGGTGTCGGTCTTGTGCACGATCTGCAGGAGTTGCTGCACGCTCGGCGTCATCTTGCGAAGGAAGATGTTGGGGCGGACGCCGATCCAGACCATGAGCACGACGAGCGGAACGAGGGCGGTGATCTCGTTCCAGGCGATCTCGGATACGGTTTTGTTCTCATCGTTCGTGATTGGTCCGAAGAAGACGCGCTGGATGAGCCAGAGGAGGTAAATCGCCGCGAGAATGACGCCTGTCGCGGCGACGATGGTCCATCGCGGCCAGGTCTGGAACGAGCCGGCCAGGATGAGGAACTCGCCGATGAAGCCGTTCAGTCCGGGCAGGCCGACGGACGACAGCATGGCGATGATGAAGAAGGTGGCGAAGACAGGCATCGTTTTGGCCAGGCCGCCGTAGTCAGCGAGAAGACGCGTGTGCCGCCGCTCGTAGATCACGCCGACGCAGAGGAAGAGCGCGCCGGTGGAGAGTCCGTGGTTGACCATCTGGAGGATCGAGCCTTCGATCGAGGTTTGGTTGAGCGCGAAGATGCCGAGAACGCAGAAGCCGAGATGCGAGACGGATGAATAGGCGACGAGCTTCTTCATGTCCGGCTGCACCCAGGCTACGAGCGCGCCGTAGACGATGCCGATCACGGCCAGCGCGATCAGGAGGCCGGCGTATTTGGCGGTGGCATCGGGGAAGAAGGGGAGGACGAAGCGGAGGAAGCCGTAGGTCCCCATCTTCAGCATGACGCCGGCCAGGAGGATCGAGCCGCCGGTCGGCGCTTCGACGTGTGCGTCGGGCAGCCAGGTGTGCAGCGGGAAGAGCGGGACCTTGATGGCGAAGGCGAGCGCGAAGGCGAAGAAGAGCAACACCTGCGCGTGCGGCGTCAGCATCGTGCCGTACAACTCGGTGATGGTGAACGTCAGCACGCCGGTGTCGTGGAAGTGGGCGAAAGCGAGGTAGATGATGCCGAGAAGCATCAGCAGCGAGCCGGCGATGGTGAAGAGAAAGAACTTGATGGCCGCGTAGATCCGGTTCGCGCCGCCCCAGACGCCAATGACGAGGTACATCGGCAGGAGCGTGAGCTCGAAGAAGACGTAGAAAAGGAGAAGGTCGCTGGCGACGAAGACGCCGATCATCGCCGCTTCCATGATCAGGAAGGCGATGACGTACTCCTTGGGATGCTTGTGGATGGTGTTCCACGACGAGAGGAAGACGACCGGCGTGAGGAGCGTCGTCAGCAGGATGAGCCAGAGCGAGATGCCGTCGACGCCAAGGGCGTAACGGATGCCCCACTGCGGAATCCACGCGAGCGACTCGGTGAGTTGCAGTCCAGCCACCCCTTCCTGGAATTCGCAGAGGATGCCGAGCGAGGCGACGAACGTGGCCAGCGACGCGAGCAGGCCGAAGCCTTTGATGGCCGTGGCCGCGGTCTTCGGAAAGAAGAGCAGAATCACCGCCGCGGCGATGGGAAGCCAGAGGGTGATGGAGAGGATGTTTGTCATTGCGGTCTCTGCGCGGTCTCGCGGTCTCGTGGTTGTGCGGTCTCGGGGTGTTCGGTGTTGACGATAGCGCGTGGAATGTTCTGCTGCGAGACCGCGCAACCGCGAGACTCCGCGACCGCAACTCGCGACCGCATCATGCCAGCACCCATATAAAAACGATCACGCCGAGAAAGAACATCAGCGCGTAGTTGCGGACGTTGCCGGTCTGGAAGAAGCGGAGAAGATCGCCGATGGCGGCGACGATGTAGCCGACCAGAGCGAGGGTACCGTCGATCAGCGCGTCGATGCCGCGCCAGAGGAAACGCGAGAATCTTTCGAGCGGACGAACGATCGTGGCGCCGTAGGCCTCGTCGACGTACCACTTGTTCTCCATGCCGCGAGCGACGGCCGGCATGTTTTCCGCGAACTGGTCGTCTGCCTCGAGTCCGCGCGTGCGGAAGCGTGTCCGCGCGATCCACCAGCCGATGACGGCGATCGCGCTCGAGACGAGCATCAGCGCGTACTCGGCGTTCGGCGAGATCTCGTACTGCGCTTCGGGGACGCCGTGCATTTCCGGGAAGATCGGGGCCAGCCAATGCGCCAGGAAGTGGTGGTGCGGCCAGCCGAGGAGCGCGCCGCCAACAGCGGAAAGGGCGGCCAGGATGATCAGCGGAATCGTCATCGACGGCGGCGATTCGTGCAGGTGGTGTTCTTGATCATGCGTGCCACGGAACTTGCCGAAGAACGTCAGATAGACGAGCCGGTACATGTAGTAGGCGGTGCAGAATGCTGCGATGGTGCCGAGGCTCCAGATCAGCCAACTAAACGGCTTGGGAAAGTACGGGTTGTTCAGCGCCGACGCGAGAATCTCGTCTTTGGAGAAGAAGCCGGCGAACGGCGGGAAGCCGGCGATCGCATAGGTAGCAATGGCGAAGGTCCAGTAGGTGATGGGGATCTTCGATTTCAGGCCGCCCATCTTGCGCATGTCCTGCTCGCCGCTCATGGCGTGAATCACAGAGCCGGACCCTAGGAAGAGGCAGGCTTTGAAGAAGGCATGCGTGACGAGGTGGAAGATGCCGGCGGTGAACGCGCCGACGCCAACTCCGATGAACATGAAACCGAGCTGCGAGACCGTGGAGTAGGCGAGGACTTTTTTGATGTCCCACTGTCTAATTCCGATGGTTGCGGCGAAGAGCGCGGTGAGCGCGCCGACGAGCGCGACGACCATCATCGCTCCTGGTGCAAGACGGTAGAGCGCGTTCGAGCGGACGACCATGTAGACGCCGGCGGTGACCATCGTCGCGGCGTGGATGAGCGCGGAGACCGGAGTCGGGCCGGCCATGGCGTCGGGCAGCCAGACGTAGAGCGGAATCTGCGCGCTCTTGCCGCAGGCGCCGAGGAAGAGGAGAAGGCAGATGGCGGTCAGCAGCCACTGCTCGACGCCGCCTCCCGCCGCAATCGACGAGACTTTCGCGAAATCGACGCTGCCGAAATACGCGAACATCAGGAACATGGCGATGAGGAAGCCGAAGTCGCCGATACGGTTGACGATGAATGCTTTCTTGCCGGCGGCGGGCGCGTAGTCGGTCTGGTAGTAGAAGCCGATCAGGAGATACGAGCAGAGACCGACGCCTTCCCATCCGACGAACATCAGAAGGTAGCTCGAACCAAGAATCAACACGAGCATCTCGGAAAGGAAGAAATTGAGGTACGCGAAGTAGCGCCAGTAGCCATCCTCGTGCGCCATGTAGCCGACGGAGTAGAGGTGGATGAGGAAGCCGACCCAGGTGACGACCATCAGCATGACGACGCTGAGCGGATCGAGTTGGAAGGCGAGGTCGGCGCTGATCGATCCCGAGGCGATCCAGTTGTAGACGAGATTGACGTGCCGCGCGCCGGTCGGATACGCAGCGTGGTACTGCACGACGGCAATCGTCCCGGCGACGGCAGCACCGAACGACATCAGCAGCGCGACGGCGGTGACGAACCCCTTGCCGAGGCGCTTGCCGAACAAGCCGTTCAGCAGAAAGCCGGCGAACGGCAGGATGGGGATGAGCCAGAGTGTGTTGAGCATGTACGGTGAGGCAGTGGTTAGAGACTAGAGATCAGAGATCAGGATGGTCGTTATCCTGATCTCTAATCTTTAGTCTCTGATCCACTGTCACATTTCTCCTCGCATCTGGCCGATGCGAGGAGCGCCCCCGCGTCAGCCCTGGTCTTTCAGTCTTTCCTTGTAATCCTCGGAGGACGCGGGATCGAGCTCCCAGCGGTGCTTGTCGCGCTCCCGCTCTTTCTCTCCGAATTTCAGCGTCTCGTCGTCGGCGTAGGTGATGCCCATCGCCGCGCCGGTTTCCTCCGTGTTGTTCTGTCCCGGGGTCGGGTTACTGCCTGTCGAAGCCTCGTCGCCCTGCGATTCGGCCATGTCCCACTGCGCGTCGATGTCACCGCCCGAGAGCGAAGGATCGACGCCGTTGTTCTCGCGAAGCCGGTCAGCGAGCTGCTGCGATCCGGCGGCGATGTCTACTCCCGGCGGCTCAATGCGGTCATCGATTCCGTCCCGGTTTTTGTCTTTCCGCTCGTTCTCTTCCCAGTTGATGAGCTTCTCTGTTTTATCCATGGTCCAGACTCCTTTGCTTGAGTCTGGATACTTGCGACTGCTGTGCCGGGTTGTTCTCCAGCTCTTAGCTCTTAGCTGTTAGCTCTTAGGAGGAGATCCCGTGTGACCGGTCGGTTTTGGTTTTCCTAAGAGCTCAGAGCTAACAGCTAAGAGCTTCCTACCACCTCATCAAATTTGCCTCATCCACATCGATCGTATGGCGGTGATGGAACAGCGAGATGAAAATGGCCAGGCCGACGGCGGCTTCGGCGGCGGCGATGGCCATGACGAAGAAAACGAAGAGGAGGCCGTGGATCTGGTGAAACTGGCGGGCGTAGGCGACGAACGTCAGGTTCACCGCGTTCACCATGAGCTCGATGCACATGAAGATGGTGATGCCGTTCTTGCGTGTCAGCACGCCGCAGACGCCGATGGTGAAGAGGATGGCGCTGAGGATGAGAAACCAGTGCGTCGGGATCATGGTGCTACCTCGATTTGTGGCGGTGCCGGTGACTCACTCTTTGTCGTCTCGCCGCTCGCGCCCGTTCGGCCGCTGAGCAGGAGCGCGCCGACGATCGCAGCCAGCAGAAGGATCGAGACCATCTCGAACGGGAAGATGTAGGCCTCGAACATCCGGATGCCGATCGTCCGCGCGTCCGAAACGAACGGGCCGTCGGGAAGCTGCGTCACGCCGAATTTGGCGAGGTAGTAAACGAGGGCGAGTCCGAAGGCGGCGCTGGTGGTGTACCCGAGGAACTGCTGGACGGGGCGGGTGCGCGGCTCGGCCTGATGCTGGAGGTTGAGCAGCATGATCACGAAAAGGAAGAGGACCATGATCGCGCCGGCGTAGACGATGACCTGCAACACTGCCAGGAAGGGCGCCTCGAGCAGGACGTACATCACGGCCAGTGCGAAGAACGACGCCACGAGCGACAGCGCGCCGACCACCGGATTCCGGTGCAGCACGACTGTCGCCGCGAAGATCACGGCGATGGCGGCGAAGAAGAAAAAGATGGAGAACTCGATCATTGCGGTCTCGTGGTTACGTTGCGGTGGGGTCTCGCGGTGGGTTTCTCGAAGTCGTGGACATGCGAGGTTACGCCGCGAGACCGCGAGACTGCGCGACCACGCGACCGCTCCAACGCGCTCATAGCCATCCTCTGGCGATGAAAAAAGCAACGATCACGATGTTGATCACCGCCATCGGCAGAAACACCTTCCATCCGAGTTTCATCAGGAGGTCGTACTTGAGTCGGGGAATCGTCCAGCGCACCCAGACGAAGATGAAGAGGACGACGCTGACCTTTGCCACGAACGACAGCGCCGAGAGGGCGAAGCCGAGTGCCGTGGCCGGCTCGTTGTACCAGGGGATATCCCATCCGCCGAAGAAGAGGGTCACGACCAGCGCCGACATCGTGGCCATGGCCATGTACTCCGACATGAAGAAGAGCGCGAACTTCATCGACGAATATTCGGTGTGATACCCGGCAACGAGCTCCGCCTCCGCTTCGGCGAAGTCGAACGGAAGGCGGTTCGTCTCCGCGAATCCCGAGACGAAGAAGACGACGAACGCCATCCACATCGCCGGCGAGAAGATGTTCCAGGCCGGAAGCTTGACGACGTTGAAGATGACGAACGAGCCGGTCTGCCGCCAGACGACATCCGTCAGCGAGAGCGATCCGGCGACCATCAGCGCGCTTACGGCGGCCAGCGTCAGCGCCAGCTCATACGAGATCATCTGCGCCGAGGCGCGGATGCCGCCGAAGAGAGAGTATTTGTTGGCCGAGGCCCAGCCGGCCATGACGATGCCGTACACGCCCATCGATGCGAGCGCGAAGATCAAGAGGATGCCGACGTTGACGTTGGCGATGATCGGCTCGAACAGGCGCCCGCCGGGCAGCACGAAGGGCCGGCCCCACGGCACGACTGCGATCGTCGTCAGCGCCGGGATCAGGCCAAACATCGGCGCGATCGTGTAGAGGATCTTGTTTGCCTTCTCCGGCAGCATGTCCTCTTTGAGCACGAACTTGAGGGCATCGGCGAACGATTGGAACAGGCCGAAGGGGCCGACGCGGTTCGGGCCGGGGCGGTCCTGAATGAGTGCGCTGCCGCGGCGCTCCACCCAGACCATGATCGGCGTGACGTTGAGCATGACGCCGAGAACGATCGCAATCTTCAGTACCGAGAGGCCAACGTCAACCCAGTCGATCCCGTGCATGTCGTCCTACGCCTGCACCGCCGCCGGCTCGGCTGCCGGTAGCTGCGGAATGTGATCGAAGGTGCGAACCTCGTCCGCTTCGGGATAGAGCATCGCTCCGATGCGGCGGTAGACCTCGAGGTCCGCCACGGCCTGCCCTTTCGGTGGATAGGCCTGATGGATGCGCTGCACGCGTCCCTGAAGATTCGTGAACGTCCCTTCCTTCTCGGCATGGATCGTCGAGGGGATGAGGACGTCGGCCGCATCGTTGAGCGGATGGTTCGCATCCCACGACATGACGACAAGGAACTTTGCTTTGCGCAAATTGGCGACGACGGCAGGATCTTTCGCCCGTTCACTGAATTCGGCGTCGGTGACGAAGAGGACGTCGACGCCGTCAGCGCCGTTGTTCATGAGACCGTTCAGGAAATCGCTGTCCAGCGACGATGACTGGCGGTTCATTGCGGCAGTCACGCCCCGGTAATTCGGCGCCGCCTGCGTTCCGACGATCCACTCTGTGCGCGACTTCATTTTGATCGGTGCGATCGGATCGACCATCACTCCTGCCGAGGCGCCCATCCGCTCGACGAAGAGGGCGTTGGCGAGCCAGGCCTCCTCGTTCGTCATGTTGGCGGAGAAGATCGCGGCGGTTTTCTTTGCGCCACGAACGGCGTTGCCGATGGCGTCGAGCGCCTCGCTCCAGGTGGAGATGCCCAGGTAGTCGTCATCGTTGCGGACCTTGGGGACGACGACGCGGTCGGTGTCGTAACGCTCGTACGAAAAGCGCCCGTAGTCACACAACCAATGGTCATTCACCTCGGGGTTCACACGCGGCCGGTAACGGAAAACCTGTCCCTGCCGGAAGCCGATGAAGATGTTGCATCCGACGTCGCAGCCGTTGCACACCGACTCGGCCGACTCGAGGTTCCAGACGCGCGATTCGAAACGGAACTCGCGCGTGGTGAGCGCGCCGGTGGGGCAGACGTCGGTGACGCACGCCGACATCCAGTTGTCGAGCGGCGTTCCGGGGAAGACTCCGACTTCGGTCGATGCGCCGCGCTTGAAGAATCCGAGCTCGCCGGTCTCGGTGATCTCGGAGGTGAAGCGGATGCAGCGCGTGCAGTGGATGCATCGGTTCATGTTCTGCACGACGTGCGGGCCGATCGGCGTGCGGTCCATGCCGGGATAGGTGCGCTTGAATTCGCCGTATCGTGAAGCGACGCTGCCGTAGTTGAAGGCGTAGTCCTGCAGCGGGCATTCGCCCGCTTTGTCGCAGATCGGGCAGTCGAGCGGATGGTTGATGAGTAGAAACTCCATCTGCCCTTTCCGGGCGTCGTCGACCTTCTCGTTCCAGACGTGAATCTTCATCCCCTCTTTGACCGTGGTCGAGCAGCCTGCCTGCAGTTTCGGCATGCCTTCGATCTCGACGAGACACATGCGGCACTGGCCGACGACGCTCAGAGACGGGTGGTAGCAGAAGTGCGGAACGTGGATGTCCGCAGCCTTCGCCGCTTCGATGCAGTTGATGCCTTCCTGCACGTCGACTTCGACGCCGTCGATAGTGATTTTCGCCATACGTTGGTCTCGGGGGCTCCGAAGGGAATGCAGGATCAGGGCCGTGGGGCTGGCTGTTCGTGAAGCCGATCCGGATGAGAATCCGTGAAAGTTTTCACAAGCGCGGAGAATACTTGTTGGGGTAGTTGGCGTCAATGATTGCGGCAGCCTGGCGGCTGCCGCGTTGTCGGTTGTCGGTTGGTTGCGCTTCGCGCGTTGTCACTCCACCCGACCCGTCGTAGTTGCTGCGGCGCGGCTTCCCCGTTGTAGACTTTCAAAACCTCGCGGCACGAGCCGCTCAAATCGGAACACCAAACCAGCGACTACGGACAACGCGCCGGCCGTCAGGCCGGCGCAATCAACCGACACCCGACAACGCGCGGCCCCCCAGGGCCGCGCAATTCATCGACAACGCTCGGCCCCTCGGGCCGCGCAGACTTACGGAGAAAAATTGAGAAAAGACATTGCCATCGCGATCGGAGGGATCGCCGCCGTCGCCGCAATCTGTTTCGGGCTCGCGCTCATGAAGCCTGATTTCAAACCCTTCTCGTCGTTTCGAAGCAGCACGCCCGAGATCAAGACGGAGGCCGGCCAGGATCACGTCATCATGAAAGTGAATGATGAGGCGATCACGGAAAGCGAGTTCCAGGCTGCTTTTTCCCAGCTCCCTGAAGAAATGAAGAACCAGTTTTCCTCGGAGCCGGGAAAGCAGGCCTTCGCCGAACAACTCGTGCGGCTGAAGCTTCTGGAGCAGGAAGGCCGCAAGCTGGGCGTGGAAAAGGATCCGAAGGTTGCCGGCCAGCTCGCTGCCGATCGCACCAGCATCCTCGCTGCGGCCACCGCCCAGAAACTCGTACCTGCGCCGACGAGCGCGGCGATCCAGAAGTTCTACAGCGAGAACCAGAAGAACTTCGAAGCGATGGAGTTGAGCCACATCCTCATCGCCTACCAGGGCGGCGGCGTGCCTCCTCGCAGCGGCAGCCCGCTGAGCCAGCAGGATGCCATGAGGAAGGCGATGGCAATCGAGCAGCAACTGAAGAAGGGGGCCGATTTCGCGCAGGTCGCGAAGCAGACTTCCGACGACGCCAGCAGCGCCGCGAATGGTGGCAACCTGGGGCCGTTCAGCCCCGGCATGCTTCCGCAGGAGATCGAGTCGCACATCGTGCAACTCCAGCCGGGCCAGATCAGCGAGCCGGTGCCGTCGCGTTACGGCATCCACATTTTCAAGGCCGGGGCGCGCACGGCGCAGCCACTCGAGCAGGTACGTCAGGGCATCTCGCGGCGCGTGCAGCAGCAAAGCACGCTGGACAAGGTCGAGGTGATGCGCAAAGCGGCGAAGGTCGACTTCGATCCGAAGTTCTTCCCCTCCGCGCAGCAGCCGAAGACACCGGCTCCGCCGGCGAAGAATCCGTCCTAAGGCATCGATGAGCAAACCAGGCGCGCGAGTCCTCGTCGTCGAGGACAACGACATGAACATGCAACTCGTCGAGTATCTGCTCGAGGAGGGCGGCTACCAGATCGTCAAAGCTGCGAGCGGCGAGGACGCGCTCTCGATCGCCCGCGGCGGCGAGCCTGTCGATCTGATCCTGATGGACATTCATCTGCCAGGCATCGACGGCCTCAGCGTCGTACGCGAAATGAAAACGGACGAGCGCACGAAGACGATCCCCATCCTGGCGCTGACCGCCCACGCCATGCGCGGCGACCGCGACCGCTTCCTGGACGCCGGCTGCGACGGCTACATCTCGAAGCCGATCGATGTGAAGACGTTTTTGACGTCGATTCGACAGTATCTTTGATGCGCCGGCCGTGATGCTGCGCCGGCCTGGGGCCGGCGCGTTGTCGGTTGTCGGTTGATTGCGGCGCTGGCGCGCCGCGTTGTCGAGAACCGTGCCGCGGCGCACTGACGGACGGTGGAAAGGGGCTCCCGCGACGGCTACTTTTGGCGAAGAATGACTGAGGCCACGTCGTGCCGCGGAGCGGCAACGGAAGATAGCCGGGTGTGCGAGCTCCGCGAGCAACCCCGGAAAAGGGCGCCCAGAGTTTCGTGCCGCGTCAGCGGCACTGGAAGTGAACGCGATCACGCGACTTGAGCGAGTCGTTGGGTGAATTGGTTCCCGTGTCTTTTACCCGGCACACCATCGCGACGACCAGAATCGGGGGCGTGCGACCCTGCGAGAAACCGCCGGGTAAGTGCGTTGATTTTTCGTGCAGCCTCGGCGGCACCGGAACGAGGGCAGCTGCCTACACGTCGCAAGAGTTCTTGTCTGGCCGACGGGTCCAGTGCCGCTGACGCGGCACAAAAACCGAGGCCCCCGAATTCCGCGGCACAAGACTGGGCGACGCGAAATCCGATATGCCGTGAAGAGCCGCGATATGCAGCGGTTGCTGTGAAGCGCACGTTCGCCGGGCGCGCGCCCGCGAGAAGTTGTCCGGTCGAGCGCGTATGATTGCGATGTAGTGAGCTTCCGAACGCGAGGGATCGCGCATGTGGTTGCGCCGGTGCTCGTCGGCGGCGCCATCTATGTAATCTGGCGCAGCCAATCGCTCTTGGTCTTCTCCTGGTTGCGCGCCATCAGACTTGACACTTTCGTGACGCATCTTCGAGCGGTCATGTTTCCCATGCGACGCCACATTCCCACTTTCATCGTGTCTTCTCTACCGGATGGTCTGTGGGTGTACGGGTTCACTTCGGCGATGCGCCAGATCTGGGCGGCTCAGCGATTCTCGGGTAAGTCGCTGATCTGGATCAGCGTACCTACGATTTTGTCGCTCGGATCGGAGTTCGGGCAACTGGCGGGCATCGTTCCGGGTACTTTCGACTGGTCCGACGTCGCCATGTGCGTACTAGCCGCAGTTCTTGCAATTTACTACGGGGGTGTTAGCCCTTCATCGAGAGGCAAGCAATGCCCCGAGATCTTCTAAGCATCGTTGCCGTTGTCGCGTTCATAGCTTTGGCGGCCGGAAGCACAGATAGCAACCAAACGTCGTCCGGCTCTGGCGCATCGTCGTCCACGCCCACTCCACCATCGCGCGAGGAAATCGCTCGACAAAACGTGGAGTTGGTCTCTTTTGAGTGGCAAAAAGGGGGCTTCGGCAGCGTCATGCTGGCGGACTTTACAATCCGGAACAAGAATGATTTTCCAGTGAAGGCCATCACGATCACCTGTACTCACTCCGGTAATAGCGGCACCGAAATCGATCGAAATACAAAGACTATTTACGAGATCATAAAGCCTCGGAAGAAGCGCACTTTTCGCGAGGTCAGTATGGGCTTTATCCACTCAGAAGCCGCAACGTCACGTTGTGAGGTCACCGGGGTTATTCCGGCGGGGTAATCACGCTGCATTCGCACTTCGCGCCCACACCGCGCTGAGTTCGCGCGCGCCGTGGCGCGCATCGCGTGTGACCATCGCGAAGCGACCGAGCCTCCCGCCAACGCGCGAAGCGCAATCAACCGACAACCGACAACGCGCCGGCCGCAGGCCGGCGCAACTACAAGCCGTCGTACTTCGAATACCCCCGCTCGCCCCAGAAATCGCGCGGCTCGCCGGCTGTGTAGGCGATCTTCGTGATCGCTTTGATGTTCTTTAGGCCGAGCTTCATCGGGACGACCAATCGCACCGGAGCGCCGTGATCCGCTCCGAGCGGTGCGCCGTTCAGGTGAGTGGCCAGCAGTGTTTGAGGATGGCGCGCGGTCGGTAGATCGATCGAGACGTAATACGGATCGGGGTTTCCTCGGCCATCCAGGTTCACCGACGATTCGATCGCAGCCCACTTCGTGCCCGCCGCCGGAGGATAGCCGCGGAGCAGGTCGGCGAAGCGCACGCCGCTCCAACCGGCGATGGCGCTCCATCCCTCGACGCAACAGAGACGCGTGATCTGCGCGTGCTGTTCGTACAACGACAGATCGGGCATTCGGAGAACGACGTCCTTGCCTGACTCCAGCCCTGTCAACGTGAGCGTCCAGTCCTTGATGTATTCAGGCGACGGCGTGCGGCCTTCGTAGTTGTTGCGGAGCGGCGTGACGTCGCTTCGGCTGTACGTCCGCACTGTCCGATTCGGCGAATACAACGCCTCGGCGATGTCGTCGTCGAACGTCAGCGCGCGATTCTGAAAACGCTCGCTGCGCTCGTGCGTGGCGCCGAGCCGCGCCGCGAGCGTGTCGAGCGCATCGGTGGCGTGCTCGCCGAAAATGCGCTTCTTCGACGCCAGCGGCGAGATCCACCAGAGTCCGGCCAGCGCGGCGAAGGCTCCGCCGCCGAAGAGGATGAAATCGCGGCGCGACTGACGGCGCAGCTTCTTCTCATCGATGAAGCGAGACGGCATCTCGTCAGTCATGGCTTCCTCCGATTCGATCCGACCACCCGACGATCATCGAGCGCATCGTGTCCCATCCGTCGACCAGCACGAGCACGATGTGAGGGACGAGAAAGAGGATGAAATAGAGCATGACGATGAAATGAGCGATGCGCGCGCCGTCGTACGAGCCGAAGAGGCGCTCCAGCCACCAGAACTGTACCGGCTTGTGCATCGCCCACCCGCTCGCGAGCGCGAGCGCGCCAGCGACCGGCATCGACGCATACGCGCCACGCTGTAACGCGTTGTACTTCGTCGTGATGATCGGATGCGCCCACGGCCGCCGCAGGATCTTCATCGGAACGACGCCGGCGTAGTAGCGGATCATCGCGAATGAATCCGCAATCATGCTGCGCCGCGGCAGCAGCGCGCGGTAGCCGCCGCCGAGGAGGAGGCCGAGGATGTAGAGGACGCCGGTTGCGAGGAAGAGGTAGACGAAAAGCCAGTGCCATCGCAGCGCGCCCGCCAGATTGAACACGCCGAGGCCGAAGTGATCGTAGAACCAGAACCCGTCCGCCTTCGCGCGGGGCACGTGGCGGGCGATGCGGATGCCGATGTCGGCGAGATAGTCGCGGCTGTGCGTTACGGGATCGGGCTTGTGGAGAAAGACCGGCGAGGCCCAATAAATCGACAGGCCGCTGACGGTGAGCGCGAACAGAATCGGCACGTTCAGCCAGTGCGAAAGCCGGACAAGCGCGTGATGCTTGATGACGACGAGGCGTTCGCCGGCGTGCTCGTCGATGGGGTAGCTGGGTTGCTCGGTTGCTGGGTTGCTGAGTTGCTCAGCAACTTCGCTATTCAGTGACTCCGCAACAGACGCAACTGCAGCTTCATCGGCAACCGGGTCACCAGGCAACTCGACAACCGGCTCGTCGGCAACCGGTTCGCCGTTGGCAACGGCCGGCACATCTTCCGCGGGTTCGTCTGCGTCCATCTGCGTCATCTGCGGAGAAAAACGTCATCCGCAGATCACGCAGATGGACGCGGATAAACTACCATGCGGCCCCTTATGCGCATACTCGTTCTAGGCGCCGGCCGCATGGGCCTCGGCGCAGTCCACGATCTCGCCAAACAGCCCGATGTCGATGAAGTCACCGTCGCCGATGTCGTCGCCGATCGCGCCGGCTACATCGCCTCACTCGTCGACGGCAACGTAACGCCACGTGCGATCGACGTCAGCAATCACGAAGCTGTCGTCGCACTCATGCGCGGTCACGACAGCGCCATCAGTTGCGTCAACTACTGGCTGAACGAACGCCTGGCCCGCGCCGCCCTCCAAGCCGGCACGAACTTCTGCGACCTCGGCGGCAACAACGACGTCGTCGACGCCGAGCTCGCCCTCGATGCCGAAGCGCGCAGCCGAGGAATCAACATCGTCCCCGACTGCGGCCTCGCCCCGGGAATGGTGGCCGTGCTCGTCGCGCACGGCGCGGCGCAGTTCGAGAAGCTTGACGAGATCCACATTCGCGTCGGCGGCCTGCCGCAGAATCCGAAGCCGCCGCTCGACTACCAGCTCGTCTTCTCCGTCGAGGGTCTCATCAACGAGTACATCGAGCGCGCTCGCGTCATCCGCGACGGCCAAATCACGATGGTCTACTCGATGACCGAGGTTGAAGAGATCGATTTCCCGGAGCCGTTTGGCAGGATGGAAGCGTTCCAAACCTCCGGCGGCACTTCGACCCTCCCCGAGACCTTCCTCGGCAAAGTGCGCGAGCTCGACTACAAAACGATCCGCTACCCGGGCCACTGCGCGAAGTTCAAGACGATGATCGACCTCGGCCTCTGCAGCAGCGAGAAGATCACGGTCGATGGCGCATCCGTCGCCCCTCGCCGCGTTCTCGGCGACCTGCTCGTCCGTAACCTTCCCGCCGACGAGCCGGATGTCGTCCTCGTCCGCGTCGAGTTTGTCGGAGACAGCCGGCGCCTGCGATACGACATCATCGACCGCTACGACGAAGCCACCGGACTCTCCGCGATGATGCGAACGACCGCGTTCCCGGCATCGATCGTCGCCCTGATGATGGCCCGCGGCCAGACGACGCAGAAGGGCGCGCTGCCCCAGGAGCGATGCATCCCGCCGGAGCTGTTCATGCAGGAGCTGGCGAAGCGGAAGATCAACGTCACGGTGAGCTGAACCCCATCTTCGCGCGCAAGCTCTCGCGATACGTGCGGCCGACCGGCAGGGCACGGCCATCGGCGAGGACAAGCGTGGTCCCGCCCATGCCGCGCGCGCCGGTGAGGTTCACGATGAACGACCTGTGGATCCTGACGAAGGAGTCCGGCAGCATTTCCGCGAGCTGCGCGAGCGTCTTTTGGTGAAGATGCGCGCTTCCGTCGTCGAGATGCAGCTCAGAAAAATCGTCCGCGCCGCTGATGTATGTGACCCGGTCGATCGGAATGACACGCGTCTCCGCCCCTTTCCGTACCGCGAGGCACCGTGTGCGGCCAGGCTGAAGCGAGGTGCGGCCAAACGCTCGATCGAGTGCCTTGCGGAGCCGCTCTGCCGTAAACGGCTTGGCGATGAAGTCGGTCACGCCGAACTCGAACGCTCTGAGCGCCTGCTCGTGATGGGCGGAAACGACAATCGTCTGGAACCGTGAGGCCACCGCGGCGTCGAGCAGGCGAAACCCGTTGCGGCCGCCGAGATTGAGGTCGAGAAAGAGGAGGTCGATCGCGCCACCCGCCGTGACCTCCAGCGCCTCGTCGAGAGTTTCTGCGCGAGTTACGGACTCGATGTCGCTACCCGCCAGGGAGCGGATCATTCGCTCCAGACGCTGAGCGACGATCGCCTCGTCTTCGACGATGGCGATTCTCAAGCGGGCACCGCCGCAGGCACGGTGATCTCCGCAATCCATCGCAAACCATCGCGTCGCTGTGAGAACGTCCAACGCTCGCCCCACGCCTCGCGGAGGCGAGCCTCGATGTAGCGCGTACCGGTGCCGGTAGTGACGGGCCCGTCGTCAAGCCCAGCGTCGCGGGCGGAAGGCGAAGCGAAGGAGTAGCGAACCAGACCGGCATCGGTTCGCGCGTCGAGTGAGATCGCGATGTCGGCGCCGCGCGGCGCATGCGTCACAGCGTTCTCGACGAGGGTATGAAAGATGCCCGGCGGAACGAGCTCGTTGCCGGCGAATCCACTGGTGACGAGCTCGTAGCGCACGTCCTTGCGCATCGTCATCATCGCCAGGTGTGCGCGGCAGAGACGGAGCTCATCATCGATATGGATGGTGCTCTCGCTCGCGACATCCGTCAGAATTCGCATTTCGTCGGCGATCGCACCGATCATGGAAACGGCGACGGCAGGGTCACGCTCGACCCATTCAGATAAAGCGGTGAGCGTATTCATGAGGAAGTGAGGCTGCAGTTGGCGCTTGAGCAGCTCGAGCTCGAGCCTCGCCGACTTCAGCTCGACTTCTGATCTCGCGTCGCGATCACGCCGCACGTCGAGAACATGCGAGCAGAGAAGGCAGACGAAAAGGACATTTAGAAGGAAAAAGAGTCCTGATTCCGCGAACCGCGTCGGGTCGTATACGAGACCGACGGCGACCGCGCTCACTCCGATGAGTGCCAGATTGCTTCCGGCAGCGTTGCGGCGTGACGCGGCGATCGTCCAGATCCAGGCGACAAAGACACCGATGACCAGCATCGCCCCGGCCTTGAGGTCCCACATCGGAAGCAACGCGCAGAGCGCGGTCGTTACTACCGTCAGCATCATCACCGGCCGGGCGAAACGATGAGGAAAGCGCACGCATGCGAGTGCCACCAGTTGCACGGAAACGAGCCAGGTGAGGATCGTCACGCTGACCAGCCGGACCAGGTGCAGGTTGTAGGTGTAGCCAAAGAGAGAGCGCCAGGACTCCGCGATGAGCAGGGCGGCGGCGGAAAGGCAGAGGGTGGCGAGCAAGAGCGAGCCCCGGTCGCGGTCATTCAAGAAATACATGGCCGCTGCGAACACGCTCGTCAGCAGAAGGCCGCTCAGGCAGCCGATCGCAATCCACATGCGCCGTGCGGCTGCGCCTTCGATGGCCGCGTAGTCGCCGACGAAAACGCCCCACACTCCCGTAACGGGCGCGAAGTGACGATGAAACGCGGAGAGTCTCATGGCAACGGAATGGACACCCCGCGTTGCGAGGGCATCGGGCACTTGGTACAGTGAATCAACAGGGCCTGGCTCCTCGCCTGCGGCAGTCCGCGCCGGAGTACCGCCCTTTCCGATCTGGATGCCGTCCCAGAAGATCTCGTGAGCCGCCATCCCGGAGAACGCCAGGCCGAGAGGATGTGTGGGCGGCCGCGCGATGTGGCTGAGGTCCACCGGGGTGCGAAGCCAGACGATGTCGGGAACGTTAGGAACGTCGTTCACTTCAATCGAACGCCAACGCCGGTCGTCGTAGCTTGGCGTGGCCCAGCTCGGATCGTCTCCGATCCGCATCCGGACCATATTCAGGGCGATGACGGGGTATTGCCCTGACGGGTGCCGGGTCCTTTTCGACGCGAGGGCATTCCAACGCCCCGCGAGGACGGCGAGGACGCTGAGAATCGCGATGGTGATCACTCCACGACGCATCGAAGTCACCCTAACACCCCGCCGATGACGTTCGCCGGTGAGCCGTGTCGTTCACCGGCAACGGCGACGACACGACGCGAATCCGCTCGTATCAGGGCGACAGGAGGATTACGAACCATGTTCAGAACAATACGTTTGATTCTTACGATCGTTTTCATCACGGCCTCCGCACAGGCAGCCGAGCAGCCGTCGATCCGGTGGAACGCGATGACCTGTCAGGCCGACGACGGCACCAAGGTGGACTGTGAGAGCGGGGAGTTGAGAGTTTCCGAGAACCGGGCAAACCCTTCCTCAAGAATGATCACACTCCGATTTTTCCGTTTCAAGTCAACCGCCGAAAAACCAGGAGCACCGATTGTCTATCTCGCGGGTGGGCCCGGTGGGTCGGGAATCAACGCTGCGCGCGGGCCGCGTTTTCCGCTGTTCATGGCGATGCGCGCATTCGGAGACGTCATCGCCCTCGATCAGCGCGGCGTTGGGAAGTCCGAGCCGAACCTGGAGTGCCATGACGACTACATCATCGACCCGTCGCAGCCGGCTTCGGCAGAGGCAGCTGCAAAGGCGATCGGAGCTCCGCTTCGGAAGTGCTTCGACGGACTTCGTGCGAAGGGAATCGACCTCGACGCCTACAACACGCTCGAAAGCGCTCACGACCTCGACGATCTCCGTAAGGCTCTCGGCGTGCCGAAAATCTCGCTGTGGGCCATCAGCTACGGCACCCATCTCGCACTCGCCACCGTGAAGGCGCACGAGGCGGGAATCGACAGGTTGATTCTCGCCGGCATCGAAGGTCCCGATTCGACACTGAAGCTGCCATCAGATCAGCAGGAACTGCTCGAGAAAATCGCCGTTCTCGCGAAGACGGAGATGCCTGATCTTCTCGGTACTCTGGCCGCAGTCGAGAAGAAGCTCGAGAAGCCTCGCCACGTCGACCTGACGCATCCGATCTCCGGTCAGAAAGTGGCTCTAACCATAGGAAAGAGCGATCTGCAGATCGTCGTGGCAGACATGCTCACTGGGCCCGAGTCGTTCAATGCCCTGCCTGACCTGCTTTCGCGGCTGGCGGAGGGCGACTGGATGGCGCTGGCGCTCGCAGCCGGCAGACTTCGCTTCGGCCGCACGCCCTCGGCGATGGCGGTAATGATGGACTGTGCCTCTGGCGCGACGCCCGCGCGTGCGACTTGGATTGCCCGCGAGGCGGCGACCACGCTCCTTGCTGACGCCATCAACTGGCCATATCCGGAGGTCTGCCGCGCAGTCGGTGCGCACGACCTCGGCGACGCATTCCGCACACCTGTGAAGACCACCTTGCCGGTGCTGCTGATTGCAGGGACGCTCGATGGCCGGACGCCCGTTCACAACGCGGTCGACGTCGCCAAGGGCATGCCCAACGCGACGCTTCTTACGGTGGAAGGCGCGGGTCACAGTGATCCACTGTTTCTGTCGTCGCCCAAAATCCTCGACGCAATGAAGGACTTCATGGCCACCGGCAAGACCGCCATCACACGGGCGTGCGCCGCCTCGCCAAAGTTCATCGTGCCCCGGCATGTCGTCGTGCTGGCCGAGGAGGCGTTGAAGCCCTTCGCCGGCGATTACCGTGCTCCAGACGGCGTGTTGAGAACCGTGTCGCTGGCAGGATCAGTTCTTTACATTACGCGGAAGGAGAGTACCCCGTTCGCGCTCAGGCCGTCAGGTTCCACGGAGTTCTTCTACGAAGGTGCACCATTCGCAATCCGTTTCGAGAGGGACGGCGAAGGCAAAGTGGTCGCGCTGACGTTCATACGCGACGGCGCGCCGCCGGTGCGTAGCGAAAAGGTTCGATGATCAGTTTCGGTTCCTCGGGTTCTTAGCGTAGTTTGTCCTTGCGGCGGTCGCTGACGGTTTCTCGGTTCCTGGCTTCTCCTGCTCTCGGGTCGTCGTGACCCGCCATGGCTCCCATCTCGCCGAGAGTCGAGGAATCAGGACCGAGGAACCCAGTGGAGGCGCATAATCGGCTCATGGCCTTGCTGATCCGGTGGCTCCTCAACACCCTCGCTCTCTTCGTCGTCGTCACGCTCGTGCCGGGGTTTCACTACCGCTCGATCGTCTCGCTTGCCATCGCTGCCTTGGTCCTCGGCCTTCTCAACGCCATCGTCCGGCCGATCCTCGTCTTCCTCACGTTTCCGCTCACGGTCGTCACCCTCGGGCTCTTCCTCATCGTCCTCAACGCCGTGATGCTCGAGCTGACGGCGTGGCTCACTCCCGGATTCCGCATCGACGACTTCGTGGCAGCGATCCTCGGCGCGATCGTTCTGGCCATCGTTTCGTGGATTACGAACCGCATCGGACGCAAGCCGGAGAAACGAAGCTGACACGCGGCGGGCAATCCTCTACACTACGCCGCACAGGGAGCCATTGCTTTGAACATCATCAAGAACCGCGTTGACGACGTGACAGTGCTCGACATCCAGGGCGTGATCAAGCTGGGGGAGAGCGCCCGCGAGTTCTCGAGCTACCTCGAGAAGGTCCTCAACGACGAGACCGGTCCGGTGATGATCAACTTCGAAGCGATCAACTACATGGACTCCACCGGCCTCGGCGAGCTGATCGGCTACCTCCAGAAGTTCGAGGACCGTCAGCGCAAGATGGCCCTCGTCAAACCCTCGCACCGCATCCTGGCCCTCCTCAAGATCACGAAGCTCGACACCGTCTTCAAGATCTTCGATTCGCGCGAGAGCGCGATGGAGTACCTGACCGACAGCGCCGCGTAAGCGCGTAGAGCGCCGGCGGCCCGTCGGCGACCCTTGCCCGGCACCACCTTTGCGACTAGCATTCACCGCCTTTGATGACCCACACCCTCCTTCCCGTCCTGATCATGATGCTCATCGCCGTCGTCGTCGGCGTTGTCATGATTGCGCTGGCGTGGTACGTCGGCAAGCACGCCCGCACGGCGTCGAAGCAGGAGCCGTACGAGAGCGGGGTACCCTCTCTGGATGAGAATCGGAAGCGCGTCAACGTGCGCTTCTACCAGATCGCCATGCTGTTCATTCTGTTCGACATCGAGGCGGCCTTTCTTTACCCCTGGGCCGTCATTTACCGCGAAGCCTCCACTGGCGCGCAGGGCATGTTCCTCTTCGGCGAGATGCTCGTCTTCATCGTCCTTCTCGCCGTCGGCTACGTTTACGTCTGGAAAAAGAAAGCATTCGATTTTTAGCCATGGCTGACCTCCATCCCGATAATCCCTACGCACCTGATCGGTTTCCCGATCCCGCCAAACCGGTCGAGTTTCCGCCCGAGGCGAAGAAGAAGTTCGACTACATCCTGACGAGATATCCGACGAAGGAAGCAGCGCTCCTGCCGACACTCCATCTCGTCCAGGAAGTGTGGGGCTGGATATCACCCGAGGCTGTTTTGTATGTGGGATCGCTGCTGGATCTGTCGCCGGCCACAGTTTTCGGCGTCGTCTCGTTCTACAACATGTACAACCAGAAGCCGGTGGGCAAATACCACCTGCAGGTCTGCACGAATCTGAGCTGCATGGTCCGCCGCGCCTACGACATCTACGACCATCTTTGCGACAAGCTCGACGTGCAGCCAGGCGCGACAACGAAGGACGGCCAGTACACCGTCGTCGAAGTGGAATGCCTCGGCTCCTGCGGCACTGCTCCGGTCGTTCAGGTCAACAACGACTATCACGAGAACATGGACGTAACGAAGATGGACGCGCTGTTGGCGGAGCTGAAGTAGCAATGGATCAAATCAAAGTCCTCCTCGCCAATATCGACAAGCCGAATTCGACGTCGATCGATGTGTATATCGACGGCGGCGGCTACAAGGCCGTCGAAAAAGCGCTCAAGATGACGCGCGACGAAATCACGCAGGTCGTCAAAGACTCCGAAATGCGCGGCAGGGGAGGCGCAGGCTTTCCCACGGGCATGAAGTGGAGTTTCGTCCCCAAGAACGCGCCCAAGCCGACGTGGTTGCTTTGTAATGCCGACGAATCCGAACCGGGCACGTTCAAAGACCGCGTCATCATGGAAAAGGATCCGCACCTTCTCATCGAAGGGATGATCATTTCCGCATTCGCGATCGGCTCCAATCCGATGGCGTATATCTACATCCGCGGCGAGTTCTATTACGGCGCAACCGTTTTGAACAAAGCCCTCGACGAAGCTCGCGCCAAAGGGTACCTCGGCAAAGACATTCTCGGCAGCGGCTTCGACTTTGACATTACAGTCGCTAGAGGCGCCGGCGCCTACATCTGCGGCGAAGAGACCGGCCTCATTGAGTCGGTCGAAGGCCACCGCGGCCAGCCACGAGTCAAGCCGCCGTTCCCTGCCGTTGTCGGCGTCTTCGGCGGACCGACAGTGGTCAACAATGTCGAGACACTGGCCTGTGTGCCGCTGATCATTAACAACGGCGCAGAATGGTTCAAATCATTCGGCACTCCCAAGAACACCGGCCCGAAGCTCTATTGCGTTTCCGGCTCTGTAAGAAAACCGGGTGTCTATGAGTTCCCGATGGGCATCAATCTCAAAGAGCTCATCTACGACCATTGTGGCGGCATCCTCGGCGACCGCAAATTGAAAGCAGTCATCCCGGGCGGCGCATCGGCTCCAATGCTCAAGCCCGACGAGATCGACCTTCCGCTGAATTTCGACGCCGTCCAGAAAGCCGGATCAATGCTCGGATCCGCCGGAATCATCGTCCTCGACGACTCCGTCTGCATCGTCGACGCTGTCTGGCGCCTCGCCAAGTTCTTCGCTCACGAAAGCTGCGGCCAATGCACCCCCTGCCGCGAAGGGACGAACTGGCTCGAATCCGTCCTCGACCGCATCGAACGCGGCGAAGGCCGTCCCCAGGACGCCGATCTCCTCCTCTCGATGTCCGACAACATCGGCGGCAAATCCCTCTGCGCCCTCGGCGACGCCGCCATCGGCCCGGTCATCTCCTCCGTCAAGAAGTTCCGCGACGAATTCCTCTACCACATCGAGCACAAAGCCTGTCTGCCCGAGACAGTGCGCTATCGCAGGCTCGATCGAGCAGTCGCGGCGCATTAGCTGTAGCGAGGTCGCGTAGTCGCGCGGTCGCTTTAGTAGAGCAGGGATCGCGCGACTGTCATTCTGAGAGGGCGGGGCGGCGGGCGGGCGAGGAATCCCCTGCGAAAACGCGACTATCGTCCAATCGCATCACCGTCGAGGTCGCTATGTCCCGAACAACACCTGGTCGCGGTGGGAACTGTCTCCCTGGCCGCAAAGGGTCAAGCGGACATCACTTTCGGCGCCGCCTTGGAACCAATAAGAGCCATCCATTTCTTGCCCTTTTTTTTTGCGGCGAGCCGAGGTACCCTCGGTTTGAGGCTTGGTCATGAAGGAACACAAATTCAAAGTCGTGGTGATGAAGGACGGACGGGTCGTCGTCGACGACGTGCCGGTGACTGAAGGCGAGGAGGTCGAAGTCACGATCCGGATCGAGGATCCGGTGCCGGTCACGTATCCGCTTTTTGGTCTTCCGTTCCGGTACATTGAGCCGTTCGAGCCTGCCGTTGATCCGTCGGAGTGGGATGCTTTGAAGTGATCCTGCTGGATACGCATGTCTGGATCTGGTGGGTGCAGGACGACCCGATGCCAGGCGGACTGCGGATGACGATCGAGTACGGGGCATCCGAGGGACTGGCGGTGAGCGCGTTCTCGTGCTGGGAAGTCGCAAAGCTCGTCGAGCGCGGCCGATTGGAGCTTGCAAGGGATCTCGACGAATGGCTCGATCTAGCCCTCCGTCCCTCGGGTGTGCGTCTGATCCCACTCACGCCGGAAATCGCGAGGGCCAGCACACAACTCCCGGGCAACTTCCATCGTGACCCGGCGGATCAGATCATCGTAGCGACTTCACGTGTCATGGATCTGCGGCTCGCAACATGCGATGAGAAGATTCTCGCCTATCCGTACGTGCGGCTCCTAAACGATATGCAGATCCACGATGGCTAACTTCTTACGACGGATCATCAAAGGTTCGTCGACCGCAAAGGCTCTCGCAACACGGTGTGCAAGTGGTTCCGATTGAATCTCTTCGCGCCACTCGCGACGTTTGCGTCTGTCGTGCGATTGGCGAGATCCGGGAGTCGCGTACAAACCATCTCGAAGGGCAGCACGGCGGGTTCTAAAACGGAGTCGCGTTTCCCGGTTCAGGACCGCGATCGCATCCCGCGCCATCCGCGAACGGATAGACTTGCGCCCATGAGAGCGATCCTCACCGGAGCATCCAGCGGAATCGGCGAGGCCCTCGCGCGCGAGCTGGCGCGCCGTGGCTGGACGCTTGCGCTCCTCGCGCGCCGCGCGGACCTGCTCGATGCGCTCGTTCGCGAGCTGCCGGCGCAGTCGATCGCGCTCGCGTGCGATGTGACGGACGCAAACGCGGTGCGCGAGGCAGTGAAGCGCGGCGAGGATGCGCTGGGCGGTCCGTTCGATCTCGCCGTCGCCAACGCCGGTGTCGGTGTTCCCTCGCATGCAGCGAAATTCATCCTCGCCGACGCCGAGCTCATGATGCGCGTCAACGTCTTCGGCATGTTCAACCTGTTCGACGCGGTGATTCCGTCGATGATCGAACGCCGCTCCGGACGCTTCGCCGGCGTTGCATCGCTGGCTGGTCTGCGCGGGTTGCCGGCGACGTCGGTTTACTCGGCGACCAAGGCAGCGATGCAGGCCTTTCTCGAAGCGAGCCGCGTCGATCTGATGCCGTACGGCGTCGGCGTGACGACGATCAATCCTGGTTTTGTCGAGACGCCGATGACCGAGAAGAACCGCTTCAAAATGCCCTTCCTGTTGAAGGTCGACGACGCGGCGCGCGTGATCGCCGATGGTCTCGAGCGCGGCCGGCGCGTGATCGAGTTCCCGCGGCCGCTGTCGATGTTGATCCGATTCGGGCGATTACTCCCGGACGCGATTTGGGATCGCGTCACATCGCCGTACGGACGGCGCAAAGTGGAAACGGAGAAAGTCAGACGATGACGCGCGATTTCAAAGCGACGCTGGGCGTGCGGCTGTGGGCGCTGCGCCACGTCTTCCTGCTGTACTTCACCAAGCCGTCGGTCCTCGAAGTCAACGAACGGCGATGCGAGGTGCGCATTCCGCTGAACTGGCGGACGAAGAATCACCTCAAGTCGATGTACTTCGGCGCGCTCTGCATCGGCGCCGACGTCGCGGGCGGATTGATCTGTTTTCATCTGATGTCGAAGATGAAGGTCCGACTGTCGTTCGTCTTCAAAGCGGTTCGCGCCGAGTTCCTCAAACGTCCCGAAGATGACGTCCATTTTGTGTGCGAAGACGGAGAGGCCATTCAGGCTCTCGTGCGCCGCGCCGTTGCCAGCGGCGAGCGCGAAGAGACGATGGTCCATGTGACGGCGCGGGTCCCGAAGAAGCTGGGAGATGAGCCGGTGGCGCAGTTCGAGATGACGCTGTCGGTGAAATCGGCGCGATCACAAAACCGATAACCACAGAGACACTGAGCTCACAGAGGAACGGCTTCAACTCTGTGTCCTCTGCGTCTCTGTGGTGCATGATTCTCACGGCCAACAAACCCCCAAACCCGGAATCGACTAATCTAGCGTTCCGATGATCGAGCAACCGATCGGCGTTTACGGCGGGCGAGCGCTGCTTACCGCGCTTCGCGATCAATGCCCGTCGCGAATGTTCGTCGATGGCGAGGAGCGTGACCGCTGCCGCATCGTCATCATCGACAGCGATTCCCACGCGCTGGTTCCGAATGCGCCGCGCAAGAGTCTGGTGCGCATCGTGTTCGACGACGACCACGGTGAACGGCGCGAAGGCGACATCCGCGTTCCGCGCGCTGCTTTTCTTGCGCAGCCGGAAGACACGCTGATCGTGGCCGCGGAGCTCGCCGGAACGATTACGCACGCCGCTGGATTGGAGACCGAGGTCGCGAATCTGACGCAGGTCCACGAATTGATGTCGATCTCGGATGCGTCGGCTGTCTCTGAGCGCATCACCCAAACCGTCCTTCACATCCTCGGGCTGACGCGCGGCGCGTTGTTTCTGCACGATCCGCGCATCGAGCGCTACGTCGTCAGCTACAGCACCGAGCCCTTGGTGCGGGAGACGGGAGAGTTTCTCCCCGGCATTCCGCCGGCATTGCTGCAACGCGCCCTTTCCTCGGGGGTGTCATTCGCGGCCGATCGGGAAGCGGGCATGATCGTGATGCCGATGCAGGCGCAGCACGATCTCATCGGCGTGATCCGGGTGACGCTCGATCGGGACGACACCTACGATGACGACGACGCGGCGAACGTGACGCGCTATCTGCACTCAGTCGGCTCCGTTCTCAGCAACATCTATCAGCTCACGCGCAGCCGCGATCTGGCGATGCGCGACGATCTCACCAAGGCCTACAACCGCCGTTTCTTCGACTCCTATCTCGACGAGGAGATCGAGCGCGCCCGCCGCTATGCCGCGACTTGCAGCATCATCTTTCTCGACCTCGACGATCTGAAGACCGTGAACAACGCGCACGGCCACCTGGCCGGCTCGCGCACGCTGCAGGAAGTGGCCAAGCGAATCCTGGCCGCCGTCCGAGGCATCGACAAAGTCGTCCGCTTCGGCGGGGACGAGTTCTGCATCATCCTGCCGCAGACCGATCAGGAGCAGGCCGTCGCGGTCGCGCATCGGGTGCGTCGCGCCATGATGTCCGCGCCGTTCCACCTGACCGACGACATCGAGATCGCCATCAGCGCCAGCTTCGGAATCGCCACGTATCCGACGCACGGCGTCACGAAGGACGACCTGATCCGCCAGGCCGACGCCGCCATGTACCGCGTCAAGTCGACGACGAAGGATGCGGTGGGCGTGGCGGTGGTGGGCGCGGAGGCCAGAAAGGCTGCGCAGTAACTGCGGGCTGCCAAGCGGAAGCGCCCGGTTTAGTCGCGAGAGTGAGCGCGCCCCACGCTGTCATTTCGAGCGGGCGGGGCGGCGGGGGGCGAGAAATCCCCTGCCGATGTGGAGAGGACCGCGCCGCGGCAGGGGATTTCTCATCGTGCTCCACCGCTCCCACCACGCTACCGCCCCCGCGGCTCCGCCGATTCGAAATGACAGCCGCGCGCTCGTGACGCCTCCTGGCTAGTACCGCACTTCCCAGAACGTCAGCCCCTTTGCGGGCGCCGTCCATCGCGCCACTTTCCAGATCGTGCCGGGCTCCACTTTCCCGCGGCCGATCTCGATCAGCGAGCCGGCGATGCGGCGGACCATTGATCGCAGGAAGCCGTCGGCGGTGACGGTGATGGTGATCGCTGCGCCGTCGTGCACGACCTCGATGGCCGTGATCGTCCGCTCCGTCGAACTCACCTCGGGGCCGGCCACGGTGAAGATCGCGAAGTCGTGGTGGCCGAGGAGTGCTTGCGACGTTGCGTGCATCAGCGAGGCATCGAGCGGCTGCGGAACGTGCGCGGTCGTTTCGGCGGCGAAGACGTCCGCCACTTCGTCGTTCCAGATCCGGTAGACGTAGGTCTTCGACGTCGTGGCGAAGCGGCAGTGGAAATCATCCGCGACGGGCTCGGCGTCGATCACGCGGATGTCGCGAGGCAGCAGATCATTGAGGCCGCGCCGGAATCCGCGCGGTTCGATCGCGAATGGCGCGTCGAAATGGGCTCGTTGCGCGCGGGCGTGAACGCCGGCGTCCGTGCGGCCGGCGCCTTCGATTCGGATCGGCGCTGCGAACATCTTCGACAGTGCAGCCTCGATCACGTTCTGGATCGCCGTGGCGTTCGCCTGCGACTGCCAGCCGGCGTAGTGCGTGCCGAGGTATTGAAGCGTGAGCAGGAGGCGCACGGAGCTACTTCGTGCTTTCGATGCTGACGATCGATGCGTCCGTGAGGTGCGACGCTGCCCCTTCGCCCTCGTAGACCAGCAGGGCCGTGAGCCGCACCGGTTTTGTTCGCGGCGCGGCGGTTCTTCCGTTCAATCCCGTGGAGGCATCGTCGAGGTCTTCGCTGGCAATACCGCATGCGGAACGCGGCAGCAGCATCGAGACGCTGTACTCCTGTTTGGCCGAGGAGGTCTTGACGCCGGTGACGGCGAAGTCGAGGAAAACGCTCAGCGCGCTGAAAGTCGCATTGTTCAGACCGCGTCCGGGGCCCGGCTGCACGATCTGGTGTTTTTTTAGCAGATCGTCTTTCAATCTCGCGATGAGGACGGAGTCTTGTGCGACGGGCTGCCCTTTGGCCACGGGCAGACTGCCGACGAGCGACGCATAGCGGCAGAGAGTCTCTTTGTCGGCCGCCGGTTGCCGTGAGGAGCGGAAGGTGACGCGCGTTGCATCACCTGCGGGCTCCGCTTTGACGTCGAGTTTGTCGGCCTTGATGATGCCTTTGTCCGGCTCAGCCCACTGCATCGTCACGCCCGCCTTGACGAGCAGGTGCGGAAGCCGCTCGGCGACCGACTGCGGAGTCTGGCTCGTCATGACAAACGTCTCCGACGACTTTCCGTCGGTGCTGTAGTTGGCCGCGCAAGGCGGGGTATCGGCGAGGAGGCGGCCGGCGGAGATGACGGTGAGGATGAGAGTGGCGGTGGAAGAAAGGAGGATTCGCTGGCGCGTCATGACGGACGGCAGAACCTTGGCGCGCACGGTGGTAATCCCCCGAAGGCCGTGCTCCGACTTACAATCGCGGCGATGAAATACTGGCTGATGAAGTGTGAGCCGTCCGCGTATGCGATCGATGATCTGGCCCGCGACAAGACGTCGAGCTGGGAAGGCGTTCGCAACTACCAGGCGCGCAATTTCATGCGCGACGAGATGAAGGCCGGCGACAAGGTGCTCTTCTATGCATCGAACGCCGATCCCTCCGGTGTCACCGGTGTTGCCGAGATCAGCCGCGAGGCCTATCCCGACAAGTTCGCACGGCAGAAGGGACACGAGTACTACGACGAGAAGGCGACGCCGGAGAATCCAATCTGGTACATGGTCGACATCCGTTTCGTCGAGAAGTTCCCGCACATCGTTTCGCTGGAGACGTTGAAATCCGCTCCCGGACTCGAGGAGATGGTCGTGACGAAAAAGGGCTCGCGCCTGTCGATTCAGCCGGTGACGAAGAGCGAGTTCGGCATCGTCCTCCAACTGGGCCGCGGCAAGTGACACGCTTCGAAGTGGTTTCCGGCGACATCACGAAGCTCGACGTCGATGCCGTCGTGAACGCGGCCAATTCGTCGCTCCTCGGCGGTGGCGGAGTCGATGGCGCCATCCACCGCGCTGCCGGCCCCGAGCTTCTCGCCGCCTGCCGCCTCCTCGGCGGTTGCGCGACCGGCGACGCGAAGATCACTCCGGGCTTTCGCCTTCCAGCGAAGTACGTCATCCACACCGTCGGTCCGGTCTGGCATGGTGGGACGCACGGCGAGCCGGAGCTGCTCGCGTCGTGCTATCGACGCAGTCTTGAACTCGCGCTCGCGAATGACGTGCGAACCATCGCGTTTCCAGCCATCAGTTGCGGCGTCTACGGCTATCCGATCGATGCGGCCGCGGAGATCGCCGTCAGCGAGACTGCGCGCGTTCTCGCGGGCAGCGATGCGATCGATCGCGTGCTTTTCGTCGCATTCAGCGACGGCGTGCGCACGGCGCTGGAACGCTCTTTGCGGAAATAGCGGCGGGGAGGGACCCGCATGTCCGAAGAACCGTATGAGCCCGTTTCGTGTGATTACCACGATGAGCTCGAAGCAGCAGCGATGCACAAAGAGGATGTCGAGCTCGAGTTCGACCTCGCAGGCGTGGCGCAAACTGAGCGCGGGACGGTCGCCGATGTCTACACGGCCGACGGCGCGGAATTCGTGAAGTTCGTTGGCGCCGGCGGTTCGATCGACATCCGGCTGGATCACATCATCTCGATGACGCCGGTACGGGAGTAGGTTCGCTCGCCCGACGCCCGGCGGACGAAGTGCTACTCTACCTGCAGCATGCCTAAGTTTTTCTTCTACGGCGGCACCGGTTTCTGCCTTTTCCTGGCGCTTTGTGCAGCGGCGGGATTGATGACGCAGGCCGAGGGCGGGCCGATGGCGTTTGTTGCAGTGCGTGGGGCGATCGTGTCGGGGACGAACGCGGCGGCATGGGCGATCCTCGTCGCGCTGATCGCCGGCATCGCCACCGCGGCGATTCTCATCCGGATGGCGGCACTGCTGGCGGCTCGGAACGTCTTCGGCGCGTTCTTCGCGTTGCTGTCGACCGCGGCGTCGATCGTCGCACTCGCATGGACGTTGTTGCTGCAGGCTCGCATGCTGATGCTGGTTCGCCACGGTGTCGAGTATGGCGAGCTCTCGCAACTTCACTTCGCTGCGCTGATGATGCTCGGCTGTTTCGTCTCGCTATCGTTCCTGGCGCTGCGTCCCTACTTTTCGGTGCAGGCCAGCCGCGTTCTCTCCGCGCTCGTGTTTTTTCCGTTCCCGCTCTACTGCCTGATCCTGGCGCAGGAGCTTTTCGTCTCGACGCGGCTTTCGCCGTTGCCGTCGGTCTCGCCGGCATCGAACGTTTTCTTTGGCGTCGTGGCGGTGCTTTTCTTCGCTGTGGCCATGCACTGCGTCCGCCACCGGCACATGTTCATCGAGACGACGAATCTCCGTGAGCTGCTCGACACGCGCATCGACCGCCCCTCGCGTATCGGCGGCGTGGCCTTCGATTCGTAGGCTACAATCCGGCGCATCCCAATCCCCGGAGATCTCCAATGAACATTCGTATCCTGGCTGCGCTTGCGGTCCTGTGTGGTTCTTCGCTGTTTGGCGCTACTGACGCCGATCTGCTGCGCGATCTGCGCACGCCGTCCCTCGGTTCTCCGGTCGCCGTGAACAACGTCACGGTCACGTTCGGCCATTTGAAGTTGACGCTGGCCAGCGGATCGGCTGCGAAACTCAGCGCAACGGGCGAGCCGGTGGGTTTCTTTTTCAAGGGCACCGGCCGGTTCGAATACGTCGCCGAGGCGACGGAAATGCCGGTGGTGACGCGGAATGTAAAAACCGATTCGCACACCACCCTCACCGGCAACACGATCAGCGGAGAGGTGACGGAGGCGCTGGTGATGTTTGCCGGTACCGCCGGCCCCGACCTCGGCACTGCGCCCGGCGGGCGGCCTCTTGCTGATGACTTCAAAGCGCATCAGGTTGTCTTCGACCGGGCTCAGATCGATTCCGGACGCCAACTGATCGCCGCGAAAAAACTGGGTCCGCCGGGAACGGCGGCGTACATGGAGATCGTCACGCCGAAGGACAAACTCGTTTACAGCTACGACGCGGCGGACCTCCAGGAAGAGTCCCTCACATCCGCGCATCCTCCGGGCACCTACGTTTCCGACAGAAAACTGGCCGGCTATCTCTTCCCGACGACTCTTTCGTCCCAACCTGTAGGACGCGATGTTCGGGATTACGCGAAGCCGCTGTTTACGATCACCGCCCTCGACTACTCGCTGATCACCGATGGCGACAATGCGAAGCTGGAGATGACGGAAACCATCGCGCCGCGCGTTGCTGGTCAAAAGGCGTTTCGCTTCAATCTCGACACGGAGCTCTTCACCGGGGACAACAAGCCTTCCCGGCATCTTCATCTGGCGTCCGTCGCCGACGAGCAGGGAAAACCGCTCTCCTTTGCGCACGGTGGCGACAATCTGCTGGTCATGCTGCCGGCGGCCGCAACGCAACCATTCAAAGTGAAGTTCGTGATCGATGGCGACTTTCTGATCCGCGAGGAGGGCGACAACGCCTGGCAACTCGTCAACTTTGCCTGGTTTCCAAAGTCGCGGAACTGGGCGGGGAACTTCTTTACCGTCCATTCAGTGATCAAGGTGAAGAAGCCGTTCATCCCAATCGCTCAGGGCACGACGATCGTTCGGAAGGAAGAGGGCGATTACAACGTCGTCGAGAACGTGGTCGATAAACCGATCGCCTTTCCGATTGTCGAGGGGGGCAAGTATCACATCGTCGAAGAGAAGAGGAAGGATCGCACCATTCGCGTGGCTGCATACGGCATCCCGAATGACCGCGCCGCGAAGACACTCACGGAGCTCGCCTTCGGTTTCATCGAGTACTACGAATACTTTCTCGGGCCGTTTCCCTGGAAGGAATTCAACATCATCCAGATCAATAGCTACGGTTATGGACAGGCGCCCGACGCCACGATGTTCATTACGAACGAGGCGTTCAATCCACTTCGAGGGGCGGGCGAAGCGCAACCCACTCTTGAGCAGGTCTACTCGCAGGGAATCAACGAGCGTTTCGCGCATGAGATCGCCCATCAGTATTGGGGCTCGGCGGTGAAGATGCCGAGTGCAGAGGAGCAGTGGCTGACCGAGACGTTCGCGGAGTATTCCGCCGCGCTGGCGCTGAAGAAGTTCAAAGGTGAGGGGACTTACAACCGCATGGTCAATACCTGGCGCGCCCAGGCAAGACAGGCTGCCGCGATGGCGCCCATTCCATACGCGAATCGGATCGGCGGAGATCGGTACCTGGCGTATGTGACGAGAACCCAACTGCTCTACAACAAGGGTCCCGTCCTGCTGGCGGCCATCCACAAGAAGCTCGGGGATCAGCAGTTTCTCACGTTCCTCAAGTCGTACACGAAGTCCTTCCAGGGGAAATTCGGAACCACGAACGACGTCGCCGGCCTCCTCGCCTTCATGACCAAAGAGGACTGGAAACCGTTCTTCGATCAGTACTACTGGGGTCTGGCGATGCCGCAGTAGGCTTGTTCCAGATTTGGAACCCCGGATACACCAACGAGGCGGGACGCCTCGTTGGCCGCGGGCGAGACGCCCACACTCCTCAGGAATGCGCGTCGTAAGGAGTGCGGTCGTCTCGACCGCGGGCACTCGGGCGTCATCGCCCGAGTGCTGACAGGCGGAGGTCGATATTCGTCGACGTTCTTGCTTGCGTGGCGTACGGCTTCGAAGTTTCTGACGCGCAGACTCTAGCCGCCCAGCCTCTACGGCCTGTAGAAATATGATGCCTGCCGAGGAAGTGCACAGACCTCGTTGCCAATTGCGGCGGCGAGGCCGCTAGACTTCACCCGGCGCCCTCATGTCGTTCGCTCACCTCCACCTTCACACCGAATACTCCCTCCTCGACGGTGCCAGCCGGCCCGATGAGCTGGCGAAGCGCGTCGCCAAGATGGGCATGCCTGCCTGCGCCATTACCGATCACGGCAACATGTTCGGCGCGGTCGAGTTTTACAACGCCATGAAGAAGGAGAAGGTGAAGCCGATCATCGGGTGCGAGATGTACGTCGCGTACGGCTCGCGCTTCGACAAGGCTGGGGTCGAGGATGGCCAGGCCGACGCGGGCGCGAACAATCACCTCATCGTCCTAGCCGAGAACAACGAAGGCTACAAGAACCTCGTCAAGCTCGTATCGGCTGGGTACACCGAGGGGTTCTATTACAAGCCGAGGATCGACAAGGAGCTGCTGCGCGAGCATCGCGAAGGGCTCATCGTTCTCTCGTCGTGCCTCAAGGGCGAGGTCTCGCAAAGTCTCGCCGGCGGCAATCTCACGAAAGCCAAAGAGGCCGCGCTCCAGTACAAAGACATCCTTGGCGCGGACAACTTCTTCCTCGAGATTCAGGACCACGGAATTCCTGACCAGCAGAAGATCGTGCCGATGATGGCAAAGCTCGGCGAGGAAGTCGGGCTCCGTCTCGTCGCTACGAACGACTCGCACTACCTCTCGAAAGACGACGCCTTCGCGCACGAAGTTCTCCTCTGCATCGGCACGGGCAAGACCCTCGGCGACGAGAAGCGGATGAAGTTCTACAGCGACGACTTCTACGTCAAGAGCCCCGACGAGATGCGCCGCATTTTCAGCGGCTACGGCGAAGCGCTCGACAACACGGTGAAGATCGCCGACCGCGTCAACGTCTCGCTCGACGTGAAGGGCTACCACCTGCCGAACTTTCCGGTGCCGGCGGGGAAAGATCTGGCGGGATATTTCGCCGAGGTGGCGCGGGCGGGGCTGGAGAAACGGCTGAAGACGGCCGCGCCACTGTTTGCCGCGAAAAAGAAAAAGTACGAGCCGCAGGCGTACCACGACCGGCTCGAGCGCGAGATCGACATCATCCGCACCATGGGGTTTCCCGGCTACTTCCTCGTCGTGTGGGACTTCATCAAGTACGCGAAAGACAACGGTATCCCGGTCGGTCCGGGCCGCGGCTCCGGCGCCGGATCGCTCGTCGCGTACTCGATGGGCATCACCGACGTCGATCCGCTCGACTACGACCTTCTGTTCGAGCGCTTCCTCAATCCCGAACGGCTCTCGATGCCGGATATCGACATCGATTTCTGCATGAACCGGCGCGGCGAGGTGATCGAGTACGTGCGCCGCAAATACGGCGCCGACAAGGTGGCGCAGATCATCACGTTTGGGACGATGGCGGCGAAGTCGGTCGTGCGCGACGTCGGCCGCGTCCTCGGCCTGCCGTATGGCCTCGTCGACAAAGTGGCGAAGACGATTCCCGCCGGTCCGGACGTGACGCTGCCCTCGGCTGCCAAAGACTCGCCTGCACTGATCGAGGCGATGAAGAACGATCACGAGGTGGCGCGCATCATCGAGATCGGATCTCGGCTCGAGGGGTTGTCGCGTCATGCCGGGATGCATGCCGCCGGCGTCGTCATCACGCCCGAGCCGGTCACGAATTACGTGCCGCTCTATCGCACGAACCGCGATGAAATCGTGACGCAGTACGACATGCGCATCGTCGAGAAGATGGGTCTTCTCAAGATGGACTTCCTCGGCCTGCGAACCCTGACGGTGATCGACGACGCCATCAAATCGGCGAAGGCTGCCGAGGGAGTGACGATCGACATCGAGACGCTGCCGCTCGATGATCCCGAAGTCTTCCGGCTGTTTCAGGATGGGCGGACAAAGGGCGTGTTCCAGTTCGAGTCGGGCGGCATGGTCGATCTGCTGCGTAAGTCGCGGCCGACGCGCTTCGAAGATCTCGCCGCACTCAACGCGCTCTATCGCCCCGGCGCCCTCGACGCCGGCATGGTCGATGAGTTCGTGCGCCGCAAAAACGGACTGTCGAAGCCGAAGTACCTCGTGCCGGTCATGAAGGAGATCCTGGAGGAGACGTACGGCGTCATCGTCTACCAGGAGCAGGTCATGCAGATCGCGCAGCAGGTGGCCGGCTACTCCCTCGGCCAGGCTGACTTGCTGCGGAAAGCGATGGGCAAGAAGGACGCCGCGGTCATGGCCGCGGAGCGCGACAAGTTCGTCAGCGGTTCTGTGGCCCGCGGGATCGATAAGAAAAAGGCAAACGATCTTTTCGACTACATCGAACCGTTCGCGCGCTACGGTTTCAACAAGTCGCACTCCGTCGCCTACGCGCTCGTGGCCTGGCAGACCGCGTGGCTGAAGGTTCACTACCCGCGGCACTTCATGGCCGCGCTGATGACGTCGGAAATGGACCGCACGGACTTCGTCGTGAAGTTCATCAACGAAGCGTCGCAAATGGGGATCAAGATTCTGCCGCCCGACATCAACGAATCGAACTACGCGTTCACGGTCGTCGGCCCGAACATCCGTTTCGGACTCGGCGCGGTGAAGGGAGTCGGCGAGAGCGCCATCGAATCGATCCTCGAAGCGCGGCACAAGAAGGGGAGGTACGCCTCGCTCCTCGACTTCTGCGAGGCCGTCGATCTGCGTGCCTGCAACAAGAAGGTGATCGAGGCGCTGATCAAATCGGGCTCGTTCGATTTTCTCGGCACGCCGCGGAAGGTTTTGTTCGAGACGCTCGAGAACACTGCCGACTCCGCGCAACGCGCCAGGGAAGAGAAGGAGCGCGGCCAGTCGTCACTGTTCGGCGGCGGCAACGTAGGCCGGACTCTCAGTCCGACAAACTCGTCCAGTCGGACTGGAGAGTCCGACCTACGTTTGGCCGAGTGGCCCGACGACGAGAAGCTTCGCTTCGAGAAAGAGACCCTCGGCTTCTACATCACCGGCCATCCGCTCAACAAATTCGCGGAGGAACTGGGACTCTTCGCCAACGCAACGACCGACACACTTCATCAACATATTGACGAAATCGTCAACATCGGCGGCATCGTCTCGCAGATCAAGAAGTCGAAGATCAAGAAAGGGCCGAACGAAGGGAAGCTGATGGCGAAGTTCATCCTCGACGATCAGCGCGGATCGGTCGAGGTCGTCGTCTTCTCCGATCTCTATTCAAAGTACGCGAAGTGGCTCGACAACGGGATCGCCGTCCTCTTGACTGCCGCGGTGAAAGACACCGGCGGCATGCAGGCGGGGCGCAGCGCGGCGCTGCAGTCGGCGGAGCAGAATGCGCAGCGTGCCGATGATGAGTACGCGCATGTGTCGGGCTATGAGGTGTCCGAGGATGAGGTGGACGATCGCGATCCGAAGGAGATCGAGGCGGAAAAGTATGGCGACCGGACCAATAACCTGGGCTTGTTTGGTGCGCCGGCAGCGGTGACCGCAGATGTTGTCGCCGAAGACGACATCTCCGAGGCGTTCAATGAAGCCGTCGCTACGGTTGCGGAAGTGGAAGCCGAGCCCTCGTTCGCGTCGCACGCAGCCGCGTTTCATGAGTCGCCGATCACGCCCGAGCTCAACGCGCTGGAGATCGTTCCGCTCGATGGGATCCGCGACAAGAAGGTGAAAGAGATCGCGCTCGAGGTGCCCTATCCGCGGATGAGTGAAGAGACCGTGCGGCGCATTCGCGAGATCGTGGAAGAGCATCAGGGCGAGACGCCGCTGACGATCAACATCGTCGAGCTGCCGCAGGAGCTCATCGACAACTCTCCCCGCGGCGAGGTGCGTCTGCGCGTCAACCAGCACTTCCGCGTTCAGCCCGGTTCGGATCTCAAGGCGAAGTTGTTGCAGGTGTACGCCACGGCGAAGTACATCTTCTAATGACTCGTTATGTTTTCCTCCTCGCGCTGATCGCAGCGCTCGTCGATCCTTTTCCAGCCAGAGCCGCGATCGGTTGCTGTAACTTCTGTCCCGATCAATACCAGCAGGAGGGACCGTACCCCTACTTCGAGGTGATCCGCACGCAGCGGCAACTTCTCGACGTCGACGTCGCGGCCGGTGCCGGATGGAAGCGGATCTTCGAAAGCTGCGCGCAGGTGAATCACGTGAACCTGACGGCATCGCAGGATGCCACCGTGGTGGCGCGCGCATTCCTGCAGCTCAACAACCAGACGACACCCGGCGTCGACGTCGAGTATCGGTGGGTGCTCGACGACGTGCCGGTGGGGACGACATTTCGTTTCCGCGCAGGCCGTGCAGGCTTCCCGCATGGCGACGACATCAACCTCGTCCTGCCGAACGTGGCCGCAGGCGCGCACCGCGTGGCGATTCAGGCTCGGGTCACCGGCGAAAGCGGCAGCATCAAGTTTCGCCTGCTGTTCGTGACCGCGCAGGGATTTCCGGCGAAGCTGTTTCCAGGCGCCTCGCTGGTCGTTGCGCACGCGACCAGCATCGATACGAATTGGATGCAAGTCGGGCCGTCGCTCGATGTCGCGCCGGCTGAAGCGGCGCGGATCTATCTTCAGAGTTACATCGCATCAAGCGCACTCGCTTCGTTCGACTTCCGATACGTCGTGGACGGTGTTCCGCTCGCTCCGTTCACGATCGTCGTGCCGGTAGGCGGCGGTGTCGCGTTGTTTGATCACGACGCAGCGGTTCTCGCGGCCGGCGCGCACACCGTGCGACTGGAGGCGCGTGCATCCTCGCCGTCGATGATCTCTTCCGCGCAAGTCGAAGTGGCGACGGCACCAGCGACCTACGCAGGCAAGCCTCTCTCCGGGATCGACACCTCGGCGATCGGTTCCCTCGGTAGCGCGCATCAACCGTTGAACTGCCTGCTCCTCTCCGCTGCCGGCGCCGGTGGGACCGGTGGGCTGGGCGGGACGCCGGCTTGCGGGAAGTACCAGTTGCTTTTCGAGGCGCGCCTCGATCCGGCGAACGTAACGGACGACTACACGATCTTTGGGGACGGCTACGTGGAGATCGAGAACCGCAGCACGATCGATGGCCTCGTCACGCTGACCGTGGAGGCGATCTACGAAGATGGGCGAGCCGCCTTCTGCAACACGCTGATCGACACGCCGGAGAGCGCGTGCGCCGATCCGAACAAATGCTCGACGGCAGACTTCACGATCTCGGAATTCGGCGTGCCTCCGGGCCACACGCAGAAATTCTTTTACGTCGATCCCGTGCATTGGGGATCGTCGGCTCCGAATCACATTCGTGTCTGGGCTCGCTCGCAGGACGGATGCGGCGCAACTCCCGTCGATCTCGCCTTCGGCCGCAGCCGCCTCGGCCTGCAGCTCGTGCCCGCCGGCGCAGGCTCGTGCTTCTCCGCGCGCGCACAAGGCCGCGCCACAGCACCGCTCTTGTCCGTCGCAGTTTCGCCTGGAAAAGCGACGCTGCATTGGGAGTCGTCGCAGACCATCCTCGGTGCCTGGGAAGTGTTCCGGGCGGTTGAGGGCGGGACGTTTTCTGTAATCGGCCGCAACCCCAACGAGCTGCGTACTCTCATCGACACGTCGGTCCGCGCCGGTGTCAGTTATCGATACCTGGTGCGTGCTGTCGCCGTCTCCACTGACCCTGCGCTTTTTTCCTATGTTTGCGGCGCCCAATCGGAGCAAATCGGCGTCACGATCCCTCCCGTTGCGCCGCGGCGGCGAGCCTCCTCCCATTGACGGATGTGCGATCCTGAAGGAAAAAAGAGGAGAGTCCAATGGCTGACGCAACGCAGTCCTTCGCGAATCACCGCCGGTTCTACCCGCTGTTTCACTTCATCAGCGTTCCGCTGCTCGTCATCAACCTCATCGTCCGCATCATCTACGCGGTCAGGCATTGGGGCGCGCGGCTGCTCTGGTGGGAAGTCGTCGTCGCGGTCGCGCTGATCTGCCTCGCGCTCGCCGCGCGGCAGATGGCCCTCACCGTTCAGGATCGTCTGATCCGGCTCGAAGAGACGCTCCGCTTGCAGCGCTGCCTCCCTGACGATCTGCGCGGACGAATCGGCGAGCTCTCGCACGGTCAGTTGGTCGGTCTCCGTTTCTGCGGCGACGAAACGGAACTGGCCGGTCTCGTGCGCTCCGCGGTCAACGGCGAGTTGCACGGCCGCGAAGACATCAAGAAGCGCATCAAGACCTGGCGGCCGGACACGCTGCGGGCCTAGCGGAAAGCTGATCCGCAGATGACGCAGATGAGACGCAGATAGATTCCACAGCTTTCATCTGCGTCTCAGCGGCGTCATCTGCGGATCAAATCGGCACCGCTTTACGCAGCGCTTCTTCGAATGCTTCGAGGTCGTCCGGCAGAAGTGCCACGGCGTCGATCGTTTTGTGAATGCCGGCAAGGCCGGTTGCGATCGCAGGGGCTTTGAGGTGGATGAGTAGCCGAGGCTCGTCGAGTAGCGCGACTTTCAGTACGCCTTTGCGCTTCCAGTCCGATTCGGAGCGTACTGGCTCGATCGCCGCGATGTTCTGGAGAGGAATCGAGATGCTCCACCGGAATCCGAGTCGTGCATGCAGTGTGTGTTCGTCGATCGTGATCGGAAGCAGCCGCATGGCGTGGTAGTCGCCGAGGAGCCAGATCGCGCCGTAGAGATCGAGCAGGGTTACGGCCCAGGCCACGCGCACGGACCACGTCTGAATCAGGAGATGGACGCCGATCGACTCGGCGGCGAGCAGCACCAGAATGCAGATCAGCACTGTGTCCCAGCCGCTGCGCCGGTAGACGCTGAAGCCGGGAGCCGCCGGCTTTTTCCAGCAGAAGAGGCCGTAGTAGAGCGAGCTGATTTCGAGCGCGACGAATGCCGCCACGGCTCCGTCGCCGAACAGTTGGCGCGTGATCTGCGCGATGCGCGCCGGAACGTCGCCGTCGCCCGTGGCATCGCGCCGCATCCGCATCAGACGGCGCGCGACCATCCACAGCGTCACGAGATCGAGTGGCGCTGCGATGTAGCCGAGTTGCTCGGCAAAGCGATGCTGACCGGGCGGCACGATGCGCGACGCCACAGCCACGGCCACAACAAACAGCGGAATCAGCGTGATCGGACGCGTCACGCCCGTCCGCACGAACGCGAACCAGTAGATGAGCGGAATCGAGATGCCGAGGTCGAAGGTCAGACCCCAGGCCAGCATGTCGGAATGTGATGCGTAGAGTTGCGACCGGACGAGAAGCAACGCAACTGCGGCATACGCGACGGCTCCGAGACCGAAGAGCCGGAAGGGATGTGCGGCGCGGATTCGGTCCATGCGTTTGTTCTACGTTCCTGGTGAGGTTCGGTTCCTGGAGTCGCTCAGAGATGTTTATCAAACCACGCCAGAAGGCGTTTCATGACGTCGCGCTGATGTTCCTTCTTCGCGAAGCGATGGCCTTCGTCGGGATAGACGACGAGCTGCGTTTCTACGCCGAGGGTCTTGAGGGCGTGCCAGAACTCGAAGGATTGCGGAGCGGGACACTCGCCATCGCGCTCGCCGACCAGCACCAGCGTGGGCGTCTTCACGTTTTTGATGAAAGAGATCGGAGCGCTGCGCGCGTAGACGGCGGGATCGTCGTAAACGGACGCGCCGAAGTAGGGGATCATCCAGGCGTCGATGTCGTTCTCGCCGTAGTAGCTCTGCCAGTTGGCGATGCCGGCGCCGGCCACCGCAGCTTTGAATCGCTGCGTTTGCGTCACCGTCCACATCGTCATGTAGCCGCCGTAGCTCCAACCCCAGATGCCGAGGCGCGTGGTGTCGATCGGATTGGATGACGCGGCGGCGTCGATGCCGGCCATCACATCGCGCAGATCGCCGTAGCCGAAGTCCTTCACGTTCGCGCGCGTGAATGCCTCGCCCTGTCCGTAGCTGCCCCGCGGATTCGGAAAGAAGACGTAGTAGCCGTGACGCGAGAGCAGCGCCGCGCGCGGATCGGGCCAGCGCGCCAGCGAGGCGCTTGCGGGACCGCCGTGGATCCAGACGATCAGCGGGTACTTGCGGCCGGCCACGATCTCACTCGGCGCGAGCAGCCAGCCCTGAACATCGAAGGAGTCGCTCTTCCAGCGGATTGATTGCGCTTCGCCCCACGACGGGCTCGACTTGATGTTCGTCGTCGAGAGACGTTTCCACGCGCCGATCGGTCCCGCAAATACGTCGGGAGCGTTGCGGAATCCGCCGCGAATGACGGCCGACGTCACGCCATCGCTGGCAAGAGAGGCACCGATGACGTCGTGGCTGGTCACGAATTCGGCGCCGTGCCACAGCGTCTCCATCGAGCTGCTGTTGGCGTTGATGCGCACCAGCGCCGACTCGCCGGCGAGATCTTCGCCGAACGTGATCGTGTCGGGCGAAGTCCAGGCGATCGACGTCACGGAGGCCTTGAGCCCGGGAGTGAGATTGCGGGGCGTGCCTCCCTCCGCCGGAATCACGAACAGATCGCCGCCGGTGGCGCCCTCGTCGCTCATCAATCCTTCGATGAAGGCGATCGATTTGCCGTCGGGCGACCAGCGCGGCTGGGCGAGCTGCAACTGCGGCGTGTAGATCGGATGCATGGTTGCGGAAGCAATGTCGACGACGTGCAGCCTGGCGATCCAGTAATTGTTGTCGCCGGAGCCGGCAGCCGCCATCGTCACGAGCTTCGTGCCGTCCGGCGACCAATCGAAGTGATAGACGTACATGTCCGCCGGCGTGACGATGCGCATCTTTTTCGTGGCGAGGTCGACGATGGCGACGCGCTGTTCGTCGAGATGCTCTTCGATCGCGCCGACCGCGCGCGACATGGCCACGAGCGGACCGGCGGCGCGCTTGGCGTTCTCGATGAAGAGGAACGCAATCGATTTGCCGTCGGGCGAATACTGCGGCTCGGCGAGGTAGCCCTGCACGTTCGTGACGCGCATGCCGGTGGCACCGACGCGGGTGACGAAAATCTGGCGCTGGTCCTTGCCGGCATCGCTGACGGTTGCGATCGACCGCGAGTCGGGCGACCAGGCCAGCCAGTGATCGTCGCCGTCGCCAGGCAGCAGATGGACGTCCATCCCTCCCGTCGTCGCTGTCGTCACGCCGATGCCTTGCACCGACCAGGCGACATGCCGGCCGTCGGGCGAGATCGCGACGGCGTTGAATGTCCGGACGCGTTCGAGGTCATCGAGGAAGGCGTCGTCGCGCTGCTGGGCGTGGGCGAGGGAAGCGGCGAGGAGGAGGACGGCGAAAGCGATTCGGCGCATGGATGTGGAGGATATCGGAATGTGCCGCCGGACCACAGTCACAGGAACGGTGGCTTGTCGTGTTAGCTTGCTTGCGATGAAGCCTGTCGGTTTTGACTGGGACGACGCGCCGAGCGAGCGGTAGGAGTTCGGATCATCAACACCCGCAGACCGGATAAAGGCGAACGCCGCAAGCATGAAGAAGAATCAAGTCCCTGAACCTGACCCCGACGAAATGCGAGCGCACTACGCCTTCGACTACAGCCGGTCACGTCCGAATCGTTTTGCTTCACGGCCGAAGCTCGGCCGTGTTCGCTCCGTGGTACTCGAGGCCGATGTTGCCGAAGTGTTCCGGTCGTCGGATCAGGTCAACGAGTTCCTCCGTTCGGCCATCACCAACATGCCCTTCCGAGGAACAGAGAAGCGGCCCCTGAAGAAGGGCGCCAGCTGACGTTGTCCGAATTGGTTCGCCTTGGGAGCGAACTGCCGTCAGCGCGCTGAACGATCGGCGAGAACCCTTTCCCGACCCATCTTCTGTCATCAGAATGGAATAGCTGACCTCGGAGCCCGTTTGGGAGGTGACTAAATCGGGCAGTAATAAAAATATCGAGTCGTCGTCGCAAACTGCTACTATTCCATTTCGTCCATGTCCATTCGCTGCCGGTTGGAGACAGCCGCTGCTTCGCCAACTGTCGAGCATGTTGCTGAAATCATCTCAAGGAAACCAAATTCTATGCGTACGTACCGCACCGCGATTCGCCTCCTCATCAGCGCCGTTGTCCTGGCATTGCCTCTCTCGGCGTTCGCCGCGAACTACGATGTGAAGACGCTGATTGATACCGACAACAGACGCAGCACCGGTTGCGCGGTCGGTCTGCCGGACGGCACCAACGCGGCCGGGTTCGACACGATCCTCACCACGTCGGTATCGGTGACAGGCTCAACCGCGACGGTCACGGGCGTGACGCGGCAAACATGCGTGACGCCGTCGCTGAACCTGTTCGGCGGCGCGGTTCCCGTGGACAGCGGATGGAACGTTGGCGTCTCCTCCAGCGGCGACCTGCTCATCGAATCGCACCTCGGTCCGAACATTCTCACGATGGACAACGTCGGCACGCCGCGCTTCATCTTCATCGCGTCCTCCGGCACGATGTCCGACACGCTGTTGCAGCCGTTTTCCACCGGCGGCGGCGACATCATCCTCCCGCACGCGGCGCGCGACCGCGCCGTCGCCACGCGCTCGCTGCGAACAATTACTTTGAATGGCGATGGAGCCGACTGGGTGGGCGAAGTTCCGCTTGCCAATGGCTCCGCGAATCAACCGGCGCTTCGGTTCATCAGCGTGCAGGGCTACGCTGGATCGAGCGATTTCTTCTTCAACTTCCAGATCCATACGAACCCGGCCGCACCGACGGCGCACGACGATTTCTACGAGCTGCCGGCGTCCGGCACGCTCACCGTAGCGACCCTCGGAGTGTTGAACAACGACGTTCCCAACAATCAGGCGATCACGTCGCAAAAGGTCGATAACCCGCAGCACGGCTCGGTGTCGCTGAGCGAGAACGGCGCGTTCACCTATGTCAGCGACGGAGCGAAAGTCGCCCAGGATCAGTTCCACTACATCGCTAACGGCGCGCTGCCGTCGAACATCGCCACGGTGACGATTGGGACGAGCTCGAAGTACACGTTCACGAGCGCGGATCACGTGACGTTCACGGCCGGCGTCCCCAACACGTTCAAAGTCACGGTAACGGGCAAGCCCACTCCGGCGCTCACGGAAGATGGTGCGCTGCCGGCGGGAGTGACGTTTGTTGATAACGGAGACGGCACCGCGACGCTCTCCGGAATCCCGACGATCGGCGCCACCTATCCGCTTGTTTTCCACGCAGAAAAGAACAAGCCCCATCAGGAAGATCAGTCGTTCACGCTGACCGTGACCGAGGGACCGGCGATTACCAGCGCGCCGACGACGACGTTCACGGTGGGCTCGTCCGGCTTCTTCCTGGTGACCGCGAGCGGCTTCCCACCCCCGAGCCTTTCCGAGAGTGGCGCACTGCCGAATGGTGTGACCTTCAACTCCGGATCGGGCGCTCTCAGCGGCGTTCCGGCGCCGGGCACGGGCGGGACGTACAACATCTCGTTTACCGCCACGAATACCTCGGGCACTACCACGCAGCCCTTCCTCCTCATCGTGAACGAAGCGCCCGCATTTACGAGCGTGAACAACATTCACCTGCAGGCCGGTACGCCTGCGAACTTCACCGTGACCACGAGCGGCTTCCCGCTGCCTTCGATCACGAAGAGCGGCACACTTCCGGCGGGCGTTACCTTCACCGATAACGGCAACGGCACGGCGACCATCGGCGGCACGCCGTCGGGTGGAAGCGGCGGAACGTACATCCTCGACCTGACGGCGTCGAACGTCGCCGGGACAGTTCATCAGAACCCGTTCACGATCGTCGTTTGCAACAGCCTCGTTGTGAACAATCCGGCCACGACGACCGGCACGGCCAACGCGCCCTTCAGCCAGACGTTCACGCAGACGGGAGCCGTCGGCACGGCGACATTCGCGCTCAACAGCGGCACGCTGCCGGCGGGTCTGACGCTCTCGAGCGCGGGAGTGCTGTCAGGCACGCCGACGCAGACCGGCTCTTTCCCGATCACGGTCAAGGTGACCGACAGCAACGGCTGCAGCGGCATCGGATCGACGTACCCCTTGGTCATCGGCTGCCAGACCATCACGGTTACGAATCCGGCTACGAACACCGGCACCGCGAACACCGCGTTCAGCCAGACCTTCACAGCGAGCAACACGATCGGCGCAGTGACGTTCAGCCTCAACAGCGGCACGCTCCCGGCGGGCCTCACGCTTTCGAGCGCGGGAGTGCTGTCAGGCACGCCGACGCAGACAGGTCCGTTCTCGATCACGGTCAAAGCCACCGACGGCAACGGATGCACGGGCATCGGTGCCGCGTATAACCTGGTCATCAACTGCCAGACCATCACCGTGACCAATCCGGCCACGAACACCGGCACGGTCAACATCGCGTTCAGCCAGACCTTCACCGCGAGCAACACGATCGGCGCGACGACCTTCTCGACTGCGAGCACGCTCCCGACGGGCCTCACGCTCTCGAGCGCCGGCGTACTCTCTGGTACGCCGACGCAGACCGGCACGTTCCCGATCGTGGTCAAAGCGACGGACGCGAACGGCTGCTTCGGTAACGGTGCGACCTACAACCTGACCATCGCCTGCCAGGTCATCACGGTGAACAAGCCGGCGACCACGAGCGGCACGGTGAATGTCGCCTTCAGCCAGAACTTCACTACGACCAACGCGATCGGGGCGGTGACGTACACGACCGCCTCAACGCTTCCCACCGGCATCGCGCTCGCCACCAACGGAACCCTGTCGGGCACTCCGACGCAGACGGGCACGTTCCCGATCGTGGTCACGGCAACCGACGCCAACGGCTGCACGGGTACGAGCACGACCTACAACCTGACCATCGGCTGCCAGGTCATCACCGTCAACAAACCCGCCACGACGACCGGCACGGTGAACGTCGCCTTCAGCCAGAGCTTCACTTCGAGCAACACCATCGGCGCGGTGACCTATGCGACCGCAAGCACCCTGCCGACGGGGCTCACGCTTGCCACCAACGGCACGCTTTCCGGTACGCCGACACAAAGCGGTTCCTTCCCGATCGTCGTCACGGCGACGGACGGGAACGGCTGCTCCGGTTCCAGCACGACCTACACGCTGGTCATCGCCTGCCAGGTCATCTCGGTTACCAATCCGGCCACGAACACCGGCACGGTGAATACGGTCTTCGGCCAGACGTTCACAGCCGGCAACACGATCGGCACGGTGACGTTCACGACGGCGAGCACGCTCCCGGCAGGGCTCACTCTTTCCACCGGCGGCATTCTCAGCGGCACGCCGACGCAGACCGGTTCGTTCCCAATCGTGGTCACCGCCACCGACGCAAACGGATGCAGCGGGAACGGCGCCACCTACACGCTCACCATCGGCTGCCAGACCATCAGCGTCACCAACCCGGCCACGACGACCGGAACGGTCAACGCCGCATTCAGCCAGACCTTCACGGCCGGCAACACCGTCGGTACGGTGACCTTCACGACGGCGAGCACACTTCCCGCGGGCCTTACGCTTTCCACCGGCGGCATTCTCTCCGGTACGCCGACGCAGACCGGCTCGTTCCCGATCGTCGTCACCGCGACAGACGGCAACGGTTGCTCGGGCTCAGGCGCGACGTACACGCTCGTCATCGGCTGCCAGACCATCACGGTCACGAACCCGGCCACGAACACCGGCACCGTGAGCGCGCCGTTCACCGTCACCTTCACCTCGGGGAACACGATCGGCACCGTGACCTACACGACGGCCAGCACGCTGCCGGCCGGCATCACCCTCGCCACGAACGGCACACTCTCAGGTACGCCGACGCAGTCCGGCTCCTTCCCGATCGTCGTCACCGCCACCGACGCCAACGGTTGCAGCGGAAACGGCGCGACCTACACGCTCGTCATCGGCTGCCAGACCATCACCGTCAACAATCCGGCCACGACCAGCAGCCCGGCCGGGACGCCTCTCTCGATCAACTTCACGCAGTCGGGCGCCATCGGCACGGCGACGTTCACCACAGCTTCGGCACTTCCCACCGGCTTGGCGCTCGCCGCCAACGGCACTCTCTCCGGCACGCCGACGCAGGGTGGCGCCTTCCCGATCACCGTCACCGTCACCGACAGCAATGGCTGCACTGGCACCAACTCTGCCTACACGCTGACGATCACCTGCCCGACGATCACGGTCACCAACCCGGGCACCACGACGGGAACGGTGAACGTCGCCTTCAGCCAGACATTCACGCAGACCGGCGGCATCGGCACGACCACCTTCGCTCTCTTCAGTGGGACGCTGCCTACCGGCCTCTCGCTCGCCTCGAACGGCACCCTGTCCGGCACGCCGACCCAAACGGGATCCTTCCCGCTGGTCGTCCGCGCTACCGACTCGAACGGTTGCACGGGTGACGGATCGACCTACACGCTCGTCATCGGTTGCCAGGTCATCACGGTGACCAACCCGGCCACCACCACTGGCACGGCCAGCGCGGCATTCAGCCAGACGTTCACGGCCGGCAACGCGATCCTGCCGGTGACGTTCTCGCTCAACAGCGGCACGCTTCCGGCCGGTCTGACGCTTTCAACCGGCGGCGTTCTTTCCGGTACGCCGACGCAGACCGGTTCGTTCCCGATCACCGTCAAGGCCACTGACGCGAACGGCTGCACCGGCACGGGCGCGACGTATACGCTCGTCATCGGCTGCCAGACCATCACGGTCACCAACCCGGCCACGACGACCGGCACCGTCAACGCCGCGTTCAATCAGACGTTCACTGCTGGCAACACGATCGGCACCGTGACGTTCTCGACCGCCAGCACACTGCCCACCGGTCTTTCGCTGTCGGCTGGCGGCGTCCTCTCCGGCACGCCGACCCAGACCGGCTCGTTCCCGATCGTAGTCAAGGCTACCGACGGCAATGGCTGCTTCGCCAACGGCTCCACCTACACGCTCGTCATCGGTTGCCAGACCATCACGGTCACGAACCCGGCCACGAACACCGGCACCGTCAGCGCACCGTTCACCGTCACCTTCACCTCGGCCAACACCATCGGCACCGTGACGTACACGACGGCGAGCACGCTGCCCGCCGGTCTGACCCTTTCTACCGGCGGGGTTCTCTCCGGCACGCCGACCCAGACCGGCTCGTTCCCGATCGTCGTCAAGGCGACTGACGCGAACGGCTGTTTCGGCAACGGATCGACCTACACGCTGGTCATCAGTTGCCAGACCATCACCGTCGGCAATCCGGCCACCACGAGCAGCCCGGCCGGTACGCCGCTCTCGATCAGCTTCACCCAATCGGGCGCGATCGGTACCGCGACGTTCACGACTGCTTCAACACTCCCGACCGGTCTCACGCTGGCGACAAACGGCACGCTCTCGGGCACGCCAACGCAAGGTGGCGCCTTCCCGATCGTCGTGACGGTCACCGACTCGAACGGCTGCACCGGCACGAACCCGGCCTACACATTGACGATCACCTGCCCGACGATCACCGTCACGAATCCGGGCGTATCGAGCGGCACGGCCGGCACGGCCTTCAGCCAGACCTTTACGCAGGTTGGCGGTCAGGGTACGACGACCTTCTCGATCAACAGCGGTTCGCTCCCGACAGGGCTGTCGCTCTCCTCGACCGGTGTTCTCTCCGGTACGCCGACGCAGACCGGTTCGTTCCCGATCACCGTCAAGGCCACCGACAGCAACGGCTGCACCGGCGTCGGGCCGACCTACACGCTCGTCATCGCATGCCAGACGATCACGGTCACGAATCCTGGCGTCTCTACCGGCACGGCCGGCACGGCGTTCAGCCAGACATTCACGCAGACAGGCGCCATCGGCGGCGCCACCTTCTCGATCAATAGCGGCTCGCTCCCGGCCGGCCTCTCGCTGGCGGCCGGCGGTGTTCTCTCCGGCACGCCGACGCAGACCGGATCGTTCCCGATCACGGTGAAGGTGACCGACGGTAACAGTTGCACCGGCGTCGGCGCGACCTACACGCTCGTCATCGCCTGCCAGACCATCACGGTCACCAAGCCGGCCACGACCACGGGCACGATCCAGGTTGCCTTCAGCCAGACGTTCACCCAGACGGGTGCGATCGGCGGAGCGACCTTCACGCTCAACAGCGGCACGCTGCCGGCCGGCCTGACGCTTTCCACCGCTGGTGTTCTCTCTGGCACGCCTACGGTCACCGGCAGCTTCCCGATCACCGTCTTAGTCACTGACGGCAACGGCTGCACGGGCGTCACCTCGAGCTACCCGCTCGTCATCAACTGCCAGACGATCACGGTCACCAATCCGGCCACGACGACCGGTACCGTGTCCGCTCCGTTCACCCAGACGTTCACGCAGACGGGCGCCAACGGCACGGCGACATTCACCACCGCTTCCACGTTGCCGGCCGGCCTGACGCTATCCACCGCCGGGGTGCTCGCGGGCACGCCGACGCAGTCCGGCACGTTCCCGATCGTCGTCACCGTGACCGATTCGAACGGCTGCACCGGCACCGGCGCGACCTATACGCTCATCATCGGCTGCCAGGTCATCACCGTCACCAACCCGGCCACGACGACCGGCACGGTCGGCTCGGCCTTCAGCCAGACCTTCACGCAGACCGGCGGCATCGGCACGATCAACTGGTCGAAGTCAGGTGCCATCCCGGCGGGTATGACGTTCCACCCCACCACCGGCATCCTCGACGGCACGCCGACGCAGTCCGGCTCGTTCCCGATCACTGTCACGGCCACGGACCAGAACCTCTGCACCGGCACCGGCGCGACCTACACGCTGGTCGTCGCCTGCAACGTCATCACCGTGACGAATCCGGGCGTCTCCACCGGCACAGTCGACGCAGCCTTCAGCCAGACGTTCACGCAGAGCGGCTCGAACGGCACGGCAACATTCACGATCAACACCGGCACGCTGCCGAGCGGTCTCTCGCTCGCCACGACCGGCGTCCTCTCCGGCACGCCACTCGTTCCGGGCTCCTTCCCGATCACGGTGAAGGTGACTGATTCGAATGGCTGCACCGGCATCAGCGCCACGTACACACTCGTCATCGCCTGCCAGACCATCACCGTCACCAATCCAGGCGTCACGACCGGCACGGTTGACGCGCCGTTCAGCCAGACGTTTACGCAGAGCGGCGTCGGCACCCACACGCCGGCTGTCTTCTCGATCAACAGCGGCTCGCTGCCGAGTGGTCTCTCACTCTCCAGCGCCGGCGTCCTATCCGGCACGCCTCTCGTTCCGGGCAGCTTCCCGATCACGGTCAAGGTGACGGACGCCAACGGCTGCACCGGCATCGGCGCGACCTACACGCTGGTCATCGCCTGCCAGACCATCACCGTCACGAACCCGGGCACGAGCGCCGGCGTCTTCAACACGGCCTTCAGCCAGACCTTCACGCAGAGCGGCGTCGGCACGCACACACCGGCAGTCTTCACCATCAACACCGGCACGCTGCCAACCGGTCTCTCGCTCTCATCGGCTGGTGTTCTCTCCGGCACGCCGACGCAGACCGGTACGTTCCCGATCACGGTCAAGGTCACCGATGCGAACGGCTGCACCGGCATCGGCGGGACGTACAACCTGGCCATCACCCCGAACGTCGGCAACGATGCCTACGGCACGGTCAACGCCCTCGTCGACAACACGCAGGCCTTCGTCACCGGCGGCGCGACCGGAGTCCCTGCAACGCCGGCTGTTCAACTCTCCGGTTCGGTACTCGCAAATGACCTACCCGCAGGCGGCGTCAGCGTCACCGCGGGATCATTCGGCACGACAGCCGGTGGCACTGTGCTCATCCAGACCGATGGCACGTTCCTCTACACGCCGAAGGCAAATCCGGGCGCCGCCGCGACGACATCCGATTCGTTCACCTACACCGGCACCAGCAACACCGGCGGCACGGCCACCCCGACGAGCGCCGTCGGTACGGTCAATCTGACGCTCGCCGGTCGCGTCTGGTACGTGAAGAACAACGGCGGCGGGACGAACGGTCAGTCGCAGTCGCCGTTCACCACCCTGGCCGCGGCGGCCGCAGCATCCACCGCCAACGACATCATCTTCGTCTACAACGGCGACGGCTCCAACAGCGGCCAGAATGCCGGCATCACACTCAAGAATGGCCAGCAACTCCTCGGCGAGATCAACGGCCTGACAGTCAACACGTTCGCTCTGGTTTCTGCGGGCAGCAGGCCGACGATCGGCAACTCAGGCGGCGACGGTGTGACCGTTCCGGCCACGGCGGGCAGCCTCACCGGCGTCTTCATCAAGGGCCTCTCCATCGCCGGAACGGCGAACGGAATTAACCTCAGCTCCTCGGGAGCCAACACGCTCACGGCCACCGTCGACAACGTCGTCATCACTAACGCGACGGCCAACAACGGCATCAAGGTCGCTGCTGCGGGCACTCTGACGTCCACCGTGACCATCCAGAACTCCGTCGTGAACGCTGCCACGCAGAATGGCATCGACGCCCAGCAGACCTCCGCCGGCAACCTCGTGCTAAACATCAACAACAACAACATCACCGCCACCGGCACGGGCATCAACGTCAATGGCGCGGGCAGCACCAGTACCACCATCACCAACTTCGCCACCAACACCATCGGCCCCAATACCGGCGGCAACGGCATCACCGTTACCAGCGCCACCTTCGATGGAACCGGGGGCGGCGCGTTCCAGCCAGTGTCCGGCGGGAACACAGTGATCGGCGTGGCCGGCAACGGGGTCGGCGCCGCAGGCATGATCCTCACAAACGTCGCCGGTGATCTGAGCTTCACGGATCTCGACATCGTCAGCAGCAGCGGCGCGGGTCTGTTCGCCAGCGGTACGACCCCCTACACCGGTTCCGCCGGCTTCCAGATCACGATCAGCAACAGCGGCTCCGGCACAGTCGACGCCACCGGCGGTCCTGCTGTCGACCTCAACACCGTCACCGCCAATCTGCCATGGGGCACGATCAAGAGCTTGAACAGCTCGACGACCGGGGTCTCTCTCGTCACCGTCCCCGGTACGTTCACGACGACTGGCGCGGGCAGCTCGATCAGCAACGCCACCAGCACCGACTTCAACATCAGCGGCAGCAACGCCACCGTCACCTACGACGGCACGATCACCGACACCACCGGCCGCGCCGTCGCCATCGCCAGCACCACGGGCGGCACGAAGACGTTCAGCGGTGCCATCACGAACAACGGCGGCACCGGCATCTCGCTCACGACCAACACCGGCGCCACGATCAACTTCACCGGCACGATCATTCTCTCCACCGGCTCCAGCGACGCCTTCACCGCCACGGGCGGTGGCACGGTCAGCTCCAGCAACGTCAATAGCACGATCACGACGACCACCGGCAAGGGTGTCAACATCGCCAACACCACCATCGGCGGCTCGGGCGTGAAGTTCAAGAGCATCAACGTCAACGGCGCCGCCAATGGCATCGTCCTCACCAGCACGGGTGCGGGTGCCTTCACCGTCATCGGCGATGGCACCGCCGCCAACAACGGCTCCGGCGGCACGATTCAGGCCACGACTGGCGATGCCATCGTGATGACCGATGTGGGCACCATCAGCCTCAATCAAGTGAACATCACGAACCCGGGCCTGACGGGCATCAAGGTCATCCCGGTTGGTTGGACGTTCACTCCCTCCAATTCCTCGGCCACCAACGGAGCGACGAGCTTCACCATGAACCGCTGCAACTTCTCGGATACCGCCGGCGCGGTAACGGATGAAGGGTTGCGGATCGCCAACAGCGGCGCCATCACGCTCACCAACAATTCGTTCACTGCGGCCCGGCGTAACGGCATCGCCATCGACAGTTTCAGTTTCAATATGTCCAGCCTGACCATCACGGGAAACACCGTGACCGGTTCGCTCAACGGCGACGGGATCCTGATCGAGACGCGCGGGACGGCGGTCATGACGTCCGGCATCGTTGGCGGCGTCGGGGCACTTGGCAACACGGTCACGTTCAACTCGGCGACCGGTATTCAGGTGAGTGTCGCCGACAGCGCGCGAATCGGATCGTCGAGCAACGGGGTCATCGCCGCACCGGCCGCCAGCAACAGCATCACCGTGCAGGGAAATACGATTTCGAACAACAACGCCGGCATCGACATGGACAAGTCGCAAACCTCGAACTTCACGTTCCAGCTCCTCAGCAACACGTTGAGCTACCACACGTCCCAGACCATCAATGCATTCTCCGGGGCGGGTGCAGCGTTTGGCGGCACGATCACCGGCTACATCAACGGCAACCAGATCGGTGTCGCGGGCACGAAGGACTCCGGTTCGACTTCCAACGGCACCGGAATCCGGGTGGTTCGCCAGGGCGGTTCCACGCAAGGCTACTTCACGATCGATGGCAACACCGTCCGCGAGGTACCGAACGCCGGCAACGGCATCATCAGTTTGTTCAGCCAGAACGGCAGTGCGGCGTCCGGCACCGGAGCCACGCGCTTCAAGGTCACGAACAACGTCCTGCCCACGCCCACGGGCACGAATCTGTCGATTGGTTGTGGCGCGGGCGTTCCCTGTCTCGACTCCGGAATCTTCCTGCTCGCGGACGAGGGTGATGATGCTTGCATCTTGATGACCGGGAACAACGTTTTCGATGTCTCGCCGTACCCCGCACACACCTCGGATGTCTACCTCGCAGCACGCACGGGTCCCCCGGCGGGATCGGCGATCACTGTCCAGACCGGGGCGAACGGCGGCAACTCCGCAGCGGCGCTGGCGTTCATCAACGCCAACAACACGCTGGCCGGAGCGGCCAAGAGCACCGATGAGGCCTCAAACTCGACGACCGTGACCAGTTGCGGCAGCTTCCCCCCATGACCCTTCCTTCCATGCAGTGAGGTTCCCGCCGCGAAGGCGGGAACCTCAGGAATCTTTCTGACTCAAAAGAGTCGTTCCATCTGCTAGAATCCGCCACCGGTCCGAACCAATCATTCTTTCCCCTTCCCCAAGTCGCGCGCACGGCAGCGCGCAAGTCTCGTCCAGTCCAATGCAACAACGTCCTACTAGGAGGTAGAGATGGCAGAACCATTCCTCAGCGAGATCCGCATCATGAGTTTCGGATTCCCTCCCAAAGGTTGGGCCCTATGCGATGGGCAGTTACTCCCCATCAATCAAAACCAACCCCTCTTTGCGTTACTCGGCACGACGTACGGCGGGGACGGCAGAGTCAATTTCGCGCTCCCCGATCTGCGGAGCCGGACGCCGATTCACATGGGCAGCGGCCACACGCTCGGCGAGCGGGGAGGGGAGCAGGCTCACACGCTTTCGATCTCCGAGATCCCCACGCACACGCACACGCTGAACGCCACTTCGGTCAATGGCGACCTCATCTTCGCCGCCGGAAATCAACTCGCGGCCAGCCCCTCGCAGCTCTATCACGCTCCCGACGCTAGTCTGGTGGCGATGAACCCTGCATCCATCGCCAACACCGGCGGCAGTCAGGCCCACTTGAACATGCAGCCGTTTCTGGTGTTGAACTTCTCAATCGCCCTGCAGGGCATTTTCCCGAGTCAGACCTAGAAAGGAGGACGAAGACATGGCACAACCTTACGTTGGAGAAATTCGCATGTTCGCCGGCAACTTCGCCCCCGCGGGATGGATGTTCTGCGAGGGTCAATTGCTCCCGATTTCCGAATACGAGACCCTTTTCAACCTCATCGGCACCACCTATGGCGGCGACGGACAAAGCACGTTCGCTCTTCCCGACCAGCGCGGCCGGATTCCCCTTCACTTCGGCAACGGCTTCACGCTTGCGGAAACCGGCGGAGCGGAAGAAATCACGCTGACCGTGAGCCAGATTCCTGCGCACTCGCACCCGCTGCTTGGCACCAGCACGACGGCGACGGATCAACCCCCGACGGGCGACGTTCTGGCTCAGGCGTCCTTGTTTTTCCCTTACATCAACATCAACCCTACGGCGGCAATGGCTCCCGCGTCGGTCGGCTCCGTCGGCGGCAGCCAACCCCACAATAACTTCCAGCCATATCTCTGCGTCGACTTCATCATTTCGCTGTTCGGGATCTTCCCGAGCCAGACTTAGGGAGGAGAGAAAAACATGGATCCATTCGTAGCTGAAATCCGCATCTTCCCATTCAACTTCGCTCCGAAAGGGTGGGCCTTTTGTGACGGCCAGATCCTGCCGCTTTCACAGAACACGGCTCTCTTCTCGCTGCTGGGTACAACGTACGGCGGCGACGGAAAGTCGAACTTTGCCCTCCCCAATATGCAGGGCAACGCACCGATGCACCCGGGGCAGGGCCCGGGCCTCTCGCTCCACGATCTGGGCGAGACCGGCGGCAGTGAGACGGTGTCACTGCTGGAGTCGGAGATCCCAGCGCACTCGCACAGCCTGATGGCGTCGGCAATCGCCTCAACGAAATCGACGCCAGCTGCCAACTCCCTGACGCGTATCGCCTCGGGCGCGACGCCGTACAAGGCACCCGGAAGCGCGCAGGTGACGATGTCGGACAACGCCCTCGCGCCCGCCGGCGGCGATCAGCCCCACAACAACATGCAGCCGTATCTGACGCTCAGCTTCTGCATCGCGCTGCAGGGCGTTTATCCGCCGCGCACCTGACGTAATTCCAGACACCATTTACGAAAAGCCGCACGGATTCCGTGCGGCTTTTTCTTTTTGACGCTTATCCGTGCCTTTATTCAGGAGATACGGTCGACAAACGGAAGATTCCTTCGTTATTGTTCGCGCGGTCCAACAGTTCAGTTCGCATCATTCCCGTAGCCAGTCCAGAGCGACGCTTCGCCAACGGAGCGCGCTCCAACAACAAGGGGAGTGTCCTCATGAGTCGATTCGGTCGCACGTTGCTGCCTCTTTTCCTGGTCACGATGTTCGCGTTTGCGTTTCCTGCGCTGGCGGCGAACGTCACCGTCAACGGCACCACGAGCTTCGGCTCTCTCGATGGCTCCGTCGACGATCAAGACCATCTGGTCAACGGCACGTTCACGGTGAACGGAGACCTGATCGTCAACGGAACGATCAACTGCAACGACGACAGTCCTGGCAACACGTCGGCTTGTTCGATGCGCTTTGCCGTCAGCGGCAACGTCGTGCTGAACGCCGGCAGCGGGATCTTCGCGGAGAACCGCCACGGAAGCGGCTCGGGCGGCAACATTACGATCAACGCGGGCGGAAACATCGTCTCGCTTGGTCCTGCCTCGACCTTCTCCGGCGCGGTCATCTCCAGCGCAGCCCTCGGCTCCGCCACCGGCAACGGCGGCGCGATCTCCCTCACCAGCGGCGGTACGGCCACATTCGAGAGCGGCACCGTCGTCAACTCCGGCAGCAAAGGCAACAACTCCGGCAGCATCACACTCGTCGCAGGCGACAGCATTTCGCTCGCCGGCCTTTTCGCCGCCGGCCCCAGCGCCACGCTTCTCGCCACTCGGCAGAGTGGCGTGATCCTCGATGGAGGCGTCAGCCACCAGCACGGCGGCGAGATCCGCGTGCAGTCGACCTCAGTCCTCGAGCCGGCACTCCTGATCACCTCCACCGCCACGATCGTCTCGCAGGGCGAGTCCGACGTGGCGGGACCGGTGACGATCGAAGGGTGCGGCGTCATCATCCGCGGTCTCGTCGCCTCGAACATCAACGGTGATGGCGCAACGCGCGTCGTCGTCCGTTCCGGCAAAGGCATCACCATCGACGCCAACGACCTCGGCGTGAGCAGCTCGGGCACGCGTCAGGGGCACCTGCGTGCGGACGCGACGAAAGACGGCGCCGCCACAAAGCGCGTCGATCTCTTTGCAGCCGAGGGGATTCAGATTACCGGTCCGGACGCAGCGTCGAGCGCGGTCTACAGCGTCACGAGCGTTCCCGGCAGCAGCGACAACAAAGTTGCAGGCGGAACTATCCGCGCCATCTCGCTGAACGGAACCGTCAGCGGATCGGGACGGATATTCCTTGCAGGCCGGAACAACGACTCCAACGCTGGGGGCACGATCAGCGTCTCCAGCAAAGGGACGGTGAATCTCGACCACGCCTGGCTCGAAACCGTTGGTGATTACTCCAAACTAAAGAAGGACGCGGCCGGTGGGAGCATCGCCGTCCGCTCGTACTCAGGCAACGTCAGCTGGGCGCTCGGAATGGGGGATGTACGCCCCGTCGGCGCGTCGGCGTCCGGGGTTGCCGCGCAGGGAACGATTGCGCTCACCGCCTGCGGCACCGTCGTCACGTCCGGTACAAGCTTCCCGACGAACGGCCCGGCCGTCGGAACGTTCCCCACGATCACTACCGGCGCATGTTCGCCAGCAGGTCCTTCGCTGCCTGCCGGTGAGCCGGCGCTGCAGGTTTGCTGCAACGTCATCACCGTCACGAATCCCGCCGTCACTAGCGGACCGGCAGGCTCGCCGTTCAGCCAGACCTTTACGCAGACGGGCGCCATCGGCGTTGCCACGTTCTCGCTCTACAGCGGGACGTTGCCCACTGGATTGACGCTCGCCGCGAACGGAACGCTGGCCGGGACGCCGACGCAGACCGGCTCCTTCCCGATCGTGGTGAAGGTCACCGACTCGCAGGGTTGCACCGGCATCGGCACGACGTATCCACTGCAGATCACCTGTCCGACGATCACGGTCACCAACCCAGTCGTCAGCAACGGCGTGGCTGGAGTGCCATTCAGCCAGATCTTCACGCAGAGCGGTGGGGTAGGGACGACCACGTTCTCGCTCGGCAGCGGCACGCTACCTGCCGGACTCACGCTGGCAGCGAATGGTGTGCTGTCAGGGACGCCGACACAAACCGGTAGCTTCCCGATCACGGTCAAGGCCACCGATTCGAACGGATGCAGCGGCACCGGCCCGGTCTACAACCTGACCATCGCCTGCCAGACGATCACCGTCACGAATCCCGTCGTGAATAGTGGCGTGGCCGGCTCGCCGTTCAGCCAGACCTTCTCGCAGAGCGGAGGCATCGGTACGACGACCTTCTCGCTGGCCAGCGGTTCGCTGCCTGCGGGACTCACGCTCGCGTCGAACGGCGTCCTCTCCGGGACGCCGACGCAGACGGGGAGCTTCACGATTACCGTCAAGGCCACCGACTCCAACGGATGCAGCGGCACCGGCGCGCCTTACACATTGACGATTAGCTGCCAGACGATCACCGTCACCAATCCGTCGGTGAATAGCGGCGTCGCCGGCACGGCGTTCAGTCAGACATTTACGCAGAGCGGCGGCATCGGTACGACGACGTTCTCGCTGGCCAGCGGCACGTTGCCGGCCGGCCTCACGCTCGCCGCGAACGGAACGCTCTCCGGCACTCCAACGCAGACCGGCTCGTTCACGATCACCGTCAAAGCCACCGACTCGAATGGCTGCAGCGGCACCGGCGCAAGCTACACGCTGACCATCTCCTGTCAGACGATCACCGTCAACAATCCGGCCGTGAGCACCGGCGTGGCCGGCAGCGCATTCAGCCAGACCTTTACGCAAAGCGGTGGCATTGGCGCGACGACGTTTACACTCGCCAGCGGCACGCTTCCGGCCGGCCTTACGTTGGCCGCGAATGGAACGCTCTCCGGTACGCCCACTGTCGTCGGCACGTTCCCGATCACGGTCAGCGTCACCGATGCCAACGGTTGCAGCGGCACCGGCCCGACCTACAACCTCGTCATCAGTTGCCAGACCATCAACGTCACGCCGCCGGCTGTGAACACCGGCGTGGCCGGCTCGCCGTTCAGCCAGACGTTCACGCAGAGCGGCGCGATCGGAACGGCCAGCTTCGCGGTGACGTCGGGCACGCTTCCCTCCGGACTCGCGCTTGCAGCGAACGGTGTGCTCTCCGGTACGCCTTTGCAGACCGGCACCTTCGCGATCACCGTCACGGTCACCGACTCGAACGGCTGCACCGGCTCGGCGAACTACACGCTGACGATCACCTGCCAGACGATCACCGTCACGAATCCGGCCGTCAGCAGCGGTACTGCCGGTGCGGCATTCAGCCAGACGTTCACGCAGAGCGGCGCAATCGGAAGCGCCACGTTCTCGCTCGCTAGCGGCACGCTTCCCGCCGGCCTGAGCCTCTCCGCTTCCGGCGTTCTCTCCGGCACGCCGACGCAGACCGGATCGTTCCCGATCACCGTCAAAGTGACCGACGCGAACGGTTGCTCGGGCACTGGTCCGACCTACAACCTCACCATCGCTTGCCAGACGATCACCGTTACGAATCCGTCCACAAACGTCGGCGTCGCTGGCCAGGCATTCAGCCAGTCGTTCGCGCAGAGCGGCGCCATCGGCGGAGCAACGTTTACCCTTGCCAGCGGCACGCTACCCTCGGGACTGAGCCTCTCAGCCAGCGGCGTTCTTTCCGGGATTCCGACGCAGACCGGCACCTTCCCGATCACCGTCACCGTAACTGACGGCAATGGCTGCACAGGCACCGGCCCGACGTACAACCTCACCATCAACTGCCAGTCGATCACCGTCACGGCTCCAGCGAACCTGACCGGCACGGTTGGTGTTGCCTACAGCGAGCAATTCACACAAAGCGGCGGCATCGGCGCGGCGACCTTCACGATCAGCGGCGCGCTCCCCGCGGGCATGAGCTTCGCGGCTGACGGCACGCTCTCCGGCACCCCGACGCAGGGCGGCTCGTTCCCGATCACCGTCACGGCTACCGATTCCAACGGCTGCACCGGTTCGGTCAGCGTCACGCTCACGATCGGTTGCCAGACCATCACCGTCACGAACCCAGGCGTGTCGAGCGGAACCGCCGGATCGCCTTTCAGCCAGACCTTCACGCAGAGTGGCGCCAACGGAACGGCGACCTTCTCGCTCGCAAGCGGCACGTTACCCTCGGGCCTGACTCTCTCGTCAACCGGCGTGTTGTCGGGTACTCCGACGCAGACCGGTTCGTTCCCGATCACGGTGAAAGTGACGGACTCGAACGGATGCACCGGTACGGGTCCCACATACAACCTGGTCATCGGCTGCCAGACGATTACGGTCACGAATCCGTTGGTGACGAACGGCACCGTGGGCACCGCGTTCAGCCAGACCTTCACGCAGAGCGGGGCCATCGGCGCCGCGACGTTCACGACCTCCAGCGCGCTTCCGACCGGCCTCGCCCTTTCCACCTCGGGTGTCCTGTCCGGTACTCCGACCCAGTCCGGCACATTCAACATCGTGGTCATGGTTACCGACTCGAACGGCTGCACGGGCACGGGACCGACCTACACGCTGACGATCGCTTGCCAGACGATCACCGTCACGAATCCATCGACGAACACCGGCACGGTCGACGCGGCGTTCAGCCAGACATTCACGCAGAGTGGCGCCATCGGTACGGCCACGTTCTCCACGTCCAGCACATTGCCGACGGGGCTCGCCCTTTCGTCCAGCGGCGTGCTCTCCGGTACGCCTCAAGTGCCGGGCACCTTCCCGATCGTCGTCACGGTCACGGACGCCAACGGTTGCACCGGCAGCGGCTCGACCTACACGCTCGTCATCGCCTGCCAGACCATTACCGTCACCAACCCGAGCTCGACGACCGGTACTTACAACGTGCCGTTGAGTGGCAGCTTCACCTTTACCCAGACGGGAGTGGGCACGCACACCCCGGCAGTGTTCTCAGTCAACAGCGGTTCGATGCCGTCGGGTGTCAGCCTCTCTTCGGGCGGCGTCCTCTCCGGTACGCCGACCCAAACCGGTGTCTTCACATTCTCGGTGAAGGTGACGGATGCCAACGGCTGCACGGGGGTCGGCACGAACTACACGATGACGATCGCGCCGAACCTGACCACCAAGTCGTACGTCGATGTCGGCAACACGCAGCTCGACGGCGGCCTCCCAGCTCCGCCGACGCCGACCGTGATCTCGGTCGCCGTCTCAAACGGCGACTCGTCCGACGCGCCGATCGTGTACGCGGTAACAGTGTCTCCCGTGAACGGTACGTTGACGACCTTCCTCCCGAACGGCTCGTTCCTTTACACGCCGAATGTCGGAAACACGGCCGGCGACTCCTTCACGTACACCGGCACTTCAAACGGCATCACCGTGACCCGCACCGCTACGATCAGTTTCACGGGCCGCGTCTGGTTCGTCGACAATGCCACGCTCTCCGTTACGAATGACGGCCGCTCGAATACGCCGTTCAAGACGATGACCGCCGTCGGCGGGGCATCGACCGCAGCCGGCGACTTCATTTACGTTTCCAGAGGAGTCGGGCCCACAACGGGTAGTTACAACATGCTGGCCAGTCAGAAGCTCATCGGGGCCGGCGCGACGCTGAATGTCGGTTCCGGAGTTCTCGTCGTGGCGGGTAACCCTGCGAACACCCCGACGCTTAGCGGTACTCTTTCGCTCGCGAACAGCGTCGTTGTCAACGGCATCGACATGAGCACCGGCGCTGCGAACGCGATCATCGGCGTCAACGTTACTGGTATCAGCGTAACGGCGCGGAACGTGACTACATCCACCGGTACGGCCGTCACCATCGGCGGCATTGGCAACAGTGGGGTGATGACCATTACCCAGATCAATGCCGGCACGTCGGCGACCGGACCGCTCAACGCCATTTCGGTAAGCAATTACGCCGGCGCATTCACGGTGGTTGGCGACGGCGGCAGCACCTCGAACGGATCGGGCGGCACCATCCAGAGAACGACGAGTCATGCCATTAGCCTCACCGGCATCAGCGGCACAGGGGTGAGCCTCGGCTACGTGAACATCACCAACAGCGGAGCGAACGGGATCAACAACAGCGGGGTCAGTAACTTTGCAATGAACCACTGCAACGTTTCCGACACCGCCGGCAATGCAGCGGTTGACGATGGAGTCGCGCTCCTCAACAGCAACGGGACGATCGCCGTCACGAACAGCGTGATCAGTGGATCGCGGCGCCGGGGCATCACCATCGATAACCTGAATACCAACCTGTCCAGTCTGACAATGAGTGCGACGACGGTCAGCGGCACCGTCGGTGGAGATGGCGTGTTGGTGCAGATGCGAGGAACGTCTGTGTTGACGTCGGGCACGATCGGCGGCTCTTCTGCTGCCGCCGGCTGCACGTTCTCCAACAGCGCTGCTAGCGGACTGCAGGTTTCCGGCGTCGACACGGCAAGCATCCTTGGGCTCACCGTGCAGAACAACACGGTGACTGGCAACAACGCCGGTATGGACTTCGACCTGACCCAGGCCGCGAGCATGAGCATCGTCGTGCAGACGAATACGTTCAACAATCATCAGAGCCATGCATTGAACATTTTCAGCGGCTCATCCAACACGGGTGGAACGATGACCGCGAAGGTGATGGGGAACACCATTGGAACCGCTGGAGTGTTCAATTCCGGCTCCTTCTTCGGTGATGGAATCCGGGTGGTATTGCAAGGGGGCACGCACGGTGCGCTCACCATCGACAGCAACGTGATTCGCGAGGTTCCGAACGCGCGAGGAATTGACGTCTTAGCCCAGGCCGATACAGCCGGGAACAGCGTCAGCGTCAAGATCACGAACAACCAGGTCGTCCGTCCCACGGGTGCCTCAGGCGACATCGGTTGCGGACCAGGCGTGCCGTGTCCCGAAGGATCGATCGTCGTGATCGTGGACAAGAACGTTGTGGCCAGCGAAAGCATCTGCTCAGTAATCACCGGCAATACGGCCTACGACCCGACGAGCTGGCCGTTGGGAAGTGAGTCGGCTTTTTATCTAGCCCGCCGGACCTCGCAGACGTTGAACCTGGAGGGCAACACCTCGCTCACGCCGCGCCAGAACATCCTCAACAACAACTCTGTCACGAATCTCACCAGCCCAGGCTCGGGCGATTTCACTGACGAAGCAGGCGATGTCGTCGTAGTGGCGCCGGGCAGTTGCGGGACGTTCCCATGACGTCCCGCAACATGCGCCACGTCTCTCACGCGAACGAGGATCAGGAGTTTGCCATGACAGCGAACATTGCATCGAAAGGTATTCCACGCCGCGAGTTTCTTCGCATCAGTTCCGCAGCTGCCATGGGGCTGGCGGTCGTCGCAATCGGCGATCGAAGTCTCTTCGCCGCCAGCGCCTCGGGCATCGTGCCGTTGATGGATGTCGGATACGCGCCATCGCTGCCGGCGGCTGGTTACTCGATTCCACTTGCCAGCGCCAGCGCGATCCTCAGCCCCGATCCGCGATTCATCAGCAGCGGTGCGCGCATCGAGGTTGTCAGCGCGAAGCGGGCCGCGAGCCACAAGGGTGCTCCGGGCGGGATCGCCGTCGATGCATTCTTCCCGGTCTCACACCGGCGGCCGGATGACCCACTGCGCTTCGGATTCTTCTCGATGAACGGTCGCGCGGACAGCGATGCAGTAAGCGGTCCGCTTTCCTTCACAGTGCAGGTTCCATCGACCACGGGCGTTGCACTTGTCGTGCGGCGCCAGCGGCCGGCAGCCGATGCGGAGTTGTCCGCCCAGCCGCCACTCGAGCCGGAGGTTTCACCGCTGACGCTCTCGCTCGGAAACGTCGCTGGTCCAAAACTCACGCGCGGCGTCTACGTCCTGGCGTTTCGCGAAGAGGAAGCTGACAGCATGGCCGATTGGCGGCGCATGGCCATCGCACCGGCGGACAACAGCTATCTCATCTCCGGTGCGACGTTCTCCTATCTGATCCTGCACGTCGATTACGCCGACGCGGCGCCGGCCCGGCGCCGCGCCGCGTAATGAGCAGGGTTTTCAGTTCGAAAGTCGTAAGTATTGCGACCGTTGATCGAAAGCCTTCGATCAACTACTGAACGTCTGGTGTTCCGTCGTTGCGCGGCGCCTCAGCGATAGAAACGTCGATCAAAAATGGCTGCGGCGCAGTGCAGGATGTTTGATAATGCGGTGAATGAATGATTCTGCGGCCATTGCGGGCGTGGCACTGACGACGGACCTGTCAAGAGACGAGTCAGTGCCCTACTTCCTTTGGGACGAGCCAATGTCGCTCCGCGACCTGCGGGAGCGTCTTGGGCGCTCCGACGAGGAAAGGATCAGACTCCTGGGGAAGATTTTGCGCGAGGCTCGCGAGCACGATGTCTGGTTGTTTACGACCGCCGAGGAAGTTGAGAGTCGGTGGGATCAGCTCGATCGCTACCTCGGACGACGGCGGGACTTCTGGCGTTTCCTCCTAGGCCGCTGGCGAGAACAAGGATTGCTACGCTGAATGCCGGCTCTGACCCAGCTACAGGATCAGATCCTGCGGTTCTTCTTCGATCGTCGCGATGAGTTTTTCCTTACCGGAGGCGCAGCGCTGGTGGGTTTCCACCTCCATCATCGTGTGACCCATGATCTCGATCTCTTCACGGTGTCGGAGGTGCTCGACGAAGGCGAGCGCACCCTCCGGGAGATCGGCGAGAATCTCGATTTACAGTTTGAGACGTTGCGCAGCTCTCCTGATTTCCGCCGATTCCTTCTGCGGGACGCATCCGAAGGTGTCGTTATTGATCTCGTAAGGGATGTTTCTCCACAGCTTCTGGACAAGATATCCGTTGGTCGAGTGGTGATCGATTCTGCTCGCGAGATATTGGCGAACAAACTCTGTGCCCTGCTGTCCCGTACGGAGGTTCGCGACTTGGTTGATGTCGCGCGGCTCGAAGAGGCTGGTTACGATCCGATGGCCGCGCTCGATCTCGCCTCTCGAAAGGATGGTGGACTCTCGGCCGGACAACTTGCCTGGATTCTGTCGAGTTTCCCGATTCCTTCTGACGATACGTTGCTGCACGGAATGAGTCAGAAGGAGCTCCAGGATTTCCGCGAGTCTCTGGTGAATAGGCTTACGGTTGCAGCGTTTCCGAGCTCCTCGCTATGAATGACGCACCTCTGCACCCTCATTCCGGGGCCATTACCCTCCGCCCCGCCACCGACGCCGACTATGCGTTCATGCGCAAGCTCTACGGCGCCACGCGCGCCGAGGAGATGGAGCGTTTTCCGTTTGACGAGACGCAGAAACGTCTATTCCTCGATCAGCAGTTTGCTGCACAGTTCGAGCACTACGGAATCCACTATCCGACGTGCGAGCGGAACATCATCGAACGCGACGGAGTGCCGGTCGGGCGGCTCTGGATCGACGAATGGCGTGACCAGATCCGGCTCGTCGACATCGCTCTCATGCCGGAGTTTCGCGGATCGGGCATCGGCTCGCAGCTTCTGCACGAAGTGCTGCGCCGCGGCACCGCAGCCGGCAAGCCCGTCACCATCCATGTCGAGGGTTTCAATCCCGCGTTGCGACTCTACCAACGCCTCGGCTTCGAGAAGGTCGATACGAACGGCGTCTACTTTCTGATGCGCTGGACGCCGGATACGACCGGCGTACGATAGACGAATGCAGGAAGCGCAGCGGCACTACACCACTGACGAGTACTTCGTGGTCGAAGAGATGTCGCCCGTTCGGAATGAGTATTTCCAAGGCGAGATTCTGGCGATGCCTGGCGGATCGCCGGATCACAATCGGATCTCCAGAAATGTTCTTCTGGCCTTGGAGCCGCAGCTTCGCGGGGGTCGATGCGAATCGTTCGGGTCGGACACGCGTGTTCTCACGGCCTCGGGACTCTACACGCACCCAGACGCTGTCGTGTTTTGTGGGCCGATCATCTTGAGCGGCGACCGGCTTGAAAGCATCACGAATCCGACTGTCCTGGTGGAGGTTCTCTCGCCATCGACGCGAGACTACGATCGCGGCGAGAAGTTCGAACTGTATCGCTCGATCACGACATTTCGTGACTACCTGCTCATCGAGCAGAGCACAGTCAGCGTCGAACATCGCTGGCGCTCGGGGGACGAGTGGTTGTCAGAAACCAGTACTTCGCTGGAGGATTTGGTCCGGTTGGACAGCATCGAGGTGACTCTGAAGCTGGCGGACCTCTACGCTCGTGTTGCCGCGCTCAAGCAAAAACCGCTTCGAGCGTGAAGGTCTCTCCCTGTTTTTCCACCGGCACGAGGAAGATATCGAGCGGCTCGGGGAAGGCATCGTGTGTGAGGTGATGTGTGCCTTGCGGGATGAAAAGGGGCGCAAGGAAGAAAAGCGAGAACGCCGTTCGCTTCAGCCGCGCCGCCTCACTTTCCATCACCCGGGCCGCCTTTGTGAGGCGCAATTCCACTTTATGTCCGTTCGCGTGAAGCCAGAAGCTGGAGCCGACGAGCGGCTCAAAGGAATCAATCGTTAGCTGGTCGAGCATGAACGCGATTTGTAGCACACCAAAGGCGTGATTCGCCGGCTGTTTACAGCGTCTGCATGACGGCGAACAGCGAGACGCACGAGATCACGATCCAGAGCACGACGCCGAGGATTAGTGGGCGTGCGCCGACGGCAGCGATCGACTTGCGCGAGAGTCCTGCGCCGATGAGGAAGAGCGTGATCGTTAGTCCGATCTTAGCCAGCATCGTCAGCGTCGCCCAGACCGCTGCCGGCGCCGCAACGTACGTGCGAATGACGGAAGCGACGACGAACCAGAGGATGAACCAGGGGATCGCTACCTTTGCTGATTTCCGTTTGAAGAAAAACGCGGTGGCGAGCGTGAGGGGAACGATCCAAAGCGCTCGCGTCAGCTTGACGGTCGTTGCGATTTGAAGCGCCTCCGCGCCGTATTTCGCCGCGGCGCCGACGACCGAGCTCGTGTCGTGAATTGCGATCGCCGCCCAGACGCCGAACTGAGGCTGTGTCAGGCCGAGGCGATGGCCGATCAGCGGAAAGGCGAAGAGTGCGATCGAGTTGAGGATGAAGACCGTGCCTAGCGATACGGACATTTCCTCATCGCTGGCATTGACGACCGGACCGACCGCGGCGATGGCGCTGCCGCCACAGATAGCGGTGCCGGAAGAGATCAGATGCGCGGTGGTGCGGCTAATGCCGAGAGCGCGGCCGAGAAAAAATCCGAGGAGGAGCGTGCCGATGATCGTGACGACTGTGAAGACGACTCCAGTCCGTCCCGCTTCGATCACCTTCTGGAGATTCATGCCGAAGCCCAATAGGACGACGGAGATCTGCAACAGAAACTTGGTCGCTTTCGAGTTGCGGGCAGGGAAGGGATGACCGAGCGTCAGCGCGAGGGCGAGGCCGAGCGCTAACGCGATCGGCGGCGACGCCCACGGCGTCGCGCAGAAGAGCAGAATCGCGACGAAGATGACAATGCGGAGCGCTTGCACTACGTCACGTTGGCGCGGAAGAAGTCGATGGTCCGCTTCCAGGCATCGGCCGCTGCCTCGGCGTTGTAGTTCCGGCCCGTATCGTTGAAGAAGGCGTGATTTACGTTCGGGAAAACAACGAGTTGAACGTCCTTGCCCATCTCTTCGAGCTGCTTCGCCAATGCGCGTCCCTGCTCCGCCGGAACGCCTTGATCATCCTCGGCGTAGATCAGAAGCAGTGGTGCGTTGAGATTCGTCCAGTCGAGCGCCACCTTCTTGAATCCGCCGTAAAAGCTGACGGTCGCGCCGGCGTTGGGCTCTTTCGTCGCCGTGTGTTGGGCGAGCGCGCCACCCATGCAGAATCCGACGACGCCGTATGTTTTCGACGTGCATTCCGGGCGGCTGAGGAGATACGAACCTGCGGCTGCAATCTCCTTCTCCGCGCGGTCGGCATCGAGCTCCATCAGCATCCGCCCGGCCTCGTCCGGCGAGGTTGTCGTTTTGCCGTGGAAGAGGTCGGGTGCAATCGCCGCGAATCCTTCCTTCGCAAAGCGCTCGACGATGTCTTCGATGTGCGGCACGAGGCCCCACCACTCTTGAATGACGACGATGCCTGGCCCTTTGCCGGCGAAATACACCTGGCAGGAATGGCCATTGGATGGAAATTCGAGTCGCTCGCCCATGATTTGTCCTCCCGCGAAACCGCCGCGGATTCTAGTTCACCTGCGTGCGATGGTCACGTTGCGATAACCGTCGCGACACGTGACCCGTATTCGTGGGAGAATGACGGCAAGAGAGAGGGATCCAATGAGTCTTACGAAGGAGCAGGTTTCCGGTCTGGCCAAAACACCGCGCTGCCCCCGCTGCGATCTCAACAAGACGATCGGGAACGCGCTATGCCGCAGTTGCCGCGCGAAGTTGCCTGAGAACATGAGGATGGCGCTCGAGAAGATCCCGTCGAAGGATGCCTGGATCGTCTCGCGCGCCGTTCGGGCGGCGGCGCGCTACTTCGACGTTCACTTCCAGTCGGTGCGCAACTTCGGCGGCGGACGTCCGCGCTAGGCTGCAACGTCTAGCGATTTCGCTCGGCTTGTTCGGCCAGGTCTGCAAGGTCGTCGATGTGCGCCTCGCGGGCGCGGGCCACGATAGCGTCGGCACGCGTGCGTGACTGCAGCGTGCGCGCCCAGGCGGCCGCCAGCGAAGCGCGCTTCATCCTCGGCGACGCATCATTCCAACGGTGCAGATCGCTGATTCGGACGGCACGCGTGACTCCGCCCGCCTTCACGGTCGCAATCGTCTGGTCAGGAGCAGCGTTGCGTTTGAACTCGATTTCATAAAGGGCCGTCTCGTTCGGCGCGGCAGAGCCGCTCAACGCACGTTGGGCAGAAATTGCGTCGCCGAACGTGAGCGTGATCGCTGCGTTCCTCGATGGAGGGGCATCGACCGACACGCGGAGAAGCCACTTCGTCGCATCGAGCGGAGTCGACGACGCCTCCACTTCGACCCGCACGTCCGAGGGTGCTCTTTCGGGAGCGGCGAAGTGCCGGACGATCGCGGCAACGTCGACATTCCGCGGGTTTTCGCCGCGTTCGATCGACTCTTCGATGGCGTCAAAGCTTCTTGCTGGAGCGTTCTCTTTCGCTCTCAGAGAAGATCTCAGCGGTGGAGGGGGAGCCGCGGCGCCGGCCGAGGGCGACGGCATCGCCGAATGCGCGGCCATGGTTTTCGCCCCGGCATTGTCCGCACGCGCGCGCTCCGGCGCAAAGCTGCCGCCTTCGACGGCCGCCGGCTCCGTTGCGATTTCCGGCAACGGCGCTGCCTTGGCCATGGCAAGCGATCCAGTTGCACTCGGGGAGGCACTGGGAGACGTTTCGACAGTGTCGACGAACGCCGGGGCACCTGCTCGCATCCCGTCCGACTCTTCTCGCTTCTTCTCGGCAATCTCGTCCTTCAGTTGCGCGGAAGCGATCCTTCCCGGCGGTGTGCTCGGCAACGATGGCTGATCCGCGGCTTGTCGCAGCCGCGCGCTTCCAGGTTGGGGCGGTATGTTCGGCAACGCCACGATTGCCGAAGGGGGGGCGGCCGCTGGTGTGGCCGCACGATCTTCCGACATCGCTCTGGCCGTAGTACTCGACTTCGAACGCGAGAGGAGATGCAGCGCGAAGTAGAGCGATGAGACGAGCAACACGATCGACGCAGCAATTCGCAGATTGAACGAGGCGGACTGCCAGAGACGCGCACGTTCGTGCTCCGGCTCAAACCGAAGATTGAGCGGAATCTCCCCCTTGATGCGGTCGGCCAGCCCCTCGGGCGCTTTTGCCACCGGCGCGAGGGTCAGCTTTCGCTGCAGGTCAGCTTTTCGGTTGCGGGTCATCGTTCCTCTTTTCCAACAGTCCCGCCGAGGAGTTCTTCCAGGAGGGCGAAGGCCTTGTGCAGGCGCTTCCGGATCGCAACGGTGGTGATCTCTTCGATCGCCGCGATCTCCTTCACGGCCAGCCCACCCCAGAAGTGCGCCGTCACAGTGAATCGAAGATCCTCGGACAGTGTCAACACCGCGCGACGAAGCCTTTCTCCTTCTTCGGCATCGCTCAACACATCCTCTGCCGAGGGAGCGGTGTCCGGCATTTCCGGCGCGTCCTCATCGTCGAGCGATTTCATCAACCGCGGCCGGCGGATGTGATTCAGAAACGTCGTGTAGCCGATACGGTAGAGCCAGGTGAAAAACTGGGAGCCGCCGTTGAAGCCAGGCAGCGCTTCCCACGCCTTTCGATACGTTTCCTGCGTCAGATCAGCGGCGAGCTCGCGATCGCCGCAAAGCCTCACAAGTGAGGCGAAAACCGATGAGTAGGTTCTGTCGACCAGTTCCTCGGCCGCGCTTCGGTCGCCGCCGCGGATCGCGGCCAGCAAGCGGCCCTCCTCGTTCCAGGCAGGGATCACGGAATCACGCTCCGAACCATGATCCTGCCGTGAGGCCGGGAAAGCCGCAACATTGCTCACCCTGATTGGACACGGCTCTGCGACATTTCGAAACCACGACTTGGGTATCCTATCCGACCGATGAAACGATTCCTTACGTTCGTTCTCCTGTTCACCGCGTGCCGCTACGAGCCACCTGCCGGCAACGTCGAGCCGGGCTCTCACCAGCAGGAGATCGCGGCGTGGCAAGCCAATCGCGCTTCGCGGCTTCGCGCACCGGATGGATGGCTGACGCTCGCCGGTCTCTATTGGCTGAGCGATGGCTACAACGACGTCTCGCTTCCTGCGAAGCCGCCAATTCCGTCGCAGTTCGTGCTTCAGAACGGGAAGGTGACGCTGGCGCCAAATCCTTCACTGATGATCGATGGTAAGGCTGTGACAGTTCCCGTGGAGCTGCAGAACGATACGGAGTCGAATCCGACCGTGGTCCGCACCGGGACGCTTTCGTTCGTTGCCATCCGCCGCGAGGACGCCGCACACGGTCCGCGATTCGGCATTCGGGTACGCGACACCGCTGCTGATGCACGAACGCATTTTCTCGGCCTCGAGTACTTTCCGATCGATTCGAGCTATCGAGTGGAAGCGCGCTTCGAGCGGTACAACCCGCCGAAGCCGATCCCGATCACGAACGTCCTGGGCATGACGAGCAACGAGATCTCACCCGGCGCCCTCGTGTTCACTCTGCAGGGACAGGAGTTTCGCATCGACCCGATCCTCGAGCAGGGAGAGAAGGACTACTTCATCATCTTCAAAGACGGTACTAGCGGAAAAGAAACGTACGGCGCGGCCCGCTATCTGTATGCCCATCCGCCCGACGCCAGCGGGAAGACGATCGTCGATTTCAACAAGGCGTATAACCCGCCCTGCGCGTTCACGCCCTACGCGACCTGCCCGCTGCCTCCGCGGCAGAACCGGCTACCGATCCGCATCGAAGCGGGAGAGAAAAAGTACGCGGGCGGGCACGGGTAGCGGTCGTGCGGTTACGTGGTCGCGAGGTCTCGCGGTGGTCTGGCGACGAAACTCCGAGACCGCGCTACTGCGCGCTCCGCTCGTCGGCGAGCACCTGAGCCACACACGCAGTCACATTCTTTCCTGTGCTGATATTGAGGAACTCGTTTGGCCCGTGAGCATTACTGTGGGGACCAAGAACGCCGGTGATGAGGAACTGTGCGTTTGGGTAGCGTTGCCCGAGCATTCCCATGAACGGGATCGAGCCGCCTTCGCCCCAGGTCGTGGCAGGTTTGCCGAAATACGCTCGAGATGCGGAGTCGACTGATTTCTCGAGCCACGCCGCAACCTTTGGCACTTCCCATCCGCCGGCTCCCTTCTCCGGCTCGAACGTAACGCGCGCTCCGTATGGAGGATCGCTCTCGAGCAAGTCTTTCAACCTGCGATCGAGGTTTGAGGCGTCGAGCGTCGGTGGGACGCGGAGGGAGAGTTTGAGGGACGTCTTTGGCCGAAGGACGTTGCCGCCCTGAACGAGATCGGGCAGGCCCGCCTGGCCCGTGTACGACAGCATCGGCCGCCACGTTCTGTTCAGAAGCAGTTCGAGCGGATCGCCGCCCATCGGCTTCATGCCAGGCAGAAACGGGAACTTGTCGTGAATCTCGTCGCCGAGAATCCGCGCGGTCTCTGTCGCTTCGGCAAGCCGGTCAGGTGGCACTTCGGCGTGCAGCCATTCAGGGATGATCCGGCCGGTGGCGGCGTCTTCGAGGCGATCGAGAAGGATACGGAGGATGCGGAAGCTCGATGGCACGATGCCGCTGGCATCGCCCGAATGGACTCCTTCGGTGAGCACCTCGACCGTGAGATTGCCGACGATCGATCCGCGCAGCGATGTCGTCATCCAGAGCTGGTCGTAGTTTCCGCAACCGCTGTCGAGACAGATGACGAGACGCGGCGTACCGATCCTTTCGGACAGAAGGTCGATATATGCAGGCAGGTCGACCGATCCGCTTTCTTCGCAGCATTCGATGATGACGACGATGCGTGAGTGCGGGGCGCCTTGCTGTTTGAGCGCATTGATTGCGGAAACCGCGGCAAAGATCGCGTAGCCATCGTCCGCGCCGCCTCGGCCGAACAGCTTGCCGTCGGTGAGCACGGGCGTCCAGGGGCCGAGGCCTTCGTTCCAACCGACCATGGCCGGCTGCTTGTCGAGATGGCCGTACATCAGCACCGTTGAAGAGTCGTCGCCCTCGACTTCGATGAAAATCAGCGGCGTGCGCCCAGGCAACTCATGGCTCTCGATGCGCAGGCCGGGGATCTGCTGCTCTTCCACCCAGGCCTTGGCGAGGGCCACCGCCCGGTCCATGTGGCCGTTTTGCTTCCAGTCCGGATCGAAAAGGGGGGACTGATTCGGAATACGGATGTATTGTTGGAGGGTGGGGACGATCGAATCGTCCCAAATCTGGCCGACATTTTTCGCGACCTGTTCAGAATTCATGGGTTACCTTCCGTCGGCGGTTTGCGACGGCGGAGGATAGCATCAGTGGGCCGCTGGTGATCGATTCGGGCAGAATCGAAGAAAAAATCGATTCTTCCAAAATTACCGACACCTTTCCGCTACTACATCGGGTATGCTGTACGCACTCCAATCAAATTCCGAGGAAATCGAGGTCGGGAAGGAAGTTCACCCTTTTTGCGAGGGGAAGAGGGGACGCGATTGTGTTCGATCCCAATATCCTGAAAACGACAGCAGGTGCCGCGCCGGATGCGGCCAACGGGGATGATGCCCCGCCTCCACCGACGGCGCTGCCCGGTTCGCCACCACCACCTGACGAGCCAGCGCCGGACATCGGTGAACTTTACGTTCGCCACCGCACACTGCTGATGCACATCGGCAGCCGTAAGTTCCGTATCCCGGAATCCGAAGCGGAGTCCCTGATTCAGGAAGTGTTCCTTTCGTTCATGACCACGACTACCAAGATCTCGAACATCAAATCGTGGCTGGTGGCGGCGATGTGCAACGCCAGCCGGCACTACTGGCGCGTCCAGGGACGCACGGAGAGTCTGCCGGAGAACTTCGACGATCACACCGACCCGATGTCCGATGATGTGGCCGAGGACATCGCCAGGGTGATCACGATGCAGCAGGCGCTCGACTATCTACAGCCGCGCTGCCGGGAGACGCTCCATCTGCACTACTACGAGGGACTCTCCGCGAATGAGGTGGCTCGGGCGCAGGATACGACGTCTCGCTACGCGGAGAAGCTGATTCACAATTGCCTCAAGCGGGTGCGCGAGATCTACTTCAGCATCACGGCGGTGAAACGATGATGATCGAGCAACACTACGATGAAGAAGTGCTTGCCGGCTTCCTCGATGAGCCGATCGATGCGACCGCGCGCGATAAACATCTCGACAACTGCTCACTCTGCAAACGGACCCTCCAGTCGATCCGCGACACGGTCGTCCTCCTGAAAAAGCCGGCAGTATGGGAGCGCCAAAGACTTTCCAACTCGCCGCGTCCCGAGACTCTTGCCTTCCTGCGCAATGTGCAGACAACGATGAAGGATGAGGATGCCGCGGCCGAGCGCAATGTCGCCCTCCTGCTCGCCGGCCCTCGCGAGACGTGGGCCGCAAGATTGGACGAACATCCCGAGTGGCGGACGGCAGGGCTGGTGAGGAAGCTAATTGGGGCTACTGATCAAGCCATTGATTTAATGCCTCCTGACGCGCTTGAGATCACGCGTTTAGCCTGTGACGTCGCGGAGAATCTACCCGCCTCGGATCGGGCGATCAGGCTTCGCGGGAACGCGTCGTACGAGCGGGGGTATGCGCTGTATTACACGGGCGCGTACCGGGAAGCGCTCGTTGCGCTTGAGGCCGCAGAGTCGGAATTCATCAAACTCACCGCCGCCGATCACGAACTTGGCCGGCTTCATCTTGTCCAGGCTATGGTTTACCGTGCTCTCGAGCGCGGCGATGACGCACTTCGGGTTATTGCGACCGCGGCGGAAGTTTTCCAAGCCTATGGAGACGCCGAGCGCTGTTACGCGGCGAAGCTTTTTATGGGCATAACCTTGGCTAGCGGTCGTCGTTTCCGCGAAGCGCTCGCCATTCATTTCGAGATCGCGAACGATGCAATTGCTCCCCGTTGGCGAGCCTCCGCGCTTCAGAACGCTGCGATCTGCCATCGTGAAATCGGACAGATCGACGAAGCAATTGACTGCTTTACAAAGGCGATCACAGCGTTCGAGGCCGCGGGAATGATGTCGTTCCGCGCCAAAACCAGGTGGACTCTCGCCCGCATTCTCGTCGAAAGGCAACAATACGAGCCCGCTCTTGCTATGTTCAACGAACTACTAGTGGAATTCGAAGATCTCGGGATGGCGAACGACGTCGCGATTGTGGCCCTTGACATTGCCGAGTCGCTTCTTGCTACTGGCAGAAACGAGGGTATTGTTGGGGCGTGCCGCCAGGCAATCGCATATTTCGAAAAAATGCAGCTAACGACGTCCCAACCGGCGCTCACTGCCGTTACCTATTTGTGCGAAGCCGCTCTTGCTGGGCATGCAACACCCTCCTTCGTTTCGGATCTCAGAAGCACCTACTTACCGGACTCCGAACGCTTTCGCTCGAACCCGCAACCAAACCAGTTTTTGCGGGTATCGCACGATCAGGGGTAGGGAAAAGGCGCGCCGAAGACTCTCCTCTTGTTGAGGGCCCTCCAATACAACCGAGCTCATCCGAGCTCACGGAGGGTATATGTCTGCATATTCAAAAACTCGCGTCGCTACCGTCGTTCTCATTCTCTTCTTAACCACCAGCATCGCGTCGGCCGCCCCGCGTCGCGATAGCAACTCCGACACCTTCTTCTTCTCGATTAGCAAGATTGTCAAGAAGATCGGCAAGATCCTGCTTCCGCTCGATGAACCGACAGTGCCCAAACCATAGCCACGTCGACTCGCGCGCCCTCCCGTACAATACGCCGGCCGTAGGTCTGCCGGGAGCGTGCTCATGTCGGTCGTATTGTCGGTTCGGGATGTCGTAAAGACGTTTGGCGCCGTGAGGGCGGTGGACGGAGTTTCGTTCACCGTCCGGCGCGGGACGATCACCGGCTTACTCGGGCGGAACGGCGCGGGGAAAACGACGACGATCCGGATGATCACCGGCGTCTTTTTTCCTGACGCCGGAACGATTGAGTGGCTCGGCAGCGAGCGCGATGCGCGTGACCGCATCGGCTATCTTCCGGAAGAGCGTGGCCTCTACCGGCAGATGAAGGTCAAGGAGCATCTTCTCTTCCTTGCTGAGATCAAGGGCTGCCGAGGTCCTGCCGTGACGCAATCCGCGGAACGGTGGCTCAAACGCTTCGAGCTGTGGGACAAGCGCGACTCCAAGGTGGAGGAGCTCTCGAAGGGCAACCAGCAGAAAGTCCAGCTCATCGGAACCTTGCTGCACGATCCCGACCTCATCATCCTTGACGAGCCGCAGTCGGGTCTCGATCCGGTCAATATGCTCCTGGTCCGCAATCTTCTTCGCGAGCTGAAGGAAGAGGGGAGGACGATCCTTCTCTCCACGCACATGATGGCCGAGGCGGAGAGGATGGCGGACGAGATCATCCTGGTGCATAAAGGGAAGGTCGTACTTTCCGGCGCCCTCGACGCGGTGCGCGATTCCTTCGGGAAGAACACGCTGCACATCGACTACGAAGGCGACGGCGCGTTTCTCGAGCAGCTTCCGGACGTCAAGCGCGCCACGATCGTCAACAACGGCGCGGAGATCAGCCTCGCCGAAGGGGCCGACCCCCAGCGTGTCCTCGAGGCCACCATGGGCCGGCTTCGTATCCGCAGGTTCGAGCTGGCCGCGCCTTCTCTCGAGGAAATCTTCATCGAACAGGTTGGCGCCGAGACGATGGATATGGAGGCCAACCGATGAACAAGATGTTTGCGGTTATCAAACGCGAGTACCTCCAGGCAGTGCGGAAGAAGATGTTCATGTTCATGACGCTCTTCTTTCCCGTTCTCATGGCCGCGCTGTTCATCCTGCCGGGCCTCATGATCGCGAAGGGCCTGGGAGACAAGAAAGTTGCTGTCATCGACGGCACCGGAGCGCTTCGAAGCGCGTTCTCGCATCACCTCACTCCCGCGATTCCTGATCCCAAAAAAGCGTTGGGCGGCGGCAGGCGCGCCGAGCTTCCGCAGTCACTTGACGTCGAGTATGTAGACGCTCATGGACAGCGCGATCTGAACACGGCGGCGGGGCCGTATCTTGAACGCCTCAACGCCGACAAGAGCTCGAACCGCCGCTTCGATGCCGTTCTCCTCATTCCTGCGAATGCCTTCGAAGGCAACGACGCGAAGATGACGTTCTACAGCCGCTCCTCCACCGATCTCTTCTCCCAGGAGCGCCTCGGATCCATCGCCAACCGCGCCATCCAGCGGCAGCGCCTCACGGCCCGCGGCATCGACGCCAACGCCGTCGACACGCTCACTCGCGAAGTCCCTGTCGACAGCGTGCAGCTATCGAAGAGCGGCGAGCAGAAAAAGGGAGGCGAGGCCAATTTCATCATCGGCTTCATCTTCGCCGGCCTTCTGATCATCCCCTCGTTCATCTACGGTCTCGAGACGATGCGCGGCATCGTGCAGGAAAAGAGTGAGCGGATCGTCGAAGTGCTCGTTTCGTCGATGTCACCTCGCGAGCTTCTCACCGGCAAGATCATGGGTGTCGCCGCGGTCGGTCTGACGCAGGTCACGGTCTGGCTCACGATCATCGCGATCGCCGGCACGTTCGGCGCCGCCAGCGCCATGGTGGCCGGCTTCAACGTTACGCAGTTTCTCCGGCCGATGGTCTTCGTCTATTTCGCCCTCTTCTTCATCCTCGGCTACCTCAGTTTCGTCTGCATCTACGCCATCGCCGGCGCGGCCTGCAACACGGACAAGGAAGCGCAGCAGCTGGTGGCGCCGATTCAGATGGTGATGATGTTGCCCTGGTTCGTCATGTTCGCGATCATCACGAACCCCGACTCCACCTTCTCAGTTGCGCTCTCGCTCATGCCGGTCTATGGGCCGATCACCATGTTCGTGAGGACGCTCGTGTCCGAACCTCCTGTCTGGCACGTGCTGGTCTCGATCGGCGTTTCGATCCTGACAATCATCGGCTTTTTCTACGTGACGGCGAAGATCTTCCGCGTCGGCATCCTCTCCTACGGAAAGCGCCCGACGATTCCAGAGCTCTGGAGATGGTTGAAAGTAGCCTGATTCCGCGTGCTGAACGCAGATCACCACCGGTTGCGAGCCGCTGCTATGATCCGCCCCTAACCATCAACAGGGGGCCCGCGGATGGAGATCAAGACTCTCAACGACATCTACACCGTCACTTGCGGACTGCCGCGCCCGGCGGCAATGAAGTACAAGCGTGACGGGAAATGGGTCGAAACCGGTGTCGACGAATTCCGCGATACGGTCCGCTATTTCGCCACCGGTCTGCACCTGCTCGGGCTCAAAGAGGGCGATCGCGTAGCCATCCTCTCCGAGAATCGCCCCGAGTGGGCGATGGCGGATTTCGCGATCCTGGCCAGCGCCGCCGTTTCTGTTCCGGTTTACCCGACGCTCCTCGGATGGCAGATCGAGTACATCCTCAATGACTCCGGCGCCGTCGCTGTCGTTTGCTCGAATGAAGAGCAGATGAAGAAAGTTGCTGGGATCCGCGATCACTGCCCGCATCTCCACAACGTGATCGTCTGCGACCCGCCTCCGACACTGCCCTCGGGCGTGTTGAGTTTCGCCCAGGTCGTCGACAGCGGACGGAAAGGTGACGACACGGCCGCCCGCGCCCGCTTCGATGAGGTCCGCGGACGCGCCACCCCCGCCGATGTCGCCACGCTCGTCTACACCTCGGGAACCACCGGCAATCCGAAAGGCGCGATGCTCACGCACGGCAACATCGCCAGCAACGTTCGAGCGACATGCAGCGTGCTGCCGCTGGAGCTGGGAACCGTGGGCCTCTCGATCCTTCCGCTCTCCCACATCCTGGAACGTGCGGGCGACTACAGCTTTTTCTACCGCGGCGGAACCGTCGCGTACGCCGAGAGCGTGCTCAAAGTCGGCGAGAACCTCCGCGAAATCCGGCCCGACGTTTTTGCTGCGGTGCCGCGTCTTTTCGAGAAAATGCGTACCACGATCCTCGACAGCGTGGCGGTGCAGCCGGCGTCCAAACAGAAGATTTTCAAGTGGGCGCTCGGGATTGCGGAACAGCGGCTTCCGTATCGCATCAGCGGCAAGCCGATGCCCTTCGGTCTCAAGTTCAAATCGGCGATCGCCGACAAGCTCGTCTTCCGCAAGATTCTCGACCGGCTCGGCGGACGCGTGAAGTTCGTCCTTTCCGGCGGCGCTCCACTCTCGCCCGAGCTGGCCGCATTCTTCATCGGCGCCGGCCTGGAGATTTTCGAAGGGTACGGGCTCACCGAGACCTCGCCTGTCATCGCCATCAACAGTCCTTCTTACCGCAAGGTTGGGACTGTCGGGCGCGCCATTCCCGGCGTCGAGGTGAAGATCGCCGAGGATGGCGAGATCCTCAGCCGAGGACCGCACATCATGAAGGGGTATTGGAACAACGATGATGCCACGCGCCAGGCCATCGATCCCGACGGCTGGTTTCATACCGGCGACATCGGCGAGATCGACTCCGAAGGCTTCCTCAAGATCACCGACCGGAAGAAAGACATCATCATCAACGCCTACGGAAAGAACATCGCGCCGCAGCCGCTGGAGGGATTGCTCAAGAGCTCTCCGTACATCGGAACGCCGGTGCTCATCGGCGATCGCCGCAAGTACCTCGTCGCGCTCCTGGTCCCGAACTTCGACAAGCTCGAGCGCGACGCGACAGCCATGGGAGTGCAATTCGCCTCACGCGAAGAGCTGGTGGCGAACGAAAAGGTCCGGCAGATTTTCCAGACCGAGATCGATCGCTTCAACAAGAACCTCGACCGGCAGGAGAAAATCCGCCGCTTCGCTCTCCTACCGCGGGACTTCACCATCGATGCCGACGAGATTACGCCATCGATGAAAGTGAAGCGGAAGGTGATCGACAAGAAGTACAAAGAGATCATCGATGAGCTCTTCATCGATGAAGATGCGGACGAAGAACGCGACGCAAAACGGGCCTGATCGATGACATCCCTGGCTGAAAACGTACAACCGCGAGCATCGGCATTTCGCCTCGAGCGCGATGGCGATCTGGCCATCCTCTGGTTCGATCTTCCCGGCGAGAAGGTGAACAAGTTCTCCACGGCGGTCATGACCGAGTTCGCCGGAGTGGTCGATGAGCTCGAGCACGATGGCGAGATCAAGCGCGTCATCATCGCCTCGGGCAAGCCGTCGATCTTCATCGCCGGCGCCGACGTTTCCGAGTTTTCGAAGGCGACATCGGTCGACCAGGCACGCGAGTACACCCGCTTCGGCCAGCAGACCATCCATCGCTTCTCGAAACTGCCTCAGGTCACAGTCGCCGCCATCAACGGTGCCGCTCTCGGCGGCGGCTGCGAGCTCGCACTCGTCTGCGACTATCGCGTCATGTCCGACAGCCCCAAGGCGCAGATCGGTCTACCGGAGACGAAGCTCGGTATTTTCCCGGCGTGGGGCGGCGTGACCAGGCTTCCCCGGCTCATCGGTTTGCCCGCCGCTCTCGACATCATCCTCAACGGCAAGACGCTCGACGGAAAGCGTGCAAAGAGGATGGGCCTCGTCGATGAGGTCGTACCGTCGGCGATTCTGCTCGACATCGCACGGCAGTTCGCGGCAAAGCCGAAACGGAAAGGCGGCGGACGAACGAAGTTTTTTGTTGAAGGCAATCCGCTCGCACGCCGCGTCATCTTCGGCAAGGCGCGCAAGGCTGTTCTGGCGCAAACGCACGGCAACTACCCGGCCCCGCTCAAAGCGATCGACGTGATGGAGTACGGCATGTCCGCCGGCGTCGAGCGCGGGCTGGCGCGAGAGGTCGATGAAGTCGTGCCGCTCATTGTTGGCCCAGGCTCCGACGTCGCTCAGAATCTCGTGCGCCTTTTCTTCCTGATGGAGGAATCGAAAAAAGAGCGGATCGCGGCAACGCCGATCGAGGTCCGCGACGCCGGCGCCCTCGGCGCGGGCATCATGGGCGGCGGCATCGCCCAGCTGATCGCCGACAAGACGGACGCTTCCGTCCGGATGCGCGACATCAACTGGAACGCGATCGCCGGCGGGATGAAAGCGGCCGCGAAGATCTGGAAGAAGAAAGTCGAGCGCCGCCGCATGACCCGCGGCGAGATGCAGCGCAGTCTGGCCCGCATCACGTCGACGATCGATTGGAGCGGCTTCGATCGATGCGATCTCGTCGTCGAAGCGGTTGTCGAAAATGTAGAAATCAAGCGGCAGGTTCTCCGCGAGTTCGAAGCCATCGCGAAACCGAGCGCGATCTTTGCCACGAATACCTCGACGATTCCGATCACCGACATCGCGGCGCAAGCGGCACATCCCGAGAACGTCGTAGGTATGCACTTTTTCAACCCGGTCGACCGCATGCCGCTCGTCGAAGTCATCCGCGGCGCGAAGACCTCGGATCTGGCCATGGCCACGGTCGCGAACTTCGCCCGCAAGCTCGGCAAGACGGTCGTCTACTGCAACGACGGTCCCGGTTTCGTCGTCAATCGGATCCTCGGGCCCTACATGAACGAAGCCGGGTTTCTCCTCGAGGAAGGAAACACCATCGAGTCGCTCGACAAAGCGATGGTCGACTTCGGGATGCCAATGGGACCGATGGCGCTGCTCGATGAGGTCGGAATCGATGTCGCTGCGAAGGTCGCGAAGATCCTCGGCGGCGCGTTCGGCGAGCGGATGGAGCCTTCGCATGTCGTCGATGCGCTTTACGCTGACGGCCGGTACGGGAAGAAAAACGGCAAGGGGCTCTACGTGTACGAGGCCGGCAAGCGGCAGGGTCCCGATTCGACCATCTACAAACTGCTCGGCATCAAGAGCACGCATCCCGCGGATGCATCCGCCGTCGTGGAGCGAATGATCTTCGCCATGGTCAACGAGGCGGCCATGATTCTCGATGAGAAGATCGTGGCGTCGCCGGCGGAGCTCGACTTGGCCATGATCATGGGCACCGGCTTCCCGCCGTTCCGCGGAGGCCTCCTGCGCTACGCCGACAAGCTCGGTCTGCCGTACATCCTGGCGCGGCTCGATGACCTCGCCCAGAAGCACGGCAAGCGCTTCCTGGCCACCGCCGCGCTGCGTAAGCTGGCGGAGCGGGACGGGAAGTTCTATCGGTGAGGCCGGAGCTGCCTGTCGACGCATAACGCCACGAAGGCATGAGCGACGATCCGATCGACTACTCTCGCTGCAGCCTGGCTGAGTTGCGGGATGTCGCGGGCCACATCGACCGCCTCAGGTTTCCCGAACGCGCGCGCCGTGTGGACGAGGAGATTCGCAGGCGCGGACGGCTGCCTATTCATGAGCAGGAGCCGGCCGAATTCATCGGAGGAGCGCGATGGGGCGACTCGATGTACTTCGCCAGAACCGCGACGTGGCCCTTCGCGAAACTCCTGGTCTCTGCGCGTGAACTGATCCTCGAGATCTCGGTGCTGTTCATCAACGAGAGGTTCGTGTTTTCGCCCGAGCACGTGTCATCCATCCTCGACCGGCGCGTCCTCTTCTCTCGCAGCTTTGTCATCGATCACAAGCGATTGGATTACCCGCCGGTTGTGATGTTCTTTTCGAGGCAGCCGGACCTGCTCCGGCAGGCACTCGTCGAACGCCTTTGGCTAGTGAAAGGTCCGGGCTTGTTCTCGGTATCGGCCGATGTGCACGACGCCTAAGCGCCATCGAGATCTCGCTACAGTGTCTTGTGTCGAGGCAACCCGCTAACCGGTCAACCTCATGTATGAGATCCTTTCGAACTCCTCGGCAATGGACCTCACCCAACCACCTCCCACCCTGACGCCGCGCCAGCGCCTGGCGTTCTGGAGCATCGCCTTCGTCTGCGCGGCGACGCGGTTTCTGGCGATGGCTCGCTCGCTTTGGGATTGGGACGAGGCGCTCTTCTGCCTCGGGATGCGCTCCTATGACGTGACGGTTCACCATCCGCATCCGCCCGGTTTTCCCGTCTACATCGCCCTCGGCCGGGTCGTGCGGACAGTCATTCCGAGCGACTTCCGCGCGCTGCAGGCGGTCAATCTCGTTGCCGGGATGCTCGTCTTTCCGGCGATCTTTTTTCTGGCGCGCGAGCTGCGGTTTCGCTTCGTCACTGCAGCCGTCGCGGCTGCGCTCTGCGCCTTCTTTCCGAACGTCTGGTTTTTTGGCGGCGGAGCGTTCAGTGACATTCCCTCGCTCGTGCTCGTCGTCCTCGCGGTTGCCTTTCTTTTTCGCGGATGCCGCGATGCCAATGCCTACCTCCTCGGCGCGGCGCTCCTAGCGCTTGCGGCGGGGATCCGGCCGCAGAACTTTCTGATCGGACTCGCTCCCGGAGCGCTGGCGACCTGGTATCGAGCGCGGGTAGCGTGGCGCGATGTCGTTTTCGCCGCGCTCGTCGGCGCGATCACAATCGGCGTTGCCTTCGGTGGGGCAATTGCCGCGACGGGTGGCTCCCGGCCGTATTTCGACGCGGCGAAAGAGCACGGCGAGTACATCACACGTGTCGATTCCTTTCAGAGTCCCACGCGGCCGGCGCTCTGGCGTCTATTCGACCGTTTCTTCATCAAGCAGTACCAGTCGCTGGCGCTCAGCTTCATCACGTCGATCCTGGTGGCGATCTCCATCGCTGGCGCGATCGCAAGCCGCGACCGTGCTATCGGCTGGCTGGCCTTGACGTTCGCTCCGTTCGCTGTGCTCGCGTGGATGATGCTCGACCGCTACAGCATCAATCGTTTCTCGATCGGCTATTGCCCGCTCTTTGCGATTCTCGCCGCGGACGGCATCGCGCGTTTGACGCGGCGTTGGCCTCGCTGGGAGGCCGTGGCAGGCGCGGCGCTCGTCGCGTCGTTCTTCGCCTGGACGTTGCCCGCGCTCGCATCTGTGCGCAACACGATCGCCCCTTCCGTGCTCGCGGTCGAAGCGGTACGCGACCATCTCGATCCGCGCTCGGACCAGCTTTTCGTCGCGCGCAACATGGATCCGTTCTTCGATTACCTGCTGCCGAACCAACCGTACGTTCACGTTCTAGACGAGCGGGCCATGCCGCTTTCGCTGGATCGCCGCAACGCATGGATACTGGCCGAGGCGGACGCGAAGGACCACGAGGGATTCGTCTTTCATCGGGAGCGCGATCACCTCTGGAACATCGCTCGCCGGCACTACTTCGACGCGGGTTTGATGCCGATCCGGAATCCGCCGCAATTCCTTTCCGGATGGTATCCGGCGGAGCAACAAGGTCCATTGCAGCGCCGCGCGATGTCCGCACATTCCGTGACCAAGCTTCCCGCATCGAACGGCGATTCGATCCTGCGCATTCAGTTCCGCGTTCCCGCTGCTGTGTCGGTAGCGCATGCGACGGTGACGATCTCGCTGAACGGGCGTGTTCTCGATCGCTTCGCCGCTCCGCTGGATGAGGATGATCGGGAGTATCACGTCACGCCCTCGGCGAACGGCGGACCGAATGTGCTGGAGCTGTCGATCGATGGACCTCTCGACTCGCGCGGAATTGCGTTGTCGGTGACCTGTCTTTCCTTTGGGCCGGAGTAGAAAAACAAAACGCGCCGGCTCGCACCGGCGCGTTCTCAATCAGGCTGCGAGTCGGGCGCTACTTCAGTTTCGCCTTTGCATCTTTCGCCATCTTGAGGTGATCCTTCAACGTCGGGAGCGTCTTCGTCGCCCACGCTTTCAAGTCCGGATCCTGCGCACTGGCGGACGCCTTTTCGAACTCCTTCACGTCCTTTTCGTGGTCGTCGACCATGCCGGCGATGTACTGCTTGTCGAAATCCTTGCCGCTCGCTTTTCCAAGCTTGTCGGCCATGTCCTTGCTTTCCTGGTCGATGTCCGCGGGCAACGTGACGCCCTTGGTTTGCGCCAGTTGCTTCAACTCGTCGTTTGCTTTGCCGTGATCACTGACCATCCGATTCCCGAAGGCCTTTACATCGGCGCTGGTTCCTTTCGATGCTGCCAACTGTCCCAGATTCACCTCGGCCATGCCGCCCTGCGCGGCCTTGTTGACGAATTCGGTATCGCTGCTGCTGAGTGATGAACTGGCGGTTGTTGTTGGGGCCGTCGCTGAGGTGTCGGTGGCCATCGTGGTCGTGGTAGCGGACGTATCGGAAACCGACGTCGCGGTTTCGGTTGCGCTGTTATCGGTCGTTTCGTTCTTGCAGGCGAACGTCAGGAACGTCAGGGTCACACAAAGCAGTACCGTGCTGGTCTTTCTCATCATCGTTTTCTCCTCACGCGCGGCGTTTGCACGAAGTGCTCCAGAATCTAGTGACGCACAGGAGTCGGCGATTTCGGCTTTTTCGCCGGCTTGTGAGCAATCGGATGCTTCGCCGTCGTCATTGCTGTCTTCGCCGGATATTGCTTCGCCGACACGCGATTGATGTAACGCACGAACTTGCTGAACATCTGTTCGCTGCGGTCGACCGGAGCCGTGTCGCGCGACAACTCATCGACATAAAAGCCCGAGTCGAGTCGAAGTTGGGGATCGCGGGTCAGCATGGCCACCATCATGTCGGAGACGGCGAACTCCTTCGGCGGGACGATGCTCAGCGATCTGGCCGACTCCGTGATGGCGCGGCGGGATGTCGGGGAAAGCTCGGCCACTTTGCCGACCAGCGTCGTCTCGATGTGGCTCGACTGCGGCGTGATGATCGTGACCGCGCTGCGGGAGGCCACGAAGTCAGGGGAGGCATTGACGATCCCGTTCGTTGCCGGCAGGAAGAGCTTGTCGCCGTTATTCGGATCGAGTTGGTTGTAGATCGCCGGCCGCAGCAATCGTCCTGAGTTACAAGCGCTGATGATGACGTAGTAGATCCCCTCGGGCTCCAGCCGCTGCTGCAGCGCGCCCGCGGCGATGTAGGAGCGCCCGGCGTCAGGGTTGTAGCTGGCCTGCAACTTCAGTCCGTTGCCGTTCGTGCCGTGGGTTTCGAGAACGAGCGTGAAGATGCGGCGCTCGGGATAGAGCACGTTGTAGCGGTGGACGTCGTCGAGAACTTTCTCCCAGTCGGCTGCCTGGAAGCAGGCGAAACCGAGGGATTGGTAGAAGCGGCAGTTGTCGGCGACGGAAAGGTCGGGACTGAAGACGACGCCGATACCGCGGCCGATATCGCTCACTCGATTCGAGACGACGTTTGGCCAGGCATGATTGAGAAGGACTGCGCTGCCTTGATCGATTGCCGCCGCGGGCGGCGCCGCCACGCAAAGAAGCACCAGAACGAGCAGGAACAGCCGATGGAGTCTCGCGGTCATTTTCGAAATGAGTGTTAGTGGGTCGCTGTCGATTGGGACGTCGTGGTCGCGGTTGTCGTCGACGACGTGGTTGTCGCTGTCGTTGTCACCCGAGGACGTGTGTCTCCGGCGCTGGTCGAGATGGGTGTTCCGGCTCCCGTCTCGGTAGCCGTCGTGCCGGTTGTCGGTTGTTTCGCGGTGTCGGTCGCCGCTCGTGTGCCGTCGTTAGGCGTGCCGCCGCACGCCGCGCAGATAGCGACTGCGGCGAGGGCGCTGAGGACTCTGGTGATGGGCATCAAGATTCTCCTGCCCGAACAAAAAGCAATCGTCGCGCCCGGTTGGCTCGAACCGTGAAACAAAATCGATGGAGGGCGGTAATGGCTGAGCTTATCGGACGTTTCAGCGCACAAACCTTCGCGATTCTTCGCATCGTCTCCGGCCTCATGTTCGCCATGCACGGATCGCAGAAACTCCTTCAGTTTCCGCCTCAAAGCGGAGCGGGCGGCGGTGGCGGGATGCCGCCGATGATGATGGTGGCCGGAATCATCGAGCTCGTCTGCGGCTTGGCGATCGCGGTCGGTTTCTTCACCGGCATCGCCGCATTTCTTGCCAGCGGCGAGATGGCGGTGGCCTACTTCACAGTGCACGCGCACAACGGCTTCTGGCCGATCCAGAACAAAGGGGAGCTTGCAGTGCTGTACTGCTTCCTCTTCCTGTTTGTTTCCGCGCATGGCGCGGGAATCTGGAGTCTTGACAACATCCTGCGACGACGGGCGCCGGTCGTCACGACCGTGTGAGCTGGCGTAGCGCCGCTTTGAGCAACGCGGACAGCTCGGCCTCATTGCCGAGCTGTTTGCGGGCGATGTCGAGCGCCCCTTCGGCGTCCTTCGGTCTGTAGCCGAGGTTGATGAGGGCGGAGTGAACGTCGTCATCGACCGAGAGCCGTGCCGACGACGGCAAATCTTCGCGCTTCGACTCGGGCAGTAGAAACTTGTCGCGCAACTCGAGGACGATGCGGTCGGCAGTTTTTTTGCCGACACCCGGGATCGACGACAGTTTCCGCACATCTCCTCGCGCCACGGCCTCGGCCAGATCCGGAGGATCGATCCCGGAGAGAATCTTCTGCGCCAGCGTCGGACCGATGCCGGAGATGGAGATCAGTTTCTCGAATGCGAACTTTTCTTCGCCCGTCGAGAATCCGTAGAGCGAGAGAGCGTCTTCGCGGACGTGCGTGAAGATCTCCAGCGCCACCGACTTTTGCCCTTCGAGCTTGTAGTAGGTCTGCAGCGAGATGTGAATCACGTATCCAACGCCTCCCACGAGCACAAGCGCACGCGTGGCGTCGAGCTGCTTGAGGGAGCCTTCGAGGTAACCGATCATGCCGCGAAGTCTATCCTGTGGGATCGTGGGCCGATGACAGCTGGTGGCCGTCCGCAATGCCGCCGAGGCTTTTCACCTCGGCGGCATCGGTCGAGTGTTTGGTTCTACGCGTTTGCGACTTTGCGAAGGACGTTCTGAACATTGCCGACGGAGTCTTCGACGACGTCCCGGACCTTGTCGGTCACATTCGCGACCTTTTTCTGCATTTTCTTGCCGGTCATCGGGGCGTAAAGGAGCGCTACGGCCGCACCTGCGATTGCTCCGAGGACGAACGTAAACGTGTAGCTGCTGAAACTGCTTTTTTGTTTGAACATGTACGTCTCGGTGCAAGCGAACAGCCACTGTTGCGCGAAGAGTGCGATTCCGCGCTGGATCGCCTCGCGAACCTCTACCGTGGCCGGGACGCCATGATGCTGTCGAGCTCGGCGAAGGGGGTTGCGTTGGCGAGTGTCTCGAATGTGCCGGTTGCAGCGATGTCGCGCGCCGCGCGGATGAACGCGCCCCACGCCACGCGAGCCAGCGCCGAGCCAACGGAGATGCGGCGGACCCCGAGATCCGCGAGCCGTGCGACGGTCAGATCGGAGCTCGGCGACGACACCAGGACATTCACCGGCTTCGGAGCGACCGCCTTCACGATCGCGGCGATTTCGTTCGCGTCGCGGACTCCCGGTGCATAGAGACAATCGGCTCCTGCATCCGCGAACGCGACGAGCCGCTCGATGGCGAGGCGAGAAGCGTCGGCTGCTCCGACGAGCCACGCTTCGCATCGCGCGGTGAGGATCACCGGAATCCCGGACGCATCGATGGCCGCGCGCGCAGCTCGCACGCGCTGGACCGCGAGCGGAAAGTTGTAGAGGGGAGAGCTTCGTTCGCCGGTGGCATCCTCGATCGACAGACCGGCGACTCCGGTGCCGACGCAGAGTTCCACGTTCGCAGCGACATCGCTCGGATCATCGGCATAGCCATTCTGAAAGTCGGCGTTGACAGGCAGCGGCGTCGCCTCGACGACTTCGCGAATGTGCTCGAGCATCACATCCCGAGGAATGGCCGCCACGGTGTCCGGCAACCCGCGGCTGAAGGCCACGCCCGCCGACGTGGTGGCCAGTGCTTCGAACCCGAGGTGCTGAAGGTAGAGCGCGGTTCCGACATCCCACGGATTCGGAAGGACGAAGCAACCCGCCTCGTGCATTGCGCGGAAGCGGGCGATGGCGGACGACTGTGCGGCGTGCGAGTCGATCATTGTGCAAACGTGTATATCAAACGGAACTGTCATCCTGAGCCGCCGAAGGACACGAAGTGCCGAAGGACGGTCGAAGGACCCCCTGATTTGTGCCGGTGGGGAGGGCGCGAAAAGAACCTCGGCACAGAATCAGGAGATCCTTCGACGTCCTCCGGCACTTCGTGTCCTCCCGCAGTCTCAGGATGACAGTTCATTCGTGCTCACCCGCGGTAGACCGTTCCCTCTTCGACGAAGCAGAGTGGGTTCTTCCATGGATCTTCCGCGTAAAACGATCGCTCGCCCCACGGACGCACGACGATTCCACCTCCTGGTGCGTCGTGGACGGTTTCGCGGGAGAGACAACCGAGCGCTTTGGCACGATCAAAAGCGGCATCGAGATTTTTCACCGTGAAGTAGAGCGCCTTCGCCGCGGGGTGGGGCGGCGCCGCCGACGAGACATCGATCACGGAGAGCGTCACCGGCCCGCACTCGAAGTAGCAGCGCGAGCCGGCCTGCCGGCGGCCCTGCACGTTGAGCAGAGTGGAGTAGAACGTCACCGCCTCGTCGAGATTGCCGACTTCGACGTTGAGTCTGAAGAACTGCGGCACGTCGCCCTCGGACACTGGTTTATTCTTCGCGGACATCGCTTCCTCCTTGATCTCGCTACGGTTTTCGTGAAAACCACGCCAGCCAATCCTTCACAAGCTCCAACCGCTTTCGTTCGATTCGGTAGACGCGCATGCGCCCTTGCTTCTCGTGACTGATCAGGCCTGCCCCCTCAAGAACCTGAAGATGGCGCGTCGTGGTCTGCCAGGCGTGGGCGAACACCGCGGCGATCTCGCCTGCCGTCATCGAACCGCCGTTGAAGTGGATGGTGAGTAGAACGCGGCGCCGGGCCGGATGCGCGAGCGCGGTGAAGATGATCTCGTAGGCATCGAGGCGGGCCTTGGAATCACGTTTGGCCACATCGGTGATTATTCAGCCGCGCGGCTGAATGTGTCAAGCGATGATCAGCGTGCACGCTGAATATTGCAGGAGATCGCTTCAAATCCTTCGCGGATATTCGCCGAGCTACGGGCCGGTGGCGCTTTAGCGTCGATTTATCGGAGAAGCTCCACGAACGCATCGACGCTGAGTGCCGCCTGGCGGAGGATTGCGCGCAGCGTTCCCCGGTCCAGCTCGCGATGGTCAGGTACGACGAGCTGCGCAAACGGCTCGCTACGCCGGAGCACGATGTGACTCGACTCCTGACGGCGAACGACGAACCCTGCACGCGTCAACGCAGCGATGCACTCCCGGCCGGAAACGCGCGGGAGCTTCGTCAAACCGCAATCACCATCGTCTCGAAAGGATCGGCAGGAACAGGAAGTTCATCCTCTTCGAGCGCCGCAACGTACTCGCGAATGGCCTCTCGCGCGTTGACGATCGCCTGTTCGCGCGTTTTTCCCTGGGACACACAGCCAGGGAGACTCGGGCACTCCGCGACCCAGTACCCATCTTCACCGGGATAAATCACGACCTGACGCATAGGAATCTTCCTTTGACTCTGGTTTGTGTCGAGCCTTGAGTATGTTCGAATTGTAGAAGTCTGTCCCGCTCAGTTGTGTTTCATGGCAGCAGAACCCGGCGCTTCGAACGTGAGCGACGCCCACAAGCTCTCCCATTCCGCGCCGGAACCAGACGGGGCATCGACCATCTGCACCGACTTGATCAGCCACACGCCGGCGTGCGGGAACGCGAACGAGAAGGCGCCATCGCGGCCGCTTCGGGCGCCCATGCGGACCGCCGGATTGCTCTGCCAGACGGCTATGACTAACGCTCCGGGAAGCGGCCTTCCTTCGTAGAGAACGCGGCCGACGAACGGCGCGGTGCTGACGGTGGGGTCGTGACTGGGGACGATCTCGTAGCGGAGGCCGAGGGGTTGGGTGGCGGTGGGGGAGGTTTGCTTTCCAGTCAGGAGCGCTTTGGCGCAGCGCGAGAAGAGCTCGCGGCTCGGCTTCAAATGCTCGCCGCGCTTCATCCGGATCTTGATGACGTTCTCGAGGCCCTGCAGGCGGAGGTACTCCTCGAATTTCGCCGGAGCCATCTCGACGAGCGACGTGCGGCTGCGGTAGGCGATGACGGCGGTGGAGCGGCCGTCTGCCTGAAACCAGCCGGCGGGATCGGTTCCCTCCATCCCGGCGATCGACTCCTCGTCGCCGTGTTGGATGACGACGAACCGTTCTATTGCGGTCGAAACGCGCGGCACCGCGTCGCCAACGAAATCCTGTCCAACGCGGAGGCCGACCGAGACTGTGGACCCAGGCTCAGGATGAAACGTGGAGGGCTCGATCCAGAAATCGTGGGCGTGAAGAACGGCCGCAGTCAGAACGACTGCGGCCGTCAGGGCAATCTGTCTCACGCCTATCGGTACTGACGCCGGCGGCAGAAGATTTTCACCACGATCCAGTTCTCGATCACGATGAGGATGAGGATGATCACGAGCCACATGATGACCAGCGGCCAGATGCTCTTGAGCGGCGGCTTCTCGGGGCTGTCGGGCCAGGGCTCGGCAAGGTAGGGGAACGTGTCGAGGAACGGCTTGTCGTTGACGGTCTGCCGAGGGAACTTCCCCTCGACATACGCCAGCTCCTGCAGGATGCAGTCGCCGTACAGGCAGGTGATGCCGACGATGTCGTCGGGAAGTTGGCGGCCATTCGGGAAGCCCGGCGGGAAGCGGTTCGAGTAGATCATCACGTCGGGCGCGATGTCGTACTTGCGGATCTGCCAGACGTATTGGACGAGACCGGCGATTGGCTGGGTCTGTTTGTACTGATTGAAGAAGTTATAGAGCTTGTCTCTGCTCTTCATCCGATCGAGGATGGCCGGTACCTGGTCCTGGACTTTGAGCGTGTTGAGGAAGTCGAAGCGCCCGAGCTGGCTGCGGTTCGAGCGGCCGACATGGTCGAGCATCTCGTCACCCTTGTGCGTCGTGCCCCAGAGGATCCAGTCCTGCTGTCCGGCCGGGAACGAGGTCAACGGAATGCTCATGACCATCGAGATGACGTTTTTCTTGAAGAAGCGCGGAAAGATGAATGGATCGTCTCGGGTACCGGTCCAGACCTGGATCGCCTCCGGGTTTGTCAATCCGACGAATGTCTTTTCCTTCACCGTCGTGTCGTCGTTGAGGCGGAAGGTGATCAGAACATCGTCCTTGAGGCCCGAAGGGTTGACGACGGTGCCGCCATAACGGGCTTTGAAGTCGGGGTCGTCGTACGTCACCTTGCTGTGGAGATCCATGTGCACGACATAGCTGAAGGGCGAGAGCTGATAGGGCTTCGGCGCCGTCAGCGCACGCCGGACGTTCATGATCAGGATCATCTGATCGCCCTTCGGGAAAAAGAACAGTCCCGTGATGTTCGAGAGCGGCTCCTTCAGCGTCATCGGATCGGCATGATCGGATGCCTGCATTGCGGCCGGGAGAAGCACGAGGAGCGCGAGGGCGACGATGACCAACTTCTTCATGACTTCCCATCCTTTCGAAATGCGGTGCTCGGATCGTTGCGGTCGTTCCGCCAAGGCGGGTGATTGAAGTGGATGACGTGGTCGCCGTTGAACGACGCGACGGCGGCATCGAACGTGATCGTTCCGATCGTTCGCCAGTTGGTGATGTCGCGGTGCTGCTTCACTGGTAGACCGTGCGTGGTGCCGGTATCCGACGTCTCGATGCGGAAGGTGAGCGTCCCTTTCGACGCGGCGTTGCCGTCGCCGAATTGCCAGAGGATCTCGTCGCGGAAATCGTTGTGCTCGCCGGGCATGACCGGCTGCTCGGGCGAGACCGTCAACTGCATGAACTCGGGGGCGCTCGTTCGATCGCCGGCCGGTTTGCCAAGCTCGGCGATTTCGTAAACCTGGCGGATCGTCGGTTGCTTGTCGGCGAGCCCGAGTGCCAGTCCGGTCGCCAGGAAGATGCCGAAACCGCCGAGGCCGCGCTGAGAGGCGGTCGTGTTCGGAGCGTTGCGAAGGACGGCTTCGTTGATGTTTTTCGTGAGCTCGCCGCCGATGTCCTGCTGCGTGATGAAGCTCGCGGTCGGGAGTTTGTCAGGATGGTTGCGGTCGGTCGTTGGATAGATGCGGGCGATCATCGCCAGCGATCGTGTGAACCCTCCGCGCGTTTCCGTGCAGCATGTTGAATAGCGCGCGATGATGAGTCCGCGGCTCCCCTTCCTGAAGTATCCGGTGTACGGTGTTTCTTCGGTGATCTCCCAGATGCCGGTGAGGCAGATGCCGTTGGGATGCAGCAGGCGCTGAGCGCCTTTGCCGTCCGCGCCCCAGCGCAGGTCCGCCTGCGAGGCGACGACGCGCCGCGCGGCGGCCAGCAGGTTCCACGGCTTGCCGAACGGCAGGAAGCCGTGCAACACACTGCCTAACGTCACCGGAGACTGCGGGAATGGCTTTGGATATGGATTCGCGAAGATCGCGTCGCGCACTTCGCCGAACCGCGATCCTGTGAATTGAAGATCGTCGTTTCCTAGACCTTCGTTGACGTCGTAGTCGACCATCACAGCCACCCTTCTTTCTGCGGAACGAGCACGCCGAGAAGACCGGCAGCGAGTCCTACGTGGGCTACGAAAACGCGGACGAAAAAGACCGCCGCGGTGAGCCATGCCGGATTGAACGGCTGCTCACGGATTGCGGAAAGCGAAACCACCAGCACGATGGCCAGAATCAGGATTCCCTTCGCGCCTGTCTTCCAGGCGATGATCCCGGTGACGATTCCGGTCCCACCGACGACCCACGGCAACAGGCTCGAGCTGACGACCGACGCGACGACGGCGATGAGAATGCCGGCGATGAAGAGGATCCGAATGGCCATGAGACTCCTCGTTCAGGTTCAGATTGTTAACGGCGTGCTGCCATGGCAATGACGTCCGCGGCTTTCTCTCCGATCATGTAGACGGATGTGACGATGAAGAATCCCGGGATCTTCGGGAAAATCGAAGCATCGACGATGCGCAGGTTCTTCGTACCGTGAACCTGGAAGTTCGAATCGACGACGCCGCCGTTGTTCTGGGGTCCGATCGGACACGTACACGAGGCGTGGTGTCCCCAGGCGTTGTCTTTCACGAACTGCGCGAGCTGGTCATCCGTCTGTACTGCCTCACCCGGCAACTCCTCCTCGGCGATGAGTCCCTTCTTGCGGAGAGTGGCGGTGAGCCCGCGTACGAACTTGATTCCTTCGACGACCGACTTGAGGTCGTCGCCGCCCGTGTCGTTCCCTTCGTTGAAATAGCAGAACGCGATGTCCGGTGAGTCGCGTGGATCGTTCGTGCGCAGCCGCACGCTTCCGGCGCAATTCTGGGTGTGGGCCTTGAGAATCGCCCAGGTGAGGTAATTGAGATTCTCGGCAAAGATCTTCGAGTAGTTGGGGAAGTAGCCGTAGAACTTGCCGAGCAGCGCGAACATGAAGAGATCGGGAAGCGGCCGTTCCTTGACGGAGCGTTTGATGATCGCGGCGACCGCGCCGTTCGTCGTGTAGACGCCCTCCTTCTTGGTTTCCCACTCTGTGTACTGCGGATCGCCCTTCGCGAATTTGGCGTCCTTGAGCACCCACCATTCCTTGAAGTTCATCCGGTTGACGACGCCGACCTCGTAGCGGTCCTGCAGGTTCGAGCCCACGCCTTGCAGATCGACGCGACACGTGATGCCCTTCGATTCGAGGTGCTGTTTTGGTCCCACGCCGGAGAGCATCAGGAGCTGGGGTGAGTTGTACGCACCGCCGGCCAGGATCACCTCGCGCGAGACATAGACCTGCTTCAACTGCCCCTGGTCGGTAGCCGGTGTCGTGGCTCCCAACGCGGTCATCCTGCTCGCTTGATAAAGACGCGCGCCCTTCAGGTACTCGATGCCGATGGCCTTGTTGGTATCGTCGAAGAGCACGCGTGAAGCGAGCGCGTTGAGCTCGACGGTGAGTTTGTCGGGATGTTTCTTGACGACGTCGAGAACCCGCTCGCGCGCTCCGTTACGGGAGTGGTTGTCGGTTGCCAGCGGCGGGTAGCGAATGCCGGTGGAATCGCCGTCGACCAGGCGCCAGTCGTTCGGATCGCCCTTGCCGAGGAGCGTCCACTTGAGCCGCTCGACGAGGGGCGTTCCGATGTTTTCTTCGCACGCTGCGATCGTGTCGATGAGGAACTTATCGATCCCCTGATCATCGATTGCCGCCTTCGGAATTGCCACCTCGGTGTTCAGCCATCCGTTGAAGCCGTGACGCGTCGGATTGATGCCGGTGAGTTTCTGCAGGAAACGCCAGCCCGGACGATGGTGGCAGTTCTCCATCAGCTGGAAGTACTTGCGCATGCTCTTCGGCGACCACGAGCTGTCGCCGGTGAGATCTTCGACGAAGCGCCAGTCGTCGTTGTGCGGATAAACGGTGATCTGGGCGTTGTGCGCCGTACAGCCGCCCAGCGTGCCGGCCCGAGGGTAGAGGATGCGCGGACCCTCGGGTGTGGCGACGGCTTTAACGTCGCGCTTCTGTTGCGCGTCGTCCTTGTAGTGCTGCACGAAAAAGTCCCACTTCATGGCGTCGTTTTCGGACGCGAATGCGTGGAAGACGGGAACGTCGTAGTCATCCGGCAAGCGCTTGCCGTTCGGTTGGACCGGGTCGCCGCCCTGCAACGATTTCGGATCGCCGCCTGCCTCGAGGAGCAGAACCTTGAAGCCCGACTCGGCCAGGCGCGCAGCGACGGTGCCGCCTCCGGCGCCTGATCCCACCACGACGTATTCGTATTCTGGAGTGTTGTCAGCCATGTCGTCCCCCAATTAGAACGTCTTCAGGAATGCGATGAGCGCGTGCTTGTCGTCGTCGGTCAACCCCGGCTCTCCTTCCTTCGCGGGGAGGAAGTCGGTGCCGAAGTAGTGGCCCTTGTTGACGATGAAGTCTTTGCACTTGCTGACGCCGAGGAGTTTGGGAACGAGCGGCGCGAACTGCTTCCTGGCCTCGTCTTCGTTGTAGCCCGCGGGCAGAACGTGAAGGTCGTGCTTGATATGAAGCAGTAGGTCGAGAACCTCGGCTCCCTTAGTCAGGTCGATGTTGGAGAGAAGGTTGATCGGAGTTCCCTTCGGAATCGGTCCGAGCTGGATGCCGCCGGAGTGGAAGACATTCGGGAAGAGCTTGTCCAGCGGACCGGAAAGGGGAGCCAGGAACGGCGGCAGGAAGCCGGGTGCGACGGATAGATAGGTGGCTTCCGGCGTCACATCGATGACTCCGGGATGCGATTTGCCTGACACGGTGACGTAGCTGCGGCTGCCTTCACGCTTCTCGGGCCAGAGCAGCTTCGTGATGCCGTCCTCGAACGCCGCCTCGCGGTCGGCGACCGATCCGCTCCACTTGAAAACGCCGAGGGTGTTGTTCTGCAGATAGGGCGCGGTCGACCACAAGCTGATCAGCGACGCCGGCCTCGTGTAGCCACGGCCTCCACCCGGCATGTCGTACCAGGACGGCTCGCCGGTGTATGGATCGTGAATCATGACCTTGCCGACGGCGGGGAGGTTCTTGTACGACTCCGAGGAGAAGTTGTCCCAGATGTTGTCTTTGATGGCGTTGGTCGCCAGCGGGCTGCAGGCGTTGGTCTCCATCAGCGTTGACGGGATGCGCACCTCGGTGGAGAGGTAGTTGTCCTGCAGGAAGTTCGGATCGTTGACGATGACCTTCATCGAATCCTTGAATTCCTGAGTCTTTGTCCACTGCCAGTAGTCGTTCCAGAACTTGAGATAGTCGGGGCCGATGCTGCCGGCCGGGAAGAAGTTCGTGAACGCTTTCTCGGGCAGCTTGCTCGAATGGCAGCGGGCGCAACGCTCGGCAAAGACTTCCTTTCCTCGCGGTACGAGTGTGGCGTCGGCTGCGAGATAGGCGGCGCCGCCCGGAGCGGCACTGAGATAGTCAGGCTTGGCGCTGGCGAGGAAGAAGAGCGCGAGATCAGGCGTCTGCGCCGTGTTCGCCTGCCAGTACGATGAGTTCTTGTCGCAATCGGCGAGTCTGATCGGCGAAATCGGATCGATCGCGGTGCCGCCCAGAAGAGGCTTGAAGTGGAGCAGCCAGTTTTCGCTGAATAGACCGATGTTGACGTAGACGCGATTGAGAGCACCAAGCGCACCGACCGAATCGGAGCCGTCTTTGAGAACGTGCGTGGTGAAGGCGGTCTGCGAGTTTTTGTCGAAGTACTTCGTCAGCCGCGTGCCCGGAGGGACGTAGTCATTGAACTGCTTGTTGTCCGCGCTGCCGCCGGCGAGATGCTCGGCGCCCCACTTGCGGCCGATCTCGAGGCGCGCGTCGAGGTTGTAGATGGCGTTCATCGTGCGCGGGTTGTTGATCTGGTCGGAAGAGACGAGCGACGTGTCGAGCGCGCCCGGCCGCGACGTGTGGAAGAGCTGGAAGACGAAGCTCTTCGCGTCGTGATCCCACATGAAGATGCGGTCGATCCAGAAGTACTGCGCGCCGGGATTGCTGTTCAAGTTTGCCCAGGTCGGGTTTTCCGGATCCGCCGGCGGGTTGGTGGGGTTCGGGCCGACGTGGCAGAAGCCGCACGACATGCCGACGCGATACGGTTTGATGAGACTGGCATCGTTGTAATAGGCAGGATCGGTGTAGTACTTGACCGGATCCCACTTCGCCTGCGCCGCTTCATCAAAGTAAGGATTGGGGAACAGCCGCAGCCCGACGATTCCGGTGCCGTAACCGTAGTACGAGCCGAGCGCCAGCTTGCCCGTACCGCGTGCGCCGCTCTTGACGCCCGGGTACTTCGTCTCGTTCTCGAACGGATCGGGACCGCAGCCCGCTCCCTCGACGCGTTCGTCGAGCCAGAGGCCCCAACGGTCGGCGCGCGGTCCGCTCGGTTTACGGAAGCACGGCTCGTTGACGAGCCCGAGCACCGACCAGCGATTGGACCGGTTGAACTTTAGGCTGGGATGATTCGAGAGGGTCTTCAGCAGGTCGAGGTATCCGGCGCTGTTGCGGGAGAGCACGTCCCACAAACGGTCGTTCCCGGCCGTCCAGACGACCCAGTTGTTCCGGCCGACCACTGCCCTCTTGACCGCCTCCCCGGCAGTGATGCCGGGAAGGTACTTGTCGAGCGTCATGCGGACGACTTCCGGGGTCTTGGTCACGCCGTAGTCCATGTCGGCGTAGTAGTCCTCGTCGGCTCCCTTCAGACTGGCCGCGTCGCGCCCGGCGGCTTTGGCTTCATCGACGACCGTTGATGGATCGGGGCCTTTTTTCTCGAGAATCTTGTTCCAAATGAAGAGACCACCGATGACAACGATGATGATGACGACGATCACGACCAGGAGCTTTCGCATAATGCCCTCCGTGACGAGGTAGCAAACCTCATCTCTCTGACGTAGGAGTGACTGGGGACCCGATTTCCCTACCTTGGTGTGAAGTAATTATGCACCTGATTCAGAATTTAGGTAGACAAAGTTGGTGCCTCGGCCGGTCGAGAAAGGAAGGGCTCGTTCGCGGGCAACGCAGCGGAATCGAGATCGTCCGGCCGCGAAGCAGGTCGCGAGACGGAGGAAACCGCGAGATGCCGAGAGGAACTTCGAGGTTACAGTTTTGCCATCTCGCGAAGGCGGACCAGGCTGGGGATCTCGAGGACGTGACCCTTGATGGCGAGCACTCCCGCCCGCGACAGCGTGGAGATCACTCGGGAGATCGTCTCACGCGACGCACCAAGCATCTGCCCGATCTGTTCGTGAGTGAGGTCCATGTTGATCCACACCGCGTCGCCGCCGCCGGCATCGGAATCCTCGACCCAGGAGACGACGAGCCGCGCGAACTTCTCAGGGACGCTGCTGGATAGGTTGAGGGTCCGCACTTCGCGCTGCGAGTCGTAGTAGTTCGCGCTCAACTGCAGGATGACCTGCCGCGAGGCCTCCGGCGATTTGCGGAGGAAGGTCAGGAAGTCGTCGCGCAACACGTGGGACACGCGAGACGGCTCCATCGCTTCGACACTCAGCAGGTATGGCTTGCCGAGGATCACGGCATTGAGCCCGAGAAGCTCGCCGGGGTGGGCGATCTTCGTGATGAACGTCTTTCCGCGCGACGTCGACCCGAACATCTTGGCCCGGCCCGAGTCGAGAATGTGTAACGCGTTCGGAGCGTCTCCTTCGCTGAAAAGGATGCTGCCCGGCGGATAGACGCGGGAAGTGTGTTTGCAATTGACGAACGTCGCCAGGGCAGAGGTGTCGAACACACTAGGCATTGTCGACATAACGCGCCGGATGAGAGTGAATTTCGCTAGTTCCAATTTTGGCGACTTGATTTCCTTTAGACATCGTGAATCGGTATGTGACGGCGGTCACTGTGACGTATCGGCCATCACATGAGCGGTCGACTAAGGGCGATAATGAATACAGATTGAAGCCGGCGCCATTTGTCGATAGCCATAATGCGGGTTGTCATTCTTATGAGCCTGGACGCCGGTGCCGTCGTTTCCTAAAGAGAATGCGTTCATTCATTATGAGAAAAATCTCTGTTCCTATGAGTGAGGGACGATGGCGGTCTCGCCGAGCCCACAAGAACATGTCGATTGCTATATTGCGATGCCGGTCCGGATGCCCGTTCGTTGAACGCGGGGGCTGAACGCCGATCCAATCACTCCATCAGACTGGTGCGTGGCGATGAGCCTGCCACCACGAGGAAGGGCGCTCCGCCGCGACGAGCCGCGGACGCTTCTACCGGCGAAAAATGGTGGGTTGTCCGTCACTGTTCGAGACGGAGGGCCGATGCGCAATCGTGCCGGAGACGCTGTATCGAACCTGGCAGTCGAGATGTCCGCAGAGCAGCAGACTCTGGAACGTGAGGTGACGGCCTTCGTCGCGCTGGAGTCCAGGGACACTCTTCCTGAGGCTCGCTATCACCACGTGCTCGCGTCCGTCCACCGCCTCTGCGCCGCGATCGTGGAGTGCGAAGATGACGGCATCTCGCGCGAACAGATCGTCGGCGTCCTCGAGCCGGTGCGCTCGATTCACGCCCGCTCTCCCTTTGTGAAACGGCTGCAGGACTGGCCGCGCGGATACCCCGGAGACTTCGAGACGGTCGAGTATCTCTGCCGCGGGCCGCAGAACTTACCGGCTCGGACGATCGCCGACATCTGCGAGAACTACTCGTTGACGCGCTCGGTGGCACAACAGCATCGCAACAAAGTGCAGCATCAGGCGGCGAGGATCATGCGCACGCTGCTCGACCGGCCGGGCACGGCGCGCATTTTCTCGCTCGCCTGCGGCAGTTGCCCCGATCTTCGCAGCATCGCCCCGCATCTTCCCGCTCTCCTCGGCGAGCTCTGGCTGAACGACGGTGACCCCGATGCGCTCGACTTCTCGATGCGCATGCTCGCTCCGGTCAGCGACCGTTGCCAGCTCCATCCCGGCAACGTCCTCAAAGTCGTCCGCAAGGCCGTGCAGGCTGAGCAGACCTTCGATCTGGTACTGGCCGGCGGTCTGTTCGACTACCTGCCCGAAAAGCCTGCCGTTTATCTGATCGAGCACGCGTATTCGCTACTGCGGCCGGGCGGGGTGCTCTACTTCACAAACATCGCAAGGGGAAATCCTTATCGGCCGTTGATTGAATATTTCGGCGACTGGTTTCTCATCGAAAGGAGCGAAGAGGATCTTTACGCGTATTGCAATCGCGCCGGGATCCCGAGGCGCGCTGTTTCGATCACTCGCGACGAAACGGGCCTTGCCCTGTTGATTGAAGTGACGAAGCAGCCCGCGGGGAAGGCGAGCTGACGTTCCCGCCGCGCGCTACACGCCGAACTGCTGGAGGTGATGGTCGATGTGCTTGTACATCAGCTCACCCCACTCTTCGCCGCTGAGTTTTCCGAAGAAGGCGTGCGTCTGCGTCGCCGCGGCCGCCTTTCCGCGCTCGACGAGACGGTCGATGAGGTCGAGGAGTTTCTGCCGCTCGATTTGAAAATCGCGTTCGTCCGAGACGATGAAGGAGGGATCGGTCGGCCCGTTACGGCTGAACGGCTTCGGCCCCAGCATCGAGGAGCGGAAGAACGGCATGAGGATCTTGCCGATCAGCTTCTGCTTCATCGGCCGGTCGCCGGTTCCCGTCTCGAGCGCGCGCGCACAATGCGTGACCATCTGGGAGGCGTTCATTTTCCCCCATTGCCGCCCGCTGTCCGCGCGAAGCGAGAGGAGTCGCGTCTCAATGGACTTCCGGTCCGCCTCATCGAAGAGAGTTTTCATCGCCATGCCCCCTTTCCAGCCGGCATTCTCTCCCAATCCTGCATTCGCCGCGACGCGCTTAGTTCACCCGCCGGCGAGCACGTCACGAGCGCTTCGCACGCTCGCGAACTCGCCATGAAGACTCGCCAGCGCAGAGCGGTGCATCAGATCCGCGCTGTAATGAGATCCATCCGGTCCTCGGCGATCAAAGGTCGCGGTTGCATCCTCTACGATCGTGACTGTGAAGCCGAGGTTTGCCGCCATCCGCGCAGTGGTCGAAACGCAGTGATCCGTAGTGAGACCGGCCATGACGAGTGCGTCGATTCCTTGAGCGCGCAAATGCGCCTCGAGGCCGGTCCCGATGAATGCACTGTTGACGTGTTTTCGAAAGACCGGCTCGTCCTCCGCCGGCAGCGCCTCGGGTTTGATCGCGCTGCCCGGTGCGTCTTCGCGAAGCGGGGAGTGAGGCTCGACCGACAGATGCTGCACATGAATGACCGGCCTGCCGCCGGAACGCCAGGCCGCGAGCAGATCGGCAATCCGCTTCTCTGCGTCGGGATTGTTCCGCGCTCCCCAGCGAGGCTCGTCGAAGCCTTGCTGCACGTCGATGATGAGTAATGCGGCGTCGGATGGCATGGAACTGGAGGCCCTCAACCAGGAATGATAGTTCGGTTTTGCGCTTTGGCGCGATTGCAGCGTGACCGTTGGCGCTACGAATATTCCGTAATTATCGCTTGCCGTCGGCCAATTCGGAGTCGATATTGCTTCCATAGCGTTAAGCAGGAGCGTTCGTAAATGAATTCAAATCTACGTCGGAGGTTCACGATGAAACTGTCATCATGGCGAGTTCTGTTTCTCATAGTTGCGCTGGTTTGCGTCAACCGATGCGCGACGAGACCGATCGGTGCTGACGCCTCTTTCTTGGATGCGGCGAAAGCGGCGGGCGCTCCGATTCATGCGGACGACACTGTCACCTCCACAAGCGGAGGCGAAACCTTCTCCGCTGCTCCTATCACAACGTGGGAGCGAACGCCTGCCACCGCGCTTCGGAATGGTGCCGACATTGCCTTTGTGTACTCCTCAGCGGATGCCGAGGGGATACCTAAGGGGTACTACACGCTCAGGGCGGTCGCGGATGTCACGGCGCCCGGTACCTTAAACGGAACGGTTCAGTTCATCGACCGGCAAGGGAACGTCGCCGCGAAACTTCCCGCGACCGCGGAGGTTCACTCGATGACGGTTCCTGAAGCGGCATCCACGAGAAGGTCTTACGTTACAGTCACCAACGAGAACGGCGCTCGCATTATTGTGATCTGCTGCACGAATGGAACTTGTTGGATCATTGTGACACGCAGACTCGCGTGATCGATCGTCTGGATATAAGCGAGGCCGAGGGGACCTCGGCCTCGAATAGTTGAGTGATACTGGAGCATGGCGTCCTCCCCACCACCGGTCTGAACGTTCCCCTCAGTGGTCCGCATCGTGCAGCGTTAAGGCTGCCGCCAACGCTGATGGCGAGCGCGGCAGACTGTTGTGCGAGCGTGCAGTTCGACGCGAACCGCACAACGCCACCTGTGTGGTGGTCTTAGCGAAGGAGGACACACACCATGACCATGAATCCCGTAGTTCACTTCGAAATGCCCGCAGAAGATCGCACACGGATGGCAACGTTTTACTCAAAAGCGTTCGGCTGGCAGACAGAAGCTCTCGGACCCGATATGGGAGATTACACCGTTGTGACGACGACGGAGTCCGACGACAACGGCCCTATGAAACCGGGTGCAATCAATGGCGGATTCTATCCAAAGAAGGCCGATTGGCCGGCTCAGACGCCCTCGGTCGTCATCTCGGTGGACGACATTCAGCAGTCGATGAAGACGGTCACGGAGGCTGGGGGCAAGGTCTTAGGCGATCCGATGGAGATTCCCGGCATCGGACAGTACGTCTCGTTCTTCGATACGGAAGGGAATCGCGTCAGCATGTTGCAACCGATGCCGCGCATGGCGACACGTCCGAAATCGAAGTGACGGCGATCGCGATTGTTACGCGAGAGGCGAGCGCGACCGCCAGACGTAAAGGCAGAGGACGATCGCACCCAAAAAACCAGCGAGGTAACTCGCCGAATGAGCCCACAAGTCTGCGACGAACGGCGCCTGCTTTTCGGAAGGGATATTCATAAGAACCCATTCGTTGGGCGTGAGCCAATGACGATTGGCGAGCACATACCCCGTGATTCCGGATAGCAGTGCCGCCGCGCCCATCACACCGAGTAAGCAGAGCACCGGCCTGATGAGCTGCGATGCGCTCAATCGAGGTCTGTCGCCGAGTTGCGCTGATGACGCCAATGCGACGCCTAGCGGCAATGCGAACCACCATGTGGCAACGACTCCCCACGCGAGCGCGAGAAGCGTTGGCGATTTGCTGGCGATGAGCGGCGGATGACCGATTGTGAAGTATTCGACGCAAATCCGCGCCGTCACCTGATCATGCAGAACACCGTAGACGATCCCGGCGAATACTGCCATTGCGACGATTGCGATGTAGCGCATACGTACCCTTTCAATCCCACTTGAAGCCGCAGGCGAGATGGTAGCGTACTGATCGATGCAAAGAACGCGTTTCCAGTGATGAGTGCAACAAAGCTAGTGTCACGTCCAGCTTGAAAACTGTGGGGAGGGCGGGCTCCCACAGGTTGCGTTCACGGGTGCGATCCGGATCCAATTGGCGGGATCCAGGACAGGCGCGACAATCCGTAAGCGGGACACGACACCAGGCGGAGTCCGCCGCGTCAGCGGCGACTAGAGGGTAGCCAGGCGTGCGAGCGCTTTTTGCGAGCGCGCCTGGAAGCGATGTCGCGCGTTTTTGTGCCGCGTCAGCGGCTCTGGAGTGGCGCTCGTTCCACTGCCGCTGACGCGGCCTCCCGCAGTCCGTGGTTCTCGGACCATTTGGGCGTGTTGTACGCCAACCCCGACATCCTCAGCGCCGCCGGTATTCGCGCATCTGGGCGTAAAGAGGAGTCAGCGTGCCGATCTCGCACGATGTGCCCGCGAAAACGTAGCTTGTCTCGAAGTCTTCGTAGCTCCGCGCGCGCCAGAGCCGCCCCTCCGGATCAACCACGAGCGAATGCCCGACACCACCTCGGAAGATGGAAGAGCCGTCGGTGCCGGAATAGCGCCGGCAGGTCCATGGCCGTTCCTCGGGATGTTGTGCCATGAATTCTTCAATTCGAAGAACGAGACTCGTGAAGAGATGTGACCGGTTCTCCGGCGGAGCCTCGAGCACCTCGGCAATTGCCTGCCCGAGTAGGGCATCGGCCGGCGAGGTGACCACACCAGATTGAAGCGGCTCCTCAACGAAGGCCGCACTAGGCGTCTCTGTTTGATCGGTCGACATCGTTGGAGGTTCTGAGCGTAGCATTCCGTTCAACTTGAATCCGTCACCTAGTTCAGTCTGAAATTGATATAGATCTCGCACAATACCGGGATCGCCACTCCGTCCCGAATCGTCGGTTCCATTGGCGAATGGCTTGTGTCGCTGCCTCACTCAGCCCGTCCGGCAGGCCTTCCGTGACGTCCACGTCGGCGACGTCGCCGTTGACGGTAATCAGAGCGTTCATCGTGACCCGGCCGTGAACGTCATTCGCTCGGGCAACCTCAGGATACATTGGGTTGACGTGCCGCAACACTTTCGGCGCGTTCGCCACACACCAGTTACCTTCAATGTGGGCCGAGCCGCGTCTGAATGATCTCGGCAGTGGACGATGTGGGCTGACTCTCTTATGGCGGGACCGTGGCGCAGCCGGTCAGACTCAAGAGCATCACGAGGATTGCGATTTGGCGCACTGCGATTTCCTCCAACGGGTGTTTCATCGCCCGCTGTCCCGCCTGCTCGCGCGACGAGGGTCACGCCTTCGGTCCCTCTTCTCCGTTCAGTACGAATAACTGATGGTTGATCACGCCGGCTTGAGCGGGTCATCGCAAGTGTCCGCTCTTCAATGAGTTGCAGATGGTCAAAGACCGAAGGTGTGACCCCTCCTGGCATTCCGACCCTCCTGACATTCCGACCTCGATTAGATGCGCGAGGGGCTCAGCCCCGAGCCACCGAACGGCGCGCGGTCGGCTGCATCCGCATTGGTAGGCCGCGGCCGTTCCGCTATCGACGCATGGCCTATTACATTGTTGTATGTACACTGGGTCGCCACCCGGGATCGATGCCGAACTTCTCGATGAGTGCGGTAACCGCATTGCCTTGGCCAGCCGCACACCGCCGTCGGCCGTGTTGGCTTTCCATCTCGTGTCCCTTTCTTTGGTTGTTACAGATGGCTACAACACATTCGCCTATACTTTTGGCGGAGGCATCCCATGAAGCCAAAACTCCTCGTCGTCAACGACAGCAAGATGATGCATAAGATGTACGAGGTCATGCTTCGAGAGTATCCGCTCGTCTACGCTACGGATGGCCGCATCGCCTTAGATCGGCTGGCAGAGCATCAAGACATCCAGGTAATGCTGCTAGATCTGAACATGCCCGGCATGAACGGCGTGGAACTGATCGAGAGGCTCGATCGACGCAATGGCCTGCGGATTCTCGTCATTGCGAAACAGGGAGAAGAGGCAGATGTCGCTCGGGCGATCGAGCTAGGTGCGCACGCGGTGATCACGCTTCCCTTTCACGCCGAGGAACTCAACGATGCGATCGCGCAGCTGACCTGAATCGTCACAACTAACTCTTCGCGCAGAAGCTCGCTCCAATTTTACAGTTGTTCCTCCGCTGGGATGAAGGCATTCCGCTGCGATCGACGAGGTTGATAACTCGACGCCCCAACGGCCCGCGGTTCAGCGGCTTCGTGCCGCGCGCAGACCATGAAGCAAAGAGTAGCAGACGGCAACACGAAGTCCGCTGCAACTGCTTAGTTAGCCGGACGGCACATTCTCGACAAATTCCTATTTGCCGACCACTCGGAGCTCAGCTGCCGTTACCGAAACTTGCACGATCTCACCAGTCGACAGCGCCATTCTCAGCGACACACCGCCGGCGCCTTCGAACGGAAGAGGAACCACGTTCTCGAACTTCAGCAGTCGTAGCGAGGGGTCGGGCCTTCGGTTTCCGGCCCTGTCAGTCCGAATAACTGCTGGTTGGTTGCGATGACACGAATGAGCCGTCGCAAGTGTCGTCCTTTTCAAGGGCTTGCAGATGGCCGACGACCGAAGGCCTGACCCTCTGAATTCCTCTGAATTCGCATGACCGTCTGACAGGTGCACCGGCGCGGACCGGGCGCGATGCCGTATGGCTCTTGGAGCACAGACGGCCGATTGAAGCGGGCAAGTGAGGTTGGGACCGCCGGTCGCCCGGCGATCCCACTTCGCGATCAATTAATAGATGGACCCGGTACTGGAGCTCATCACGCCATTGTTCGCCGAAACCGTGTACGCCGTCCCGCCGCTGCCCGCCCACGTTGCGATGTTGAACGTCGCGGCGCCGCTCACTTTGTAAACCGCCACGTTCTGGAACGTCAGCGGGACGCCCGAGACGCACGTCTGGGGAGGCCCGGGGGTGCGGAAGAAATACGCCGCTCCGCTGCCGACGCGGGTCGCGGATCCGTCGGGATTCACCAGCATCGCCGTCGCTTCGTCGATGCCGATGCCTTTCACCTGCGTCGCCCATCCATTCGTGATGATGCGGGCGAGGAACGTCACGAGGCGGCCGAGGCGGTCGCGGGTGACGAAGTGGGAGTCGGTGATCACTCCGCCCATGTTCGCAATCGAGACAAAGTCGCGGTCGAGCGTCACGTAGCGATGGAAGGGGTTGCCGAGAGCCTGGGCGGAGGTGACGGAGCCGGAGAGGCCGGTGTAGATAAACTGGCCTAACACGGCCAGGCCCGCACTCGTGCCGCCGACTGGCGCGTGCTTCACGTTCGCCACGTAGTTGATGGCGTCGGCGACGGGCGTGCCCTTCCATAGATTGATGTAGTCCGACTGATCGCCGCCGGCGATCCACACCGCCTCGGCATTGCGGATCTTGTTGACGACGAAGGGATCCGCGGCGCCGGTGCGCGTGGTGATGATCAACGTCTCGACCGAGTCGACGGCGCCGAGCGCGTAGATATACGGGTTGTAGGCGTCCGTGCCCGTGGCGCGGATTACGACGAAGTCGCCGCCGCCTGATTTCCCGATCATCCACTGGAACGCGGCGTCGACATCCGTACCGCCGCCCATGAGAACCGTGCCGGCCGTCGTGGCCGTGACGACATCGGCCGAGCTGCCAACCACGTAATAGGAATAGCCGGTCTTACTGCCCGCAAATACGGCGATGGGAACGAGACAGAACAGAAGAGAGACAACGAGCTGTTTTCGCAAAATGTCCTCCTTGACGGGCGTAAGCGTAGCGGGAAATGCGGACGATAGCGAGGAATTCGGCGAGGTGCTCGCGGCCACTCTGACCGCAACCTTCGCTGTTTGCCCATTCGGTTGATCGAAGGTCGTCGATCATGCTCTCTCCACAAAGGGCCCAGCGGATTCAAGCTCAGCGGCTAACGCGAAGAAGGAGTCGGAACCAGCCAGATTGCGGGGTCAGTCCGGTGCAGCGCCGCGTTTATCCAAGCGATCTCTTCCGCTGAGCCGGCTGCAAGCGCTTGTTAGGCAACGCGTCCGGTCTGCGTGTTGACCGCGAAATCGCGGATGCGACTACGGCAGATCACCGAGGCCGGCCGAAAAACAAGAGATAGCCGTCAGCGTCCTTGAGCTCGAAACCACGCAAACCGTCATCGGTGTCCCGCAGTGGCTCGAAAAACTCAACATTGCGCGAAGCAAATTCGGCGGCCAGTGCGTCAGGGTCCGGGACGCTGACGAATGCATCCCAGCGGGCGATCCCTTTCCCGATGTCTCGCGTGTAATTCGGCACTGGAGCCACGCCAACGTCTTTGAGCAGGATCTGTGCACCGCCCCTGCGAACGATGCCGAAGAAGATGTCGTCAGGATCAGGTCCCTGAAAGGTGATCTCAAATCCAAGCCGGTCGCGATAAAACGCGAGCGATGCTGGTACGTGGCTGACGATGAAAAAGGGCGAGATGCCGGAAATCTCTGCTTGTGACATGGGTACTCCGTGCTACGGCCAACGATTACCGCTCGGCGGCTTTGGTCCGCGCGCTGCGAGCAAGTAAAGGTAACAGAATGGGTCACAGTCCGGTGCACCTCTTGGTTTGGGACGCAGCAAGTTGCGGCTCCAAGTCGGGTGTAGTTCAAAGCTACCCGCCGAGTCACGAATAACCGAACCGCGCTTTCGCCGATAGGAGGAATCGTTCCAATTCAGCCGGATCGCTGTTCTTTCCGAACAAAAGCTTGCGCGAGCCGCGCCGCGTGTGCACGAGCACGCACCATCGGCGGCGCAGTGCGAGGTCCAGAAGCCAAACCGCAGGGATGATGAACGCGACGGAGGAGACGAGTTTGGCTGGAACTGACCCGTGTCGAAGTACAGCCACCGCCAGCATGACCGGCCCGGCGATGGCAATTAGCGTAAGAACGATTCCGAGCACGATGCAGACGAGTGGCCGCTCGGCACCCGATCCATGAAAGAGCTCGAGACGCACGATCTCTGAGTGCGGAATTCTCACAAGCGCTCTGCCGTGATCCATCTCTGAGGCACCGTCCGCGCCGACGCGTACGGTGCCATGCTGGACGTAATCAGTATCGGAGGCTGCGATCATCGGCGGCTAACGGATCCAAGCTCACCGGCTTGGGAGCCGCATGCGAAAGAGTAACACTCGGGATTCAGCAGCGCGCCGATCAAGGCCGGTGCAGCTGTTAGCCGGAGGATCAGGCCGGCGCTCCGTGCTTCCGTGCGGTCTCGAACAGATCTTGAACGGCTTTGGCCGAGTCTTTGTAGAACAGAGGAGCAAAGACGATTTTGGCGCTCTCACCTTCCAAACGTTTCATTGCCTTGCGCTCGTCACGACGCGGCCGAGAACGTCCAGGTCGCTGAGAATACTGCAGGGTGTGTTGGGTGCATCCGGCCCAACCAAGACATGATTAGGCGGAATTGAACCGGGAACCAAGGCGCCACTACCGGTGCAGGTGCTTGCTCGCCCGGCAATTTCTAGTCCCCCTGGCCTTGAATTGATTGGTTCTCCCGCAACGCCCTGGATTCTGCTGATGGCGCGCGTGCCGTCTGTATTGAGCACGATGACGGGATCTCCGACAGCGGGGTTGCCAGTCCGGGTGAGTCGAACCCTGGTGAGTGGTAGCCGTATCTGGTATGCACACATAAGTGTCCACGTGGTGCAACCATCAGGGTACGAGGGTGACATAGAAGAACCATGAATAGTATACCATCGGATCACGTCCGATACGGTAATCACATAAGCAAGGCACATAGCCATGAGCGTTACCAAGACACGTCTGGCGAGACGCCGACCGCGACTATGCGACTCAGGACGTGCCACGCTGACGGTAAGCGGTGGTGCCGCTACGTTCGAGTTCAGTCGGGCGAATTCTCTCATGAAGGCATTGGTTGTAAATCGAAGTCGGCGACGGTCACTGAGATCCACCTCAACAGGCCGGACCGGCGTTCTTTCGAAGAAACCGGACACAAAAGCCGCAGGCAGGCTACCGCAAATCACGCCCGCTATGAGAATTCGCCAGAGCGGGACAATGCCAGCGAGCATGTACCACCAAGCCCCACAGGAAGCAATAAGGCAGACCGCTACGACCGTTACTGTCGTTCTCTTGTTGCGTATGGTCGTCTGATTGAAGCTATCGGCGCACCTGCGACAAACCGGGAGCGGCAACGCCTCGTGGCAGACAGACGTCTCCTTGGTGAGAGCTGCGGAGGCCGTGCCGCAACGCGCGCAAAGGAGAGGCCATGAGATGGTCTCGCGCCAGCGCGCAGCATGACATCGGCAGGCGAGAGCGCTTAAACCCTGGGCCATTTCATCGCCGTCTTCAACGATTTCCAGTATGTCTTCGAGAGACATCGAGTCTCCTTTGGTTGGATACGATCGAGAGTGGGTGGTGCCGCCTAACGGACCTGCCCTTCAGGGGCGCGGCCCGCGACGCGCAATGGTAACGCACTTGCGATGCAGCAGCTTCGGGGGTCACGTCCGCTGCAAGCGTTACTTAGCCGCCCGGCGCGACCACCACCACGCCCGGAGTAGAGACGCTGCTAGAAGCAAGACACTGACGACCGCAAGATCACCGGCTGCGGGTGCGAGTACGAGCCCCCGAGGTTCCACTGGTTCGTAGCGTCCGTTAATGATGAAGCCTGCCGCTGCTCGCTCCAGACGTAGTACGCGACCCAAGGTTAACCGTACGGTAGCAGAAGCCATCCGCACAGCGATTGGTGAAGTTCGCGAAAAGGACGACCCCGACCCCAGGGGGAGCGTTCCTACTCGTCGGATCTCCGGATACGTTAGATTCACGAGCGCTAACTTGTTATTGAGCCTCACCCGCCTCAACAGCAAATGCCGTTGTGACGGATATCGGGCTAACGGGCTTTGTACACTTGGATCGTAACACGCGAGATCCTTCAGGCAGTCGCAATCCTTCCAGCAATCGCGTCCCGTTAAGCAATAGGGCGACGATGTCGTTTCGCTCGCTTGGGGGTCGTTGAGAGGAAGACGGCGGGCAGACGCCCGCCGTTCCAGGGGGACTACGTCGCGTTCGCCTTCACTTCCCCAGCCAATATCGCGCTTAGCTCATTCGCCGGCATGGGGGCGTTGATCAGGTAGCCTTGCATCTGGTCGCAGTTGTGGCGTTTTAAGAAATTCGCCTGGTCGGTGAACTCGACGCCCTCGGCGATTACTTTCAGGCGCAGGCTGTGGCCCATGGCGATGATGGCGGTTACGATTGCGGCGGTGTCGGGGTCTTTGGTGATGTCGTGGATGAATGACTGGTCGATCTTGAGCGTGTCGATTGGGAAGCGTCTCAAATATGCCAGTGAGGAGTGGCCGGTACCGAAATCGTCGAGGGAGATGCGGATGCCGATCTTCTTAAGGTCATAGAGCGTGCGGATGCTCAATTCGGGGCTCAACATCGCGCCCGACTCGGTGATCTCCAGTTCGAGGAGGCGCGGCGGCAGGCCGGTCTCTGTCAGGATGTCTCTAACGATCTCGGTTAAATCGGCTTGTTGCAGCTGCACTACAGAGAGATTGACGGCGAGCGTCAATGTATTGAAACCGGCGTCGTGCCATTTCTTGGCCTGAATGCACGCCTCGCGCAGTGCCCACGTTCCGATCGGAATCATCACGCCAATGGCTTCGGCGAGTGGGATGAATGTCGCGGGCGGGATTGATCCCAATTGCGGATCGGTCCAGCGGAGGAGCGCTTCCACGCCTGTCATTCGATTGGTGCGGAAATCGAAAATCGGCTGATAGTGAACGGCCAGCTCATCGTGAGAGAGCGAACGGCGCAGGCCGTGCTCCAGCGCGATTCGCTGTAGTGCCTTTGCATTTACGGAGGCATTGAAGAGCTGGTAATTGTCGCGGCCCTGTTCTTTGGCTTGGTACATCGACGTGTCGGCGCTCTTGATCAACGTTTCGGCGTCCGGCCCGTCCTCGGGGTACACACTGATGCCGATCGAGGTGGTGATATAGAACTCGCGGCCTTCGATGTGGAACGGGTAGCGAACGGCCTCCAGAATCTTCTGAGCGACGACCGCGGCATCCTCGGCGTGGACGAGGTCGGCCAGCAGCAGCGTGAACTCGTCGCCGCCGAGGCGCGCGACGGTGTCGCTTTCACGGACGCACGATTGGACGCGCGCGGCGACGGACTGCAGAAGCTGGTCGCCGATGCTGTGGCCGAGGGAATCGTTAATGACTTTGAATCGATCGAGATCGAGGAAAAGGACCGCGACACGCCCATTGTGGCGCTGCGCATGCGAGATCGCCACAGTGACGCGGTCTTTGAACAGGAGCCGGTTTGGCAGCGTCGTCAGCGCATCGTGGTAGGCGAGGTGCTTGATCTGTTCTTCGGCGTACGTGCGTTCGGTGATGTCGCGGACGACACAGACCATCCCTCCGCCATCGATCGACGTCAGCGAGATCTCGAGCGGGAAGGTCGAGCCATCGTTGCGCACGCCGCTGGCCTCGCCGCGCCAGCGGCCGCGCTGTTGTACGAGCGGGACGACCGTGGTGATGACGCGGACCTGCTCGGGAGGTTCATAGAGATCGCAGATGGAGCGGCCGGTTAGCGATTGGGGATCGGGATATCCGAAGAGTTTCGCCAGCGCGTCGTTGACGTAGATGAAGTCGAGGCGGCCGTCGAGGATGCCGATGCCGTCCATCGATGCGGTCATCGCGGCTGACTGCTGCCGCAGCGTCTCCTCGGCGATCTTTCGTTCGGTGACGTCGGTGCCGACGTGAAGGTAGCCGGTGAGGTGTCCATGCTCGTCGCGCAGCGCGGTGACGGATAGCAGTACCGTGAGCGGCTCGCCGTCCTCGCGAACGTAGGTCCACTCGCGCTCCTCCAGCCCCTCGCGCGCGGCGCGGCGGACGAGTACTTCGAATCCGTTGACCTTCTCGCCGAGCTCGAATGCGAGGCGCCTCGCGTGCGTCTCGAGCTCGGACTCGAGATGGAGCTCGGTGACGTTGCGTACGCCGATGACGTCGTGGGCGCCGTGGCCGAGCATCCGCTCCGCGCCGGAGTTGAACACGGTGATGACGCCCGAGGGGTTGGTGGCGATGATCGAGACGCGCGTGGCGGCGTCGAGCACGGCTTTGCGCTGCGCGTTCGCGTCGGCGACCTGCTGATCGGCCAGCTTGCGCTCGGTGACGTCGAAGACGAATCCCTCGAAGACCTCGGCGCCTTTCTGCAGGTCGATGGCGTGGGCATTCAACTGCACCCAGATCGGCGTGCCATCCTTTCGTCGCCACAGCAGTTCCTGTTCGATCGTGAAGCCGTTGGCGGCGAATCGCTCCAACGCGTTGCGCCGTTCGCGCTCGTCGAGATAGATGTCGCTGGCCAGGTTTCGGGTCTGCAGTTCCTCGATGGAATCGTAGCCGAGGATGCGGGCCAGGGCGGGGTTGGCCATCAGGAGCCGTCCGTCGGGCGCGGAGCGATAGATGCCGACGGAGGCGTAATCGACGATGTTGCGGTACTTCTGCTCGGACAGCAGCAGCGCTTCCTCGGCGATCTTCCGCTCGGTGATGTCGTGGATGATCGAGTAGAGCAGCGTCCGGCCGCCGGCGACGATGGGGCCGGAGTGCACCTCGACGTCGCGCGCTTCGCCGCTGGCGAGAAGGTGCCGGAACACGAAATAGCTGCGCTGCTGCTTCGAGGCGTTCTCCATCTCGAGGCGGATGGCCTCCTCATCTAGCGTATTGATCTGCCAGATGAACATCGAGCGCAGCGTGTCGAGGTCCCATCCGTAAAACTCGACGGCTGCGACGTTGGCATCGACGATGGCGCCGTTCTCGGGGTCGAGGAGGATCTGCACGGCGCGGTTGTTTTCGAACATCTGGCGGTAGCGGCGCTCGCTCTCGCGGACAGTGTCTTCCTGGCGCTTCTGTTCGATGGCCGAGGCGACGTGCTGGGCCACAAAGACGAGGAGATCGCGGTCACGCTCCGTGTAGCGGAAACCCTCGTCGTACGTCTGCACGCCGATCACGCCCCACGTGCGGTCGCCGGTAGCCAGCGGAATGCCGAGCCAGTCGACGGACGGCGCTCCGATCGATTCGACCTCGCCGCTCTTCCTGAGCTCATCGAATTCCTCGGGTGTTGCCAGCAGCGGCTTGCCGGTACGGAGCACGTACGCGGTCAATCCGCGGCCGACCGGCCGGCCTTCGGGCGCAGCGTCGTCAAACTGGTCGACGAAGTAGGGGAACGTGACGATGTCGCGGGCGGTATCGTATTCGGCGATATAGAAGTTCGTCGCTTCCATCAGCCCCGAGACGATGCGGTGTACGGCGCCGTAAAACTCGTCGAGATTCTGCGCCTCGCGGCTGAGCGTGGCGATCCGGAAGAGCGCGGATTGCACGGCTTCGTTGCGGACGCTGTCGGTGACGTCGTGGAAGTACCAGGCGCGGCCGCGAATCCGGCGCCCGGAGATGATCGGCACCGACGCGCGCGAGAGCACGCGTCCGTCCTTGAGGATGACGGTGTCGTCGCTGCGCACTTCGTCGGGATGGGTGTAGAGATAGTTGACGAGCTCGATGAACTCGTCCCAGTCCTTTACTTTGTCCGAGGCGAATCCAAGAAGCTCGTTGTCGTCGGCGGCCTTGGCTGCCTCCTCCGGGATTCCCCACATCTCCAGGAAGCGGCGGTTGTAGGAGAGGATGGAGCCGCGGTCATCGACGACGAGAATGCCGTCGAGCGTTGCCTCCTGCTGCGCACGCAGGATGGCCACCGTCGTGCGGAGGGATTCGTGCGATGCGCGCGTCCGCCCGGCCCGGAGCCACTTGGCGAGCGCGCTTCGAGCGTGCGAGAGATGCGGGGGAGGTTTTACTTCCATGCAGGTGGCGGGGCTATTTTAGGTGAAGATCCGTCCGTTTTGTTTTCAATCGTCCGTGCGGTTGTGAGAGCGGAAGAACTCCCACTGCATCCAACTCGATCGGACGTAAAACGCGACGAGGAGGGCGATGAAGACCATGCGCGCCACCAGACAGTAGATGAACACGCCAAGCCCGACCAGCATCGAAATCCAGATCGAGATGACGAAGGCAGAGCGCTCGGGAAGAAAAAGACGAAAGAAGTTGCGGAGGATGCCGTTGCCGTCGAGAGGCCCGATCGGAAGTAGGTTGAATATACCCCAAAGCCAGTTCCAGTACGCAAGCATCGGCAGCATCGACGCGAGGAAGCGGTCGTGCGAGACATAGGCGACGTTGGCGATGACCAGACCCGTGAGGAAGGCCAGGAGAAAGCTCGACAGTGGGCCGGCCGCGCTGATGAGCAGGTCCTGCCACGGCCGCGCGCGGCGCTCGTTGTAGGTCGAGCCGCCCATCCCTTCGAGGACGATGGCGGAGGAGCCGAAGCCGAGGGCGCCGATGGTGATGGCGTGGCCGAATTCATGGAAGAGGATGCTGATCAGCAGCACCGGCGCAAACAATAAGGCGTTCTGCATCCCCATCGACTGGACGTTCATGACGACGAAGAAGGCGATGAGGAGGAGGAAGCTGAAATCGAGCGTGATGGTGGTGCCGAGAATCGTGCCGAGGTGGATGCGACCCATGAGGGAGGGGAGTATACGTTGGGGGCTTCAGACGTTCTGATGGATTCGGGTTTGCAAAACCTGAAATGTTGAATGTCGAATGTCGAATGTTGAATGTTTCCCAGTGCAACGTAGCTTCGCCTCGAAAACCGAATCGGATCGCAATCGCACGTCCGGTCGCATTCAACATTCAACATTCAACATTTAACATTTAACATTCCGCCTCTCACGACTATGGCGACCGCACGAAAGAAAACCACCGACGGACAAACCACCACGCCGCAGCTCGAGGAGCTGCGCAAAGGGCAGGCGAGGAAACGCTCGACTGTCGATCCCTCGCACATCCTCGACAAGGCCATCTACCAACTCTGGGAGACGATCAACGATCTCGATCAGATCCAGCCGGAGCGCGTCGAGCACTACCGAGTGTCAATCTTCGGGAGCTCGCGCATCCGTCCCGGCGATCCGATTTACGAGCAGGCCAAGAAGCTGAGCTTCGAGCTGGCGCGGATGGGCGTCGATATCGTCACCGGCGGCGGTCCCGGCCTGATGGAGGCCGCAAACTCCGGCGCGAGGGAAGGGCAGGGCGAGGGCCACACGCGCTCGTTCGGGCTGGCCATCCATCTGCCGACCGAGTCGGACGCCAATCCGTTCGTCGATAAGGTGTTCCGGCATCGCACGTTCTTCTCGCGCCTCCACCATTTCATCCGTCTCTCGTCGGCGTTCATCGTGTTGCCCGGAGGTATCGGCACCGCGCTGGAGCTGTTCATGGTGTGGCAGCTCATCCAGGTCAAGCACGTCACTGAGCATCCGCTCATCCTCGTCGGTACAATGTGGACCGGTCTGATCGACTGGATCAACGAGGTCATGATTTCGCGCGGACTGGCCAGTCCGCAGGACATGACCGCAGTCTCGGTGGTCAGCTCGTACGAAGAGGCCATTCCGATCATCCGCGCCTCGTACGAACGCTACATTCAGGAGAAAACGAATGCCGACCAAGGAACAGATTCTCGAGGCGCTTAAAGGCGTCAAATTCCCCGGACTGTCGCGCGACATTGTGTCGTTCGGGTTCGTCCACGACGTCATCGTCGATGGGGGCAACGTCGCTTTTACCGTCCGCTTCCAGACCGAGAATCAGAACGCGAAGGAACAGATCACCAGCGATGCGGAGGCTGCGGTGCGGGGCGTGGAGGGCGTGGAGAGCGTCCGGATGGTGGTCGATGTCGGATCGCGCCAGGCTGCCGGGCCGCAAGGTGGCGCGCCGGCCGAGATTCTCTCCGGCGTGAAGTACAAGATTGCCGTCGCCTCAGGGAAGGGCGGCGTTGGCAAGTCGACGGTCTCCACGAATCTCGCCTTGGCGCTGCACGCCCTCGGCTACACGGTCGGCATGCTCGACGCCGATATCTACGGTCCGTCGCAGCAGATGATGCTCGGCATCGAGGGACGGCCGCAGATCGACGAGACAGACGAGAAGATCATCCCGATGGAGAACCACGGCATCAAGACGATGTCCCTCGGCCTGATCACCGATCCCGACACACCCGTGATCTGGCGTGGTCCGATGGTGATGAAGGCGCTCGATCAGTTTCTGACGGACGTGAAGTGGGGCGTCCTCGATTTCCTGATCATCGATCTGCCTCCCGGCACCGGCGACGCGCAGTTGACGCTGACACAGAAGGTGCCGCTGTCGGGCGCGGTGGTCGTGACGACGCCGCAGGATGTGGCGCTGATCGATGCACGCAAAGGTCTGGCGATGTTCCGCAAAGTGAACGTCCCCGTCCTCGGCATCATCGAGAATATGAGCTACTTCATCTGCCGCCACTGCGGCGAGCGCGAAGAGATTTTCGGTCACGGCGGCGGCCGCAAAACCGCCGAGCTCCTCGGCGTCCCCTTCCTCGGCGAGATTCCCATCGATCCGAAAGTCGTCGTCGGCGGCGACACCGGCGCGCCAATCGTGGTGCTCGATCCGTCGTCCGCGGCTGCGGAGGCTTTCAGGACGTTGGCTGCAACGGTGGCGAAGCAGGTGGAGTCGGGCGCGCCGGGACATACGCACGAGACGTCTCACGCCCACGCGCATTGAAAACCGTTTCACGCGGAGACGCGGAGTCGCGGAGCTGTTTTTCTCCGCGTCCTCCGCGTCTCCGCGTGAGACGCCTTTAAAAGAGTGAGTATCCGGCAGCCTGCTCCTTCGCCAGCATGTCAAGAAAACGGTTGCGGGTGATCTCGCGCGCTCCCAGCGCCTCCATGTGCGGTGTCATCACCTGACAGTCGAGCCATGTCGCCCCGCGAGCACGAAGATGATCGATGAGAAACAGTAGCCCGATCTTCGACGCATCAGCAGCGCGATGAAACATCGACTCACCCGTGAATACGCCGCCCGAGTCGATGCCGTACAGACCGCCCACCAACTCCTCGCCATCCCACACTTCGACGCTGTGCGCATCGCCGGCGCGATGAAAGCGCTTGTAGGCGGCGATGATCTCCGGCCCGATCCATGTTCCCACATCATCGCCGCGTGGCACGTCTGCGCAAGCAGCGATGACGTCGTCGAATGCGCGGTCAATCGTGCAGACAAATCCCCCTTTTCGTTGTGCCTTCCGCAACGTTCGCCCGACGTGCAACTCATCGAAGAGGATCACCGTCCGCCGCCGCGGCGAGAACCACGGCAGCGGCAACTCCTCATGCGGCCACGGAAAGATGCCGTGCCGGTACGCGTCGCGCAGCGTCTCGACGCGCAGATCGTCGCCCATGGCCACGATGTCGCCGCGAGCGTAGCGAGGATCAGGAAATCGAGACACTGCAACGCATTATGGTTTGCTGGTCCAGGCTGATCCAGCAAGATGAACCCGATCTGTTGCAAGTATTGCGCATTCCTAACTTCATTCCGGCACGCGAATCGCTTGAATCTGTCGCTCTAATAGACAGGTGATGCCTTCGTGGTTGTCGGGCGAAGGAGGAGTGAACGGGTCATGCTTACGGGCAGCGGAGCTCTTCGGACCCTCGTTGGTTTCGTGTTGGTGGCTACAGGCTGGGAAACCCTTGCGAACACGCCGCCGCACGCTCCCGTGCTCATCGAGCCGTCAATTTCGACAGCGGTCGATCCGGGCGACGTACACATGGCCACCGCGCCCTTCGTTGATGACGATGCAGGCGACGCTCTTCTCTGTAGCGATTGGGAGATCCGTACTGAAGATCTGAGGACCGTAGTCTGGTCGGCCTCCTGTGCAAGCGGTGTTCTCGCGGTCCATATACACCTGGGCGACGGTGCCTTCACGGCGTCAGCGGGGCGGCTTCTCGGTTCCAGTAAGTACGCCGTTGCGGTTCGTTTCCGTGATCACAGTGGAGATCCTGCGACGGAATGGAGCGCGTGGACGATCCGGGGATTTGCTACCTCCGCCGGTTCCGCCGTACAGCCTCTGGAGATTGTTCGCGTACTGCTCTCGCCGCAGCCCCATCTCCATGATGCCGGCGGGAAAGACATGGTGCTTCCGGACGAAGCGTCTGTAAGTATGGTTTCCGATAGCAACACCGCATTGTTGACATTCAAGGGCAATCGTGTGGAAACCGCCACACTATTGCCCGGCGAGAGTCACTCAATCATCAAAGTGATTGTGCGTAGTGGCTCGCAAACACTTTCGTTATCCGAATCAACGATCGAATTTGCAGACCAGGAAGGGATGCGGCGAATCATCTATCTTCCTGCGGTCGAACTGCCGCCGGCCGCGCCGGCAGCATTCTGGATCTCGCGCGACGGAAGCTCGTTTTACGCCGAGGATGACAAACCGCACTTTGCGAGCCTGGCGCGAAACGCGGAGACGCCGTGGAGCGTTCTCGAGCCCGGATATCGAGTCGAGCGAGTCGTCACCGGGCTGCAACTGCCGGTCAATCTCGCATTCGTTCCCCAGCCGCTTCCCGACGCCGATGCACCGATTTACTACATTACCGAATTGTACGGAAGCATTCGCGCGGTCCTGCGCGACGGCACGCTGCGCGATTACGCCACAGACTTGTTGAACTTCGATCCCACTGGCATTTTCCCTGGCTCGGGAGAGCATGGAGTGGTCGGAACGGCGGTTGATCCGGCAACGCACGATCTGTTTGTGGCGCTGGTCTATGCGTCGGATCTTGGCGATCACTATTGCAAAGTAATCCGCATCCACAGTGCGGACGGCGGACGCACCGCTTCGAGCATCACCACTGTGCTCGACATGGAGGGCGAACCGATCGGTGCGTCGCATCAAATCTCCAGTCTCACCATTGGACCCGACGGAATGCTCTACGTCCATGTGGGAGACGGGTTCGAGACGGAAGTGGCCCGATCGGTGTTTTCGTTTCGAGGCAAAATTCTTAGGATCAGTCCCGACGGCGCCGCTCCCATCGACAATCCTTTCTACGACGTCACCGACGGCATCCGCGCCTCCGACTACGTTTTCGCCCTCGGCTTCCGCAACCCCTTCGGCGGTGCCTGGCGGGCCAGCGACGCCTCACTGTACGAAGTCGAGAATGGTCCCACAACAGACAGACTGGCGAAGGTATCCGCAGGACTCGACTACCAGTGGGACGGCGAGGACGAAAGTATGCTGGCCAACGCGGCGTACAACTGGTCGCCGTCCGTTGCTCCGGTGAACATCACCTTCGTTCAAAGTGCGACGTCCGGGGGCAGCGGTTTTCCGATTGAGAAACAGGACCACGCCTTCGTAAGCGAATCGGGCCCGACATGGGTGCCGGGACAGACGCCGGATGGGAAACGCATTCGCGAATTCGTCTTCGATGCCGGCGGCAAGGTGGTCTCGGCCAAGCCTTTCGTCGAATACACCGGTACCGGCTTCGCGACCGTCGCCGCGCTTGCGGCAGGTCCGGGCGGCCTTTACTTCAGCGACCTCTTTCCCGAGCAGGGAAGTCCGATCGGCCACGGTGCGAACATTTACCGCGTCAGCTACGTCGGAAACGTCGTGATCGGAGCGGAGGTGACGGACGAGGCCGCGCGCAGCGTCAGATTCTCATCCGTGGTCACCGTTCCCGGAGCAACGGATCTCATCTGGATGTTCGGCGACGGATTGAGCAGCACCGAGGCGAACCCGGTTCACGTGTTTTCATCCAACGGTCCTTTCGAAGTGAAGCTATCAGTCACCGGCGCAACGAATCAGGTCGTCGACAACTACACGCGCGTTCAATTTCCCGATGCGCCGGGCGTGGGACTCGTGGCCACATACAGCGACGCCAACGGCTCGCAGGTGGTACGGCTCGACGGCAACATCGATTTCAACTGGCACGATGAAACACCGCCGTTTTCGGCAGGCGTTTTCAAGGTGGTCTGGACAGGAGAGATCGTTGCCACCGTCTCCGCGCTCTACACGTTCGACGTGCTCACGGCCGGGTCGGCCATCCTCCGCATCGACGATAAATCGGTGATCGGAGGCGCCGGCTCGCCGATGACAAATCCAATCTTCCTCGAGGCGGGCCACCACTACAGCTTCAACCTGGAGACTGTCGATAACGCGTCGACCGGCGTAACCCGGCTGCTCTGGACCGCGCCGGGAATGCCGCCGGTCGCCGTCCCGAAAGAAGCGTTCTATTCGCCGTCGAACCGCAGACGTGCAGCGAGACACTGAGCGACGACGAATAGGGCGGCCGACTGCGGAGGATCGCAGAAAACGCCCGCCGCGGCGAAAACCAGGGAAGCGGCAACTCCTCATACGGCCACGGAAAACTGCCGTGCCGGCACGCGTCGCGAAGCGTCTCGACGCGAAGATCATCGCCCATGGCTACGATGTCGCCGCGGGCGTAGCGAGGGTCGGGAGAGGCCGGATTTCACGGCAATTTCGTGGCGTAGGGTGGTCGTGGTATCGCTTTGGCGCAGGAGGCGTCGAGATGATCGAACGAACCGGCGTCGAAGAAAGCCACTTCCAGTGCGACGGCGCAGTCGCTCGGCTCGGTATGGCCGCTGTTGGCGAAGACGATCGTTCGTGCGTGCCGGAGGTGCGACTGCAGCACATCGGCCCATCGCTGCGGCGTGACCGGATCGCGATCGCCGGTGATGATCAGAACCGGCGCGTTTGTGGCGGGAAGCGTTACGCGTGGGGCGCGGCCGGGCGCCCACGCTTCGCACGCTGCGATCTGCCGCCGTAAGCGGTAGTCACCGAGAAACGTGTTCGCAGTGGCGGCAGGAATCGTGGCGGAATCGATCCAGCGGATGTCACCGGGACACGAGACGGAAAGGAACGGGCCGACGTCGTCGTACCAGCCGTTGCGGTAGCGCAGCCAGTACGTGCCGATCCAGTTCCAGTCGCCCGCAGCAGCGAGATGAAGCATCTGTGGAATCAGCCGCTGCCGGTCGGCCGCGTACATCTGTGAGCGGAGAAACTCGCCGAACTCGCCCCTGGTCATCGTGACGTGATACTCGCCGGTGTCGAATCGCGCAGGTTTCGCGTCGAGTGCGGCCAGGGTTCGAGCGAGATCGCCCGCGATGTCGGGAAATGCCGCTGCACACGACGCCTGAGCATTGCAATCGGCGATGATTCGATCCAGTGCCGACTGCGCATCGCGTCCGGCATTCAGCGGCATTGGATTTTCGGGTGGCAGTGGTCCCTCCAGCAACAGCGTACGGACGGCCTTCGGATGCCGTTGAAGAAACGTCAGCGCGGAACGCGTGCCGTAAGAAATCCCGACGATGTCGATCGCGCCGTAGCCGAGGACGCGGCGAAGGGCGTCGACATCATCGGTGAATTGCGCTGTACCGTAGGCAGTCAGGTCGCTGAGCTTCTCCATTTCCTGGCGGCAATCGCTGACGAACGGCAGCGGAAAGAGATCGCCTTCGATCAGCTCACGCGCATGCTTCTTTTGGGTGTCGGGACAGCGGAGCGGCGCCGAGCCGCCCGTGCCGCGCTGGTCGACCAGCACCACGTCGTGCCGCCGCAATTCCGCGCCGTAGATATTGACCTCATCCTCCGCGCCGGGCGTCGTTGCCATCCCCGGCCCGCCGCTGAAGGGAAAGACCGCGGAATCGTTGTGCTCGCGCGCTGCGAACACGATTACTTTCAGCGGCAACGTGCGCGAGGATCCCGGCGACTCCCGCACGTCAAACGTTCCGCAGCGCGCGGCCGTGTTGGCGATCTTGCAGGGTGCCAGGTGGAGTGAAGCGGCGAGCGACGCCGCCAGAAGCGCGATCACAGCACTAACGTTAACGCATCTTCGGCCACATCGACCACGACATTCCCGCCATCCTGCAGCTTCCCGAAGAGGATCGCGTCGACGAGCGGCTCCTTGATCTTGGAGTGAATCAGGCGGGACATCGGACGCGCGCCAAAGGAGCGGTCGTAGCCGTTCTTTGCCAGCCATGCGCGGCCCGGCTCCGTCAACTCCAGCGTCACGTTCTTTGCGCGAAGTTGGACGCGCAGCTCTTCGATGAACTTGTCGACGACGCGTTCCGTTGTCTCGAATGAGAGCGGCTCGAACGCGATCCACGCGTCGAGGCGGTTGCGGAACTCCGGCGTGAACGTCCGCTCGATCGCGCCGCGGCCTTTGCCTTTCTCGCCGCTGGTGTTGCCGAAGCCCATCGACGCATCGCTCATCTCGCGTGCGCCGGCGTTCGTCGTCATGATCAGGACGACGTTGCGGAAGTCGGCCTTCTTGCCGTTGTTGTCGGTGAGCGTGGCGTGATCCATCACCTGCAGCAGGATCGAGAAAAGATTCGGATGCGCTTTCTCGATCTCGTCGAGCACCAGCACTGCGTACGGGGTGCGAATGATGGCGTCGGTGAGCAGGCCGCCCTGATCGAAGCCGACGTATCCCGGTGGCGCGCCGATGAGCCGCGAGACCGTGTGCGGCTCCATGTACTCGGACATATCGAAGCGAATGAACTCGACGCCGAGCGATACGGCGAGTTGACGCGCCAGCTCCGTCTTGCCGACGCCAGTCGGTCCCGAAAAGAGGAACGAGCCGACCGGCTTCTCCGGTTGCCCCAGCCCCGAGCGCGAGATCTTGATGGCATTGACGACTTGCGCAATGGCGTGATCCTGGCCGTAGATGGCGCCCTTCAAATCGGCGTCGAGACTCTGCAATCGCTCTTTCTCCGACACGGCAACGGTGCGCGGCGGAATCTTGGCCATGCGGGCGACGACGTATTCGACATCATCGATACCGATGACTGAGGGCGCGGTCATCTCCAGAGGATGGACAATCCGTGCGCGCGATCCCGCTTCGTCCAGCACATCGATCGCTTTGTCGGGCAGATGGCGGTCGTGCATGTACTTCGCGGAGAGCTCGGCAGCGAGTTGCAGCGCCTCGTCGGTGAAGGTGACGTTGTGGTGTTTCTCGTAGTACGACTTCAGGCCTTTGAGGATGTCGACCGTCTCCTCGACCGTCGGCTCGCCGACTTCGATTTTCTGGAAGCGGCGGGCCAGCGCGCGGTCGCGCTCGAACGATGACTTGTACTCGGCGTACGTCGTCGAGCCGATGCAGCGCAGTTTCCCCGAGGCGATGGCGGGCTTGAGGATATTCGAGGCGTCCATCGTTCCGCCGCTCACCGCGCCGGCGCCGACGATCGTGTGGATCTCGTCGATGAAAAGGATCGCTTCCGGCTTGGCCAGCAGCGCGTTTACGACCGCTTTCAAACGCTGCTCGAACTCGCCGCGATACTTCGTTCCGGCCAGTACGGCGCCCATGTCGAGCGACCAGATGACGGCATCCTTCAACACCGCCGGTACCTCGTTCTTCGTAATCTTGAGCGCCAGTCCCTCGGCGATTGCAGTCTTCCCGACGCCGGGCTCGCCGACGAAAAGAGGATTGTTCTTGCGGCGCCGCCCGAGGATTTGCACGGTGCGCTCGAGCTCGGGGGCGCGGCCGATGAGCGGATCGATCTCGCCCTTTTCTGCCTTCTCGTTGAGATTGACGGCGAAGAGTTTGAGCGGATCGCCGGCCTGTTCGGTGGAAGGCTCTTGGTCACCGACGAACGCCGGACTCGGCGCCGGCGTGTCCTTGCCGATGCCATGCGAGAGGTACTGCAGCACCTCGAGCTTGTTCACTCCCTGGCTGCGCAGAAGATAGACAGCCTGCGAGCGCTCGGCTTGATAAATCGCGGCAAGCATCTGGCCAGTGTCGACTTCCTTCTGCCCCGAAGACTGCGCGTGAAGCTGCGCGTACTGCACGACCCGCTGCAGCATCGCCGTCAGCACCGGCTGCACATCCGAATCCTCGGCCAACTGCTCGAGCGTCTTGTTCATGAAATCGTCGAGCTGTTTCTGGAGGAGCGGGATGTCGCCGCCGCAAGCACGGATGATGTCGATGACATCGCGGTCGTGCAGCAGGGCGTAGAGGAGATGTTCGAGCGTGACGTACTCGTGGCGCCGTTTCATCGCCTCGTTGAGGGCGAATTCGAAGGACTTTTGCAGTTGGCGGGCGATCATTGGTCTGGGTAGTGAACGAACTTAACGCTCTCCGGATTTCGTCACGCCCTCTCCATCGTGGCCAGCAGCGGATACTCCTGCTCGCGCGCTACGGCCGTGGTCTTCTCCACCTTCATCTCCGCCACCTCAAACGTGTAGATCCCAGCCACGCCGACTCCTGTGATGTGGACATTGAGCATGACCTGGATGGCCTGCTCCTCCGGCATGTTGAAGACCGACTCCAGCACCCAGACGACGAACTCCATCGTGGTGTAGTCGTCATTGTGGAGGAGCACCTTGAACAGCGGCGGCTCCTCGGTCTTTTCGTTGCTCTCCGCAATGCTCTCAGCAAGGGGCGCTTCGTCAACCTCGGACATCGGCAGCATGGTTGAAACTCTACCGCACTGTCATTTCGAATCGGCGGAACCGCGGGGGCGGAAGGGCGTGTGGGAGCGGTGGAGCACGATGAGAAATCCCCACCTCGGAGCGCGATATCCAAATCGTCAGGGGATTCCTCTCCGCGCTCCACCGCTCCCGACCACCCAACCACCCCCGCGGTTCCGCCGGTTCGGAATGACAATCGTTAGGCGAGCTCGATTTCCCCGGGCTCCACCTCCACCGCCTCGCGCCCGCGTCGAAAAACCCGCGCCGTCCTCTCGCCGAGGAGCGTGGTAACGCCGTCTTCAACGCGAAGGACAGACCCCTCCCGCAACCCCACCACCACCGTCTCATTCTCCTCATGAAACTCACGAATCCGATCCTCCCGCGTTTCCCCTTTGTGCGTCGAGGATGGATCAGGATCGAGATAGTGCGGATTGATTTGGAAGGGCACGAACCCGAACGCATCGAACGACGGCGGATAGACGATCGGCATGTCATTCGTCGTCCGCATCGTCGGCGCAGCGATGACCGTCCCGGCGCTCGATCCGATGTAGGAGAGCCCGCCGCGAACGCGATCGCGGATTACATCGACGAGATTACGGTCGTACAGCGTCTTCAACAACCGGAACGTGTTCCCGCCTCCGACGAACACGGCGTCGGCGCGATCAAGATCGTCGAGCGAGACAACATCCAAGCCCATGCCCGCAAGCCGCTCCCGAACCTTGTCCGTGTACGCGTCATGATCGTGCGCCGCGAACGGCACAAACGCCACGCGCCGCGCGTCGCCGAGGAACGAGCGGATCTCCGGCTCGGGATGGTCGAGGAAGCCGTAGCCGTGGACGGTGGAGGAAGAGATCAGAAGAAGCCGCATGTTGTGCGGAGTCTAATGCTTGCTACCTATCTTGCCGCTGCCGCCGTCGTCGCCACGCTCGCCAAGCCGCTTCCGCCTGCCGACCTCAAAACGCCGCCGGCCGACGCGCAAACATCCGAAGACGGTTTGATCACGAAGCAAATCGTTCCGGGAACAGCAGGCGAGCACCCCACCGCCGCCGATTTCATCCATCTCCACTACTCCGTCTGGAAAGCCTCGGACGGCTCAGTCGTCGATTACACGCGCGGCAATTCGCCCTCGTTCATCGAGATGTCGAAGCTGCTGCCGGGGATGCGCGAGATGTTCGCGATGATGACGCCGGGCGAAACGCGCCGCGCCTGGATTCCCGCGACTCTGGGCGGGGGCAGGATCGCGGAGGGCGACATGTTCGTCGTCGATGGCCGGCTCGACGATGTCGTCCATCCTCCAGTAACGCCCGCCGATGTCGCCGCGCCGCCCGCCGACGCCACGAAAACTCCATCCGGCCTCGCCTACAAAATCCTGCGCCCTGGAACGGGAACAAAACATCCCGGCAGGCACGACCCCGTCACGGTCCACTACAGCGGCTGGACCACCGACGGCCTGATGTTCGACAGCTCCGTCATCCGCGGCGAGCCCGCCGAGTTCCGCCTCGACGAGGTGGTTCCCGGCTGGACCGAAGGCCTGCAGCTCATGACCGAAGGAGAGCAAGTCCGCTTCTGGATCCCCGAGCGGCTCGCCTACAAAGGCCAGAAGGGAAAGCCGGCCGGGATGCTGGTGTTCGATGTGGAGTTGGTGAAGGTGAAGTAGTAGCGACTGAGGTGCTGGCCGCTTCGCACATTCTACTCACCGTAGAGAAACCGTCGGCGCTGCTATACTTGCCTTGGGTACTTCAGCACGTATGGATGAGTTTGCGACTGTTCTTGCTGCGGTGCGGCCCAAACAGCGCACCGACCAGTACAATATACTCGCTGCGCTGTATTGCCTAGGTGCGGCGAAGACTCCAGTAACAACTCGCGTTGTGCAGGATTTTCTGGAGTTGCATCTCGGAAAGACGCAAGTTCCCGTAAACCTCAACGCTCGCTTCCGCACCTATTCGACATTTGTACGAGTGGCGGACAAGGGGCCTCCATTGCGGTGGACGCTCTCTCCCCCAGGCCTCGAGAAGATTCGCACACTGAGTGGCCTTCCGCTTCCGACCGATCATCTGTTGGACGACTATCTGACGGACGTGGGAGTTGTCTGCGCTCTGGAGTACCCCGAGTTTGCTGCAGTAATCGAGGCGTCGGGCGGCTCCGCGGCATGGCAACCCGTCGGCAGCGCGCGGTTTCCTCACGTCTATCGCGCCTGCGAGATCAAAACCGATCGGGGCAAGCCACTTAAGGTTGTTGGCACAACCTCGACGTCGATGGGGCTCACGGCGTCTTCCATCGTAACAACTCAGTTGATCATGCAGTTCCGCCCTCGACTTGTGGTCATGATCGGTATTGCGGCCGGTACGCGCCAAGGTAACAAGGAATTTGGAGATGTGCTGGTGGCCGATCCCAGTATCGACTACAACTCAGGTAAAGTAGTATTTGCAGGCGGCATACGTGACTTCCTGCCAGACCCCTACCCGATTGGCCTCAACGCGAGGCTTCGAAGCGTACTTCAGAAGTATCGGGGAGTTAATGACGTGTTCCGAGAGATTAGATCCGGTTGGACTGGACGGTTGCCAACGTTGGGAAATCGCGTACACATTGGTCCCCTAGGTGCGGCGGACCAGGTCATCGATGACGAGAGTCGTATCATCGAGATTCAGCGCAACTGGCGAAAGCTGATAGGGGTGGAGATGGAAACATACGGCGTTTATCGCGCCTGTCACGAGTCGCCAGAGCCAAAACCGCGTTTCGTATCGATGAAATCGGTCTGCGACTTCGCGGCCGAGAAGTCCGATTCTTGGCAGGACTATGCGGCTTATGTCGCAGCGCAATTTGCTTTCCGATTTATCAAGATCGAGTGGGAATCCCTCTGGAATACATAGGAAAGGTGCAAACATGACTGACGATCCTAGCGATGATCTTGAATTTACCGCGATGCGTAGCGTGTACTCTGCCCTCAAGGAATTGGATTCCGAAGCGCAGAATCGCGTACTGGACTATGTCCTCCAGCGCCTAGGTGTAAAAAGGTCGCAGAATGAGGAACGCTTCCCACCCGCAACAGAGCGCATAGCGTCGAGACTCGCCGCCGCAGAGCGACAGGCCGATCCCGACGAGACGGTCACAGGCCGCGGCGATGAATCCAGATCGAGTGATGCTGCCGAAGGAGATCTTGAAGGCATCAGCCCGGTCGCTGTTCGCTGGATGAAAAGGAACAGTTTAATGTCGTCACAACTGTCATCCCTTTTCAGCCTGGGCGTTGATGAGATTGACCTTGTCGCGAAGGCGGTACCTGGCAAGAGCATCCGCGAACGCCTTCACTCGGTTGTACTCCTAACTGGCGTAGCGTCCTACCTGAGCAGTGGCGCTGCTCGCATGACGGACGACAAGGTGAGGGAGGCATCTCGCCACTACGACGCATATGACGGCGCAAACTTCGCCACAACCCTAAAGAGTTTGGGATCTGAAGTGACCGGTACCAAAGAGGCGGGTTATACACTCACGGCTAGAGGGTTGACAGCCGCTACAGAACTCGTACGACAGATCATAACTGCCAAATGATCGCGATCGACTCAAAGTGGGAGATAACTTTCGCAGGCGTCTGGTAATGCGGTTTAGTCATTCTCGTCGTCGCCTCGCTTGTCATTCCGCGTCCGCTGACCATCAACGTATCGGAATGGGTCGAGGTGGACGCGGCTTGGATTCAGATGTTTCGTTCAACTGGACCGTCGCAGGTGATCACGCAACAAACCATCCACCCTCGTCGAGGAGATATCACGGCACTCTCTCTCGCGCCAAGGGACTACGCTGCAAGCACGAATTAGGACCGCTCCGCGAGCGACCAAGTCCTGAGTTCATCACGAGCGAGCATCGCTCCATGGTACGGCCGTATGGATCTGAGTTTCACATTCTTGCGTGCAGCTACTGCATCTACGAATCACTCCTTCCCAATCACCCACTTCTCGTATGAACCCTCTGGCAGTTCGCGGATGAAGCGTGACGGCTCCATCAGGATGTCGAGGCCACCGCGGTCGCGGGCCATGACGGGGAAGACCAGGTAGAGCTCCTGTTTGGCGCGGGTGACGGCGACGTAGAAGAGGCGGCGCTCTTCTTCTTCGCCGGGGATGACGATCTCGATTTCGGGGGATGACGGACGGTCGGAGTCGCCGGCGGTTTCCGCGTTGCGCAGTTCCGACGGCAGCTCCTCGATCGCCAGATCGTCTTTTTTCATCAGCGCGTCCGTCAGATTGAACGCTTCGTGCAACTCCTTCGGCTGCACGCGCACGATCCCGCCGGGGACGCGTAACGCGCGTTGCGAGGGGAAGCGGCCGTCGGCGAGCCAGATGACGAAGACGATGCGCCACTCCAGGCCCTTGGCTTGATGCACCGAGGAGAGGACGACTTTTTCGTCCTCGGGGCCGACGACGGCGACGTCCTCGCCGGCGATTGGATTCGACAGCGCCACCTCATCGAGAAAGAGATTCGTGTCGTCGTAGCGAAGCGCGTATTGCGAAAGCTGTTCGAGATCGTCGAGGCGCGCTTGCGAATTCGCGAACTTCGCTCTCGCGTAGTCGGCGTAGCCGCGCTCGACGATGAGACGGATCGATTCCGACGGATTGTGTTGCATCGATTCGCTGCCGATGACGCCGAGGACGTTGGCGAGGCTCTTGAGGCTTGCGGCGACGCCGCGGCCGCTCACGTCTTTCAATCCGCGAAGGAACGTATCGAGGGGATTCGGATCTTTGCCGATCCGCTCCCACACCTCGGCCGCCGTTTTCTCGCCCACCTTCGGATAGAGCTTCATCACGCGTTTCCACGACAGCTCGTCGCGCGAGTTCGTGACGATCTTCAGATAGGCGATCACGTCTTTGATGTGGGCCTGTTCGAAGAAGCGGATGCCGCTGCGGATCTCGTATGGGATCAGGCGGCGCGAGAGCTCCATCTGCAGCTCCAGCGACTGGTAATGCGAGCGGTAGAGGATGGCGATGTCGGAGAGCGGCTCGCCTTCGTCGCGCAGCTCCAGGATGCGCTGGGCGATGAACGACGACTGCTCGAAGACGTCATCGACGCCGACGACCGCCGGGTCGGGACCATCGCCGCGAACGGCGTGCAATTCCTTCTTGAACTGGAAGCGGTTCTGGGCGATCGAGGCGTTAGCGAGGCTGAGGATCTGCCGCGTCGATCGGTAGTTAGTCTCCAGCTTGTAGATCTTCGCTTCGGGGAATCGGAGCGGAAAGGTGATGATGTTTTCGAACGAGGCGCCACGAAACGAGTAGATCGATTGGGCGTCGTCGCCGACGACCATCACGTTCCGCCGCACCGACGCCATCGCATCGACGACCTCGGCCTGCAGTTTGTTCGTGTCCTGATATTCGTCGACGAGAATGTAGCGGTAGCGCCGTTTCAACGCTTCAGCGGCCTCGGGATGGTCGTCGAGCAGCAGCTTCCAGTTGACGAGCAGATCGTCGAAATCCATCGCGTTCGCTTCGCGCTTCCGCTCCTTGTAGCGGCGGAAAACGTTGATCATCTCGTCGCGATAGATGCCGAAGTGCGGGTAGTTGTTCTCGAGGTGCAGCTCCAGCGGCGTGCGCGTGTTGATCAGGTACGAGTAGATGTCGATGAGGACGTCGCCCTTGGGAAAACGCTTCTCCAGCGTCTTGATCCCGAGAGAGGAAATCGCTGATTCCATCATCTCTTTGGCATCCTCGGAATCGAGAATCGTGAAGCTCGATCGATAGCCGATCGTGGTCGCGTGCTGACGGAGAAGCCTGTTCCCAATCGAGTGAAACGTCCCGCCCCAGATGCGCCGCGTATCGATCGTGACGAGCTGCTCGACGCGGCTCAGCATCTCGCGCGCCGATTTGTTCGTGAAAGTTAGGAGGAGGATGTCGGAGGGATCGACGCCGTCTTCGATGAGCCGGGAGACGCGATAGGTGAGGGCGCGCGTCTTTCCACTTCCCGCGCCGGCGATAACGAGCATCGGCCCCTCGCCGGCCATGACGACATCGAGCTGCTCCTGATTCAGCTCCTCTTCATAGCGGACGCGATACTGCTTCTGCGGCTTCGCCGGCTGTTTGAGGACGTAACATCGGATTTTCTCGGGCACGTGGGAAAGCGTAGCAGGTCCACATCGCTGTCATCCTGAGACTGCCGCAGGACACGAAGTGCCGGAGGACGTCGAAGGACCCCCTGATCTTGTGCAGTGGTTTTTCTAACCCGCCCAACCGGCAGAGAATCAGGGGGTCCTTCGACCGTCCTTCGGCACTTCGTGTCCTTCGGCGGCTCAGGATGACAGCGGGATGGCAGCGCGTGTAAGGGCTTGCTTCAGGTGATGACGACGATCCCGATCCCCGGGGATTGTGAGTACTTAGCTGCCCATCCAATCACTCCAACCCTACCGCCGCGCGCACCTCGACCTCCAGCGCGTTCATCTCGCCATCATCCGTCTCGTGGTCGTACCCGAGGGCGTGGAGGATGCCGTGGAGGATCAGATACCGCACCTCGGTGGCCTGCGAGTGTTTCTGGTCGGCGGCCTGGCGGCGGGCCTGGTCGATGGAGATGACGATGTCGCCGAGGGGGCGGCCGGGGGCTTGGGGGTCGGCGTCGGAATCGTCGGCGGGGAAGGTGAGGACGTCCGTCGTTTTGTTTTTCTTGCGGAACTTGCGGTTGAGATTGCGCATGGCCTCGTCGTCGATGATGGCGATCGTGACTTCGCTGATCTCGGAGGCGATGCGGCCGAGGCGGTCGAGCGCGAGGAGGACTCGGCGGGCGAACTCGGCGATCTCGCGGCGGCTGAATCGCGTCACGGCCGCGCCGGTGACTTCGATGTTCGTCAAGCCTTCTCCTGCTTTTCGCGCTCTTTGTCGATGCGGTCGTAGGCCATGACGATCTTCTGCACCACGGGATGGCGGACGACGTCGCGGTCGGAGAAATCAAAGAAGCGGATGCGGTCGATGCCGTCGAGGATCTGGCGGACGACGCGCAGGCCGGACTTGGCGCCGGTTGGGAGATCGACCTGCGTCACGTCGCCGGTGATGACTGCCTTGGCGCCGAAGCCGAGCCGCGTGAGGAACATCTTCATCTGCTCGGGCGTGGTGTTTTGCGCTTCGTCGAGAATGATGAAGGAGTCGTTGAGCGTGCGGCCGCGCATGAAGGCCAGCGGCGCGATCTCGATCACGCTCCGTTCGATGAGCTTCTCGACCTTCTCGAAGCCGATGATGTCGAAGAGCGAGTCATAGAGCGGGCGGAGATACGGATTCACCTTCTCGGCGATGTCGCCCGGAAGAAATCCGAGGCGCTCGCCCGCTTCGACGGCGGGGCGGCAGAGGACGATGCGCTTCACGCTTTTGTCGGCCAGCGCTCCGGCGGCGGCAGCGACGGCGAGAAACGTTTTGCCGGTGCCGGCGGGGCCGATGCCAAAGGTGATGTCGTTGTCCTGAATGGACTGGAGGTACATCTTCTGGGCGACGTTGCGCGGCGTGACGACGCGGCGCACCGAGGCCTGCACGGCGTCGTCGGTGAAGAAATCGACGAGGCTGGCGTCCGGACGATCGCGCAGAACGCGCATGCTGGTGTGGATGTCAGAACGTTTGAGCGGATAGCCCGACTCGATCAGCTCCTGCATCTGCGCCAGCAGTTTCTCCACCGGCGCGACGTTGTCGGGCGCGCCGTTCACGAAGATCTCGCCGCCGCGCGAGGAGATCTTCACGCTGAACTCGTCTTCGAGCATGCGCAGGTTTTCGTCGTGATTGCCGAACAGCGTGTGTGTGCCTTCGTCGTCGAGTGTTAGTTCCATGCGTTCCTTTTCAAGTGCTTATCCGCAGATGACGCAGATGAGACGCAGATGAGACGAGAATATCTGTGTTCATCTGCGTAATCTGCGGATCAGTATCTGTTCATTTCAGGTTCGATCTCCAACGCCCACCGGTCGATCCCGCCCGCCAGCGACAGCGCGTCGTAGCCATTTCGAGCCATCCACTGCCCGGCCATCCATGAGCGCATGCCGTGGTGGCAGTAGAGAGCTACTTGTCGATCACTCGGAAGCTCGGCGAGCCGCTCCGGCAGTGAATTCATCGGGATCAATGTCGAGCCGTCGATCGAGCAGATGGCGGCTTCGCCTTCTTCGCGGATGTCGATCAGCAGCGGCGGATTGTCGCCGGCGAGGCGTGCTTTCAATTCATCGGGCGTGATTTCAGCGATTGGCATTCATGTCCCCTCGGATGCAACTTCAAACAAGGTAATCCAGACTTCGCCGTACTCGGCGCGTCGCGTCGTTTTCAGGCGTTTGGTTTCGATCGTGAACGGCTCGGTGCGGCGCTGGTGCTCGATGCCGACGAGCGCGCCGTCAGCGAGCAATCCATCGCGGTCGATGGCGGCGAGAAGGTCGTCGTAGCGATCGAACGAGTATGGCGGATCGGCGTAGATAATGTCGAAAACTGCACGGTCGAATCCGCCGGCAAGGCGCGGGACTTCCGCGAAAACATCGGCGGCGATCGCGGTGACCGGCGCGTTCCACTCCTTCGCCAGACGTGTGATTGTCTCCACGCTCTTGCGGTCCTGCTCGATCGCGGTCGCCGACGCCGCGCCGCGCGAAACCGCCTCGAATGAAAACGCTCCGCTGCCTGCGAAAAGGTCGAGGAATCGTGCGTTTTCGATTCGCGCGCCGGCGATGTTGAAAAACGCCATGCGGGCGCGTTCGGACGTTGGCCGCGTCTCGCGCGGAGGGACGGGAACGCGGCGTCCGCGCAATGTGCCGGAGGTGACGCGGATCGTGTTCAGCGGCTGGCCGCTCCCGGCGTTCCGATGAAGTAGTTGTAGAGATCTTTCACGTCGACGTAGATCGTGGTCGGCTGGCTGAGGCATCGCAGCTCAACGATCTTGTCGCTCACCACGCGCGTGACTCGGTAGACCTTCCGGTCGTCGCCGACAAGCTGATCGCCGACTTTCGGCATGTATCCGGCGACGCTGTTCGTCACGGCGCGGTCCTGATAGATCGCGCGCAGCAGATCCTGCAACGGCACGACCTGATCGGAGAGCTCCTTCGGCATCGTCGCCATCGGATCGAACTGTTTCTCGACGAACGATTGCGAGGCGTCGTACGCGCGCAGCAGCGCGCGGCGCGTGTCGCGAGGCTTGGTCAGGTCGCCATCGCGGACCGTCGCCAATGCCTGCGGTGAAATCGCATGAAGGTAGTTTTGCAGCGCGTCCGCGGGGATCACGAGCTTCTTTCGAATCGTTCCGCCCGCGCCGCGCACCTCCACAACGACGAGGCCGCCTTCGAAGATCGAGAGGCGCTGGTAGACCTCCGAGGTGTTGATGTTGAAGTCGACCAGCGGCCGCGGAAGCCTTCCGTCGATCCGTTGCGGACCGATCGCCTGGCGGCTGCCGACGAGCTCGGGGATGTCGTACTTCGCGAGCTTCTTGCGTTCCCGCTCGGGCAACGGGACGGCGATGGCGCCGCCGAGCGGCGCGGCGTCGACCATGGTGATGTCGTGGTACGGGTCAGGCGGAGGCGCCTCCGACAGCCCGCGTACTTCCGGCTGCGTCTGGGGAGGCTGCGGTGGTTGCGATTGCGGCGACTGCGCGGCAGCGGTGAGAGCCACGAGGATCGTGAAGCAGGGGACGATGCGCCGCATGGGTTGTGAGTGGCGCGAAGCCGGCCGTTAGCGCTCAGAGTGTTGCTTTTCCTGGTCGCTGACGTCTGGCCGCTGGCCACCGCCGTTAAGGTACTTGATCGCCATCGCCCGCGCAAACGTCCGCGCCTCGGTCTGCGGTATCTCGCCGGTGAAGACGGCCTCGCGCGTCCGCTCCAGCGCCCGGGCCACGTGAGGACCAAGCGGCACCTCGAGATCATTGCCCCGCAGCGGAAGTTTGAACGAGCGAAACTCCTGAAAACGGGCCACGTGCGGCTGCTCGTGGGGCGCCGAGGCGGCGACGATGCTGAGCATTTCAGGCGAGGCGTGCTTGAACAACCGGAACCGCTGATGATCCGACGTCGCCTCGGAGAGCGCATCCGTGAAGCGCGGCATCTCATTCGCGATCTGCACGAGATTGCGCGCTCTCTTTTGCGAGAACCCCGAGCCCTCAAGGTCGACCGGCGACGCGTTGCCGTAGAGGATCGCGCCGGTGTACATCACCTCGTGGTCGAGGTCCGCGTGCATGGCTGGAACGTCGAGCGCAGCGCGAATGCGTTGCAGGCGGGAAGGCAATTTCGGATCGGCCGCGCGCCTGCCGAACAGCACGTCGAGCGCACCCGCCTCGTTCAGCGCGGCGACTGCCTCGGGAGCATTGGGCTCGTCGTACGCCAGAAACAACTCCCGCCAGACTCGTTCTTTTGCGATGGTAGTCAGCGCGCCATTCTCGAGCGCTTTCCGCAGCTGCGAGCCCGTTTGCTCCTCGATCGTGAAGCCGAGGCGCATGCAGAGTCGGATGGCGCGAAAGATCCGCGTAGGATCGTCGGCGAAACTCTGGTTGTGCAGTACGCGAATCACGCGGGCCGCCAGATCGTGCTCGCCGCCGGTAGGATCGACCATCTCGCTGGTCATGACGTTGAGCGCCACGGCGTTGATGGAGAAGTCGCGACGGACGAGATCGTCTTTGAGCCTGCCAGCGGTGACGGTCGGCAGCGCGCCGGGCGAGCGGTAACGCTCTTTGCGTGCCGTGGCGATGTCGATCTCCGGCAGCCCCTCGGCGGTGACTTTGTAGGTCAGAAACTGCGGGAAGGAGCGCAGCCTGCCGCCAGCGCGTTTGGCCAGCGCGCGCGCCAGCGTCGAGCCACCTTCCTCGAGCGTGAGGTCGACATCGACCACGTCCTGCCTGCCGAGGATGAGGTCGCGCACCGGTCCGCCAACGAGGAAAGGGAGGAGATTCTTTTCGGCCGCCACTTCCCTGACCAGATTGAGGGCGCGGCTTTGCGCGGGCGGGAGGTCGTCGAGGGAGATCATTGGAGGATGGATTCGTAGAGTTGGACCAGCGCCCGGACGCGGTGCCGGATGCGAAACTTGGAGACCGTTTGTTGCGATGCTGCGATTCTATCCCGCCTAAGTTCCGGCTTGAAAAGGGCGGCAAGTATCGCATGAGTCAATTCGTTCGGATCGCGCACCGGCACGAGGCTCCCAATTCGACCCTTTTCAAGACGTTGCGCATTGATGGCCGTGCGCGAGGCCACGACCACGTTTCCTGCCGCCAGCGCCTCGGCGACAAATCCATCGGCGTCGTCCTCGTCTACGGCGGCATCGACCCAAACATCCACACTGTGTAGATCTTCAGGCGACGGAGTGTCGTCGAAGAGCAGCCAGTCGACATCATCGCGGAAGCGGTGGATGCGTGTGGCGGTCTGCTCGACGATGTTGCGGATGGATGTTCTGGAGAAGGAACCAATGGTTGCTCGGTTGCTGGGTTCCCTGGTTGCTGAGTCGAAGTATTGGTCGTCGACGGCCTCGGGGATGAAGGTTGCGGTCTCGTGGTTTTGCAGTTTCGCGGTCTCGTGGTTCGCGGTTTCTTTGAGCGGCGTGATGACGTGCGCCGGCTGGCGGCCCTTGCGCCAGGCGAAGCGAGTGGCCCTCGGACGTGCGTTGCTGACGAAGGGAACAGCAATATCTCGCACCGCGGCGGGATCGAGGATTCGCGGCGCGTAGATGTGAACGATATCCGCGCCGGTGATATCGCCGAGGCGCACGTCGTGCTCCGCGGAGAGCGCGGCGGCGTCGATCAATTGCGACTTGCGCTCGTAGGCGGACGCGCCGAGGAGGAGGAGTTGGGCGATGATCACGGGTGGATCATCGTAATCGGTTGCCGCGTCCGACGAACCAGATCGCTCGTGTTTCACCGCGCTTCCACGACTTGTCATTCCGAACCGGCGAAGCGGGGGGAGGAATCCCCTCCGAACGGAGCGGACCTCGTGCTTCCGCAGGGGATTCCTGGCCGCGCTTCGCCGGCTCGGAATGACAG
>JAXDGW010000121.1:0-37826 GCA_034664845.1 Thermoanaerobaculia bacterium | reverse complement strand
CCGTCACTTTCGACTTTCGACCTGACCCCAAGCATGGAACCGGAGCCTGAATGAAACGAATCCTCATCGCCATCGCCATCCTCTTCCTCGCCTGCTCGAAAACGGAGCAGAAAACAGGCAAATCCTTCACCCTCGCCGTCATCCCCCAAGGCTCGACGCATGAGTTCTGGAAGAGCATTCATGCCGGCGCGATGAAGGCCGCGCAGGACGAAGCGAAGGCCGGCGTCAACGTCACCATCATCTGGAAGGGTCCGATGCGCGAGGACGACCGCGAGCAGCAGGTGCAGGTCGTCGAGGGCTTCGTCACGCAGCACGTCAACGGAATCGTGCTCGCTCCGTTCGACAAGAACGCGCTGGTCCGCCCCGTCGAGGAAGCGAAGCGCGCCGGCATCCCAACGGTCGTCGTCGATTCCGGCCTGGAATCGGCCGATCCGATCAGCTTCGTGGCCAGCAACAACTACCACGGCGGCGAGCTTGCCGCCGACGAGATGGGCCGTCTCCTCGGCGGCAAAGGCAAAGTCCTGGCACTCCGCTATCAGGAAGGCGTCTTCAGCACCGAGCAACGCGAGAAGGGATTCATCGAGCGCATCAAGGCCGCCTATCCATCGATCGAGCTCCTCTCCTCGAACCAGTTCGCCGGCGCCACGCGCGATACCGCCAAGACCGCGGCGGAGAATCTTCTCAACCGTTTCGGCAACGACATCAACGGCCTTTTCACGCCGAACGAATCATCGACAGCCGGCGCATTGCTGGCGCTGGAAGACGCCGGCAAAGCAGGCAAGATCCGCTTCATCGGCTTCGACACGAGCGACGTGTTCGTCAAAGCGATGCGCGACGGAAAGCTGCAAGGCATCGTGGTCCAGAACCCCTTCCGCATGGGCGAGCTCGGCGTCAAAACCGTCGTTGCCCACCTCCTCGGCAAGCCAATCGAAAAGCGCATCGACACCGGCGTCACGCTGATCACGCCCGCCACGCTGGACGCAGCGGAATCGCAAACGCTGCTGCATCCGCCGCTGGAGACGTATTTGAAGTGAGGAGAATGTGGAACGCCGGCGTCTCGCCGGCTGGCCCGCAGGCGTCCCCGCCTGCGCTCCGGATCACTGCGATTACCAAACACTTCGGAGCAACGATCGCGCTTGATGGCGTCGACTTCGAAGTCGCCCCTGGCGAAGTGCACGCGCTCATCGGTGAGAACGGCGCAGGGAAGAGCACGTTGATGAACGTGCTGTCGGGCGCGGTGGTGCCGGACAGCGGCACGATGATCGCCGGCGGACAGCCATACGCGCCGCGCGGGCCTGCCGATGCGCGTGGCCGAGGGATCGCGCACATCCACCAGGAGCTGGCGTTGTGTGCGCATCTCTCCGTCGCCGAGAACATCGTCATGGGCATCGAGCCCTCGCGCGGCGGATGGCTGCGGCGCGACGCCATGAACGAGCGCGCTGCCGCACTCCTCGCCGATTTCGGCCGCGCCGAGATCGATCCGCGGACGCGCGTCTCCAACCTCTCGCTCGCAGACAGACAGGTCGTCGAGATCTCCCGCGCCTTGGCGCGCGATGCGCGAATCCTCCTGATGGACGAGCCGACGAGCAGCCTGCAGCGCGCCGATGTTTCACGGCTTTTCGAAACCGTCAGCCGCCTCCGCGATCGCGGGATCGCCATCATCTACATCAGCCATTTCCTCGAAGAAGTGCGGGAGATTGCGGATCGATTCACTGTGCTTCGCGATGGCCGGAGCGTTGGCAGCGGCGAGCTCACCTCGGTGCGCGATGAGGAGCTGATTTCGATGATGGTGGGGAAAGCACAGACAAGAGTGGCTGTGCAGCAAAAGGAAGTGGTACGGACACTATCGGCTGCGCAGCCCCAAATCCTCCTCGAAGTCGAAAATCTCTCCGCCCCTCCGCGCCTCCGCCTGGCAAGCTTCAAACTCCATCAAGGACAAATCCTCGGCATCGCCGGCCTCGTCGGCTCCGGCAGGAGCGATCTCGTTCGCACACTCTTCGGACTACAGCGCGCAACCGGAGGTGTCGTCCGCCTGCGCGGCCAAGAGCTGAAAACGCTCGCGCATCAGATCGAAAACGGCTTCGGCTACCTCAGCGAAGACCGCAAAGGCGAAGGCCTGGCGCTACAACTCCCGATCGCCGACAACGTCACGATCAGCCGGTTCGCCAGCTGCTCGCACGCCGGATGGATCGATCGAAAGCAACAAAACCCTCAGACTGAGGACGTCATGCAGCGGCTGCGGATCAAGGCGCCTGGACCGCGCGGCATCGTCGACCGGCTCTCCGGCGGCAACCAGCAGAAAGTCCTCCTGGCGCGGCTGCTCCATCAGGACCCCGACATCCTCCTGCTCGATGAACCCGCGCGCGGCATCGACATCGGCAGCAAAGCCGACATTTATCGCGAGATCGCGCGGCTGGCATCCGAGGGAAAGGGGATTCTGATGGTGAGCTCGTACCTGCCGGAGTTGCTGCAAGTGTGCGATTCGATCGCCGTCATGACGCGCGGCCGCCTGTCGCCCGCAAGACCAGCGAGCGAATGGACCGCCGACAGCATTCTCGAAGCCGCGATCGGCGGGGAAACGTAGGTCGGACTCTCTAGTCCGACGTCGTGTGAAGCGAAACAAGTCGGACTGGAGAGTCCGACCTACGTTTCAACACACGTACAATCGCTTCCTCACATGAATCGCTGGATCCGCATCCTCGCGCCGATGGCCGGCCTCGTCGCGGTGATCGTGCTCTTCGCGATTCTCACCGGATCGCCGGCCCGGTACCTCTCCGGCGCGAATCTGCGCGTCGTCCTGGCGCAGACTGTCATCGTCGCCATCGGCGCCCTCGGCATGACGATGATCATCGTGAGCGGCGGCATCGACCTCTCCGTCGGCGCCGTCATCGCGCTCACCAGCGTCGTTGCCGCACTGGCGCTGCGTAGCGGGTGGCCGCCGGTGGCGGCGATGACGGCCGCGATCGTTGCCGGCGCCATCGTCGGTGTCGTCAATGGCGTGGCCATTACGGCGCTGCGCGTCGTGCCCTTCATCGCCACTCTCGGCATGCTCGGCATCGCGCGCGGCGTCGCCAAGTACGTCGCCAGCGAACAGACCGTCAATCCGCCTGCGACGTGGCTGAACGAGCTCGCCGTGACCTTTCCGTCGCGCGACTGGATGCTCTTCGCGCCCGGCGTCTGGATCGCGATCCTCCTCGCGGCGATGATGGCGCTCGTGCTGCGCAACACCGTCTTCGGCCGCCATGTCTTCGCCCTCGGATCGAATGAAGCGGCGGCGCGCGCCTGCGGCATCAACACCAGCTCGCTCAAGATTCGCATCTACGCGCTGGCCGGACTCTTCTTCGGTCTTGCCGGTGTGATGCAGATGTCGCGCTTGCGTCAGGGCGATCCGACGGTCGCCGTCGGCGTCGAGCTCGATGTGATCGCCGCAGTCGTCATCGGCGGCGCGAGTCTCAGCGGCGGCGAGGGGAGCATCGCCGGCGCCATGATCGGCGCGCTGGTCATGGCCTTCCTCCGCAACGGTAGCCAGCAAATGGGCTGGCCGAACTACGTGCAGGAGATCATCATCGGTATCGTGATCGTGCTCGCGGTTGCCGCCGATCGCTGGCGCGCCGCGCGCGCAGCCGAGGGGAGTTGAGCATGGCCGAGCCACTATCTGCATCGTTGCGCCGCGACCTCGGCACCGTCGAGTCGTACGCGACGCTACTCGGCATGCTCATCGGCGCCGGGATTTTCAAAGTCACGAGCGACGCCTGGGCGCTCACCGGCCCGAGCGTGATCCTCGGCTATCTTGTCCTCGCGCCGGCGATTCTCGCGACGTCGGTCGCGTACTCCGTCTTCCTCTCCACGCCCCTCGGCCGTGAGCCCGGCGGCGAATACACGCACCTCTCGCGCACCTTCGGCGGCTACTGCCTCGCGTTCGTCGGCGTCTGGCTCAAGGTCATCTCCTACATCGGCGCGCTTGCATATCTGGCGCGCGCTCTCGGCGATTACGTGGTCGAGTTGTTTGGCGGTTCGATGCCGAAGAGCGCGGCGATGCCGGTAGCGATCGGCAGTCTGATTTTCTTCTATGTCATCCACGTTGCCGGCGTCCGCTGGTTTGGCCGGATACAGGTCTGGATGTGCATGCTTCTCGGCCTTTCGATCGTCGTCCTCGTCGTGCCCGGCGTCTTCGCAATTCGTCCGCACAACTACCAGCCATTCTTCACGCACGGCCTCGGCGGATTCGCCACGGCGCTGCCACTGGTTTTCTTCGGATACGCCGGCTTCGAGTCGTTGGCGCAGACGGCGGGAGAAGTACGCGACTCGACGCGCCGGCTGCCACGCATTTTCCTTCGCGGCATCCTGGCGACGACGGTCATCTATTTCCTGATGTCGGCCGTCGCCTTTGGCGTCCTTCCCGGCATGGAACTGCAACGCGCCGCAGCGCCGATGGCCGCGGTGGCGTCGCGCTATCTGCCGATGGGCGCGGCGTGGTTCGTGACCCTCGGCGCGGTGATGGCGCTGACGACCTCGGTCAACGCCACGATGCTCGTTCCGTCGCGAGTCGGAATCATGCTGGCCGAGGATGGTCTGGCGCCGCGGTTCCTCGGATCGATCGCAACGCGCACCGGCACGCCGGTCGTTGGCCTGACCCTGACGTTGATCGTGACGCTCCTGCTGCTCGTCAGCGGCCAGGTCTCCCTCGCGCTGAACATCGCCGTCTTCGCCCTCGTCGCTCTCTACTTCCTTCACAGCCTGGCATTGCTGGCGCTCCCGCGCGCGAATCCGTCGCTGTTCGCGAGCGTGACGCTCCCCCTGCCGCTCTGGGCTCAGCGACTCAGCGCGGTGATCTCGCTTCTGTTCATGGGAACGCTGATCGTCGTCCAACTCGCTGGGGATGTCGATGTGTTGCGACGACTGTCGTTTCGCGAGCGCATCGAGCACGCATCGCTGACGACGATCGAGCTGATCGTCTTCTGGGGAGTGATTGGAGCGGTGTTGTATTTGATTGCGGCGAGGAAGCGGCGGAGATCGGCATGAGCGATCAGTAAGTGCGAACATATCCCATGCCGTCCTGGAAACATGGCGGAATGATGTCAGTTGCTGTACCATTTCTCGCCGTCTTCAGGACGACAGAAAGCAGGTTCTTATGAGAAAGCTCTGGCGGTTCATTCTTGTTCTGTTGGTCGTGTTCATTACGTCTGCTTCGTTCGCGCAATTAGCCTTCGACACCGACTACAACTACTTTTCCGACGGTACGTTCTCGTACTGGGTCGGTGAGGAGGACTACTTGTGTAATAGCGGCGTCTACTCTTCCGGCCAGACCAGCGACTGGCGAACTCGAGACCGCTATTCCTGCGCCAACGGCCAACTTGTCTCGCACGGTTGCCAGGAGCTCGTCAACGGCTCTTGGACGCCCATCGTCTGTCCTCCTGGCGTCTAGATCCAATCGCAAGACGGGACACGGCCATCATTTTATGAGCGCGCGAAGCTGGCGCTTCGCGCGCTCCGTCACGATCGTCTGCTTAGCCGCCTTGCCGCTTCCACCGATCTGTTCGCAGAATCTCATCCACCATCGCGAACGCGATCTCCAGCTCATCATCGGTCGTGTAGAAGAGCGCCTCGATCGATGTCATCCACCACTTGGCGCCCCGCATGAGGCCCAGAGGTCGGCGTATTCGACGAGCGCTTCGCGCGTCGCGCCCGGCATCGCGCCGAGCGAGTGCGAAACAAGATACGTAGTCTTACTGCGAATCGGAAAGCGATCGCGATGCCGCAGCAGTGGATCGGTCATTTGACGGCGTAGTCGTCCCCATAAAACTTGCTCGTGATGCTCGTGTGGAAGTTGATCGCCTTCACCGGCGGATATTTTGGATTGGCGATACACGGCAACACTTCGAGCATCTCGTCCTCCCACAGGTAGACGGCCATTGGGAAGGAGACGCGCGTTTGCGATCGCTGATTGGGATCGCGCGGCTTGCTGACGCGGTGCGTCGTCGACGGGAAGATGTCGTTGCTGATGCGCTGCATGTAGTCGCCGGTGTTGAGGATGATGCTGCCCGGCGGCGCGGCGATGCGCACCCACTTCATGTTGCGGCGGTTGAGGATCTGCAGGCCCTCCACGCGCGGCGCGGGGAGGAAGGTGAACAGGTCGATGTCCTCGTGGCCGAGGAGGCGAGCGGCGCCGGAAGCGTCATCGGCGGCGGAGACGGGCGGGTAGTAGTTGAGGCGGAGGCCGAAATTCGTGCCGGTCAGTTTTGCGTCGAAGAGGTGAGCATCGCATCCGAGGTAGGTGAGGAGGCTTTGCATGATCGGGAGAATCAGGCGTTCGTGGCCTCGAACGATCTGCGCGAAGAAGATGGGGTCAGGTCGAAAGTCGAAAGTGACGGGGTCTGAGTCGTCCGATGAGGGAAGATCCCGCCCCGTCACTTTCGACTTTCGACCTGACCCCATTGGCCAGAACTTCGCCGGATCTTCGAACGCCCGTCGACAGAAGACCCACCCTTCCACGAGATCGGGGTGCATGTTGCTCGTCTCTTTGATCGGGAAGTAGCCCTGATTGACGGAGCCGAAACGCTCGGCGCGGAAGCGCATTTTCTCGTCGAGCGTCAGCGTCGTGAAGATCTCTTCGATGCGGCGCGCTGCTTCGTCGTAAAGCGCGACATCGACGCCGTGACCTTCGATGATGGCGAAGCCGATCTCATGCAGCGCGTCGCCGAGCTCGGAGGCGAAGGCGCGTTTGTCGTCGGCGCTGCCGTGCAGAAAGCGACCGACGTCGACGGTGCGCACCACAAACTCGTCGTCGAATTGGTTCTCATCCAGCCCTTCGGCGAGCTGATAGGTCTGGTGTTTCTCGACCTGATCGTAGCGGATGAAATCCTGGTTGGTAGCCCGGACTCCCTCTTCTTTGCTCTGCACGCAGGCATCATAATCCCGCGAAATGCTTGTTGAGCTCGAGGGCGGATGCCGCGTGGTGTCGTTGAAGGAAGGCGAGCCGGTGGTCGATGGTGCATTGCGGATCTGGAAGCATTTCGGACGCGAAGCGGGAGCGACAGCGATCTCGCTGCGAGTGCTCGAGCTTGCAGCGGGTGAGAGAGCGTCGCTGCGGAACGAGGTTGCGGATGAAGTGCTTTACGTGATCGCCGGCTCCGGAACAGCGGGCGACTCGGCGATCTCCGTCGATGTCGGAATCTACCTGCCTCCTTTGGCAACGTTGGAAATTGCGGCCAGTGAGACGCTGACTCTCATCAGCTCGCAATGTCCCGATGCCGGCGCCGTCCTCGAAGGCTACGAGCCAGGAAACGGCTCTGCGCGCGTCGTGGCGATGCGCGACCGGCCTGTCGAGCGCACCGGCGACCGCTGGTATCGCGAGGTGATCAACGCGGACGCGGATAGCACCCAGGTGACGCAGTTCGTCGGCGGCATCCCACCCGGACGCTCGCCGGATCATTTTCATCAGTACGAAGAAGTCATCGTCATCCTCGACGGCAGGGGCATGATGTGGGCGGGCAGGTCGAACACGCCGATCGAGACCGGCTCGTGCATTTTCCTGCCGCATGGCCAGGTGCATTGCGTCGAGAATCGTGGTGCCGCCGAGATGCGGCTCCTCGGTGTTTTCTACCCGGCGGGGAGTCCCGCGGTGCGGTACGCGGCGAAGTGAAGTTACTTCGTGCGAGAATGTCCGTGCAACTTGGACGTGTAGGCAGATCAAATGGACAAGAACGGATGGAACGTCGGTGACGCCAAGCAGCAGTTCTCCGAGGTTTTGAGACGCTCGGAGAGTGAGCCGCAACTGATCTATCGACGGAAACAGTTGATCGCTGCGGTCGTCTCTGTCGACGAGAAGAAAGCGAGTGCGCTCACGAAAAACAAAACCATGGCGGAGCGCTTAGCGGAAGTGCGCGAAGTCTTTCGCCAGGAGAATTATCGTTTGCCCACCAGTCGCCGCACAACGCGAGAAAACGCTTTTGTGAAAGTCCTCGATGAGCTGGCTGACGGACACAAACGTTCTAAGTGAGTTGTTCCGGACTCGGCCTGACTCGGGAGTGCTGGAGTGGGCAGCAAGGCGCGAGCGCTTTCTGTTAAGTGCTGTGACAGTCGAAGAGATCACTTTCGGGTTTAGCTGGAAGCCAAATCTGAGAGCTGAGAAAGCGCTCGAACAGTTCATTGCGGAGTCGTGCGAAGTCATCCCAGTGACTGAGGCGATTGCGAGGCGCGCGGGCACAATGCGCGGCAGGTTTCGCGCCGGAGGAATCACTCGCTCGCAGTCAGACGCGCTCATCGGCGCAACTGCCTACGTTGAGCGTCTGACTCTCGTGACTCGCAACGTTCGTGATTTTGAGGGATTCGGAATCGAGCTGTTGAATCCGTTCCGTCGATGATGTCGGTCAAATACGACGCAAGCGCGAAACGATAAGCACGTCATCTTCGTCAACAGCACATGCGCTGGGCCACTCTCGCACTTCTCGCGTTCTCGGCCGCGACCGCGGTCGCGGAGACGCAGGTCACGCTGACGGGTGAAACCCAGGGCGGTGAAGTTTGTCGGTTTCAGGCGGGTGACCGCGAGAAACCGATCGAGCGGTGGTTGAGTTCGCAGGCGGTTACTTGCGTGGCGGTGGATACGGCGCTGACGTTTCCGCCCGGACTTTGGAATGTCTTCGCGAGGTCGCGAGGTGCGGTGTCGGTCGATCCGATGCTCGTTGGTGATGGCGCCACGCCGGCGAGCCTGGGCTTCTCGCTCGTTCCAGCGGCAACGGTCGTGGCGCAACTTCCTTTGGGCGCGAACGCTGTGATCTACGCACCGCGACACGTCATCGCATTTCCCGCGGCGGAGCGGACAACGGTTCCCGCGGGAGAAGAGCTCTGGCTGATCGTCATCGCGAAGGGAGCGCCGGTCGCCGTCGTCCCCGTCGCAGCGATCGAGGCGGGAATCGAGCGTGTTGTCGATGCGCGTTCCGTCAGCGACGCACCCGCGGTCCTCGGGTGGCTGTACCTCTCCGAGGCCGATCGTGCCGCGGTGAATACCGCTCGCGGCGTCCAGCTGCCGCACGTCGGGATCACGGCCGCAGGGAAGGAGATCGTTGCCGCCTCATTGCCCGGTCACGACGCCCTGAACGGCGCACTCGTTCTTTTTCGCGGCGTATCCGCGGGAGCGGCGGATCTTCGGCTCGATGGGCGAGGCTGGCTTCCGTTCCGGCGCTCGGTGCGCATCGCTCCGCAATCGGTGACGTTGGTCCGCGAACCGATCGCGGCGCGTGCATCGACGACGGTCATGGTGAACTGGAGCACCTACGGCGATCTCCCCGCGCTCGATCGCTCGTTGGGAGCGTGCGAGCCGCCGAAGGAAGCGCCGCGCCTCGAGCTCACCATCTCCTCGTGCCCGCAGCCGAAGCCCGGCAGGCAACTCGACCCGGAATCGTGCAGTGCCATTCACAAAGAAACGCTTCGTAGCGAATTGACGTTCGGCTCGGTCAGGGTCGAGGAGGTTCCGCCGGGGATGTACCGCGCGGAGCTGCGTTTCGGCCGGCTGCCTCCGGTCGATGCCACGTCCGACGTGCCACCGCTACAGCAGCGCCCCTTCCCGCTGCAGGCCTACTACTACGAGGCATTCGGCAGCCTTACCCGCGGCGGCGAACCGCTCGATGAGGACGCGCGAATCAACTTTCCGCACGACGGCGTTGGATTTGCGCTGGGCAAGAGCGGCGAGTGGCGCGGCGTGGTCAAGGAAGGATTCGGCCCCGATTCGAAGATCGACATCGCGACCTGCAGCGGCAAGCGTGCGGTCGTGATCAGCGACCGGGGAATGGCGCCAAAGGTGCGGTTCGACATCGACATCCCCGACAACTCGCTGACGATCGCCGTCGTCGACACATTCACGCAAAGGCCGTTGCCCGCCGCGATGCTCAAGTACGTGGTGATGTCGAAGAGGAGGCCGCCATTTCCTGTGATCACACGCGACGTCGGCCAGAGCGACGCCAGCGACGACGCCGGCAAGCGCGTCGCAGGACAGTTCGTGATCAAAGGAGTACCGCCGGATCGCGACCTGCATCTCACGGTGAGCTGTCCCGGCTACAAGAAAAAAGAGATCGATACCTTCTCGATGACGAGGAGCGAGACGAAGGAGATCGATGTCGATCTCGTCCCCCTCGGCGGGTCGGAAGCGAAGGTCATCTCCGCCCGCCCCTTCGTCAACGGAACGATCTTCTGGTTCTCCGTGGCCGGCGTCGAGACGGAGCGCGCCGATCTCGCTCCCGACGGGACGTTCCATTTCGAGCGGACGCATTACCGCGACGAGACCATGACCGTCGTTTCGGCCTCGCATCCGCTGTGGATCCTGCGCGCTCCGCCGGTCGAGCGCGCCACGCCGCTGCAGGTCCGCTTCCCCGATGCCGCGCCGCAGCGTGATGCCGAGGTCACGATCTACAACATGCCGCAGCGAATGGTCACGCTGCTCGGTGTCGCCATCGGCGGAATGCGCGTACCGCAGCCGGCGCTGGCGCAGCACCTTGCGCTCCGCGGCGCCGCTCCCCTCATCGCAGGAGGCGGCCCACTGCTCGTGCCCGGCCTCGCCGAGAGCGGCCCGATCGACATCTTGCGCGGGCCTTCAGCCATGCAACGACCGGCGCTGCCGATGGATGTCGCGCGCAACTTCGTTCCCGTGGGCACGCAACGCCTCGGCCCGGGAAGTCCGGCGGTGTCGTTCGACTGGTCGGCGAAGTAGCGCTGATGCCTGAGGCGCCGCCGGAGGTGTGAGGTTATCCTTCGGGCAATGCGCAGAATCCTGATCGCATTCGTCGTTTTGCCTTTCGTCGTTCTCTCCGGGCTGCTCTGGTTCGGAGTTGTTCGCATCTATCGCAACACCACCGGCAGCATGGAGCCGACGCTTCCGATGGGAGCAAGGTTCCTGACGATCCTGACGAGCAGAGCGAATCGCGGTGACATCGTCGCGTTCGTCTATCCGCTGGATCCTCAGGTCCTGTTCGACAAACGCGTCGTCGCAGTCGGCGGCGACGTGGTCGAGATTCGCGACAAGCGGCTATTCGTAAACGGCAATGAGCTCAACGAGCGCTACGCAGTTCATGCGGATACCACGGTCTATCCGAACAATAAGCTCCTTCCGGAGCCCTATCGTTCGCGTGACCACTTCGGCCCGTTTCGTGTTCCGGCAGGAACCTATTTCGTGCTCGGCGATAACCGCGACGAGTCGTCAGACTCGCGTTATTGGGGAACCGTCCCGCGAGAAAACATCCGCGGCCGTGTGGTCCTGGCGTTCTCGTGGTCGCGCGGCTTTTGGAAGCCGTACTAGACCCCCATTCGCGGCATTCTCTTTGCTCTTTTGTGGGCCGGAGGAAACTTTCACATGCCTGCGAAAAAACGCGAATTGATCGAGCCTCACAGTGGCGACAAGCGATTCATCCGCCGTGATGATCAGGGACGCATCAAAGAGTCCGACGACGTGAGCCGCTCCCTCTCTCAGGACCAGCGCACGAGAGCGAAGACGGTCGCGAAGCCTGGGCAGGGCGACCGCGGCGATCGGAAGCGCGGTTAGCTTCCGCTCCAGTCGCCACTCGCTACCAGCATCGGCTTGCCGCCGTCCGTTCGCGAGATGCGCGTGAGCGTCACCACGTAGACCGGTACCGACGTCTCGCGCGCAACGAGCGCATCGAGTTTCGACGGCTGCGGCAGCCAGTTGGGATGCGTGTGGACGATCGCGACGGTGCCCGCGGGGAGCGGACCGTGCCACTCGGCGCGGTTCAGCTCTCCCGAGGCGCGCCAGCGCAGGAAGAAGGTCGCTCCACGCTCGTCGCGAATGAGGAACGCCGCCTCCTCCGTGCTCGCGTTTCCGTACCGCGCATTTCGCAGGAGCTCAGCGAGGACTCCGTGAACGGCAGGATCGTGAAGATCGACCGCCGTGAACGTGAGAAAGAAGACGGTGATGACGTTCAGCATCGTGACTGCTTGAACGCTGGAGACGATGAAAGGTTTACGGCGCGTCAGTCTGCCGGCCGCGGTGCGTTCTCAAGACTGCGAAGCCGTTCGAGAACATCGAGCACGCGGTCGCGCTCATCGCCGGCCGGCAATCGATCGAACGTGCCGGCGACACTCTTGCGGATCGTCTGGCGGCCTTCCGCGTCGGCGTGGCGGAACCTCGTTGCCAGCACGTACGAGATGATCGAGGCCTTCGATTCGGAGAGGGACACGAGGTCGGGAAGGTCGCGCAACAGCCGCTCGATCGGCCGGGCTTCGAGATCTTTGACGAATGCCTCCAGCTCGCTGAAGGTCTTTGCGTCGATCGCTTTCATCACGATCGATGAGGTGGGGACTTTGTCGTTTGCCATAGATGCGGCTCGATCGTACAGGAATCGCGGCCGCTCCTGACCTCGCGCCTTTGCGTGCATGCGAAGGATCGGTTACGAAATCTTCTGCGCTCGAACGGAGCCTGTCGCTTGCCGCTCGCCTGCCGAGGCCGCATGATGGCGCCCGGTCTAGTCAGTCATGTCCAATCCAAAAATCATCAGGCAGGCAGCGCCCAGCACGCCGGCCGTGCGCCGCACGACGAGCACGCAACGCGTCCTGCCGGACGATCTGCTGCGCGAGGCATCGCGCAGACTCGGGATCATGTCGCTCACCGGGGCGATGCTCTGGATCCTCGGAACGGTTCTGGATCACGTCGCCGTCCAAGTGATGAGTCACGGCTACCGGCGCGCCGATCAGATGGAAGCGAGCGACGCCATCGCCGGCGCAAGCGTGCTCATCTCGCTGGCGTTGTTCTTCTACTCGCGCCGCAGCGAGCGAAACCCTCGCGCCATTCTCGATCTCGGTCTCGTCTACCTGGTCCTCACTTCTGTCGCCCTCGGCATGGTCATGCATTGGGAGCCCGTGCCGTCGCACTGGCCGATCACGCCGTCGATCAGTTGGATTGGCGCGGTCGTGTTGATGTTCGCGGCGATCATTCCCAGCACGCGCAACAAGACGCTCATCGCCGGTCTGATCGCCGTGTCGATGAACCCCCTCGGCATGCTGATCGCGCGCGCCCGCGGCGCCTGGGATTTCGGCGCGACGAGCAACGTGCTGCTGATGCACTATCCCGACTATCTCCTCGTCGGCGTCGCGGTCGTCATCTCGCACGTGCTGACGAAGCTGGGCCGCGAGATCGTCAACGCCCGCGAGATGGGAAGCTACCGCCTCGGGGAGTTGATCGGAAGCGGCGGGATGGGCGAGGTCTACAAAGGAACGCACCGGATGCTGGCGCGTCCTGCCGCAATCAAGTTGATTCGCCCGGAGATGCTGCGCGAGCAGGATGGCGAGTCCGCGCGCGTCGCTCTTCAGCGATTCCGGCGGGAGGCCGAGGCGGCGGCGAGTCTCCGATCGCCGCACACGGTCGAGCTCTACGACTTCGGCGTCACCGAAGATCAGACGATGTACTTCGTGATGGAGATGCTCGACGGGATGGATCTGCAGTCGATGGTGCGCCGTTACGGTCCGATGCCGCAAGAGCGGGTGATTTTCATCCTCCGGCAGGTTTGCGAATCGCTCGAAGAGGCGCACGTGCGCGGCCTCGTACACCGCGACATCAAGCCGGCAAACATCCACGTCGGCCGCCTGGGACTGCAACACGATTTCGTGAAGGTGCTCGACTTCGGGTTGGTGAAGGCGACCGGCGACACGGTCGGCGAGCACTGGCTCGGGACCGACGCGGGATTGACTCCGGGGACCCCGGCGTACATGTCTCCCGAGATGGCGGCGGGCGAGTCGCTCGACGGACGCGCGGACATCTACGCGCTCGGCTGCGTGGCGTACTTTCTCTTGACCGGGCATCTCGTCTTCGAGGCCGACACGCTGTTCCAGATGATGGCAAAGCTTCTGCGCGACGATCCCGTTCCGCCATCGCAGCGCACGACCCTGCCGATCGCGCCTGCACTCGATGCGCTGATCATGGCCTGCCTGGCGCGCAAACGGGACGATCGTCCGGCGACCGCGGCCGAGTTGCGCAGCCACCTCGCCGCGATCGAGATCCCGGAGTGGGATGAGGATCAGGCGAAGGAATGGTGGGATCGCCTGCCGGTCGAGAGCGCATCCGCCGTCGCAATCATCGATGACGCGACGACGATGATGCAGGCGACGGAATCGGAAGCGGTTTAGAAGCCCGGCCCCTCATCCGGCCTTCGGCCACCTTCTCCCCATCTGAAAAGCGATGGGGAGAAGGGGCTCGATCATGAGTGTTGGCGAAATCCAGATTCAGGCACTCAAACGAATCACCACGCACCCCAATCGATCGCCGAAGGCGGATGAGGGGGGCGAAGTCGCCGCGATGCTCATGCAACTTCGCGAAAGCTCTTACTCGCAGATCCCCATCTGCTTCAGGATGAACGCCTGATCAGCCGCCGTTTCGCGTCCGGCCTTCGGTCACCTTCTCCCCATCTGAAAAGCGACGGGGAGAGGGGCTCGATCATGAGTGTCGACGAAATCCAGCGCTCGATCATGAGTGTTGGCGAAATCCAGATTCAGGCACTCAAACGAATCACGAAGCCCACCAATCGAGCGCCTTCTCCCCCCGCGCTTTTTGCGGGGGGAGAAGGTGGCGAAGCCGGATGAGGGGGGCGAAGTCGCCGCGATGCTCACACGACTTCGCGTAAAGGCACTTACTCGCCAATCCCCATCTGTTTGAGGATGAACGCCTGATCCGCCGCCGTTTCGCGCAAGGCGTCGTAGCGGCCGGATGATCCGCCGTGGCCGGCTCCCATGTTGACTTTGAGGAGGAGCGGGTTTGTATCGGTCTTCAGCTCGCGCAGCTTCGCCACGAACTTCGTTCCTTCCCAATACGGCACCTGGCTGTCGTTGAGGGAGACCTTCACCAGCATGGCGGGGTACGGCTTCGCGGCGATGTTGTCGTAAGGCGAGTACGTCTTGATGTAGTCGTACTCCTTCTTGTTGTTCGGGTTGCCCCACTCGAGATACTCGCTGGTCGTGAGCGGGAGGCTGGCATCCAGCATCGTGTTGATGACGTCGACGAAAGGCACTTGGGCGATGACGGCTTTGAACAGGTCCGGCCGCATGTTTGTCACCGCGCCCATCAGCAGTCCGCCGGCGCTGCCTCCCTGGATCACGAGCCGGTCGCTGGATGTGTAGTGGTTCTTGACCAGGTGCTCGGCCGCGGTCACGAAGTCGGTGAACGTGTTCCGCTTCGCCATCATCCGTCCTGCCTCGCGCCACGGCTCGCCGAGCTCGCCCCCGCCGCGAATATGCGCGATCACGTAAATCACGCCGCGGTCGAGAAGCGTCAGCCGCGCCGAATTGAACGTGGGCCAGGTAGGCGATCCGTAAGAACCGTACGCATAGAGTAGCGCCGGACGTTTGCCGTCGGGCACCAGCGGCTTCTTGAAGACGATCGACATCGGAATCATCGTCCCGTCCGCGGCTGTGCTGTACATGCGGGCCGTGCCGTACTTCGAAGGATCGTAGTTCGGAACCTCCACGCGTTTGAGGAGTTTGCTGGAGTGACCCTGCATGTCGTAGTCGTAAACAGAGCTCGGAGTGACAAGAGACTGATAGCGATAGCGCACCGTTGCCGTATCGAACTCGGGGTTTGTATCGAGAAAGACCGAGTAAACCTGCTCCGGGAACGCAATGGGAGTCGAGACGCCGGTCTTGAAGTTGACGACGCGAAGAGTCTGCGATCCCCCTTCGAGCTCCAACAGGACCATGAAATCTTTGAAGAGGCTGAAACGATCGAGCTTGACGCCGGCGCGCGCAGGGATGATCTCTTTCCAGTTCTCCATCTGAGGCGCGGAGTCAGGTGCCGTCACGAGCCGGAAGTTCGGGGCGTGGTCATTGGTGCGGATGTAGAAACGATCGCCGCGGTGATCGACAAAGTACCGATGCCCGGCGCGGTACGGGACGAGCATGCGAAGCGGCTCGTTCGGGCGTCCCGCGGGAAGAAAGCGATCCTCCGTAGCCGTCTTGCTCGCCGTCGTGACGATGATGAAGGCCTTGTCGCTGGTCCGAAACGCGCCGACGTCGTTCAACTCCTCCGGTTCATGGAAAACGAGCTCACTGTCCGGTGAACCGAGAACATGGCGGTAGAAGTTGTCGGAGCGCTTCGTGACGCTGTCTTCGGTGACATAGAAAATCGTCTTGTTGTCGGCCGACCAGATGACTTCATTCACGCGCTCGATCTTCTCGGGAAGCAGTTTCCCGCTGCGAAGATCCTTGATGAAGAGCGTGTATTGCCGGTACCCCGTGCTGTCTGTGGTGTAGGCGAGGAGATTGCCGTCATCGCTGATCTCATAGGAGCTCAGAGAGAGAAACTTGAGGCCTTTGGCTAATTCGTTGAGATCGAGCGTGATCTCTTCCGCGGCGTCGAGGTTCCCCTTTTTCCTCGCATAAATCGGGTACTGCTTCCCCTCCTCGGTGCGCGAGTAGTAGTAATAGCCGCCGAGCTGGTAGGGGACGTTGACGTCGGTCTGCTTCACGTGGCCGAGGAGCTCGTCGTAGAGCTTCTTTTGCAGCGGCTGCGTGTCTGCCGTCATCGCGGCGGTGTAGGCGTTCTCCGCCTCCAGATGCGCGATGACGTCCGGGTTGGTTTTCTCGCGCAGCCAGAAATAGTTGTCGACGAGCGTGTCGCCGTGGATCTTGGTGACGTGAGGCTTCTTCTCGGTCGCGGGCGGTTTCGGTGCGCTCATCACGGTTTGTGCAGGTTGTGCAGCGGCAAGGTACGGAATCGCCAACGACGCGGCGATGAGAAGGCTAACGCGGATTCGACGAACCTTGTCCATGCGGATGTCTCCTGTGAGGCGAGAGTATAGGGAAGCGCGGGAGTGTCTGCTCAGCGCAACCACCGCGGCGAGCTCACATCATCAAATCGCCGCCGTTGATGTCGAACGATGCTCCCGTGATGTACCCCGCCCCCTCGGACGCCGCAAAGCAGATCAGATCCGCAACCTCCAGCGACGTTCCCAACCGCGGCACGGGATAGCTGCGGGCGAGGCGCTCAAGCAGTTCGGGGCTCGCGTTCTCGTGCGTCAACTCCGTGTCGATCATGCCCGGACAGACCGCGTTGACGGTGATACCGTACTGCCCAAGCTCTTTTGCACTCGCGCGGGTAAGGCCGAGGAGGCCGGCTTTTGAGGCGGTGTAGTGCGCGCCGCCGAGCGTGCTCACCGTGCGGCCGGCGGATGACGAGATGTTCACGATGCGGCCGTAGCCTTGCGACTTCATGACGGGTAGCACCGCTTTGGTGAAGAGGAACGGCGCGGTGAGATTCACCTCGAGTGCTTCGCGAAACTCCTCGGCAGAAAGATCGGGAAAGCGCGTCGAGCGCGCGAAGGCGGCGTTGTTTACGAGGATATCGATCCTGCCAAAGCGTTCGACCGTCGCCCAGACGATCTCCTCGATGACACCTGCCGCGGCGATGTCTCCCGGCACCGCGAGCGCGCGCTCGCCGAGGGATTGCGCCAGCGCCTCGGCGCGCACGCGATCGCGAACGTTGACCGCGACACTGGCGCCGCGCTCGTATAGGCGCTCCGCAGCCGCGCGCCCGAGGCCGCGGGCGGCGCCGGTGACGATGGCTACGCGCCCTTCGAAATCATTCATCGCGGCGTCACTTCGCGGAGCATGGTAACGATCAGCGAGTCGATCTCGGAGCGGAGCTGGTCGTAGTGCGCGCCCGTTCCCGGCCCGGCGAATCCCGAGTAAATCTTGCGAACCTTTCCGTCGCGCCCGATGAAGATGGAGGTCGGAAACGCCAGGACCCGCGTGATGTCGGGAAGCGTGGCGGAGGCTTTCGCCTTGTCGCTGACGCCGGCGAGGAGGAGCGTGTAGTCGATTCCGTGACGCTTGGCGAAACGGCCCACCATCTCGCGGTCGCGCGCCGCGTTGCCGGTCAGCTCATACGCGAGCCCGACGATCTCCAGGCCCTGATCGCGATACTTGCGATTCCACGCCTCCAGCAGCGGCGCTTCATCATTACAGTTCGGGCACCACGATCCGAAGATGTTGACGAGGACGACCTTGCCGCGGAAACGATCGTCGCTGAGCGAGACCGTACGCCCGGCCAGATCGGGAAATCGAAACTGAAATCGCCCCTCGGCATTCGTGAGCGCAACATCTTTCCAACCGTCGGGCAACGACGCACCTGCGTCATCGGAGCGCGTGGCGGTCCACGTGGCGTGGTAGGAATCGCGCGACCAGTAATCGCCGGTGAGACCTCCGTCGCTCCCGGCCCGCGCCCGAAAAAGAAACGCATGCGCGCCGTCGAACGTCGAGAGCCGGAGCAGGCCGTTCTCGAATGAACCTTCGAGGTAGCGATCGTCGCCGGTCGGCGTGAGGAACGTCCCGACCACGTGGCTCGTGCCGGGATCCTGATGAAACTCGCCGCGAGCTGGGGACTTGCCGTCGGAGTCGATGAACTCCGCTTTCCAGATGCCGGTCACGTCGCTGCCTGTGCCGCTGACGGGCGCGCCGCTCGCGGCCGCTGCCGCCTGAAACCGTGGCTGCTCGCCGCGCGTCGCGCGAAACGGCATCTGCGACGCGCCCTTCGAACCGGTCTTGGTCCACGCACCGGTCATCGAGTTGCCGTCGTTGGACACCATCGCGTTGATCGCTGAGTCGTACCAATCAAAACGCAACGTCACCGCGGAGCCGGTCACGCTGACCGCACTCACGGGCGCACGCTCCGCGCCGTTCGCGATGACCGCTCTGAGCGCATCGCCGCGCCGCGTGATGAGCAACGTAAACGGCAGCTCGCCGCCCGGCGATGTGAGGACCGCCCGCCACGTTCCCTCGATCGCAACCGCCTTCGATTGCTCTGCGGGACGGCAGGCGACGAGGGTAGTCATCGCGAAAAAAGCGGCGAGGACGAATCGTTTTCGAGCGATCAGGAAGGTCACCTGCGTATGGTACCCATGTCGCTTGAATCGTCGCATCGTCACCATGTCATCATCGATCATCCATGCCCGATCTCGAAACACCTCTCGTTCGCATCGAGGGAAATTGGTTCCTGATGGGATCGGAGGATGGAGCGGACAACGAGCGACCGGTGCATCGCGTCTGGGTCGACGCGTTCGCGCTCGGCGCGCATCAGGTGACGAACGCCGAATACGCGATCTTCGTGCAATCGACCGGACATCCGCCGCCGCCTTCCCGCGATGACCCGAGGTTCAATGATCGCGAGCAGCCGGTCGTCGCTGTTTCATGGTTCGACGCGGTGCATTACTGCGATTGGATCAGCGGCGTCACCGGCCGGCGCTTCCGGCTACCAACGGAGGCGGAGTGGGAGTGTGCCGCGCGCGGCGGCGCCGAGGGCCGGCGCTATCCGTGGGACGAGGGCGCGCCGCAATTGCAGCCGGACTATGCGACGCGCCGCCTCGACGGCCCCGAGCGAGTCGCGCAACGAACGCCGAACGCATACGGGCTATACGACATCTGTGAGAACGTACACGAGTGGTGTAGCGATTGGTTTGGCGCGGACTATTACGCTGTTTCGCCCGACCGCAATCCAAGAGGGCCGGAGTCAGGCTCACGCCGCGTCTCGCGAGGCGGGTCGTGGCGCCACCAGATCACCATCTCCCGCTGCGCGGCCCGCTCCAGTCTTCCGCCGACGTTTCAGTACACCGACTATGGGTTCCGCGTCGCGTGCGAAAAGTGATAGCGAGGATGGGCGCAGCGACAGCGCGTTTTGCCGCCGCTTACTGGGCAGCGAGCTCGTGTAGCCGCTCTTCGACGCTCTCTGGCAGCGCCACGGTTGCGAACCAGGAAGCCGGATACACGTAGTCTTCCCCCGACTCGTCGATCACGCGGAGATAGTTTCGTGCCTCCGCCGCAGCGTCCTCGAGGACTTCGTAGACTTTCCGAAGCTCCAACGTGCCGGCATATTCACCGTTGTGAATGCAGATCGCGAAATGCTTTGCTTCGTTCATAAGGTCAGTCGAAATACCGCTTGATCTTCATCCAACGCTTCCCGATGCCATGCGCCTCGTACCAGTGAAGCTCCACATCAGCAATCGTACCATCCTCGATTCGTACCGTAGCGTAGCCCTTTCGTTTCCGCCAGAATGCCCGGCCGAAACGTTTTTGCAGCGCGGCGAGCTCTCGAATGCCATGTCCGCTCGCAATCGTCTCGATCCCGTGGATCAGCCCAAGAATCTTGAATGACTTCACGTATTAAGGCTAATCGGGACAATCGTCACGGACCGAAGAGCCCACTCCCGGTGGTCAAATCCACATCGGAATCTCCTCGGAATGGAAGATTGCGCTACGAGACGTAGACCCGACCCTACTTCTGAATCGCATAAGAAACCTTGAAGAACAGCGACCGATCCAGCTTCACGAGGTCGTTGCTGGCGGTGATCGTGCGGTCGTCGCCGTAGCCGAGGAAGAGGACGGTCTGCCAGTTGATCTTGTAGCTGTAGAGGACGGAGCCGAGAAACGATCCACTGTGAGGCGCGACCGCAAAACTGTAGAGCGATGGATTGCGGTTTGTCGTCACGTACTGGGTAATGACTCTCACGAGCGATTTCGACGAGAAACTGTACGTCGTCTTGAGGCGCTCGACGTCGGCGGTGTAGAGCCGGCCGCCATTCGTGTTGAGCCATTCGCGGTTGATGTTCGGCTCGAAGGTCAGGCGGTCGAGCGGGCGCAGCGTCGCGGCAAGTCCCAACGATGAGCCCTTCCCGACCCGGCCGTTGGCGAAGTCGATCATGTCGCCGGCGCGGCCGTTGAAGGTGATCCGCGGGAAGCGCCGCGACGGATCGAATTGCACGAACCAGTTGAGGTACGTCTCGTCCAGCAGATCGCTGCCGACCCGCGATTGATTCTTGATGAGCAACACTGCCTGCGCCTGAAGGTTCTTCGCGCCGATCATGTTGACGCCGGGCGAGACGCGGCGGGAGATCGTGTTCCCGTCGAGGTCCGTCTGCTGATCGACGAAAACGCTCGGCCGGATGAAGCGCAGGAGACTGTGCTCCGGATAGAACCGGAGACCGACGCCGCCATCGATCTCGCGGTAGCCGACCTGCGGGACGAAGCCGAGATCGGCGCGAAAAGCGTTGCCGAGGTCGCGGCCTTCGACGAACCAATCGTACTTTTGGGCGTTGTGGTTCCAGCCCGCGTAGGCGGCATGCGACGTCGAGCTCTCGCCGTTCCACGATGACGAAAGGTCGGGCCGGTCCGGATTCTTGTTCTGGCTGAAGAGAAGCTCTCCTGTGATGGCGTCGTGGTCGCCGGGACGCCATTGGAAGTCGGGCCCGAGGACGCGATTGTGACCACCGCCGCGGATCTCGCGGTCGGTCAGGACGCCGCCAACGAAGGACTGCCCGAGCTCGTGGCGAATGCGTCCGATGACGTTGATCGATTTGAAATCCTGCAGCGCGAAATCGTTCCCGAGCGGACCGGGAAGGACGGTCAGACCGCCGCCTTTGTCATCGGCGATGAGGAGCGTGTAGGCGGAGTTGCCGATCCGTCCGGTCGATCGCACGCCGAATCGCGGCGCGGTGATCGTGCGGGTGTAGGCAACCTGCAATGGCGTGTCGAAGAGATCGAAACCCTCCAGAAAAAACGGACGCTTCTCAGGATAGAAAACCGCGAAGCGTTGATTGACCGTGATCTGGGCGATGTCCGCTTCGACCTGCGAGAAATCGGGATTGACGGTCAGGTCGACGGCATTCGTCGCCGTCGGCGTCCACTTCACATCGATGCCCGCGTTCTTGTGCAGCGGATCGCGTTGCAGCGGCGACCCGAGCGCTCCTTCCGGCGTCTCGGTAGTCTGCGCGGTCACGTACGGCGCCGCGACGAAATGGCCGGCCTTCGGCAGCCCGGTCAGTCCGACGAGCGGATGCATGTGGCAGACGTAGCAGTTGGAGCTGCGTCCGACCGGCGCGCTCTGGAAGGCGTAGCGAAACTCGCGCGGATAGTTGCGCCAGATCAGGATGTTCCAGGTCTGCGCGTCGGCGTTGTCGTAGCGGAGCGACGAAAACGGGATGCGGTACTCAGCGCTCCATCCGTTCGCATCGATCTTCGCGGCGGTGTCGTAGTAATAGTCCGGCGAAAAATCCTCGGTACCGTTCGTATCGTTGTAGATGCCGTCGCCCTGGATGCCCCGCGGATTCACGCGAAGTTCCATGGCCGTGCGCTTGTCATTCCGCGTGTCGAGAAAGACGGCGATGTTGTCGTCGGTGCCGATCACGGCATCACGGTCGACGTACGGCGCGCGGATCTGCTCGGGATGGGGATCGTCGCACCGCACGCCGATGTAAAAGTACTTGTCGTCATACGTGATGTAGGCGGTCGTCTTGAACTTCGCCGGCAGGTTGTTGCCGGGCGAGGTTTCGTAAAACTGATCGATCGTGGCGGCGTTTTTCCATCCGGCGTCGCCAAGCTCCCCATCAACCGCGATCGGCCCCTCGGCACGATGCACCTGGATCGGCGCCGGAGCCGGCAGTTCCGGATCCGCCGCATGTGCCACACCTAACAACCCGAACGACAAGACAACACCGATGACGACCGAACCGGACGACAAACGCATGCGAGAGCTCCTCCTACGAACAATTACGTAGATTGGACGCAAAAAGATGCAGAGAGTTAGTTGGAGGAGCGAGAGACAGCGTGACTGTCCGGTCTGCCAGGCAAAACCGCCAGCCGCCGAGGTACACTTAGGAGGTTGAGAGGAGCTTTCTCAGCCCATCGCGATGCCGCATATTCGATTTCGTTTTGCACCTGAGAAGTTGGTACAGGCACTCGCGTTCTTCGCTGAGCGGGGCGTTCGCGACCTGGACAAGATGAAGGCGGCGAAGCTCCTCTTTCACGCCGACAAATATCATCTTCTGAAGTACGGCCGTCCCGTCATCGGCGACCAGTACGCCTGCATGGAGTACGGCCCGGTGCCGTCCGCGTCGCTCAACGTGATGAATGACGCCGTAGCGCAGGATTCCCATTTTCCTCCGGTCGAGAAGGCTTTGTTCGATGAATACCTCACGATCGAGAGGTCGATGTTCAAGAAATACCCCGTGTTTCGCGCGAGGAAAGAGCCGGACCTGGACGTCTTCTCCGACTCTGACATCGAAGCGCTCGACTATGCCCGGAAGACGTACGGAGCGAAATCGAGTTGGGAGCTGAGCGAGCAATCGCACGAAGAGCCATCGTGGAAGCTGGCCAACGAACAGCGCGCTCCGGGCAGTAGCGTGATCATGGACTACAGATTTTTCTTCGAAGGACACCCCGAGTCCGCCGGCATGCTGCGCTTCGTGGAAGCGCAGCAGGAGGACCGCGATGCCACCGAGGAGCTCGCGACACGAAGGACTGCTCTTCCCGAGCGGACCCTCGCTGGCGCGGGCCGCTAACCGTAGTTCGCCAGAATCATTCTTTTCACCTTGCGAACGATCACCGTCGATACGCGCACCGCATCGTCGATCGCCTTCACATGCTGGGTCGCAAGCTGCACGACGAACTTGTACGACGGCGCACTGACGATTGCGGACAGTTGTTCAACTTCCGGTCGCGTCAGGTCAATGACTGTGGGTGCGGTTACAAACTGATAGTCGCCCGGCTGCAGTCGAACGATCGTGGATTCCGGGACTCTTGCTGCCGCGAAGTGTCCGACGTTTGTCGTCGTGAACGCGTAGACCACGAGCCCATCTTCGGGCGGCCACGTGTGATTCAAAACGACGAGATACTTCGTCTTGCCGGCACGATCGGAGAAGTGATGGAACACCGCGCCGCGAGCCCGGCTCCCGGCATCGGCGAGATCGTTCGCATGCGACACCCGGCGATTTTCTCATGCCGCAGTTGAGCAGGATGAGAAGAGCTCGATGCCGCGAACCTCGTCCAGTTATCGATAGGCTTTGTCGCGAGGGAGGACGCGCAGAACTACGATCGTATCCTCCGGCTCGACGGAGAATCGGATGCGCAAATCGCCGGAGCGGAGCCGGTATTCGTTCCAAGCGGTCCCTGCAATCGTTTGATCTCGCCCGTCCCGTTCTCAGCAAAACGCAGGATCACACGAACTACTCGACGCTGATTGACCGGATCGAGGCGCCGAAGATCTTTTTCAGCATCGTCCGACCAACGAACGACCGAACGGCTCATTTATCGAGTCCGAGACGCCGGAGCAATTCTTCATGAGAAATCGTTTGGCCAGACTGAGCTTGATGCCGCGCCGCGGTCAGGCCGCCGTCGAAGTCATCGTCATCCGGCTCGTCGTCTAGAGGAGCACTTGCGAGCACGCTCGACAGTGAAGCGGCCGGTTGATTCAGGGCAGTCAGCATATTCTCAGCCCTCTTCAGCTCGTACTCCGGAAGGCTGTCAACGATTGCGTGCAGCAATTCGCGTGTGGTCATGATTTCTCCCTGGGAACAGCCTGGGCATCACCTCCAATTTTACGCCATGCTTCGGAACAGAGAGCGGCGGCAGAAGGCGCGTCGCCCGACCTTCATCTCTCCTGATCTCCAATCCCTGATCTCTTTCTCTGACCCCACACCCGCTACACTCCTCGCGTGCAAATCCTGGCTACGGCCTACCGCGGCGATCACGTCGAGTCGTTTCATACCGGATCGATTGCCGTCGTCGACTCGCTCGGACGGCTGCTTGCGTACGCGGGTGAGCCCGGCTTTCGAACTTGTCTGCGATCGGCGGCAAAGCCGTTTCAGGCAATTCCGCTTCTCGAATACGGCGGCACCGAGGAGTACGAGCTCTCGGGCGAAGAACTGGCGCTCACGTGCGCATCGCACGGCGGCGAGCCCGTGCACGTGGCCACCGCGGCCGCGCTCCTGCGCAAGGGCGAGTTCGACGAATCCGATCTGCTGTGCGGCGCGCACATGCCGTACGACGAGAAGGCGGCAGCGGAGTTGCGCGCCGCGGGCGATGATCCCTCGCCGCTGCACAACAACTGCTCGGGCAAACACGCCGGGATGCTGCTGGCCACTGGAGTGATGGACGTGCCGGCAGCGCGCTACATCGACGCCGGTCATCCTCTTCAGGAAACGATGCGCGCCACGCTCGCCGATTTTGCCGGCCTCGATCCCGAGGAGATCCCGATCGCCGTCGACGGCTGCGGAGTGCCCGCGTACTTTTTATCGCTGCAGCGCGCCGCCTTTGCGTACGCACGCCTCATGGCCACGAGCGCCGGCGTCACGGGAGCGCTGCAGCGCTACGCCTCCAGCGCGGATCACATCGTCGCGGCGATGACCGGCTTTCCGTACTACGTTGCCGGCGCCTGGAGCATCACCACGCCGCTCATGAAGGCGTTCGACGGCGAGTTGCTGGCGAAGGAGGGCGCCGAGGGGTTTTACACGATGGCGGTGGCGCCGTCGCTCGCGACGACATTGACCGGACGGCTCGGCGTCGCGGATGATGTCGCCCTCGGCATCGCCCTGAAGATCCACGACGGCTCGATGGTGCGCGGCCGCTACCCCGTGATTCTGAGAACACTCGAGCTCCTCGGCATCGACGTCGCCACGGCCCCGGATCTGCAGCCATTTCGCAAGCCGCCGATCACAAATGTTGCGGGCGCCGTCGTCGGTGAAGTCCGCGCGGAATTCGATCTGGAGATTCTGTAGGAAGGATGAATGATGAGAACCATGCGCAACATAATTCTTCTCACGCTGCTCACAATCGCTGCCGCTTCCTGCCGCACCATCGGCGTTTCGAAAACGAGCGGTGGCTACGGCGAGATCGCGCCGACCGTGGCGGCGGAGATGATCCTGGACAGCCAGCAGATCATCGTCATCGACGTCCGGCCGGCGGAGGAGTATCGCGGCCCGAGGGGACACATCGCCGGCGCCATCAACGCCCCCTTCGACTCGATCGAGACGCGCCTGCCGGAGTTGCTGCCGTATCAGAATCAGACCGTCCTCGTGTATGGCGAGTCCTCGGCGGACGGGGAAGTCGCGGCGCAGCTCCTGACCGTCGCCGGATTCCGAAACATCGTGCACATCAACGGCGGCATCAAGCAATGGATTGAACGCGGATATCGCACGGTTAACACGCAGTGACTCTGAGGTTGTGTGGCCGCTGAGTTGCTCGCTGGTAGCTCGGTAGTGCTGCTCAGCAACCAAGCAACATAGTGACCCAGAAACCCAATTCACGAGGAAAACGCAAACCATGAAACGAGCTCTGATGGCCACAGCGCTGGCCTTTCTCCCTTTCTGTGCATCGGCGCAGATGGCCCTACCGCTCAACGTATCGTTGAAAAACTTTGCATCCCGCTCGCTGGCGCAATGCCCCGAGGCGCGTATCACGCTCGAGCCGCTGAACGTCAACGGCGGGCCCACGGGTTTCTCCATCTACACCCTGAAACAGGAATCGTCCGACTCGAGCTGTCAGCGGCAAACGTACCTGCTCTTTTCGCCGGCGACATCGCAGATCCTGATCGGCACGATCTTCACGCTCGACCAGAACGACAAGTCGGTCGCCGAGAGGATCGCCGACAAGGCTGGCGCCGCGCTCAACAGCAAGGTCGTGGCGACGATCGCGCCTTTTCCCCTGCCCGACGGCATTCACGCGGTGGCAATCACGAAACAACAGAAAGAGGTCGGCGGCTCCTTCACCTACCACGGCTTCCTCGACGGATCGAACACCTACCTGATCGTCGGTACCCGAGGGAACCTGCGCAGCGATCCGGGCAAGACGCTGATCGATTCGATCGGCCTCAGCGGCGGCACACGCCGCGGTAATCCGAAAGCAAAAGTGCAGATCATCGAGCTTTCGGATTTCCAGTGTCCCACCTGCGGGCGCGCGCACAAGAAGGTAGAGCCGATCATCGCCAGGAACCTCGACAAGGTCGATTACTACCGGCTCGATCTGCCGCTGTTCGAGCATCACGAGTGGGCTCTCAACGCCGCCCTCGGCGCCCGCGCGATCCAGAAAGTGGCGCCTGCAAAATACTGGGCGTACGTGAACTTCGTGTTCGAGAACCAGGAAACGATCGGCAAGCAGCAGTTCGATACGGTCCTCAAGAACTTCGTTGAGGACAACGACGTGAACTGGAAAGCGGTCGAGAAGATCTATCGATCGCCGGCCGAGAAAAAGGCGCTCGTGGAGCAGGTCAGCCGCGCCTTCGACAATGGCATCATCTCGACCCCCACCTACATCGTCAACGGCCAGATCCTCGGCTTCGGCCCCGAGGGAACGTTCACGATCGACGCGATCAAGAAGGCGATTGGAGTGAAGTAGCTGCGCGCCGCTGTGCGGCGCGCGTTGTCGGTTGTCGGTTGATTGCGCTTCGCGCGTTGTCGGTTGAATTCTTCGTCATCGTTTCGCGCGAAGCGCTTTGGACTGCGGTAGCGCCAGCTACCGCTTTCATTCGCGTGTTGACGGCACTGCTCGAGGCCGATGGGTTGGAGCCGTTTGGATGCACGTATTCGAAAGCGGCGGCTGGCGCCGCCGAAGTCCAAAGCGCTTCGCGCGAAATGATTCCAGCGCCTTCAGCACAGCTCACGTCCGGTCGCGTACACGCCGAACTTCGAGAGGATGGTCGGGAGCGAAAAGTGACCGGACGCCAACGCGGCGAAGCCGCACCTAACCGACAACCGACAACGCGCGCCGCACAGCGGCGCGCAATATCAGAATCCTACCGACACCTTCGCCGCATAGCTCCTCACCTCGGCTTGCGTCACTTCGAGGACGAGCTTCGGCACGAGCAGCGACAGCCGCACGCCGGCCGTGTAGCGATTGAAACTGCTCTTGTCGAACAGGGTGAACGGTGTCGGCGTATGGATGCCGGCGCGAATGGCGCCGCGTGCATCGATGCGCATCCGTCCGACGGCGGCGTAGGGCGTGATCGGACCGAATCCTTTGCTGAGGAAGACTTCGGCGCCGTAGGTATTTTCGCGAAAGTCCTGGATGCCGGTGAGCGTCGAATACGAAACGCGCAGTGCCAGCTCGGGCTTGACGACGCCGCCGCGGAGAAGAGGCACATCGAACGCGCCGCCCCACGTCTTGATGCCGCTGTTTGAGATCTTCGCGTAGGTCCCCGAGATCGTTCCGAAGCCGAAGCCTTTCGACGCCACGAGGCGCGGCACGCCGACGTAGCCGTGCGTCGAGAAGCTGCTGTTCGCTGGCACTGCGGCGCGCCAGTAGGCGGCATTCTCGTCGACGGGGACGACCGTCGCAGCGACGCCGGCATCGAATCCGAGGAATCCGCTGGCGCGCGCCGGCTGCACGGGGGTGGCGAAGATCGCTTGGCCGACGACGCGCGCGAACTGGCTGAAGTTCGCCTGCGTGACGAGGGCCGGATCGAACTTCACATCCTGCCCGCACGCTGGCAATGTCACCGCCAGCGCAATCAGAAGAGCTGCGAAATGTACTCGTTGCTGAGAAGAAAACCGGAAGGGGTGAAGGCGACTCGTGCTCCCACCCGCCGCAACCACCCGTCGCTCAAGCCTCGCTCCATCCATTCGATCCCCCCATTTCCACAGAAACGAACAACCTCGTCATAGTGTATCCCCTCGGCTTGGCGGAGCCCGAGGAAGATCGTCTCGCGGCGCACTTCACCTTCGCCGAGCACCTCCGCGAAATCGGGGTCCTGCGCGCCGTCGATGTAGCGATGAATGTCGCGGGTGTTGGCGAAGCGGCGGTCACCGAGGAACGAGTGCGCGCCGATGCCGAAGCCGAGGTATTGCTCGCGGCGCCAGTAGCGAAGATTGTGGCGGCACTCCTGGCCGAGCCGCGCGAAGTTGCTGATCTCGTATTGATGGAGTCCTGCTTTCGCGAAGCGCTCGATCGCGTCGGTGTAGAGCGATGCGACGAGATCGTCTTCCGGCAACGTCACGCGGCCGCCTTCGACCTGCCGGATCAGCGCGGTCCCTTCTTCGAGGTCGAGGATGTAGAGCGAGATGTGGCCCGCGCCGGTTTCGATCGCGGTCTCCAGCGTCTCGCCGAAACTCTCGGCCGTCTGGCCGGGTAATCCAAGGATCAGATCGAGACTGGTGCGAATGCGCGAGTTGATCGCGAGGCGAACGGCCTCCAGCGCCTGCGCGCGTCCATGTACGCGCCCGAGGGGCCGGAGCTCGTGATCGTGGAACGACTGCACGCCGATGCTGAGCCGATTGACGCCGAGCGATCGCCAGAAGTCGATCGCGTCATTCGTCACATCCTCGGGGTTCGCCTCGAGCGAAAACTCCGAACCCTCATCGATTTCGAACCGCTCGCGGAGCCTTGCTACGACCCGAGTCAGATTCTGGCGCGACGTGCGCGATGGCGTCCCGCCGCCGAAAAAAACGCTGTCGGCCGCCGCGCCATCACCGCGCGCTTCGATCTCCGCCACCAGCGCATCCGTGTAGCGATCCTGCAGCGCGATGTCCGTCGAAACTGCAAACGGACAGTAGGTGCAGTGAACACGGCAGAAAGGAAGGTGGATGTAGAGGCCGACGGGCATGGTTCTCGTGGATCAGCTCTGCCACGGTTGGCGTCGATCGCCGAAACAGATTAACCACAGAGACACAGAGAACACTGAGGGTTCTCTGTGACCTTTGTGCCTCTGTGGTGACCGGTTTTTCAAATTGACCAAATACCGAAAGCCACATGATATCGATCCGCCAGCCGCAGGGTGCGGCCGGTCGCTATAATCGCCCCCGATGTCCGAAGTCGAACCCCCCGCCCCGCCTCACCGGCGCGCGCGTCTGCTCTGGACGCTGCTCGGCGCGATGATCATCGTCGGGCTGGTGCCGCTCGTCGTCTCGCACTACTTCCTCATCAGCATCAACCGCGACTCGCTGGAGACGCTCGAAAAGAAGTACTTGACGCGCTCGGCGGTCGGGATCGCCACGGACATCCAGAACCTGCTCGCGAACAACACGCAGCAACTGACGCAGATCGCAGGGAGCGTGCGGGCGATGAAGGGCGCGTTGCCGGCGGGCTCGGATCCGTTCATCTACGGTGAGCAGCGCGGAATCATCACGAATTACCTCACGCCCGACGGCGAGCTCCTCGGCCTGCGGATTCTGAATCGCGCGCGGCAGGGAGCGGAAGCGAAGCCGGCACATCTCGATGCCTCGGTGCAACAGGAGCTCGACCTCGCGCTGCAGGCCGCGCTCACCGGGCAGGTCTACACCGGAACGTTTCAGTTCGTATCGGCTGCGAATCAGCCGGCCGTCATCATCGCCGTGCCGGTTATCGATGAGGGGGCGACCATCGGAACCGTGGAAGCGATCGTCAGCCTGCGCCGGATCAGCCAACGGATTCGCGACGAAGGCAAGGGCGACGTGACCGCGTTCCTCGTCGACCGCAACGGCCGCGTGCTGCTCCACAGCGAGCCGGCCGTGGAAGTGCAGCATCCCGACTTTTCGTATCTCAAGATCGTGCAGGAGTTTTCGAAGGCTCCGGTCCATCTGACCATTCCTTACGACGACCCGCGGAGCCGGGAGCACGAAACGCTCCTCGGCACTGTGGCGCCGGTCGGCCGGCCGGACTGGGGCGTCGTCGTGCAGAAACCGGAACGGCTCGCCTACGCATCGGTCTCGAAGATGGTGCGGGCCACGATCACATGGATCTCGATTGCGCTTGCGCTTGCAATCCTCGCCGCGATTCTCTTCGCCGCAGGGATCGCCGGACCGGTTCGCGCCCTTGCGCAACGGACGCGCGAAATCGCGAACGGCAACTACCACCAACGCATCGAGCTGAAAACGCGCAACGAGATCGGAGAGCTCGCCGAGAACTTCAACTCCATGTCGGGGGCGATTGAAACGGCCATCGAGCGGCTCAAGAAAGCGGCCCAGGAGAATCATCTCCTTTTCATCAACTCCGTTCGCATGCTTGCGGCGGCGATCGATGCGAAGGACCCGTACACGCGCGGCCACTCCGAGCGCGTGGCGCGCTACTCGGTCGCCATCGGAAAGAACCTGGCCCTCGGCGAACAGGAGATGCGCAATCTCCGCATCAGCGCGTTGCTCCACGACGTCGGCAAGATCGGCATCGACGACCGCATCCTCCGCAAGCCCGGCGCGCTGAGCGAGGACGAGTTCGAAGTGATGAAGGGGCATCCTGCGAAAGGCGCGGCCATCATGAGCGGCGTCGCGCAACTGATCGACATCATTCCGGGCATGAAGTACCACCACGAAAAGTGGAGCGGCGGAGGCTATCCCGAGAGCCTCACTGCCGAGGAGATCCCGATGCAGGCGCGCATCGTCGCCATCGCCGACACCTTCGACGCCATGACCACCAACCGGCCCTACCAGAAGGCGATGGAAGTCGCGTACGTGGTCGAGAAGATCCGCAGCTTTGCCGGAACGCGTTTCGATCCGCGCGTGGTCGAGGCGTTCGCCAACGCGGTCCAGCGCGGCGACATCACGATCGAGGATCAAGTGCGGGGCGCCGCGTAGGTGTTGTTCCGCGACATTCTGGGCGGCGTTCTCGAATCGACGAGTGGAGCGATCGGCGCCGTGTTTCTCGACTCCGAGGGGGAGAGCGTCGAGGTCGTGACGGAGCGGCCGTTCGAGACCGATGACCACGATCTCCGCGTCATCGGCGCCTATGCCGGAATCTTCCTCTCGCAATTGCGCCGCATCGCCGAGGCGACGGAAGGCGGGGAGATCGTGCGGTACAAAATCGATTTCGCGGCCAGCAGGATCTTCTGTTCCAACCTGAACGATGGCTACTACCTCGTTCTCATCGTCGATGCCGGCGCGGTCGAGGGCGTCGTCTGGCAAGCGGTGGAGCGGTGCCGGGACGCGTTGCTGCGGGAGATGTCGTGACCCCCCGTCGGCTTGCTGGTTGGCTTGCTGCCTGCACAGGCTGGATCGCACGGTGAAGCGCACTCTCATCATCATGTCGATCGCTGCGATGGCTGCCGGCTGCCGGCCAGCGTCGCAAACAAGCGTCGCGCAACCGCAGGCGAAGGCCGAGATGCGGACAATCGACTCGTCGAACGTCCGGCCGGCCACGATCGATGCGCCACAGATGCTCACCGACGAGGCGCCGCCGCCGAAGACGTCGACGAACCTCGCGCAAGCCGACGCCCCGCCAGCGCCCACCGCCCAGGACGAGGCTCTTCGCGCCGGGCTGCCGTTTGCTCCCGCCATCGCCATGGATGCGGTTGACGGCAGCAAGATCTCCATCCGCGCCTCGACGCCAACGGTCGAGTACAAGAACAAGCTCTACTACTTCTCCTCCGAGGAGCACAAGCGGACGTTCGTGGCGAATCCGGAGGAGTACACGAAGGGGCTGTTTTCGCACTTGTGAGGTGGCGGTTTCTTCGGCGATCTCAGAATGGCGAAATGTTGAATGTTGAATGTTGAGTGTTGAATGTTGAATGACTCTGACGCCGAGGCTCCGTCGCGAGTTGAAGTCCTGGCCATTCAACACTCAACATTCATCGTCTCCGTCGATGTCCGTTCCCGCTTCGCACGGAGCAATCCAACCTGAACTTTCTGCTACTCTCCGATGGTTCCGCCGCGCGTGGCCCCGTAGCTCAGGTGGATAGAGCAGCGGTTTCCTAAACCGTTTGTCGGGCGTTCGAGTCGCCCCGGGGCCACCAAAATCCTTCCCGTTTTCGCACACTTTTGGCGTCGATCTCGCAGAGTGTTATTCGCAGTTTCGAAGCCAAATTCCCCAGGGAGGGTGCGATTGAATCCGTCAACGAAGTTGCTCACGCGAGGCCTCCTCGCATTGAGTTTGATCCTCGGTTTTTCGCTTTCCGCACAGACGATTCCGACACAGCAGACAGTCAAGAAATGCCACTGGTGGCAGTTCCGGTGTGATGAAGGTCAGGATATCGAAGGCCTGCCCCCGGAAGCGCCGCGCGAGGGGACGGTCATTACGGTGGACGTGGCGACGAACAACCTTTACCTGTTCAAGGACGGCCAGCTCGTCGAGAAATCGCCCGCCGCGACGGGAAGCGAAAAGCTCCTGAAGCACCGCGGCCGAGTCTGGTGGTTCCGCACGCCGCAAGGGCATCTCAAAGTCGTGCGAAAGATCGCAGATCCGGTGTGGCGAAAACCGGACTGGGCCTTCATCGAAGCTGGTGAACGGGTTCCTCCGCCCGACTCCCCAAAACGCAACGTAAAAGGCCACCTCGGCAAATACGCCCTCGACCTCGGCGACGGCATCCTGATCCACGGCACCGACGAGGCGGACTCGATCGGCCGCAAAGCATCGCACGGCTGCATTCGACTACCCGAGGACATGCTGGAGTTCGTCTACAAATCAACGCCAGTCGGCACCGACGTGTTCATCTTCGAGAGCCCGAATGAGCAGGCGTCGAAGAGGGTGGAGAGGCATAGCGATTTGGATTGAGGGATTAGCGAATTAGCCGGCGCTTTTCCCACCCCGTGCTGGGATTCCGCGCAGAATGCCGGAGACGCTTAGATCCTCGTCGATACGAGGCCAGTGGATGCCTTCGCCGTCTCCGATGAGCTCCCACTCATTTCGCTCCTCGATCGAGGCATGAAGCAGCCGCGGGTACCACGCAAGAGGCGCGGAGAGTTTCCTGCCGTCCACCAGACTTACGATGAGCTCATCTTCAGTAACCGTCACCTCAGATGCCGCGGGCTCCGTCTCAACTGCCGAGATCATTCCATGCTTCCTTGAACTCCGTTTCGTGCTCCCGCAACGATACGCTCCAGTTGATTCAGTTCATGAGCGATCCGCGGGCACCAGCTCACAGGCAATTTGCGATGCTCAGTGAGTAAGGGTCACCGTCCCAGGCCGGCCGTTGTTCATGGTCGAAATCCGCGCGCCATCGCGAGTCGTTGAAACTCGGATGAGTTGATTCGTACAGTCCGCCAATTCACATTTCTGTGCCTGACCGTGCGTTCGATGCCACCTGTTGCAACAGCGGCATTGGCAATCTCGCTTAGGGCATCCCAATGCTCGCGAGCGACATCGGACACGTGGTCCCGGTCGAATACGCGATCATTCTCAACCGGAAAGCACGAAATGAAGGGACTACTGTGCACCTCATAAATGTTGTTTGGATCTCCGCCCCGAACGCCCCATCTAATACGGCCGTTCTCGTAACGCGGCTCCTGTGGTTCGTACAAGTCGCGACCCATTTCTACTCCCTTGTCATGAACAGCATGAGATCCGTCGTGATGGGCTCTTCCGTGATCATCATTCCGAAGTTGCCGCCGATCACGACTTCGACAGATGTGCGGTCGCCAAACGCGAGCACGAGCCGCTGAGAAGGGTTGCGAGTGTCATCCCTGTCCGGAGTGATCTCCGCCTTTGCGATTGTCTTCCCGACTATCTCGTCCAAGGCTTCAAGTGTTGAGTCTCCAATCCAAGTTTCGCCGCGAGATGTATTTATCCAATTCATGATTCGCTCTCCTAGTAGACGAGCGCATCCTACGAGCGACTAGCCGTTTGGTTATCGGGCGAAAGTGAAGCCTGTTTTACCGGCTCTTTTTGTCCCTCGTCTTTTTCTTCGGCTTGCCCGTGACGTACTCCATCAGAGTATCCGTCTCGATTTTGTGCCTTCCCGCGACTTCGGCGAGAGCGTCTGCGCGCTTTTTCCCGCTTGCGATCGTAGCTCGAATCTCCCACTTCAACTCAGGTGCCGAGTGCTTCGTTCCGCTTCCCTTTTTGGGAAACAGTTTCCGAGCGTTGGCGTCCGCCATGTCCAGGAGGCGCGTTCGTTGGCGAGCAAAGGCTCTGCTTGCAGCGACGACTGCCGGACTGCGTTTCGGTATCAAGCGCGCATCAACAGGAACCTTCACCCGCTCGGCGGCCTGTGAATACGCTTCTGCAGCCAGCGACCCGGTCGCCTCAGCTCCTGCGAAAGCGAGATTGAAGGCATCGATGACTGCGTGACCCAGCAACTCCTTGAAGTGTCTGAGTTCTTCGCTCGCGTAGAAAGCTGCCGGCGGCAATTCGATGCCATCGCCGCGCGGCCTATCCAGTAGAGAATCTACGAACTCGCGAGCGCCAGGGAACAATCTCGCGACAGTCGCGACGGTAGCGACCGCGCCAAACCGCGCACGCGCCTCCTGTGGAGCGCTCGGTTCCAAGTTAAAGCAAACTCGCGCCTCAAATGCTCGAAAAACCTCGATCTCGTCGAAAACCAAGGAAAAAGGCACCACTGCCGCACTCGTATTCAAGGTGATTTTCCGCTTTGGGTCGCTCTTCAATTGATCGCTTCCCACCCACACCCTACTTCTTCATCCGTGCATACAACGTCGACGGACTGATTTTCAGTTGCCTTGCCGCCTTGCGTACGTTCCCCCCCGCGGCATCGACCGCGGCGGTGACGTAGTCGGCGATGATGTCGTCGAGGGGGCGGATTTCCCAGTCGGCTTGGGGGAGGCCTCCGCTTGTGGCGGCGATCGCGGCTGTGTCGGAGTCGAGGAAGAGATCTTCGCTGCGGATCTCCTTGCCGGTCATCGTCAACATGGCGCGCTCGAGGACGTTGCGCAGCTCGCGCACGTTGCCGGGCCACGCGTAGCTCTCCAGTTTTTTCAGTGCACGCGGACTAACCGGTGGCGCGGGGCGGCCCATCTCTTTCGATAGTGGACGGAGGATGACGTCGACCAGCAGTGGGATGTCCTCCAGCCGGTCGCGGAGGGGTGGCATGCGTACGCGGACGACGTTGAGGCGGTAGAAGAGATCGCCGCGGAAGCGGCCGGCCGCGACTTCTTTGCCGAGGTCGCGATTGGTGGCGGCGACGAGCCGAAAATTCGCGGTCAGATCGCGGATGCCGCCGACGCGGCGGAAACGCTTGTCCTCGATTGCCTTCAGAAGGCGGGCCTGGACGGTGATGTCCATCTCGCCGATCTCATCGAGGAAAAGGGTTCCGTCCGACGCGATCTCGAAGAGTCCGGGCTTGGTGTTCATCGCGTTCGTGAACGCGCCGCGCTCGTGGCCGAACAGCTCCGACTCGAGCAACTCCTTCGACAGGCCGGCGCAATTCAGATCGACGAACGGAGCACGCGCCCGCGGCGAGCGGTTGTGGATCAGGCGAGCGAACACGCCTTTGCCGGTGCCGGAGTCGCCTTCGATCAGCACGGGTGACGGCGCGCGCGCGATCTGCGCAAGAAGCTGATTCAGATTCTGTACGGCAGGGGAGAGGCCTGGAAGGCGCTCCAGATCGTTCGAGTCGCCACGTCGGAGTGCGATGACTTCGCGCCGCGTGGCGTTGATCCGCGAGACCTGCTCCAGCGTCAGCGTCAGCGTGCCGGTGTCGAAGGGTTTCTGCAGAAAGGTCTCGGCGCCGAGCTTCATCGATTCGACGACGCGGTCGATGGTCCCTTCGCCCGACATCATGATCACCGACACCGCCTCGGAGTACATCTTCAGGTCGTGAAGAAGGTCGATGCCGTTCGCATCGGGAAGGTGCATGTCGAGGAGCACGACGTCGGGGGAGAAGTCCGCGAAGATCGCCCGCGCCTCGCGCGCCAGCAGGGCCGTCTTCACGTCCCATTCGTCGGAGAGGAGGGCGGCCAGTCCGGCCACGATGTTGGGGTCATCATCGACGATCAGGAGGCGTTGGCGGATGGGGGCGTCGCTCATGTCCGAAAATCATACAGCCGTACGGTTCCCATACTGCAAATAATCGGGGATGACGCCCTAAGTGACTCATTCCACTGCAATCCCGACATGGTACCGGCCTTGGAGTATGTCGGAGTCACGAACATCCCGCAGGCATCAATCAAAAGGAGAACTCCATGGCACAGATCAAACTCTTCGTAACCGAGACCACGTTGGACCTTCGCGGCGGACGCAATTCGTGGCGCGTACTGAGCATGCTCTGGACCGCCGCACTCGTCATCTCTGTCGCCGCCGCCATCGTCCACTACTGAGACGGCCATGCGACACGACTCCCGACGCATCACTCTTCTGGCCCGCGCGGCGGCGTCGCCAGTACGGCCGTGGAACGTCACCGAGAAAGCGCCGAACCGAATCGTCTTCGTCGACGTCTTCTCGATGCTTCCCTTCGCTCTCGATCGATCCAACCAGGACGTCGACCGTGTCCTCATCGACGGCACCGCGACACCGGTCGAGTTTCTGGAGCTGCTGGCCACTCTGCCGCACGATTTTCCCGGCGACGTGATCTACATGCGCGACAGCGGGAGCTCGTTCCTCAGTTCCACCGGCCGCGGCGGCGATCGCGTGCTCTACTCGATGACGGCCGAGGATCTCAGTTTCTATCTGCAAACAAACGCGCTTCTGGCCGCCTGAGTCCGCGTTCGCGAGGTCACACGGCCGCAGCGTCGTGCTACCGTTATCGCAGTGCAACTCTGGACGTCGTTTCTGCATACGGGATGGGTGGGGAAGGCCGTCCTGGGAGTGCTGCTTCTCTTCTCGATCGGATCATGGTCGGTGATCTTCGTGATCGCCCTTCGTTTCCGGCGGTCGGCTGCCGCGTCGCGGCGATTCATGTTCGCGTTCCGGCGCGCGAAGAAGCTCGCGGACGTGCAGACGGTGACGGCGCAGGAGACGCATTCCTCGCTGGTCGGTTTGTTCAAAGCCGGCTACGCGGAGATCGAAGCGCAGATCGCGCACGCGAACGCGGCCACGATCCGCTCGCTTGACAGCGTCGAGCGCTCGCTTCTGCGCGCATCGCGCATCGAGGCGGCGCGCATCTCGCGCTACCTCCCTTTCCTGGCCACCACCGCCGCGGCGTCACCATTCATTGGACTTTTCGGGACGGTGTGGGGAATCATGGATGCCTTCGCCACGATCGGCTCGATGCAGACGTCATCGATCACCGCCGTCGCTCCCGGCATCAGCGAAGCGCTCATCAATACCGCCGCCGGTCTTTTCGCAGCAATCCCCGCACTGCTCGCCTACAACCACTTCGTTCAACGCATGCGCCAGACGCGCGGCGAGATGGAAGACTTTACGCTGGAGTTTTTGAATCTGACGGAGAGGAATTTTATGTAGCGGCAACGTTGGTCGGACTCTCTAGTCAGACTGTTTCCGAT
>JAXDGW010000120.1:0-65200 GCA_034664845.1 Thermoanaerobaculia bacterium | reverse complement strand
GCTCCAAACGAATGTGAATGAAGGGCCGCCGCGAGGCGGCCCTTCCTGCATCCTGCGACCTACGGGTTGCTGATCGTGCACTGCGACATCGCCGGACAGAATCCTTCCTGAGGACCGATGTTGCGGTTGGCGGCGAAGCAGAAGTTTTCGACGAAATTCTTCGAGTACTTTTTGACGACGTCGGCGGGGATGTCCTTCGGCGTGATCTCGCGAAACTCGAACGCGATCGAGCCGTTTGGGTTTACGGTGCCGAGGAGGTAGCCATAGACATCGGTGCGGGTGTTTGGTCCGGGAGTGGCGGTCTCGGGCAGACGATAACGCACCGCCCCTGAGGTTCCGACGATCCATCCATTGAGCACGCCGCCGTGCGTCCGCCAGTACTCGCTGTCGTAAACGTTGTCCATGACGAAGTGCGAGTGGCTGGACAGGACGTAGACCTGCTTCTTGCTCTTGTCGCGCATCGCCAGCAGCATCGCGTAGACCTCGCGCCCGCTCTTCTGCTGGATCGGATAGTTGCCCATGCTGTGGCCGCACGAACGGCTGTCGGGGAGGGCGGCATGCATGCCTGCGACGATGGTGCGGATCGATGGGTCTGCCGCGTCGCGGTCGAGCACCTTCTTGAGCCACGCCATCTGCGCGTCGTCGAACATGTCGCACGAGGCATTGTCGAGCGTGATGAAGTCGATGCCGTTCATCACGACGTGGTAGTACGTTCTCGCGGTCGTGTCGCTCGGATCATCCTTCAGCCGCTGATCGCGGATGGCCGGGAGATCGAGATAGGCATTGAACGCCTTCACGAAACCGCCTCGCGTCATCGGCCAGGTAGTCTCGTGATTGCCGATTCCGACGAAGGCAGTGACGCCCCGGTCGTCGAACGCTTTGAGCTGATTGTCAAGCGCGTCCTTGAACGCACCTCGCAGATAGCTCTGGACCTGCAGTGGCGTCCCGGCCATCACGGCCGCCTGAGCCATGTCTTCATCAAAGTTGTAGATGGCGCGCCAATCGCCGAGGTGCCAGTAAAAACGGGCGCCGTTGTTTTTCGCTCCCTCGGCGATTGCCGGCATGATGACGTCGCCGCAGTTGCGCGAGTCGCCCGCGACGACGAAGTGCCATGGTGCAGGCGGCGTCGTCGAGGCTGGCGGGGCGGTTTGTGCAGCGGCGACGATTGGGAAGATGAGCAGCGCTAGCGCGTAACGAATTCTCATGAACGGTCTCCTCAGAGTGCGTGAATCATAAAAGCAAAACGCCCGGACTAGGCCGGGCGTTTTGCCTCATTCGATCGTAAGGATCGTTCAGCGGCGCGGACTCGAGGTCGCCCCGGCTCCCACGTTGACGGTGACCGTCTGACTGTCGATGCTGCCGCAGGGGTTCGTGACGCGAACCCAGTACGACGTCGTGTCGTTGAGCGCCGAGGTAGTGAGGGTCGAAGAGCTTCCACTGGCGAGGGGGAAGTTCACCAATCCGCTCGAACCGGTAAACCATTGGTAGGTGAGGGGACCGCTGCCGGTAGCCTTGACGGAAAGGGTCGCGGGCCGGCCCGGGCTTACGGTCGATCCCTTTGGCTGGTTGATGCCGAGGATGAAGGGCGGATCGCAAAGCACGGTGACGAAGATGGAAGCGGATGATGAAGAAGTCCCATCCGATGCGGTGATCGTGACGAAGTGGTCGCCGGCCCTGGTATTCGTGGTCGTGTTGATCGTGACGATCGCATCGCCGGCGCCGGGGGCGGCCAAGGTCGACGGACTAATCGATGCGGTGAGGTCATCGGAATCGGTCGTGGCAGTGAGCGTGACGTCCGTCGACGCGCCACCCGGTACGGCCACTGAGACAAGGACTGTAGTAGACGACGCGTTGTTCATTGCGATCGGGAACGCTCGGGTGTCGTCGGACAAAACGACCGTCGGGCCGGATGGAGCAGGAGCCGGGACCGGCGTTGGTGTTGGTGTGGGTGTGGGAGTCGGTGTGCCGCCTCCTCCGCCGTTTGTTGTGGTGACGCACGGAGTTTTGCTGGTACTGCCCGGAAACTCGGAGCAATCCGGTGTCAAGACGTTGCCCCCCGGACCGTCAAGGATGGCTATGTCAACCAGAGGGAAAATCGACGGCGCAACCGAGGATCGGGGATCTTTCTCATCAAAAATAACGCCCGAGTCTGTCCAGAAGCCGTACCCTCGAATTCGAACAAAGCGATTAATCAGTCCGCAGCCAGAGCCGGCTCCGATTCGGGGAGCCCAGAAAGTGTCGAGCGCTTTGATCACGTCGCGATTCGGGCTGGTCAGCCGGCACGAAGCGCTGGAGTAACCGAAGAGCGGGTGCGGCAGACGATCGATTGCACTGTCGTGTTCCAACTCCATTACCAGAGAGTTGTTCAGTCCCCCGTATCCGCCGCAGGTAGCAAATCCTTCGATCTCGTAGAGGGTGCTCTCGATTCCGCCGAGGCGATTGCGCGGGCTACGCACTGACGGGAGATCTTTTTGCGAGCGGATTGTTCCGGGGTACCGCAGCGCCATGAACTCGTCGATCGTCACTTTCTTCACGGCCAGGTTCACGCTGTATTGGCCAACTCCGGTGCCGCCGCGAACATACGCCCGCTGTTCGAGACACGGGTCTGTAGCGGCTTGCGCCACCATCACGCTCCCGATCGCCACAAGACTCAATGACACACCAATTCTCATCTGCGCCCCCATGCCTGCAACGCCGCTCACCCAGTTGAGGCTTGTTGTATGCTCGTTAAAATAACCGGCTCGCCTGACCTTTGCAAGTGAGCGCTCCCGTCCTGCGCCAATGTCACATACCCATGCCTGGGGCACCCAACCGGAGATGTTTGGCCCCCGCCACGAGTACCGCCTCGGCATCATTACCCGCGAGGTGGATAAGTTGCCGTCTCGCGCCCGCATCCTCGACGCCGCCATCGGCCTCGGCCAGCTCGCCGGGCGCATGCAGCAGCGCGGCTACGACATCGTCGGGATCGACTACTCCCTCGATGCCGCTCTTCACGTCAAACAGAACCTCGGCATCCCGGTAGTCATCGGAGACATGTCCAAGCTTCCATTTCGCACTGGTGCGTTCGCCGGCGTGACGACAGGGGAGACCCTCGAGCATCTCGACGACGATGCCGGCGCGGTGCAGGAGATCGCGCGCGTGCTCGCTCCCGGCGGTACGTGCATCGCCACCGTTCCAGCCTTGCAGTCTCTCTGGACGGCAAGCGACGACTACTACGAGCACCGCCGCCGCTACGCGCGCAGCCAGCTGACGTCTCTCTTCCGGAGCGCCGCGATGACAATTGAAAAGGCCGCGTTCTGGGGATTTCCCATCGTCCTCATCTACGACACTCTGGTGATCCTGCCGATGAACAAGCGCCGCTCCCGTCTCGCCATCAACGACGACGCCGCGCTCCGCTCCGTCGCCCGCGCCGGCCGTTCGCGGCTGCTGGTGAACGCCGTTCGCGCCATTTTCTCCCTCGACCGGATCTTCGGCTTCGTGCCGTTCGGACCGGGATTGCTGTTGGTGGCGAAGAAGGATTGAAGGGGCTGCGTCGGGGTGTTTATGATGTTGATATGAGCACTGACAACGAAAGCGCTGCCGATCATCAGGAGCCAGTCAAACTCGCCGAGCACGAGTTGACTCCCGAAGAGCGCAAGCATCGAGCCTTTCAGCGGGCAATCGTTTTGAAGGGAAAGATCAAACTGGACATTGATATCGACGAACTGCGTGGCCGTAATCGCTGGCCTGCCGTGCCGAGGATGGATTGAAACTTGCCGCCTGCCGTGACAGTGTCTCTGCGGGCGAAGGCGAAATGAAAATGGGCGAACAGGCCAAAGCAAAGAGCCAACCCCCCGGGCTGAACGCCAGTCGATAGTTCTAGAGGAGTTTGACCGCCTCAGGCAGCAGCAGGTCGTCGAGTGGTTCCGCAAGTGGCGCGGCAAGATCCACCTGAACATCAATGTAGACGAGCTGCGCGGCCGTCCTCGATGAGGCTCCCGTCCATTGTGGTCACTCAGGTTTGGGGATTGAAGCGCGGCCCTGCGACGTTTATGATGGCGATATGGCGAACGTAGAGACGATCGAGGCGCCGGTTGAGAAGAAGAAGGTCTGGCCGCCCCGAACCATGGATGACTTGAGTCCCGAGGATCGAGCGCAGCAGATGCGGTTCGCGGAGAAGCTGAAGGCGCTGGCCGGCAAGGTCAAGCTCAACATCGATCTGGACGAACTTCGTGGCCGTCGTCCTTGATTCATCGGTCTTAATCGATCAGCTAAGCAAAGGGCCGCTCGAAGCGTTGCGCGTGTTGCTGGGAGACGTCCCCGTTTTTCTTCCGCCGTTGGTGCTTTCCGAGGTTCTGAGCGGAGCCGATGATTTGGCTTCACGTGCCCAGATCGGTGAGCTGCTGCAAGACGTTCCCGTGCATGAGACGCCGCTCGCGCATTGGATAGATCTCGGAAGTCTTCGGCGCAATCTTCGACGGCACGGTCTAAATGTGACACTCCCCGACGCTCACGTCGCCCAGTGCGCACTTGAGCTCGACGCAGCGTTGATGACGCGCGATGCGGTATTTGGCCGTATCGCGAAGCACGTCCCCCTTCGCCTCGCCTGACCCGCTCGCTTGTCCCTTCCGAACGCGATCCGGTAGAGTGGCTTGCTGATTGAATCGAGATGGAATCCGACATGAAACCAAATGAAATGACTGTCCCTCAGGCTGCGGCGATGCCGCCTCTCCCTGAAGCCCCTGTAGAGCAACTCTCCCTTTTCTCCTCCGACGCGCTAAGCGCAATTCGGAGCGAGGAAGCCCGTTGGCGCCGCGAGGTTCACGCGCCGCTCACCGCCAAAAAGGCGCCGTGGAAGAAAGACTTCACCACCGTCAGCGCGATGGAAGTGAATCCGCTGGCGACGCCGAACGATGTTGCCGGTCTCGATTTCGAGCGCGATGTCGCCTTCCCCGGAGAGTTTCCCTACACGCGCGGCATTCATCCGAGCGGATATCGCGGCCGGCTCTGGACGATGCGCCAATTCGCCGGGTTTGGCAGCGCCACGCACACCAATGAGCGTTTCAAGTACCTCTTGTCGCAGGGGCAAACGGGACTATCGACAGCGTTCCATCTCCCGACGCTTTACGGATACGACTCCGACCATCACTTCAGCTCCGGTGAAGTGGGGAAGTGCGGTGTCGCCGTCGACACGCTCGCCGACATGGAGACGCTTTTCGAAGGGATCAACCTCGAGGACGTCACCGTCTCGATGACGATCAACTCGACTGCTCCTATCGCTCTGGCCATGTACCTGGTCGTTGCCGAGAAGCAGGGCGCGGATTGGAAGAAGATCTCGGGCACGCTTCAAAACGACATCCTCAAGGAGTACATCGCGCAGAAGGAGTACATCTTCCCTCCGCGGCCTTCGATGCGGCTGATCACCGACACGTTCCGCTTTTGCGCCGAGAACGTTCCGAAGTACAACCCGATCTCGATCAGCGGCTATCACATCCGCGAGGCGGGATCGACCGCGCTTCAGGAGCTGGCGTTCACGCTGCGCGACGGGATGGAGTACGTCGAGTACGGAATCAAGGCCGGTCTCGACATCGATGACTTCGCGCCGCGTCTCTCCTTCTTCTTCAACTCGCACAACGACCTGTTCGAAGAGGTCGCCAAGTTCCGCGCCGCGCGCCGCGTGTGGGCCAAGGTGATGCGCGACCGCTACGGCGCGAAAGATCCGCGCTCGTGGCAGCTTCGTTTCCACACGCAGACCGCCGGCTGCTCGCTGACGGCGCAACAACCGTACAACAACATCGTTCGCGTCACCATCCAGGCGCTGGCGGCGGTCTTCGGCGGCACGCAATCGCTGCATACGAATTCGCTCGATGAGACGCTGGCGCTGCCCACCGAGCAGGCCGCGCGCATCGCGTTGCGCACGCAGCAGATCATTGCCCACGAGTCGGGCGTCATCAACACGGTCGACCCCCTCGGCGGCTCGTTCTTCATCGAGGAGCTGACGAACAAGATGGAGCAGGGCTGTTTCGACTACATCGCCAAAATCGACGCGTACGGCGGGATGGTCGAGGCGATCGAGGCCGGCTTCCCGCAGCGCGAGATCTGGGACGCGGCGTATCAGTTCCAGCGCTCCATCGACGCCGGCGAGAAAGTTGTCGTCGGGATGAATGCGTTCAAGATGGAGACCGAGGAGCCGTACGACGCGCTTTATATCGACGACTCGGTGGCCGGAGAGCAGATCGAGAGGCTGAACCGCGTGCGAGCCGGGCGCGACGCAGCCAAAGTGACGGACTCGCTCCAGGCGCTTCGAAACGCCGCTGCCGATTCCAACGTCAACACGATGCCGTTCATCATCGACGCGGTCCGCGTCTACGCCAGCGTCGGCGAGATCAGCGACACACTCCGCGAAGTCTTCGATACGTACCAGGAGCCGGCGGCGTTCTAGCGGTAGCGCGGTTGCGAGGTCTCGCGGTCTCGCGGGGGCGCGGCCGTCGCGCGGCCACGTAACCGCGCGACCGCGCACCGCGCTACCGCGACTCGTGACCTCGCAACCCCGCAGGTCATATGATCTGACGCCGCATCACACCACGCAGGAGCCTCGTTCATGACCATCACTCCAGAGCAGCGAAAAGCCGATCTCGTCGAGCGGCTTGCTACGGAAGCGCACAAGCGCGTCAAAGAGGAAGAAGGCGTCAGCGCGGAAGCGTTCGTGCGGCGCTACTTCGCCCTTGTAGCGCCGGACGACATCATCTACACCGCGTTCGATACGCTCCTCGAAGGCGCGCTGTCGCTCTGGCAATTCGGTGCGAGCCGCACGGCTGGAGCGCCGAAGATTCGACTCTTCAATCCAACCGCGGAGGCCACCGGCTGGAGTCTGGAGCACACGGTCATCGAGATCGTCAACGACGACATGCCCTTCCTGGTTGACTCGGTAAGCGCCGAGGTCAACAGGCTTGGGCGGAACATCCACCTGCTGCTGCATCCGGTCGTTCGTGTTCGCCGCGACTCCGCCGGCCGCCGCGTTGAGCTGACGTCGACGCATGACGCGCCGAAGGACGCCATCGTCGAGTCGTACATGCACGTCGAGGTCGATCAGGAGTCCGACGAGGCGGAGCTCGAGACGATGCGCGCGGCGATCGAACGCGTTCTGCACGATGTCCGTGCTGCCGTCACGGACTGGCAGGTCATGCGGGACACGCTGAAAGCCGACGTAGCGGAGCTCGATCACGCCGGTCTGCCGATGCCCGAAGAGGAAGTGGCGGAGGCCCGCGCTTTTTTGCAGTGGCTCGATCAGGGCAATTTCATTCTCCTCGGCTATCGCCGCTACGGATTCGAGACGCGCGGTGGGAAGGACTATCTCCCCGTCGTCGCCGGGAGCGGCCTCGGCATCCTGCGCGACGTGCGCGCCGAGTCGGCCGCGCGCGGAACCGCGCCGCTCACGACCGAGTTCAGCGACTACGCCCGAACCAAAGACCTCCTCATCATCACGAAGGCGAATAGCCGCAGCACGGTTCACCGCCCCGTTCCGCTCGACCGCATCGGCATCAAGCGCTACGACGACAAGGGCAATCTGATCGGTGAGGACCGCTTCCTCGGGCTCTTCACCTCCGCCGCGTACAGCCGCAGCGTGCGCGAGATTCCGATGCTCCGGCTCAAAGCGACGCGCACGATCGAGCAGGCCGGACTCGATCCTCACAGCCACAACGGAAAGGCGCTGGTCGACATCCTTGAGACGTTCCCGCGCGACGAGTTCTTTCAGATCACCGACTCGCAGCTCTACGAGATTGCGCGCGGCATTCTGTTGCTGCAGGAACGCCATCGTGTGGCGCTCTTCACGCGCAAGGACGTCTTCGAGCGCTTCATCTCCTGCTACGTCTACGTTCCGCGCGATCAGAACACGGCCGAGTTTCGCGAGAAGGCGAAACAGATCCTCGAAGAAAATTTCGGCGGACAGGACACGGCGGTTTACGAGCACGTCACCGACGCACCGCTCGCGCGAATTCTCTTCGTCGTTCGGACGACTCCCGGAAAGATCCCCGAGGCCGACGAAAAGCGCATCGAAGCGATCCTCTCGGACGCCGCGCGGAGCTGGGGCGACCGCCTGCTCGAAGCCCTCTGCAGCAGCCATGGTGAGGAAGAAGGCATCGAGCTGCAGCGCCGCTACAAGAAAGCCTTCTCCGCGGCGTACATGGAGCGCTTCGAAGCAAACGGCGCGGTGTACGACATCCAGCACGTGGAAGAGGTGCTCGCAACCGGCAGGCTCGTCGTCGATCTCTATCGCCATCGCGGCGATGAGCGCCAGTTTCATTGCAAGATCCTGCACTCGGGGCCGCCCGTGCCGTTGTCCGAGATCATGCCGCGGCTCGAGAACATGGGGCTCAAGGTCCTTGCCGAGGAGCCTTACGAAGTGCAGCCCGCGGGCGCTGCTTCGATCGTGCGGATTCGCGACTTCAGTCTCGACGCCGAGGGGCTGCAGGACGACCTTTCGCCGATCAAAGAGAAGTTCCAGGAAACCTTCGTCCGCGTCTGGAGCCGCGAAGCGGAGAACGACGGATTCAATCGTCTCGTCCTTGCCGCCGAGCTCGAATGGCACGAAGTGGTCGTTCTTCGCGCCTACGCGAAGTACATGCGACAGGCTGGCGTGAACGTCAGCGAGCAGTTGATTCAGCAGACGCTGGCGACAAACTCCGGCGTCGCGCGCCTCCTCATTCAACTTTTCGAGACGCATTTCGATCCTGCCCTCGGCGCGGCAACGCTTCGCGGTGCGAGCATGGCCTCGTCGGGCGTGACCGGCCGCCACATGGCCGCAGGCGGAATTCGCACGCTGGTTGAGGATGCCCTCGACCGCATCAAGAATCCCGATGAAGACCGCATCCTGCGGCTCTACCTCACGCTGATCGAGGCGACGCTCCGGACGAACTACTACCAGCGCGACGCAAGCGGAAATCGCAAGCCCTATCTCTCCTTCAAGCTCGATTCGCTTTCGATTCGCGAGCTGCCGCTGCCGCGTCCGATGTTCGAGATTTTCGTCTACGCGCCGGCGATGGAAGGCATCCATCTTCGCGCCGGTGCCGTTGCCCGCGGCGGGATCCGCTGGTCCGACCGGCGCGAGGATTTCCGCACCGAGATCCTCGGCCTGATGAAAGCGCAGAACGTGAAGAACGTCGTCATCGTGCCGATGGGATCGAAGGGCGGCTTCGTCGTCAAGAATCCGTCCGCCGACCGCGCCACGTTTCAGAAGGAGGGCGTTGCCGCGTACCAGACGCTCCTGCGCGGCATGCTCGACATCACCGACAACTATCGCGGCGTCGATGTCATCCCGCCGCGCGACGTGGTCCGCCGCGATGCCGACGATCCGTACCTCGTCGTCGCCGCGGACAAAGGCACGGCCACGTTCTCCGATATCGCCAACGCCATCTCGGCCGAGTACGGATTCTGGCTCGGCGATGCGTTCGCTTCGGGCGGCAGCGTCGGCTACGACCACAAGGCCATGGGCATCACGGCCCGAGGGGGATGGGAGGCGGTGAAACGCCACTTCCGCGAGCTCGGCACGAACATCCAGCGCACAGACTTCACGGTGGTCGGCGTCGGCGACATGTCGGGCGACGTCTTCGGCAACGCGCTGCTTCTCTCGCCGCACACCAAACTGATCGCGGCGTTCAACCACTCGCACATCTTTCTCGATCCGAATCCCGATCCCGCCACCAGTTTTACCGAGCGCCGGCGCATGTTCGACGAACGGCTCAACTGGAACGGCTATAACACCGACCTGCTTTCGGCCGGCGGCGCGGTGCTCGAGCGAAGCGCGAAAGTCGTCACCGTTTCGGAAGAAGTCGCGCGCGTCCTCGATCTCGAAACGAAGACGCTGGCTCCCGCGGAGTTGATGAAAGCCATCCTCCGGGCGCGCGCCGACCTGCTCTGGCTCGGCGGCATCGGCACGTATGTCAAAGCAAGCGATGAAGATCATGCCGCGGCGCGCGATCGCGCGAACGACGCGTTACGCGTCGACGCCAGCGAGCTGCGCGTGCAGGTGGTAGGCGAGGGGGCGAATCTCGGCTTCACGCAAAGCGGCCGCATCGAATTCGCGCTGAGCGGCGGCCGCCTCAACACCGACGCCATCGACAACTCCGCCGGCGTCGACACATCCGACCATGAGGTCAACATCAAGATCCTGCTCTACGACGCCATCGAGCACGGAGAGCTGGCCGGCATCGACGAGCGCAACAAACAGCTTGCGTCGATGACGGACGAAGTCGGGCAGCTCGTTCTCTGCGACAACTACGAACAGACGCAGGCCATCTCGCTGACGCAGGCGCTCGGCGAATCGGCGCTCGACGAGCAGGCCCGCTTCATGCGCGCACTCGAGCGCGCCGGCCGCCTCGATCGTGCGCTCGAAGGGCTGCCCGATGACGAGACGATCGCGCAGCGCCACACGGCGCACATCGGCCTGACGCGTCCCGAACTGGCCGTGCTCATGGCCTACAGCAAGATCGGGCTCTACGCCGACCTGCTGGCCAGCGACCTCCCTGACGATCCGCTGCTCGTCGAAGACCTCGTGCTCTATTTCCCCAAGCCGCTCCGCGCGCAGTACCGCGCCACGATCGAGCGCCACCGGCTGCGCCGCGAGATCATCGGCACGTACGTCACCAACAACATCATCAACCGCATTCGCCCGACGTACGTCTGGCAGATGACCGAGGAGACGGGGAAGCCGGCGGCGGACGTGGCGCGCGCGTTCACGATCATCCGAGAATCGTTCGACCTCCGCTCGCTCTGGTCCGAGATCGAATCGCAGGACAACATCCTCCCGGCGCGCGTCCAGATCGAGATGCTGATCGAAGTGGGACGTCTGCTCGAGCGTGCCATCAGCTGGCTTCTCATGAGCGGCTACGACCGCCTCGATACCGCCCGGTATGTTGGCGAGTTCCGGCCCGCCATTGCCGCAATCTCGGACAAGCTTCACGACATCCTGCCCGCCGCCCTCCTCGGCGCACTCAAAGCGCGGCAGGGCGAGCTGGAGATGGACGGCGTTCCCGATCGCGTCGCCTACCGCGTCGCCAGCCTCGGCGTGATGGGAGCAGCGCTCGACATCGTCCGCCTTTCGCGCACGGGCCGCCCGGTTCAGGACGTCGCCCGCGTCTACTTCAGCGTCGGCGCTCGTTTCGGACTGGAGCGTCTGCGCACCGCCGGTGCATCGATCGCGGCCGAGACGCCGTGGCAGAAGGCCGCGGTCGCCGCCGCGGTCGACGATCTCTTCAACTACCAGAGCATCATCGCCTCGCGCGTCCTCGCCGAGTCGAACGGCGCCGGCGACCCGCTCGACGGCTGGCTGGCCGCCCGACCGCGCGTCGTCGAGCGCATCGACCAGATGATGACCGACTTCCGCGCCGCACAAGGCGTCGACCTCGCCATGCTGACGGTGGCCAGCAGACAGTTACGGACGCTGGTGGAGAGCTGAACGGCCGCTACAGATCGATGATGACCGAGAGGTCCGCCGGCTTCCTCTGATTCACCTTGTACTTGCGGCCGGCGTTCTTCTCCGCGTCGAAAAAGGCCTGTACGCCTTTGCCGATGTCTGGCAGCTCGAACTCGTCTGTCGGATTCGTCAGCCAGATCGTGAAGTCGTCGTCGCCTTTTCGGGCATCCGAGATCAGTTGAAGGGTAGGCAAGTCGGGGTTGTCGAATTTTCCATTTGCCGAGATGACGTAATGCCTCGCGTGGATGGCTGTGAAGTAATCGAGTCTCACGTCGCGGATGCTGCCGTGGTGCGGAAGCTTGAGGACGTCCACCTCGATTTTGCCGTTGGCGTCGAGCAGCCCTTTCTCCTTCAGGCCGGCGAGCGTGTGATCGCCGCGGCCGTCGCCGGTGAGGAGAATTCGCTTGCCGTCGATCTCTCCGAGGACGACGATGCTGGAGAGGTTGTAAACCGATCGATCGACGAAGTCGGCCACCTCGGCGGCCTTCTTTTTCTTGAGCAGGGCCTTGACGTTCTTCTCCCAGTCCGCCTGCAGCGCGTCGATGTTCTTCTGGGATGGCGCGACGACCGTGAGCTTCAAGCCTTCGATCGTGGCCGGATTGTGCGCGCTGTCGATGGTCGCCAAGCCGTTGAACGGCTTGTTGCCTTCCAATGTCATGGCCTTGATCAGATCGCGAAGCTCGCGGCCCTGCCCGACGCTGGCCAACTCGATGCCCGACTTGGTTTGGGAGAGTGCGCCGCCGAGAGGGGAGCCGGCCAGGGCTGCCGCATCGGCTGCGCCGAATGACGCGCCGCCCGTCTTTTCGCCTGTCAGATCTTCGAAGGTATTCACCCACGCCTTTCGCACTCTGTAGGGCGCACTCTGTTTATCAATTCGTTTTTGATTCAGCAGCCGCATCAGATCGAGCACGCCGGCGATATGGTCCTCGTCGAGATGGCTGACCATGAGCAGCGCGATGTCGAGCGGCTCGGCATCATCGAGTCCGCGCTCTTCGCGCAACTCGTCCAGCCGCCTCTGGAGCGCGTCCTTCCAGACGCCGGGCGGGCCGCCGTCGATGATGACGAGTTGCTGCTTATCGTCGGGGCCGAAGTGAAGCAGAATGGAATCGCCGTACTTTGCGCGGACCGCTTCGAACGTAACCATGGTCAATCTCCTTTACACCGATTGCAGAGCACGCAGGACATCGAGCATCCCTGCGCCTTGGAAATAGCGCTCGCGGCCGAGGTCCGTCGCAGTTGACGTCAACACTTGTTTGATCCGTCCGGGACGGCCGACCAACTCGTTGTGACGGGCCATCAACAGAGCCGCGGCACCGCTCACATGTGGAGCCGCCATGCTTGTGCCGTCCTTCACGCCCACCAGCGCGCCCGGCAGCGGCCCACTGATCTTCTCGCCCGGCGCGACCAGATCGGGCTTGATCCTGCCGTCGCCCGTCGGTCCGCGGCTCGAGAAGTAGCTTACGCCGTACGTATGCGGCCGGTACCGGTGCGTAGCGCCGACGGTGATGATGAGATCCGCGTTCCCCGGATCGGTAATGCTGATGCTGTTGTACGCCTCCGTTGTCGTTCCTTCCTCGGTCGTGTACTTGCGATAGCCCTGATTGCCGGCGGCCGCAACGACGACGGTGCCGGCGGAGACCACGCGCTCGCACTCGTCGCATACCGGGGTTCGGCCGCAGGCGTAGTTGGCGATGTCGTGCGGGATCGACAGGCTCAGGTTCACGCCGTGGATGGCTACGTAATCATTCGTCGAGTTGAGATAGCGAACGAACTGCAGCGCCGCCATTACCGCGAATTCGTCGCCGCGGCCGGCATCATCGAGTACGCGAAGGTCGTACAACTTCAGATCGGGGCAAACTCCGATGAGATCGTCGGGCGTGCTGTTCCCTTGCTCCTTCGCTCGCCAGTCACCGGCGACGATACCGGCGACATGGGTGCCGTGATCGTGCATTCCCTTCGTGTAGGCGCCGTACGTCGAGTCGTGCGGGATGCGCAGGAACGGAGCGACCACCTTCCAGTCGATCGTCCGCCCAGCCCTTAGACCGCTGTTCAGATCAGCGAGAGCGGCGCGAACGTGTTCAGCCTCGGGATCCGCCAGCAGCGTCTTGATCCGGTCGGGCTGCTCGTCAGTGGCCGGATCGAGCAGGCGATCGATCTGGGTGAAGTCGTACGTGGCCACGACTCGCGTGTGATTCACCCACTTGCCCTTTTTCAGCTCGAAGTGATTGTCGTCCGGAACATCCTTTACGCCGTCCTTTTCGTGGCGCGTACGAAAAGCTGGATGGGTCGCATCGATTCCGCTGTCGATGATGCCCCAGGCCAGTTCGCCGCACGAGATGTTGAAAAGGCGCCGGGCCGCATCGGCCTTGATCGCCAGCGTGGAGCGGGACACGGTCGGCGTGGCCTGGCGATTCAGACTCACCGAGTAGATGAGCGCGCGCTCCTTGTCCATTGTGACCGGCGCGCCGTCGCCGCCTTCGGATTTCGTGGCATCAGCGACGGGTGTCAGGTCGGCGATCAGTTCGGCGACGGCATCGACGATTGGCCTCCAGTCCTGAGGTTTCGCGAAGGCCACGCCATTCTTCTTGGCGAAGACGGGTTGAAGTTGTTTGCCGCTCCGCACGAGCGCCATCGCTCCTACGACGCGCATCAACCAGAGCAGGTCCGGTGGATAGGCGGCTGCCGCGACTGTTTCTTCCACGCTTCTTTTGCGGTGCTCGGGATCGCAGAGCGCCTCGGCCAGCTGATTTCGCACGTCCGGGTCTTCGAGCTTCTCCGGCGACAGAGTCTTGAGTACGCGATCCCACCACTCCGTCATCGGCAGCACAACTCGAACGAGGTCTTCGAAGTAGAGCGTCGCCGCAACCGTGGTCTGGTTGTAGATGAGGCGCGGCAGCGGGTCGGGGTTATGGCCGAACTGGCGCCATGCATCGTTCGACCGGTCAGCGACTATCCGCTCGTGGAGCACGCGTCTCACGTCTCCGGCTCCTGTTTCACGAAAAGGAATCAGCAGCAGCTTCACGGCCGGGTATTTGTCGACAGGGTGGGCCTCGCCCTCATCTTCACTCTCATTCTCACCCTCGGCCTCGGCCATGTACTGCAGCCAGACGTCGGGCAGCACCGGCGAGTCCTGTGTGAACCGGCGCACAGTGCCGGTGCCGAACATCAACTGCTCCATTAGTTTTCGGTCGAGCTTCGGGGCGTCAGCCATCGTCGTAGTCCTTACACACCGCGTGGATAGGGGAACTGTGCCGGCGCGAATGCCGCCGTGTCGAAGTGACTTCGTACGCCGCGCTCAGCCATCGCATAGCCGAAATTGATAAGCCGTTCTTGCAACTCATCACTCAAGCTACTCAAGCGAGTCGAGACGGCGGCCAGCTCACGCGCGTGCGCCAGCGGTACGGCCAGCGCGCTCGGCGCCGGGAAACTCGCCGGGTCGCTGGACATCGCCCAGAACGCCCCTTTGCGATCTCCCTTGATAAGCGCGTCGACGACCTGACGCCTGCGCAGGCTGCGTACCTGGTTGTCCATGACCGAGCTCACGCGCAGTGAATGACGGACTGTGTCCGTGCGCGAGTCCGCCTCCGGTTGCATCTTCGCGCCGGCGTCGCTCACGAAAACCGTGCGGCAGCGTTTCCACGCGGTCTCGATTCCCATGTTGTCGTACACGCCGCCGTCGGTGAGCAGGACGTTCGCGGTGAACGCGGGCGTGTTGCATGCGCCGCCGTCGAGAGAGAAATCGGTCGGGCCAAAGGACAGCCGCGCCGGCGAGAGGATAGGCGGAAATGCGGACGACGCGGCAACGGCCTCGGCCAGTAGCCGCCCTGGATTCGGGAACCGGCCGATCTGCCAGTCGCCGATGTACGGCTTCGAGAATCGGAAGAGCGACCCGGTCTGAACATTCGTGGCGTTGATGACAAAATGAGGCCGGTCCGGCAGGTCTTGCAGCGTCTTGTCGCCAAAGACGACATCGCGATAGCGTTTGATGATTCGCTCTCCGATCGTTCCCGGGAGCAGCGTGCCGAAGACCACGGCGCCGACATCGATCGTGGTTGCCGCCATCTTGCGCACGCTCGCCGTCACCAGGCGATCGAAGTTCGTGGCATGTCCGGCGGGATCGAATGTCAGCGCGTTCCACTGCATGCCGAGGATTCCGGCGGTGATGGAACCACCGGAGACGCTCGAGATGCGATCCAGCTTTCCGAATAGGGCGGCGTCGTTGAAGTACTGGAGAACCCCCAGGTGGAAGAGCATTGCGCGGTAACCGCCACCCGAAAGACAAAGTGCGATCGTGTCTTCGAGACGTTCCGGTTCCGGATTGAGAACGAGCGGAGGTGTTGGGCCGGCCATACTAGAGGAGTGATGGCAACGGCCGTTTCCCTACCTCTACTAGAATGTGCCGGTGACGATTGCCGGCAAGCTTCGCTTTGCGCTTCAATCGTTGCGAGGAGGACGAATGCTGAACGTTGGCGACGAAGCCCCTGACTTCACGGTTCTGGATCACCACGGCAACACCGTGGCGCTTCACGATCTGCGCGGCCGCAAGGTTGTGCTCTGGTTTTACCCGAAGGCCGACACACCTGGCTGAACGAAAGAAGGTTCCGGGTTCCGGGACCTCATCGGCGAGTACGAAAAGAAGAACACCACCATCCTCGGCGCCAGTTTCGACAACGTCGCCGACAACGCCCATTTCGCGGAGAAGTTCGACTTCCCCTTTCCGCTGCTCTGCGACACCGACCGCAGCATCGGAATCGCATACGGCGCCGCCAATTCGCCGACTGACGAATACGCGAAGCGGATCGCGTATGTGATCGACGAGAACGGCCGCATCGCCGAGGCGCATGCGAAGGTGAATCCGCAGACGTATCCGCAGGAGCAGCTGGCGACGCTGTAGCGATCGGCTCGACACTCCGGCTTGTTCCTTGCAGCCCTCGCGGCTACTTCGCCGGCTCATTTGCCAGCCGGGGTGTGGAGGCTTCACCACGATGGAAGCGAGGGATGGAAACGCAGAGCCTGGTGCGCCCGCGAATCATACGGGCGCTACGGGGCCTAGCTCCCATCGCGCAGCAGTTCGGCAGGCGCTCCCACGCTCGCCGGGACGTGCAACATGACCGGCTCCGCCCGCAGGCTACGCGTGCTGGTGGCCGACGACGACCCGGCCATCCGCGCACTGGTTTCGCGGGTGTTTGTACGCCGCGGCTACGATGTTTCGGGTGCGACCGACGGCGCCGATGCCATCCAGAAGCTCGACCAGGAGGCGTTCGATCTGCTCATCCTCGACCTGATGATGCCGCGTGTCGATGGCGTTGGCGTCATCAACCATCTCGCCGCCCGCGACGCTCCCCAGCCGGCCATTCTGGTGATGACCGCCGCGGTTCCCGACATCCTCCGCCGCCTGCCGCGCGATCAAGTCGCGCGAGTCATCTCCAAGCCCTTCGATCTCGATCAGCTCACGCAGTACGCCGACGAAGCCATTCGAAGCCGTAACGGCGAGGGCTTGAGCGCCGCGGTGACGTAGCGCCGCAGTATTCGTAGGCTCGCTACAGCACCGAGGCCCGGCCGCGCTTCGGCGCCTTGTGCTTCGCGGCAATCATTCGATACGCCTGCTCGATGATCGCCGCGATCGCGCCTTTGCGCAGCTTCGTATCGAGCCGCATCCCGACCCACCCGCCGACTCCGACATACGGCGGAACGTAGAAGTGCTTCGGATCCGCGGCGACGAGATCCTGCTGCGCACCCGGAGGTGCAGCGCACCACAGCGCGATCTTCCCGTCGCCGTGATGGTTGTTGAGGAACATCGCGAACTGCCGCCCGTGAACGCGGAACGTCGGCGCGTTCCAGGCGAGCTTCTCCACGGAATCCGGCAGGGAAAGGCAAATGCTGCGCACGAGCGCAAGCGCCGCATCACCGTCGCCCGCCGGTTTGATGACCGCTTTGATCGGACGTATCGCGACCTTCGCGGTGCTACCGATTTCCAGCTTCGCCTTTTCCCGAACCTCGTCATCGATGAGCAGCCAGAACTTCCGCGACCGCGCCACGACTTCGCTCTCGAACGCGACCCCGTTCACCTTGCCCGCGACGCGATGCCCGAGTCTCCCAGCCCGCAACCGAACCGGCGCCATGTCCCATCGCTCCTCCGGATCGAACGGCACTTCGAACGCCGCCCCTTTGTGCCCATCAAGGAGAACCGCAGTAAATCGATCGTCCGGCATAAGGGCATTCTAAAGGAGTGCGGGCGTCTCGCCCGCGGCCAGCGAGGCGTCCCGCCTCGGTGGTTCTCTGGCGATCTCGTTCCGAAAAAAAAGCACTCGGGCGAGACGCCCGAGTGCCCGCGCGCGAGACGCGCGCACTCCTACACGACGGCGGCGATGCGGTCGGGATAGACGCGCGACCATGGCCAATCGCGAAGGCCGGCGGACGCCGGATTCTGCGCGACGTAGTCAATGGTGCGCTGCAGTTCGTCGGGCCCGCGGATCGAGTGATCGAAATACTCGGCTTGCCAGATCGTTCCTCGCAATCCAAGCACCTTGCCGACCTCTTTGCTCGTGAAGCTCTTCCACGAATGGAGCACCTCGTCGATGGTGTATGGCGGAACGCAGGAGAAGACGGAGTGTGCGTGGTTCGGCATGACAGACCAGGACAATTGCCTGTACTTCACATCGTCGAAGTATTCGAGGGCGTCGGCGACAAGTCTCGCGCAACGCGGATCCTTTAGCAGGCACTGACCGGCGCCCTTGTCGAGCTCCTCCTCGTAAGCCCGCCGGATCGCCGCTTCGACAGCATGCTTCTCGCCAATCGAGTAATCGCCTCGAAGGCGTTCAAGCCGTTCCATTTCATAGGCTCGCAGCGCGCGAAGTTCTTCGCGCACATGGGCAGGAATGGCATCGATCAGATTCCAGGTAACGAAGTAGATGCCATGCTCGACATCCCAGTGGGGCAGATGCACGCGCTTGCGGACTTCGACAGCACCGAGGTCATACCGCGTCGTGGTTTCTCTCATGCCTCCGAGGCTACCTCGGCGTTTTTCGGCGACTGTAATTCCACAATACGTAGCCTCGCCAAGGAGAGAAGAGAGAAGGGTGGAGGCCCTCGGACACGAAATTGTCTACACAGAGGAGTGCGCGCGTCTCGCGCGCGGGCACTCGGGCGTCTCGCCCGAGTGCGACTGGGTAGCTCGAACCACCCGGTCGAGGAGTGGTGTGATTTCTGGCGAAAGCGCGATGTTCGCCCGGTTTAGAAGCCCTCGGGCGAGACGCCCGATGGCCCGCGAGCGAGACGCTCGCACTCCTTACGAAAGCAGTTCGTCTGCGGAGTCTCACGATACGCTACAGTCCCGCTGTCCGAAACGTGCCCCGAAAAACTTTTGAAGGAGCCTTCATGCGTTTTCGCGCCTCGCTGTTTCTTGCGCTGTTGCTGACCTCTGCGCAACTGCTTGCCGTGGACATTCACGACACGCGTCTTCTCTCCGACCCCGCCGTGAGCGCCGATCGAATCGCGTTCGGTTACGCGAACGATCTCTGGGTTGCGAACCTCGACGGATCGGGCGTGCGGCGGCTGACGTCGCATCCCGGCATCGAGTCGGGGCCGCGGTTCTCGCCTGATGGGAAGTGGATCGCGTTTACCGGGCGCTACGAAGGCAACACCGATGTTTACGTTGTGCCGTCCGAGGGGGGAGTGCCAAAGCGGCTGACGTGGCATCCGAAGAATGATGTCGCCCTCGGCTTCACTCCGGACGGCGCCAGCGTCGTCTTCTCCTCGCCGCGCGAGGTTTACACGACACGCTATCTGCAGCTCTTCACCGTGCCGGTCGGGGGTGGGATGGCCACCCGGCTCCCGGTTCCTCACGCGGCCAAGGCAGTCTTCTCCGCCGACGGAAAGAAAATCGTCTACGTCCCCCTCGGCGATGCCTTCAACGAGTGGAAGCACTATCGCGGCGGCCAGGTGTCGAACCTAGTCATCTTCGATACGGCGACGTATGCGATCGAGCACGTGCCGCAGCCGGCCGGACGGTGCAACGACACCGATCCGATGTGGCTCGACGGCAAGGTCTACTTTCGTTCCGACCGCGACGGCGAGTTCAACCTCTACAGCTTCGACCCTGCCTCAAAGAAAATCGCCAAACTCACGAATCACTCCGACTTTCCGATCGTGAATGCATCGGCCGGTGCCGGAAAAGTTGCATACGAACAAGCTGGCTATCTTCATCTGTACGATCCGAAAAATGCCAGCGAAAGTCGGCTTAAAGTTGGCGTCGCTGCCGATCTGGTCGAGAGTCTCCCGCGCTTCGTGAAGGGGAAGAAGTACATTCGCGACGTTGCCATCTCACCCTCGGGCGCCCGCGCCGCGTTCGAGTTCCGCGGTGAGATCTTCACGGTTCCGCGCGAGAAAGGCGACGACCGCAATCTCACCAACACGCCAGGCGCAAACGACCGGTCGCCGGCGTGGTCGCCCGATGGAAAGTCGATCGCATGGTTCTCCGACCGCAGCGGCGAGTACCGCCTCTACATCGGCGATCAGGACGGAAAAGGGACGCCGCGCGAGATCAAGATCGACGGCGCCGGCTTCTACGACGATCCGAAATGGTCGCCTGACTCGAAGAAGCTCAGCTTCGCCGACAACTCGCGCTCGATTTACGTCGCTGACGTCGCCACCGGCGCAGCCGATAAGGTCTCGAGCGATGTTCTTTACGGTCCCGTTCGCGTTCTGAATCACTCCTGGTCGCCTGACTCGCAGTGGCTCGCCTACACCCGCAACACGCCGACGTACATGAACCGGATCTATCTCTACTCGACGGGCGAAAAGAAGTCGTATCCGCTCACCGATCCCCTACACGGACGCCAGCCAGCCGGTCTTCGATCCCAACGGCAAGTACCTCTACTTCCTCGCTTCCACCGACGCCGGGCCGGTTGAGGATTGGTTCGCGCAGTCGAACGCCGACCTGCACGCAACGCAGTCGATTTATCTCGCCGTCCTCCCGAAAGGCGTCGTATCGCCGATCGCCAAAGAAAGCGACGAGGAGGCGGCGAAGAGCGCCGACGAGTCGGCGATGAAGCCGGAGACGAAAGCGAGCGACAAGCCGGCCGATGAGAAGGCCAGCGCCGACAAGTCGGCGAAGGCGGCCTCGAAGGCTGTCAAAGTCGTCATCGATTTCGACGGCCTCACGCAGCGCATCGTCGCGTTGCCTCCCACGCCGGCCGGATACGACTTGCTGCAGGTAGGTAAGAGCGGGCAGGTCTTCTATCTCAAATCGGGCGGCACGAATCGTTTTGGCGCCGACGAGACGAGCCTGGGGCGTTTCGACCTGGAGAAGCGGAAAGAGGAGACGCTCCTCGAGAAGGTCAGCTTCTATCTATTGTCCGCGGACGGCAAGCGGATGCTGCTCAACAAGGACGGCTGGTCGCTCGTCGATGTTGGCGACAAGCTCGATACGGCGAAGTTCAAGCTCGCCACCGACAAGCTGCAGGTGAAGATCGATCCGCGCGCCGAGTGGAAGGAGATCTTCAATGAGTCGTGGCGGATCAATCGCGACTATTTCTACGATCCCAACATGCATGGCGCCAATTGGAAAGCCATCCATGACAAATACGCCGACTTCCTCCTCGACGCGGCCGTTCGCCAGGACGTGAACCGCATCATGATGTGGATGCATTCGGAGCTGTCGGTTGGCCATCATCGGCTTGGTGGCGGCGATTCACTCGCCGAGGTCGAATCGATTCCCGGCGGGCTCCTCGGCGCCGACTACAAAGTCGAGAACGGCCGCTACCGCTTTGCGAAGGTTTTCGGCGGTCTCAATTGGAATCCGGAGCTTCGCTCGCCGCTGACCGAGCCGGGCATCGACGTGAAAGCAGGGGAGTATCTGCTCGCGGTTGATGGCAAGGACCTCAAACCGCCGGAAGATCTCTACAGCCGCTTCGAGCAGACAGCCGGCCGCATCATCGCCCTGACCGTCGGGCCAAATGCCGACGGCAGCGGCTCGCGCGTCGTGAACGTCGTCCCGATCGAAGACGAGACGCCGCTGCGAAATCGCGACTGGGTCGAGGGCAATCTGCGCAAGGTCACCGAGGCGAGCAACGGACGGGTGGCGTATGTGTATGTGCCGAACACCGCGGGCGCCGGCTACACCTATTTCAAGCGCTACTTCTTCCCGCAGGCCGACCGCGAGGCGATCATCGTCGATGAGCGCCACAACGGCGGCGGCAGCGTCGCCGACTACTACATCGACATCCTGCGCCGGCCGATGATCAGTCACTGGGCGATGCGCTACGGCGCCGACCTGAAGACGCCGCTGGCGTCGATTCAGGGCCCGAAAGTGATGCTGATCGACGAGACCGCGGGCTCCGGCGGCGACCTGCTGCCGTGGATGTTTCACAAGCTGCAGCTCGGAACGCTGGTCGGGCGCCGCACCTGGGGCGGCCTCGTCGGCATCCTCGGATTCCCCACGCTAATGGACGGCGGCACGATCACCGCGCCCAACCTCGGCATCTGGACTCCGGAAGGTTTCATCGTCGAGAACGAAGGAGTCCCGCCCGACATCGACGTCGAGCAGACACCGGCCGACGTAATCGCCGGCCGCGACCCGCAACTCGAACGGGCGCTCGACATCGCGATGAAGCAGCTCGCCGCCAACCCGCCGCAGAAAGACGTTCGCCCGCCGTTCCCGATGCGGGCGCCGAGCGCGAAAAGGTAGGGGAACCGCGCACCGCAATGAAGATCAACCGTTTGTCCGCCTCGTCGCCTGGCCGGTCGCGCGCGGTCGCATTCGACCGCCTCGTCTGGGTCGTGGCGAACGCCCAGTCGGGGAACGCGGACTTTGCACAGCAAGCGGCCGAGACACTCGAATCGCTCGATAGCACCCTGCGTCAGGCGGGCTCGTTGCCGGAGCACCTCCTCTCCGTGCAGGTCTTCCTCGCAGACATCGCGACCAAGGGCGTCTTTGATGATGCTTGGGGAAAATGGATCGCTGCCACTGGTGCCGGCTGGCCACAACGGGTTTGCATTGAAGCCGGCCTGACGGCGGGCCTCCTCATCGAGATCCAGGCAGTTGCCGCGCGCGTCGACGAACCCGTCAGCTCGTGAGAGATGGCTTAGGAGTGGGGAACGTAGCGCAGGCATTCTTGCCTGCACCCGCCGGGCGTCCTTGCCCGGCGGGATGCTCGCGATCCGGAAACCACCACCCGATGGAACTGCTCGCGAATTCGGCGATTGCTCAATTCGCGTTCGCTGCCTGCGGAGGCTCCGACATCAGCCGCACATCGTTGTAACCGGCGCTGCGGCAGGCATCGAGCACTCTCAGAACCTCGCGATACGCGACGCTCTGATCACCGCGCACAGCGACGGAACGATCGGGCTCTTCGCCGTGCATCCGCTGAAGCTCGGAGGCGACCTGCTCGGTGCGAACGGCGACGGCGCCGAGGTAGACGGTGCCGTCGTCTTTGACGGTGATGGCGAGTTGGCGTTCCGCCTCGGAGACCGGCTCGCCTTTGGCCACCGGCAACTTCACCGGCACGCCGTTCACCATCACGGGAACGACGACCATGAAGATGATCAACAGAACGAGACAGACATCGACGAGTGGTGTGACGTTGATGTTCGATTCGAGCGCGGCGTGCGATTGAGCGTGCATGGCGATCCTCCTGCGAGTTCGACACACGCGGCGTCGCAGAGGAAACCGTCGCTACGCGCGCCGCGCTTCAACCACGCCGAACATCCCCCCCGTCGGGATGACGCGCTCGACTTTGTAGCCGCAGCGGTCCAGCATCGCGGTGTACTCGCCCGAGGTTCGCTCGCGGCCGCCGAGCATTACCAGCATGTTCATGTCCATTAGCGTCACCGGAGAGGGCTGCGGCGTATCGGGTAGCAACATCTCGACGAGAACGATGCGGCTGTCTTCAGGCGCGGCGCGATGAACGCTCTTCACGATTTCTTCGCACTTGTCATCGGGCCAGTCGTGGAGGATGGACTTGAGGAGGTAGATCTCGGCGCCGCCAGGAATCTCGCCGAAGAAATCGCCGCTGACGAGATCGATGCGGTCGGCCATGTCGCTTGCGGCGACCGCTCGTTTCGCTCCTTCGATGACGTCGGCGCGATCGAAGAGCACTCCTCTCGCGTTGGGTGCCTTGCCGAGGATCCCGCGAAGGAGAACGCCCTCGCTGCCGCCGACGTCGACGATGCGTTTCACGTCGCCCGGATCGTAGACGCGGGCGACGTCTTGCGACGCGATCGTGGAGAGGTTGCTCATCGCGCGCGCGAACGAGCGGCCTTCCTCGACGTTCTGCGCGTAGTAGTCCCACGGGTCGGTGCCGAGCGTCTCAGCGGCCATCGATCCGCCGCGGCGTACCGCCTCCGCGAGGCGGCCCCACGGCAGCCAGTGTCCCGGTGCCGTCTCGGCGATGACGAAGTCGCGCAGCGAGCCGGGCGTGCCGGTCCGCAATGTCTCACCGATCGGCGTCAGCGCGAACTCGGCCGGCGCAGTCTCGACGACGAAGCCGAGCGTAGCGGCGGCCCGCAGAAGTCGAAGCAATGTCCCCGCCTTTGCGCCGCACTCCTCGGCGAGGTGATCGGCCGAGCGCGTTCCGGCAGCGATGTGATCCGCCACGCCGAGTTGCGCCACCGCGCTCATGATCTGTGCGACCCACATCCCGGTCAGCATCTGCATGACGATCACGTGCGGCGGCGGGGCGTCGTGGTGCGGCTCGTTCGACATTCAACTCTCCTGTTGTTTTCGAGTCCTACGGGCGGGCGAGACGCTCGGATTTGCTACCGCTCCAGCGCCTCGCCCAGGATCCTCGCGAACGCCTCGGCGGGGCTGTCGCCGACGCGATAGTCCTCGCGCGGCATCACATACTGAAAGATCGGCCGGCCATTCTTCTTGACCGTGGCGCTCGCGGAACGGCTCTTGCGCCCGAAGCCGTGCGGATTCACGGAGCCGGTGAAACGGATCTCGATCGGCGATCCCTCCCGGATGCTGACGCCGCGACCGCGAAGGGCATCGGAGAGTTGCTTGATCATTTCGGCATCGCCGCCGGAGAGATAGACCTGCGTGGCGCCGGCGATCTGCCGGTGCAGCGCCGCGAGCGCGGCATCGTTGGAATTGCCGTCGCCCTTTTCTCGGAAGGTGACTACGGATGCGGGTGCAGGCTCCGGTTCAGGCTCGGGCGTTTCTTCGGCTGCCGCGGGCTCCTCTTCCTGCGGCACCGGTTTTGGCTTCGGCGCGTGGGTCGTCGTCGGCGGCGTGACGATTGGAGGTGCGGTCGATGACGTTTGGGGTGCCGTGATTGAGGTTGTCGTCAGCGGCGCGGTCGTCGTCGCGGCGGTGGTGTTGTCGATCAGAACAGGTGCCGGCGGCGTGACGTCGAGACTCGTCTGCGATGGCTTGGCCGACGCGATCGTCGTCGTAGTCGTGGTTGTAGATGTCGTGGTCGTTGTCGCCGTCGAGTGAGTCAATGTTGGCCAGAAGCGCCAAACCGCGAAGGCGGCCAGAGCGCCGAACAACAGCAACACCAGGAGCGTGATGGCGATGATGAGTCCCGTGTTGCTGCGGCGTGGCGCTGCGCCGGGCATCGTTCCGACGACCGTTGGCGCGGCAGGTACGTGGGGCGGTGCCGAGGGCGCGCTGGACGGGACGCTTGATGGAACAGGCGATGCGATCGCGGCCGGGAGAACGGCTCCCGCCGTCGCCACGGTCGGGCTCGACTGCTCCGGTTGGGGAGTGCCTTTCGCAGGAACGGTTCTCGTCGGCGGAACCGTCGCTTGTCCCGTCGTCGCGGGAGCGATCGTGCGGCCACCGCTGGTTCTCTCCGTACGCGCCGTGGCGTCGGCATCGAAGGTGCTGATGACAGTCTGCGGCTCTTCGTCCGCGAGCGAAGGCTCTACCGCGCTGAGCGCATCCGCGAACTCGCGCGCGGTGGTGAAGCGCTTGTTGCGGTCGCGGTCGAGCGCGCGCGCGAGGACCGCCTGAAGCGCTGGACTGCCGGTGATGCGATCGAGATCGGGGGAGTTCAGATACTCATCGCGCGAGTGATGAATGATGTATTCGTGCGGCGATGTCGCTTCGAACGGCGGCCGGCCGGTGATCGACTCGAAAAGAACGACGGCGAGCGAGTAGAGATCGGCGCGGCCATCGATGCGCTCGCCCGCGGCGAGGAAGCCGAGGTGATCGGGAGAGGCGTAGCGGAACTTGCCGACGAAGATGCCGGTCTGCGTCATCGCCACATCCGACTCCGTGGCCTTGGCGACGCCGAGGTCGATGATCTTGACGAACTCGGAGCCGTCAGCCGCGTGCGTGATCATCAGATTCTCAGGGCTGATGTCGCGATGGACGATGCCGGCGCGATGGATGGCCTCGAGTCCGGCAAGCGCCTGAATGGCGATCTGCACCGCATGCCGCGGCGCCAGCGCTCCTCGGCGCTTGATCAACTGCGCAAGATTCTCGCCTTCGATGAACTCCCAGACCATGTAGTGCGAGCCGTCGGGAAGCGCTGAGAAATCGTGCAGCGTGGCGACGTTCGGGTGCTGGACCTTCGTGGCCAGGCGCGCCTCGCGCAGGAAACGGTCGTGCGCGTCGGTGCTCCCTGAGATCTGGGCCCGGATGATCTTGACGACGCGAATGGAGCCGAGAAAGGTGTGCTCGACCTTGAAGACTTCGCCCATGCCGCCGATGCCGAGGCGCTGAACGATGCGGTACTTGCCATCGATCGGCTTGTCGGCGTACTCGCGAAGGAAATCAGTGATCGGCTCGCCGCAGTGCGGACAAGCCTTGAAGGAGCGGTCGATTTCTTTGTTACAGCGGATGCATGCGAAGGCCATAAGCGAGGGAATGATAACGCGCGCGGCGGGCACGGCCCGCGGCGTTGGTTGCCCGAGGCTGCTTCAGGAGTCTTGCTGGACGTACGACGTCGCGACGACCGCCCGCCCCAGCACTCGGGCGAGGACGCCCGACTGCCCGCGGTCGAGACGACCGCCCTCCTTTTCAGCACTGAGGAGTGCGTGCGTCTCGCACGCGGCCATCGGGGCGTCCCGCCCCGATGGTTGGATCCTGCGCGATAGCTTCCACGTTTGCAAAGAGGCACGGCCTGAAGGCAAGCCCTAACGTGCCTTCTGCTCAGCAAGGAAGGCTCGAATCACCTTGCGTTTGTCCTCGTCCTTGATGCGCGTGAAGAGCTTCTCTCCGAGCACCACGATTGTCGCGGGCCGGTCAAACGGGCGCTTCGTGTACATCGTCCCGCCGGGGAAGTGGCACGGCTGGCATTTGGCCTTGAGCATCGGCTCGATCTGCTTTTCGAAATCGACGGGCGTCGCGGCCTTTGGCGGAGCGGTCGACGCGGCCAGCGCGAGAGCGAGTAACAGCGTGAAAGCGATGGCCAAGCGATGCACCCGCTCACGTTAAGCCGTTCGCGAGCGAACCGGCACGAACGACTTTGTGAACTGTTACTCTTCGCCGATGCCTGCATTCATCTGCCTACTCCGCGGCGTCAACGTCGGCGGCAACAAGATGCTGAAGATGGACGCCTTGAAGAGGCTTTGCGGCTCGCTTGGATTGAAAGACGCGAGCACCTATCTCCAGAGCGGCAACGTCGTTTTTCGCAGCGACGTCACCGATCGCGCGGTGATCGTGCGCCGCCTCGAAGAAGGAATTCGGAAGGCATGCGCTCTCGACGTTCGCGTCATCCTCCGCACGACCGCGGAGCTGAAAAAAGTGATCGAGGCAAACCCGCTCGATCCGTCAGAACGCAATCCGAAGGGCCTCCTCGTCGCCTTCCAGAACGGCGAGCTCGGAAAGGGAGCGAAGGAACTGTTATCGAGTCTGAAAGCACCGACCGAGGAGCTGGCCTTCGGTTCCCGCGAGATCTATCTCTATTTCACGGAAGGCATCGCCGATTCGAAACTGTCCAACGCGCTGACGGAGAAAAAGTTGGGCGTGACGGTGACGGCGAGAAACTGGAACACGGTGAACGCGCTGCTGCAGATGGGGGAGGAGTTGGAGCGGGAGTAGCCTGATCGGGTTTACGAATAGACGCCGTGTTCAAGACGGCCAACGAGGTCATGGTCTTTAGGAACTGGCCGAAACGTAGGTCGGACTCTCTAGTCCGACATCAGAAGCAGTCGGACTAGAGAGTCCGACCTACATTTTCACGCTAAAAGTCAACCAGCTGGGCCTGAGACAACGCACGGAATAGTAGAATCACTCCATGGGTGCGCTGTTCCAGAAAGCTGTGGCCGAAGCCTCGAAATTACCGGAAGCGGAGCAGGAAGTCGTCGGGGCTTGGCTTCTCGCTGAGTTGGAGTCAGAACGACGCAGGGACGAGCTGTTCGCGCAATCGCATGACATGCTCACGGAAATGGCGGCGGAAGCAATTCGCGAGGATGAGGCACGCTTAGCCAAAAGCAAGCGATAGCTCAGCTAACCGCCGACGCACTCCCTCACCGCCCGCCCACGCGTGGCACTCGTGCGTCAGCATCCCGCGCGCGGTTTCGGCATCGATCCACAGCACTTCATGATCCGGTTCCAGTCGCGAGACATCGCGCCCGATCACCACTGCATCGACGAACGTGCAGCGCTTCTCGAAGAACGTCCGCTCCGCTTCCGACCATGCGAACTGCACCGCCGCCGTCGTCCAGGAGCCGATGCGAATCGCCAGGCCGCACTCCTCCAGCGTTTCGCGAATCACCGTGTCTACCGGCGTCTCACCAGCATCCATGCCGCCGCCCGGGAGGTACGTTCCCTCGGGCGTGCGAACGACAGCGAATTGGGCATGGTCGTTCCGGAGAACGGCGTACGCACTCGGCCTGATGGTGGCCGACGTCCCCTCCGGAGCAATCCCGAAAACAGGAACGGCGCGCCAGTCCGTCACTACCCGGTCAGCTTTTCCCAATCCTCGTCCGGGGCGTCGAGCGCCAGCGCCAGGCCGCCGTCGGATCCGACGAAGACCGGGTCGTGCATGTGCGTCACCTTGCCGCCCCCGACCTGTTTGAGCGCGTCCTGAAGCGTTTTGGAGAGATTGCGGATCAGACCGCCGCCGCCGGAGAGAATCACGTTGTTGCGGACGCGCTCCTGAAACTCCGGCTCGACGCGCGAGAGCAAGTCGAGCATCGTTTCGACCGTTGGTGGTACCAGCGTCTCGCACGCCGCTTTCATCTCATTCGTGATGTCGAGCTGCGTCGGGACGCCTTTGACCGGCGCCGTGACCATCACGCGGGCCGGTGGCTCGCCGACGAAGCTGTGTTTCTCTTTCCACTCGCGCACCATGTAGATCGTTACGTTCGCCTGCGGATAGCGGTCCTCGATCAGCTTGAGGAGTTGCGTGTCGAGCGAGTCGCCGGCGTTCGTCAGCGTGCGCTGGTCTTCCTCGCCGGGGTAGCGGCCTTTCATGACGCAGAAATCGGTGGTGCCGGCGCCGATGTCGATGATCATCGTGTGCAGCAGCGCGTTGAGCCCGTACGCGACCGCGAACGGCTCGCTGACGATCATCAGGCTGTCGACGATGCCCTTCATCGAGTTGCGCAGGTACTGCTTGTTCGTCCGCAGCGACGCGGCCGGCACGCCGACGACGGCGCGCACGTTCGAGCTGTCGATCTTGCCGTTCGAGCTGACGCCGACGAGACGGAGGAGATGCTTGAGCAGCTCGCGCACCGCTTCCACATCCTTCTCCGAGCCTTCCTTCAACAAGCCGCGCTCGAGCGGGCGGTGAAGATCGAGCATCGTCCGGTTGGTCACGGCTTCGTGGCCGATGAGGACGTCGCGTTTGAGGACCTTTCTCGCAACCATGTCGGCGGGCCAGCCAACGAAACTGTCGACGACGAAACGCTCGCCGTTCGACGCGGAGATCGCGCTGCGGGAAGTGCCGAGGTCGATCCCGACGTGGAGGATCTCGGATTCGTTGGACATTAGGTTCCTTTCCTCTGCGGCGCGTCATTCGCGCTGGCGTAAGCGTGGATTCCGTGAAAAAGCGCCTGCGCGATCTGCTCGCGATATGCGCCGCTGCGCAACATTTCCGCCTCGCGCTCATTCGAAAGACACCCCACCTCGGCGAGGATGGCCGGCATGTCGGTGGCCACGAGCACGATGAACGGCGCGCGTTTGACGCCCCAGTTTTCGAGTCCGGGATCGACGCCGCGCAGTCCGCTGAAGAGCTGGTTCTGCACGACATTGGCGAGGCGGCGCGACTCGTCGCGGCGGACGTCGGCGTAGACGTGGTCGAGTAGCTTGCGGAGATCGGCCAGCGCGTATCCCGACGTCCGGTTCTCGGCGGCGGCTAACTGCGTAAGCGAGGGATCGTTGGTCGGGCCGAGGTAGTACGTCTCGACGCCGTGGTTGTTCGGATGGGGGATGGAGTTGACGTGGATGGAGACGAAGATGTCGGCGCTGGAGCCGTTGGCGAGGTGAGCGCGCTCGCGGAGCGGAATGAGCCGGTCATCGCCGCGCGTGGTCACGACTTCGAATCCACCTTTGCGCAGCATCGCACTGAGCCGCTGCGCGATGTCGAGCGTGACGTTCTTCTCGTTCACGTTCGAGGTGGAGGACGCGCCGGGGTCGGAGCCGCCGTGGCCCGCGTCGAGCACGACTCGATGAACGGACAGCGGAAACGCCGACGCGCTGACCGGCTCCAGCGTGTCTGTCAGCAGAAGGGGGGCGACGACGGATGCTTGTTGCGCGGCCGTGGATCTGGCGACTGCTTTCGGCAACGCCGTGACCGTTGCCGCCGCCGGTACGCCGGTGTTCGTCAGGTAAGCGAAGCCTGCCAGCGTCAGGGGAATGATGAAGAGCGGCGCACGGCGAAGGAATGCGCGGAAGGTTCGGCGCGGCGTACGCAGACTTCTGGGAGGGAGGCCACGAATGGTATCGAGATTCTCCGCCACCGCCTCGCGCAGCGCCTGCCGCTTCACCCTCTCGATGTTCCCCACTCTCATTCCGCTCATTCTACGGGATTTGCGGGGCAGCGCGCTGTCAGGAGGGATCGGCCCGGTCGTGTTGGGCCGATCCCTCGCTCAAAAATCAGCTACTTCGGAGCTTCGAATAGCTTCGCATCCACCGCCGCACCGAGATCGATCGACGTGTACTTGCGCGTCGCGCTCTGGCCACCATTGATGCTGGCGACACGGACAGTGAAGGGTACTTTCACGCCGGCGACGTCGCGATAATCCTCAAAGTCTGTCTGCGTCGGGAGCCGGCCAACCGGGCTGTCCATCGTCACGACGCGGCGCAGCACGAGACCGGTCGCTGCATCGAAATAGAGCCGCTGGCGTGTGTGGTCATCGATCGGTGCACCGACGATCCACGTTTCATGTCCGTCGACCGTTTCCTTGCCGACGACGCGCGCTTTGTCGGAAATCGTCCCATCGAACGGCTCGTACGCCCTCGCGGAGGCCATGCCTACCGCAGCGTCGACTGCAGGCAGCGTGTGAACGCCCTGGCGCCCGGTCATCCAGCCGCCGGTGGGCCCGTACATCTGCGCCATGGCGGGACCTTCTGCCGGCGTGCCGCGCATCATCACGTTTCCGCCGGAGCGGTAAACCTCGATCGGCATCGCCTGTCCGTTCCCGCCGACGCGTGAGGCTTTCGCGGTCATCGGAGCAGTGGCGAGCTTCTTCGCGGCAGCTTCGCCGCCGATCGCGGTGACGTATTTGGCGACGACATCCTTCGCCGCTGGATACGCCTTGCGCTCAGCGGCTTCCTCCGCCTCGGGCTTCGAGGGCGGGATCTGCGCCACCGGCAGCGGGACGGCCAGCGTCGGATGCTCCTTGCCCATGTGGCAGGTGTAGCAGCCGATGACGGTGTGGCCGTGAAAACTCTTCTCGTTGAGGTCGATGACCATCTTGATCATCTCCCGTGCAGTCTTCTTTTCGGGCTTGGCGTCGTTCGGAAAATCCCAAGCCTTCGTCTGCTCGTTGCGAACGTGGCAGGCATCGCAATGGACGCCGAGCGACGCCGTGAAATTGTCCATCACCGCGCCGAGCTGCCAGTCGGAGAGGTTCGTCAGCAATTGCACATTCTTTTGTTCTGCGTTCGCCGCAACCGCGGCAAAAAGGCTAATGACCAGGGCAAGTTTCCGCATGTGTGCTCCTTTGGTTTTCGTTTGCGCGACGGAGGATAGCGCAACGTCTCGGGTTGAGGCGTCCGTTGTGCATTACGTAACAGGATGCCCGAACGAGTGGACGTACGAATCCCGTTCACGACGCTGCTGAAAGTGGCGTTGTCTCTCCTCCTTTGCCTCTGCGTCATCAAGCTCTGGCCGGTGATCCTGATGATCATCGCGGCGATCCTGCTGGCGGTGATGCTCGATCCGATCGTCGGTTTCCTGGAGAGTCATCGAGTCCGCCGCGGCTTCGGCGTCGGCGCGATCGCCATCACGCTGCTGGGTGCAGCGGCAGTTTTCTTCGCGGTCATCGTTCCGCGGATGAGTGAACAGCTCGTCGAGTTGTCGAAGGTAACGCCGGGCATCGAGCACGACATCGCCGCGCGTTTCCCAATGACCGCTCCGTACCTCAAGAGCCTCCACGGCGGCCCGCCGCCCGAGCTGAGGGTCTGGCTTACGCGCGGTCTTGTGGCCGGCAAGTTCGCGATCGAGATCGTCACGGCGATGGTCTTCATCCTCGTCATCGCGCTCTATCTGCTCCTCGAAGGACGGACGGCGTTCGAATGGCTGATCAGTCTCGCCCCAAAGGACAAACGTCCTCGCCTGCGGCAGACAGGCGTGGAGATGAGCGGCGTCATCCTCGCCTACATGCGCGGCCAGGCCATCACCTGTTTCATCTGCGCCGGTTGGGCATACGTGGTGTTGCTCCTGCTGCGCGTTCCGGCCGCGTTGCCGCTGGCGGTGATCGCCTTCATCGCCGACCTCATCCCGGTTGTCGGCACGATCGCGATGACTGTTCCCGCGGTGATGCTGGCCATGACCGCCGGTCCGATCAAAGCGCTGCTGGTCTTCGCCGCGTACATGCTCTATCACTTCGTCGAGAGCTACTTCATCATCCCGCGCGTTTACGGATCACAGATGCGGCTGTCGACGTTGACGGTGCTCCTGGCGATCATGATCGGAGGCACGTTGCAAGGCGCCGCCGGCGCGATCCTGATTCTCCCGTTCGTCGCCGCCTACCCGATCGTCGAGCGCCTCTGGCTGCGCGACAAACTCCCCTCGGACACCGTAGCGCGCCACGAGGAGCTGGCGGAACAGGACGCAACTTCTTGAGCCGTGCAAGGCGGCTGTGAAATGATCGAAGTCTAACGTTATCTGGAGGAACCCATGCCGAAGTTTGTGATCGAACGAGAGATCCCTGGAGCTGGAAAGATGACCCCCGCCGAACTGCAGGCAGCATCGAAGCACTCGAACGATGTCTTATCGTCGCTCGGCCCCGACATCGAGTGGGATCACAGCTACGTTGCCGGAGACAAGATCTACTGCATCTACTCCGCGCCGAGCGAGGAGCTGATCCGCGCCCACGCCAAAGAGTCCGGCTTCCCCGCCAACAAGATCACGGAGCTCTCCGCGGTGATCAGCCCAAAGACCGCCGACGGCAACGGATAACGGCAGGAGATCACCACCGAGGCGGGGACGCCCCTAAGGAGTGCGGTCGTCTCGACCGCGGGTACTCGGGCGTCCCGCCCGAGTACTTTCAGGAATGCCCCTGGAATCCGTCGACGCGTGAAGTCGCCGTTCCCGTTCTAGAATGCCGCGCCGCGCACTCGCGCCAAGGAGCATTCGATGAAACGAAAAGCATCAGCAGTCTGGAACGGCAGTTTGAAAGAAGGCAAAGGGACGATCTCGACCGAGAGCGGGCTTCTCAGCGAGGCCCAGTATTCGTTCGGAACGCGCTTCGAAGAGGGGAAGGGGACGAATCCGGAGGAGCTGATTGCGGCGGCGCACGCCGGCTGCTTCTCGATGGCGCTCTCCGGGCAGCTCACCACCGCGGGCACGCCGCCTGCGAGCGTCGCCACGACCGCTACGGTGACGCTGGAGAAACTCGAGGCAGGGTTCACAGTGACGTCCGTTCATCTCGATGTCGTCGCCAACGTGCCTGGCGCAACTCAGGAAGGTTTCGACACCGCCGCTGGCAATGCCAAGAAAGGCTGCCCGATCTCGCGCCTGTTGAACGCTGAGATCACGATGACTGCCCGGCTCGAGTCGTAGCGTTGCCTTCATCGCCGGCAACCTTAGCCGGCGATGAATTTGACGCAAATTTTAGCGGCGCTACCGGGGCGCCCATCAAAATGAGTGTGTGAGGTGCGTATGTCAGAACAAGGTGTCGTGAAGTGGTTCAACGATGCGAAGGGGTACGGCTTCATCACCCGGGAGCGTGGTGCGGACGTGTTTGTGCATCATGCTTCGATCATCGCCGAGGGATTCAAGTCGCTGGCGGAAGGCGACCGGGTGTCGTTTGAGGTCGTCGAAGGTCCCAAGGGATTGCAGGCGCAGAACGTCGTCAAGATCTCGTAGAGGCGCGCTACTCCCGCGTCAGCCGCGGAAACAACTTGCGCGTCACACTCTTCGCTATTGCTTTGAGGCGAGGATTGTTCATGCCGATTCGCTTGAGAGCTCGGGCAATGGCCCGAATGGACGGTCCGAAGGAATCCCACTCCGCCTGTGCCTGCAATGCGCGCACATGGTCGATCGTGATGTAGCGATCGCAGACATTGGCCGGGGATCGCAAAAGGCCGGAGCGCTCTGCTTCTTCCGCGCGAACGTAGTAATGGTTCCAGAGATCGCTGCCAGATAAGACATAACCTGCGCTCAGAAGGATCGGAGTCCACGTTTCCGGCTTATAACCCGCTTCGATCAGGATGATTCGCGGACGCCAGGCTGAGAGATCGACTCCGCGCAGAATCTCCAGTTCATGTCCCTCCGCGTCGATCTTGAGAAAATCGACGGTGCGGTCGGGGCAATGCTCGCGGACGATATCGGCGAGTGGGCGAGCGGGGACCTGAATTCGTTCAAGCTTGTGACCGGCGCGGGCATAGCCGTCCGCGAGCTCGCCGGTCATTGTGCTCAGTCCAGGCTCTGTATGGTTGACAATGAGATCCAGAGCTCCGAAATCGTCGGAGACTGCCACATTGAGATTGATGTCGTTCGGACGCGCAGCCACCAGCCGCCGAAAGAACTCCGGTAATGGCTCGATGTTGACTCCCTGCCATCCCGACAGTGCAAAGTGATGCGTCACCGAGCCAAGCACTGGATCGTGCGCGCCGATGTCGAGGTAAAACCCGGAGGCCTGTTCGCCAAAGAACCGGCGCAGCATCACATCTTCCGCGCTGCCGGCGTAAGAGACCATCATTCCGTTGTATTGAAGCAGCGAATCGATCGGAGTCATCGATCCCTGCTCATGGCGGCAAGCGCCGCGGGTTGGACGGCTCGAACGACTTTTGGATGTCTTGCGACGTCATGTAGTGCAGCTGGGCATTCTCCTGATAGCGCGCGCTGTCGCTGACGATGCGGTTGAGTACCTTCATGTAGCGCCGCTCGAACATGAAGCGCTTCAAGTCGGGATAGAGAAATCCACCCCCCATGAGCGCGATGGCGAACATATCTTCGAAGATCGGGACGAAGGGGAGCGCGATGATGATGCTGCCGATGAAAAGGCCGATCAGGGCGAATACGAACCGCGCCGCTAAATCGCCGCCACGCCAGATATAGAAGTTGTTTCGCTCCAGTTCCGTCTCGTCGCGCGCGGCCGCCAGGTACTGAGGCACGACGACTTCCTCGACCTCTTTGTCGAGCGCCTCCCAATACGCCGTCGAGCCGCCGAACTCGTCGTAGGCCGCCTTGATTTCGCCCATTTTCTCCGCGGCACAGGCGCGAACTTCTGCATCGAATTCCGCCTCGTCGAAACCGCGGCGGCGGTGCTCGCACTCCTGCAAAACAACGTACACGACCTGCGCGTAGTCGTATTCAGTACCCGCGATATTGAGCATTACTGGTCGTTCTTCTTCTGTTCGTATTGGATGACGCCAAGCTGCTCGAGCAGCTTATTACCGTCGATGATCACGTTGCCATTGGGCAGCTTCGGAATTTGCCGGATCTCTTTCTTTTGCAGCGCGTCGATCAACTGCAGGCTCACGTATGCGTCGCCGGCGCTGCCATTGAGCGCGGCGCGCTCTTTCTTGATCCCTTGCGCCACCGCGCTTTTCTCGGACAGCGTGGCCTGTGCGTCCTGTTGTTTGCGGACGACATAGGCATCGGCGGCGCGCTTGGCCTGCTCGAAATCGCCCTGCGAGTGTGTCAGTTGCTCGGTCAGGTCCGCGATCTTCTGTTGCAGGTTTGCTTTATTTGATTCCAGCGTTGCCAGGATCTGCGACTCGAGTTTCTCGGCCTGTTTCTCCGCCTCTTTACGCTTATTGATGAGGTTTTGATAATCGGGCTTGAATGAGAAATCGCCGAGGATGACCTGCTCGACAATGACGCCATAGGGCTTGAGTTGTGCGGCCAGCACCTTGGTGGCATCACTGGCTGCCGCAAAGCGCAAATCAGGGTTGTAATACTCCTCGGAATCCAGCCGATTAAGCACATCGCGCACATACGCGCGCGCCAGCGGCCGCACGAGGCGTTCCTTTAAGGCCACAGTATTCGGAGCAACCTTGCGCCAGATTTCGGCCGCTTGTGTCGGGTCGATCCTCCAACGGACGGTGACATCCGTTTCGATGTCGTTTCCGTCCCGTGTCTTGAAGCGAAGGTCGTCTTTCTGTCTTCGGTCGCCCTCGACTACCTTCGCCGTCATGACGAGGTTTTGCGTAGAGGTGTCGTATGTGGCCCAATCATTGATGATCGGTGCGAAGAAATACGTCGCACCCGGATCCGATGTCTCGGTTGAGCGGGTGATCTTATTAAACCGGACACCGACCTCTGTGGCCTGCGTCGAGTGCGGCGTGCATGCGGCTGCGAGGGGGAGTAGGGCGAGCAATGCGAGAAGTCGTTTCATCATGTCGCCTCAATGCTTCCCGGAAACCCGGGTAATGTCCGTGGGATCTTCGCTGATATAAATCGGCCCTTTGATGCCGTTGAGAATGGCCAGACCTTTGCGCAGACGCAGCAATTTGTCCGACCCCGCGCCCTCCATCGCTCGATTGATGTCTTCCGTCCCCTGCGCCTCTGCACTCTTGACGAGCAAATCCGCCTCGGCGTGTTTGGAGCGCTCGTAAAAGTCCTTCTGCGCGTTGAGCCCTGTGATCTGCGCCTGGAACTCGGCGCTCCGCACGTTGATCGAGTTCTGTCCCTCGGCCGTCGTCTGTTTCAGCCTCGTATCGACCTCGGCCTGCTTCGCCAGCGCCCGATTTGTCAGCACTGACTGGTCCTGAATCTTCTTCTGCTCGGTGAGTTGTTGGAAGGTGTCGGGATAGTCGTATTGACGGACGACGACATCGGCTAGCTCCAGCCCGTTCTGTCGGAACTTGTCGGCCAGCTCGCGGCGTAGCTCTTTTACTTTTGCGATGCGCTGGTCGCGGTAGAACTCCTCGGCACGCAACTCGCCGAGGTGTTGCTTGATGGCAGGGTCGGTAAAGCGAATCACCACGTTGTCCTCGTAACCCCGGCCGAACCCAAACTTCGACACGACGAGAAACGGATCGGCGATGCGATAAAGGACGGTCACATCCAGCGCAACCGGGTAACCGTCGACGGTCGGCACGTTGATCGCGGCGACCGTGCGATGGTCCGCGCCACGCTCGGTCTCATCGTTCGTAAACTCGACCGCCTGGATGTTGCGCGGAAACGTGCGGATCGTCTCGTAGCCGGAGATCGCACGCCGGTAGCCAGGCTCGACGAGCTGTTTCTGCAAGCCCTTGTTCATGCCGAACGAGACCTGCCGCAGCCCGATCTGATCGAGCGGGACGTAGGTGACGAGGCACGCGCGCATGAGAATCAGCGGCACGACGATGACGCCGATGCGCAGCAGGAACCGTACGAATCCTCCTCGGAGCGGCGGCAACTTGATGGGGAACGAAGGTTTGAAGCGCGGCGTAGATGCAGCGGACTCGAACATGAATGAACCTGCTTTCCCGAAGGGACGACTGTCACTGATTCTACGTCGGAACGCGGTTCGGGTTTGGGGAGGGGGCTGTTCAGAGACAAGAGATCAGTGATTAGAGATCAGGGCAGGGCAGTTCAGAGACAAGAGATTAGTGATTAGAGATCAGGGCAGCCTATTGCCGTCCTGATCTCTTGTCTCTTGTCTCTGATCTCTGATCTCTGATCTCTCGTCTCTGATCTCTGCCTCACTTCACTCCCAGCGTCTCCTGCACGAACTTCCACATCGCCGCGCGCATGTGCGCGACCAGCGCGGGATCGGCCACGCCGTGGCGCGACTTCGGATAAACCTGCAACTGATACGGCTTGTTCGCCTTTTCCAGCTCGTAGATGAACTGAATCGTGTTCTGCATGTGGACGTTGTCGTCGATCGTGCCGTGGAGCAGGAGGATGCTGCCGTGCAGGTCCTTCGCCGCCCACCGCGGCGCCGTCGCTTTGTAGCCCTCGGGGTTGTTCTGCGGCATCAACATCACGCGCTCGGTGTAGATCGAGTCGTAGTCGCGCCAGTCGGTGACCGTGCCGCCAGAGATGCCGGCGCTCCACATCGTGCTGTGCGTCAGCGCGTACGACGTCATGAAGCCGCCGTAGCTCCAGCCGTTGAGGAGAACGCGCGACGAATCGACGTACGGCTGCGACTCCAGCCACTTCAGCCCATCCTCGAGATCGCGCAACTCGCCTTCGCCCATCCGCTTGTACGACGTCCACGCCGACTCCATCCCTTTTCCGCTGGCGCTGCGGTTGTCGCAGATCCAGACGATCACACCGTGCTGCGCCAGGAACTGGTGCCAGAGATAGGTCGAGCTGCCCCACGCGTTGCGCACCTGTTGCGCGTGCGGGCCTGAGTACGTGTGCTCGTAGACCGGATACTTTTTCGCCGGGTCGAAGTTCGGCGGCTTGATCATCATCGCTTCCATCACGAAGCCGTCGCGCGTCTTGACTTGGACGAACTCGGGTTTGGCGATGTTGAGATTGCGCATCAGCGGCGCCTCATTTGCGTCGATGACGCGCACACTCGTCCCGTCGTTGCGGCGCAGCGTTGTCGATGGGGGAGTGGACGCATCGGAGAACGTATCGAGATACGACGTCAGCGACGGATTGAAGTTCGCGCTGTGCTGGCCGGGCGTATCGGAGAGGCGTTTGAGTCCGCTCCCGTCGAGCTTGACGCGATAGAGATCGGAGCCGAGGACGGAACGCTCGGTGCCGGAGAAATAGATCCACTCGTTGGCGCCGTCGATGCCGTGCAGCGTCCGCACTTCCCACGGTCCCGACGTGATCTGCCGAATGAGCTTGCCGTCGGCGGCGTATTGATAAAGGTGCTTGAAGCCGCTCCGCTCGCTGAGCCAGAGGAACGATCCGTCCTTGAGCCACACCGGATTGCCGGTCGGCTCGGTCCACGCTTTGGTCGAATCACGAAACAGCGTCTTCGGCGCGCCGCCGCCACGCACTTCGGCGGCATCGAGATCGAGCCAGGTCTGCTCGCGGTTCTGCACCTGGTACATCACCTTGGAGCTGTCCGGCGACCAGTCGACGAGCACGATGAGGAAGTCGCCGCTGCTGTAGCTCTCGGTGCTCACCTCGTGTGGCGCCGCGCCCGCAGCCCGGACCGTGAAAAGCTTCACGCCCGGATTCGGCGCGCCCGCTTTTGGGTAGAGCTCCGACTCCACGTTCTGCTGGTAGGGGATGTGATCGACGACCGCGAAATGCTTCACCGGCCGCTCGTCAAGCTGCAGATAGGCGATATGCGAGGAATCAGGGCTCCACCAGTACGCGCGGAAGTTGCCGCGGCCGTACACCTCTTCCTGATAAACCCAGTCGAGGATGCCGTTCTGGATGTTCTCGTTGCCGTCGGTGGTGAGCTGCCGCTCGCGCTGCGTGGCGACGTCGACGACGTAGATGTTGTTGTCGCGAACGAACGAAACCGACCGCCCGTCAGGACTGAACGTCACTTCCTCTTTCGCGCCCGGCGAGGAGGTGAGCCGCGTCATCGAGTCGCTGTCAAACGTGTAGAGATAGACGTCATTCGCGATCGTCAGCAGAACGCTCTTCTTGTTCGGGCTGAAGTTCCAGTTCCGCTGTTTGGTGAACCCTGTCGCCTCGTCAGCGGTGACGCCGGCGATCTTCTTCGCCGCTGCTTCGAGCTTCGCAGCGCTGAAGAGCACGCGCTGGGTGCCCGTCTCGCTCTCGATCACCGCCTGCTCGACAACTTTGCCATCTTCCGTGCGCGGCCAGGCGAACGTCTTGTCGTCGAGCCAGACGAAGCCGCCCTGCGGCGTCCCGCCAAACGAGACTTTCCCTTTCGGATCGAAGATGTTCTCGAGCGTCAGCTCACGAATCGTCGGCTTCGGCTGCGGCGTGGTCTTGACGTCCTGCGCGAACGCGGACGTTGCAACGATGAGAAAGAGAGCGGCGGTACAGTTCTTCAGCATGACCGCGCGTTATATCGCGCTCAGGCCGCTGGAAGGAAGGGACCGGATGGTTCACCTGTAGTGCGACAGGGTTTTCTCCGCGCCTCCCCGTCTCCGCGTGAAACGCCTTTTTGAACCCTACGCCGGAATCGCCCCCAACTGCTGCATCAGACTCAATTTGTCGAGCACCACCCGATGCTCGCAGATCCGCCGGTCTCGAATCGTCAGGATGTCGACGACCTCGAATCGAACGCTCGACCCAGTCGCCGGCAACCCGAGGAAGGGCCCGCCATGCGTTCCGCGAAAGGTCTTGCGCGTCACCACCCGGTCGTCCTCCGCGATCTGCTCGCTGATGTCGACCTTGAGGTCGGGAAACGCCTCGCGCAACGCCGCGAACAGCATCCGCACGCCTTCGCGATTTCCCGGCAGTCCCTCCAGCGGCGTGTGATCGACAAAATCCTCCGAGAGCAACTCATCGACGACATCGAGCCGTCCCGCGTTCTGCGCCTCATCCACCAACCTGCGAACGAGTAGTTTGTTCTGATCGAGCGACATGACGTCTCCTTCGGGTTGCTCTACTTACGGACGTTCGCGGGGATTGGATTGGCGTCACCCTCACGCGAGCGAATTCTTCTTCGCGATTTGCCGATTGCGTGTACCATCAGCGGCAACTCCACCCATGCTTAAGGCCGCGCGAAAACGCGGCGTCCTCCATTCATTGTCGACGTACCGCAGGGTCACGCCTTCGGAACGACCACGGTCCAGGTTCGGAAGAAGGAGCAGACATGACAGACTCCCGTCGATTCGCGTTCGCACTCATTGCCGCTTGTGTTGCCGGCCTCGCGGCACCTGCAGGGGCGCAACTCTCGAAGCCGGTGATGCTCCTCAACGTCCCGGAAGTTGCAGAGTGCAGCGGAATTGTTCTTACGCAAGACCTCGTGGAAATCGCGAACTCGGCGCAGGAAGACCCTATTGCGACGTTCGAGAGGTGGCGCATCGAGCATCGTTCAATGATGGAGGCTTTCCCCGCGATTGAATGTGAGAGCAAATTGTGGCGAGCAATTCAGCGGGCGAAGGGTCTGGGAAACTTCGCTACCGTTCCGCGAGCCAGCGAGGGACTTCGCTTGACGCCTCCGGATCCGGAGGCTGAGCGATTGATACAGGCGCTGCTGTTCGGGCCCAGCTCTGCGTCGATTGGTACCAACATCCTTCCGGCCGGCGGCGTCGAAAAATACCAGGGTGAAACGCAGATCATGGTGAATCCGAACAACGATCAACAACTGATCGCCGGGGCGAACACTTTCTATAGAGATCCCGCCGCAGCCTGTCAATCGCCTACCGGAGGCACATCCGGCACTCTCGGGACGCAGGCTCTCTATGGATCGAGCGACGGCGGCTTGACGTGGACGTACCGGTGCGCACCTTGGCCTTCTGCACTAACGGGTTCAGTGACTGGAGCCGTCTACTGGTTCGGCAGCGATCCCGCAATTGCTTGGGATGCTTTCGGACGTGCGTATGCCGCTTACATGTTGATCAATACGAACAATGCGCAGTCGAATGCGAAAGTAGGTTTCTCGATCGTCGTCGCCCGCTCATCCGATGTCGGCAACAGCTGGCAAAGCCTCGGTACCGTTGTAGACCACCTCAATGATCCTAACCACTCCGACGACAAGGAAATGATTGCAATCGACAATTCGCCCGGGCCGGCCTCGGCGATCTCGCATCCAGGCCGTATCTACGTCGTTTGGGATGACAAGAATGTCGAGCGCATTGCTCACAGTGATGACGGCGCCTCCTGGACCACGGTCGTTCTTCCTCAGGGAGCTGTAACAGCCGCTGTCCCTTCTGCAAAGAATTCAGCGCTATTGCCTGGAAAAACGGATCGGCCGGTGATGGGCCCGGCTGTTCCCAGCGGAGCGAATCTGCCCCCCGGCGGGGAATGGAAGCGAACGCAGCGGTCGGATGGTGAGACCTGGACCTATACCTTCAATATCGAACCGTCCCGCTCTGCGGACAGCCTTATCAATCGGCGAGAACCACACGTGGACATACCTCCCGCCCTGGTCCCTGAAACGCCGGATCTGCAACATGACGCGGACCGGACTGGCTCGTCATCCACGCAGGCTGGGAAAACTCTAAATGCCGCTGCATTGCAACCGTTGAGCGCGAGCCTCACGTCCGGGGAGTCTTTGAGCGTGCAACGCGTTCAAGAAGCACAACCGCAGACCGCGGTAGTGTCCGGTGATGCCGGCTCCGGTTCCGCACAACAGGAGACGATAGCGGAACTTCCCGTCGCCGGGAGCCCAATCCTTCAGCGGCCAGTGAGCGAATCAGACCCGCCTCGTCCGTCCACAGAAAGCGGGGGGCCTGCCGGTTCCTATGTGGTGCGATTCGATGCTGCCAGCGATCCTCTTCCTCCCGAGCTTGCCTCTCATGGCGGAACTCATGGATGGATTCCTGTAGAGCTCGATGCCCGCGGTGCCGCCCTTGTAAGGAATCTGGGGTTGCCTTATCGGCGGGTGAGACATCAGAGCCTGCCGGGATTACCAGCTGCGAAAGGCAGCACGGCGAGCCCGGCGGGTAGCGTTCCGTTCGTGGCTACTCTCCTGGCCCCGTCGCCACTCGTCGCCTCCGACAACCAAGGTAGAGGCCTGACGGCGTTCGATGTCAATCTCGAGGGCTTCGACACGAACCGGCAGCTGGGATCGATTAGGGTTTCGCTCAAGCTGAAACATCCCCATCTGGATCAGTTGACAGTCTGGCTTGTCGCCGGAGATCGTGAGATCACGCTGTGGGACGGCTGGGGAGGGAGCGACGATGGTGGCTACGATGACGGCGATACGATCGATTCATCGATCGTCCTCGACCGCTTCTTCGATCAGGAGCTGAAAGGGCAGCCGCCTCACTGGACGTTGTACATTTCCAATGCTGATCAAGCCAGTGGGGTTCTTGAGCATGCATGGATCGTAGCGACACCAGCCGCTCCTGACGCGCCAAAGGCACCGGAGACGCCGTCAGCGACCCTGGACATCGTCGCGCAACGCGCGTATCTGAGGACAGCGGCTTCGAACGGCGGCGTCGAGGTGAGTCAGCCGACAGTGGGTCAGACCGTCTATTTCTATCTGGACTGGCAGGTGACCGGATCGGGAAGCAGCGTGACCACAACCGACCGCGCTCTACTGGACGGATCGACATATTGCAGTGGTAGCCAGTTGGCGGCGCCGGGCAGCGCGTGGAACGGTTGGTGTAATTCAGGGTGGGTTGCCACTGCGGGAACGCACACGCTGCAATGGGATCTCGATTACAACAACGCTGTCTCAGAAACAAACGAGAGCAATAACTCGGCGACGAAGACGTTGTCGGCTGCTGGCCTCGACATCGTCGCGCAACGCGCATATCTCAGAACGGCCGCTTCGAACGGCGGTATTGAAGTCGCTCAGCCGAGTGTCGGCCAAACGGTCTATTTTTATCTTGACTGGCAGGTCACGGGCTCGGGAAACAGCGTGACGGTATCCGACCGCGCCCTGCTGGACGGATCGACGTATTGCAGCGGCAGCCAGGCGGCAGCGCCGGGTACGTCATGGAACGGGTGGTGTAATGCAGGGTGGGTGGCCACTGCCGGAACGCATACCCTGCAATGGGACCTCGACTACAACAACGCGGTTTCGGAGACGAACGAAAGCAATAACTCGGCCTCGAAGGCGTTGTCGGCATCGGGACTGGATATTGTGGCGCAGCGCGCCTATCTAAGGACAGCGGCTTCGAATGGCGGCGTCGAAGTGGATCAGCCCACCGTCGGGCAGACCGTCTATTTCTACATGGACTGGCAGGTGACCGGATCGGGCAGCAGCATAACTGCGACCAACCGCGCGCTGTTGGACGGATCGACATATTGCAGCGGCAGCCAATTGGCGGCACCGGGGAGCTCATGGAATGGGTGGTGTAGTACGGGCTGGACTGCCACGGCAGGCACCCACACGCTGCAATGGGACCTCGATTACAACAATGCCGTCGCCGAGACGAACGAAAACAACAACTCGGCCGCGAAGACCCTCTCGGGATCGGGCCTCGACATCGCCGCACAGCGTGCGTATCTGAGGACAGCGGTTTCGAACGGCGGCACCGAAGTGGATCAACCCACCGTGGGCCAGACGGTTTATTTCTATATGGACTGGCAGGTGACGGGGTCAGGAAGCAGCATAACTGCGACCATCCGCGCGTTGTTGGACGGATCGGCGTATTGCAGTGGCAGCCAATTGGCAGCGCCGGGTAGCGCGTGGAATTGGTGGTGTAATGCGGGCTGGACAGCCGCGGCGGGTACGCACACGTTGCAGTGGGATCTGGACTACAACAATTCCGTGGCGGAAACCAACGAAAACAATAATTCCGCGAGCAAGGCGCTGACGCCTTCGGAGCAGGCTACAGGAGATGATATCGGTGGCAACGTCGTCGTCGGCGCAGATGGCACGGTATACGTGATCTGGAACCGGCTGACTCCGGAAAAGATCGTCTTCTCCAAGTCCGTGGATGGCGGCAACACTTGGTCGTCCCCCGTTGCGGTCGCGTCGATGGCCCTCGGCTCGTTTGGACCAAACAACGATCTGCCCGCGCAGAATGATCGCGGGATCAACGCCTTCGGATCGCTGGGTATCGACTCGAACCCGGCCTCCTCATATTTCGGCACTCTGTATGTCGCGTTCAACGATTTCCCGGCGGGAACCACGAGCGGGACGGATCTGAACACCTATGTGGCTCGTTCGTCCAACGGAGGTGCCTCATGGTCGGCGCGAGTCAAGGTCAACGACGATACCGGAACTGCCACGCAGTTGTTTCCCTGGTTGTCGGTCGATCAAACCGATGGCTCGGTGAACGTGTCCTGGTACGACACCAGAGCCGATGCCAATAACCGCAAGACGCAGGTGTACTACGCGCGGTCCTCCAATGGTGGCGTGTCATTTGAGCCGAACATCCGGATCACCGATAGCGGAAGTGCGTTTCGCAACAACGTGAGCTATTCCAATGAGAGCAGCACCGACAATGCCTCGAGCAACGGCAACCAATACGGTGACTACGCTGGGGTGGTCGCGGCCAATCGCGTAGTGCACCCGTTCTGGGTGGACTCGCGTAACTTCTTTCCGGTCGCCGATACGACGTCGCCGTCCCGGGCAGAGGACGTGTCGTCGGCGGCGATTGTGAACTGCTCCTCGCCCGCCCAGGTCGCCTCTCCCGGCGTAAGCACGTCGTGTCCCACCACCGGCGTTCAGGTGTCATGGACTGCCCCATCCGGCTGGGGTACGAACGCCACGTCAGGTACCTACTCTGTCTATCGCTCCACGACGGCCTCCTTTCCAAATGGCTCCCCGCTGGTGTCTGGTCTGACATCGACCAGCTTCAACGATTCCAGCGGCGTTTCGGGTACGACTTACTTCTACTTCATCGCCGCCAGGAACAACTGCCCCGGTACAACGCTGACCCCGATGACGAGGGCGTCGGCTGCCTCGGTTGGCGTTCTCTATCCCTCCTGCGGCCTTGCGGCGCCGACATCGCTTGTGGCCCGTGCAACGTCGTCAGCCACGGTCGATCTGACCTGGGTGAACTCCGTTGGCGCGGTCTCGTATCAGATCCAGAGAAGCTCCGGAACAGGCTTTTCCACGATCGGAACCGCCACGGGACCAGCCTTTACTGACAATCCGCCGGGCGCCGATACGGCCTATCTCTATGTGGTGCGGGCCGTCGATTCTGGCGCGAACGTGTCTCCGGCGAGCAACCGCGATCTCGCCACCACGGTTATTTTCTCCAACGACCCTCTTCAGGCCGGCGTATCCCGTGTCAATGCGAGCCACCTGACGCAGTTGCGGCAGGCTGTGGGTGCGGTTCGTAGCCTTGCGTTGCTGCAGCCATACGACTTTGTTGACCCCACAATTACAGTTGGATCGACCATCAGGGCTGCGCACGTGAGAGATCTTCGCACCGCACTCGATCAGGCGCGCGCCTCCCTTGGATTGCCGGCTCTGTCTTACAGCGATTCGACCTTAACGGAGGGGCGCTCTTCAATTCGCGCTGTCCACGTGCAACAACTCCGCGACGGCGTGAAATGAGCACCCCTCAACCAACTTCGCTCACTCCGGCGGCAGGTGGCTGCAGCGGTGTCACGATCTGGTTCTTATCCGACGATACGCGGCCAGCTGACCTGCTACGGCGTCCGCTGTCGTGTGAGCTGAGTTCACTTCGAGACTGCGCAACCCCAGACCCCGCAACTACGCCGCCGTCACCGGCAGCTTCCCGTCGTACAGGATCTCGTAGCGCATCTCGGTTGCCCCGATGCGGATCACGTCGCCGTTCTGCAGCAGCGTGTGGAACGTGCGTGCTCCGTTGAGCCAGGTGCCGTTGCGGCTCTTCAGGTCCTCGATGGCGTATCCGTCCGGTCCTCGGTAGATGCGGACGTGGTGACCGGAAACGCCGAGGTCGGGGAGGGAGATCTGGTTGTCGCGCTGGCGGCCGATCAGGTACTCCGGCTCCGTCATCGGAAACATCAGGCCTGCATCTTCGCCGGTCATGATCGTGAGCTGCGCGATCGTCGGCTTGACCACGTCCTTGTACGAAAGCTTCGCGCCGGTGGAGACGAGGAGGTTCGTGTCGTCGTCGACTTCGCGGACCGTCGAGTCGGCGCTGAACGTCGCCGGCTTCTGGCGCATCGTCTCTTCCAGCGGCGCCATGGCCGGCCTCGTGCGGCTCGTGTCGTCGGGTGCCGGAACGTGGATCATCGGCTCGATCAGCTTGTTGCCGAAGAGACCGTAGACCACGCGATAGACATGAAGCGGCTCTTCGTCCGCTTCCTTCGCCAGCTCGCCGAGCTTGCGGCGTCCATTGATGAGGAAGAGGACCTTCCACTCGTCGAGCGAAAGCGTGATCTTCTCCGCGTCGGGATTCGAGACGACTTTGAAAACCACGGAGCTGTCCGGAAGAAGGCGCACACACTCTTCCCACTCCTCGATGCGCCGCGCCCCCTCCATGATCAGGTTCGACAGATCGACCGCGATCGTGACGGCGTAGGGAGGGAGAGCGGTGTCATCGATGAACGCGAACGTGCCACCGGGCCAGACGAAGCAGTCGTAGATGATCTCGGAGACCTGAATCTTGAGGAAGTCGCGGAGCTGCTCATCGGTGAGCACTCCCTGCTGCACCGCGATCTGCCCGAAGCGTCCCCCCTCGGCGTGCATCAACTTGTCGATGGCATCGCGCTGCTCGTTCGAGATCTTCTTCTTGCGGAGGAGTACGGCGCTCAGCCGCAGCGTCTCCTGATTCGATCCGGCGTAGACCACCGAGCCGTTGTCGTAGAAGACCGTGGCCTCGTGCGCGCCGCTGGTGAGCGTGAGCGTGCCGTTCTTCCGCGCCGACGCCAGGAACGTCAGCACATCCGGCAGTCGAAAGGATGTAAGGCTCCCGCGTAAGGACGGCTCAGTCATTCGGTGCGCCGATTGTAGCAAGCACCTCCGCTACAATCGCATGCGAATGCAAACCAATTCGCGCCACGCCGTCGCCGCCGGGTTTCTCGGCTGGACGCTCGATGCCTTCGATTTCTTCGTCGTCGTCTTCCTGCTCGATACGCTGGCCCTGCAATTCGGCGTTCCCAAGTCGAGGATCATCCTCACGCTGACCGCGACTCTGGCGCTGCGCCCGGTCGGCGCGATCATCTTCGGAATGCTGGCCGACCGCTACGGACGGCGCATCCCGCTGATGGCGAACGTCATCTACTTCTCAGTGATCGAGCTGCTCTCCGGCTTCTCGACGACATTCACGCAGTTTCTCGTCCTGCGCGCGCTCTTCGGAATCGGGATGGGAGGGGAGTGGGGCGTCGGCGCATCGCTGGCGCTGGAGAACGCACCGCGGAAGTGGCGCGGCGTGCTGTCCGGCATCCTGCAGAGCGGCTACTCGATCGGCTACCTGCTGGCTGCGGTCGCCACGCGTCTCGTGCTGCCGCACTACGGCTGGCGCTGGATGTTCTGGCTCGGCGCGCTGCCGGCGCTTCTCGCGCTCTACGTCCGGACGAAAGTTCCGGAGTCAGAAGCGTGGCGCGAGCATCGCGTCGGCAGTTTCGGCGAGATGTGGAACGCGATGAAGGGACAGGGGCGCAGCTTTCTCTACCTCGTCCTGCTGATGACGTTCATGATGTTTCTCTCGCACGGCACGCAGGATCTCTATCCCGATTTTCTCAAGCACGCGCACGGCATTCCGCCGACGACGGTGCCGTACGTGGCGATGCTCTACAACGTCGGAGCGGTCATCGGCGCGGTCATCTTCGGCCAGCTCTCGCAGAAGATCGGCCGCCGCTACAGCATGATCGCGGCCCTCGTCGTCTCGCTGCTCGTCATCCCGATGTGGGCATTCGGCGGATCGCTGGTGATCCTCGCCGCCGGCGCGTTCCTGATGCAGGTCGGCGTGCAGGGCGCCTGGGGCATCATCCCCATCCACCTAAACGAGCTCGCCCCCGACGCCGTCCGCGGCCTCATGCCTGGCCTTGCCTACCAGTTCGGAATCCTGGTCGCCGCCCCAACGAACTCGATCGAAGACGCCCTCCGCGCCAAATTCGGCTACTCCTGGGCCCTGGCCGGCTTCGAGATGTTCGTCATGCTCAGCCTGACCGTCATCCTCCTCCTCGGCCGCGAGAATCACGGACGGTCGTTCCATTCAGGGGATCTGGTGATCGAGAGGGACTGAGGGCAGTCCACGCGCGTTCCCTCGGTCGATGACTGCTGAGCCGTTGAACGCCGTCGTAGATGATGATCTTACGAACAGCGCGCCTATCGCGACTGACACGGCTCGCGAGCGCGTGGGTATGCTAACAACTCGTATGAGTCGTGCTACTCAGACTGTCAGTTCGGCGTGACAATCGAGACATCCTGAGTCGTATTTGACGTTACGCCGACGAAGGCCCAGATCTTCCGACCACTCGTTGATGTAACGAGAACGCGGACACGCTCTGCCTGGCGTATTTGCGGATAAGTCTCCGCCAGAGATAAGACCGCGGTGTAGCGCGACGCACCGTTGAAGGGCATTTCAGTAGACACCAGCAGCCGTTCATCGTTCGAAAGTATTTGGACGAGAACGGTTTCTCCGACGAACGAGTCATCTGGCAAGGCGTAAATACGCAACGCGATGCGAAAGTCCGCGGCGGTTGGAACATTGATAAGGCTTACAGCGTCAACGAATTCGCGTTCCCGAACAACCGGCAGCTTTGTGCCAAACTTTGCGTGCGGGTCGGAACGGTTAAACAACCGCAGATCGAACTGGACGGCGTCACTACCATCGCGGCTAATGAACAGGATTTGGCCGGGCGCATAGGCCGGCGAGTAGCCGGTTGGCAGTAATATAGTTCGACCACTCGTCGGAACGTAATCCGAAATTGCGAGCGGAAGAACTACAACGGGAAGAGTTGAGTTGTTTCGATACCACAGCTCTGTCGCCCATAGTGAGCCGAAGGCGCCCGGAACATTGTTTACGTTGACTGGTACGAGCACGCGTTCGAAGTTATTGAGATCTTGTGCAGCAGCCGTGCGCCTGACGCCAATCGCAATCACGGCTGTGGCGAGAAATCGTAGAATCGTCTTGGGGCTCATCATTTCGGTCCCGGCGGTTACCAGCCGATTTGCCCTGGAGTATGAGGACAGAGGGTGTAGACGTTGTTCCGCATCATGCAAGCGACGAGCGGAATGTCACAACTGCCAGCGGCGGTAGGATTATCGCAATTAGCGTTTGTAATCCACGGCGTGGCGATCTGATTCCGAGGGCCAACGTTATAATAGCAGGCTGTGCAACTGAAGCATCCCTCAGCCGGCGGCCCCGGATAGTAATACTCATCGCAGGCCCAAAAGATGTGCCCGGTCTCATGTGTAATCACATTCCCGAGACCGTACGGACCCCAGCCGGCACTATTCCACATTACCATCTCGAAGGGGCCGCCAAGCACGGAGTAGGCACGTTGCCCGCCCATGAAACGGTCCTCGACGCCCGGGTTGTAGATAACGTAAATGGAAAACGACCCGTCGAACGGGCCATAGGTCGGATCAGCTGCCTTAGCCAGATTGTATGCTTCGTTTTTGTCATAGACGTTCGCTTGCGTGACGGGCGACGCTGCGTAGCCGTTTGCGGCGAGCGCGTCATTAACCCAGAGGTAGTCGTCCGTAGCATAATGTTTAATTGGCTCATAGTGTGTCGGGGTCGGAGCGAATGATCGGCTCCACCGGATAAAAGGGTCTTCCGTTTCTATCCGGAAACTGAGGGTGATCCCGCGTGCCGTAGCTTGGTCTACCCAGAAGGTAAATGCGCTATATACCTGATCGTGCGCCGTTGCGAAATCCGTATTCGTCCAAGTATAATAGTTTGGGTCGACGGTCCCGTCGCTGTCGAGCCTGAAAAGCTGAACGGTAATCCGTCCACGCATGGTGACGTTTCGATACGGCTGCATAAAAAGCCCCCACTGTGGAGTGACCACTCGGGGCGCATGGTGCGAGACAACGTCGGGAGGCGCTGCCGGCTGATCGGCAAGGGCGACATTTCGGCCCGCCTCTTGGACGAGGAAGCTGTGTCCTTCTGTGTAGAAATCATCCAAAGCGCTCAGCGTGTTCTCCGATTGAACATGACCAGGGCTAGGTCTCATTACCGTGCAGCCGGTGAGCGGCTCTGCATGTGTTGCGAGACTTGTCTCAACGTTATCTTCGTATTCCCCGGTTCGTACCCGATTGAAAAATGACAAAGCGGCAAGTGCCTCATGGCGCTGGACGAGAACGGCAGGGCTCGCCACGGCTTCATACAGCACCGCGCTGACACCACGCACTGCGTGGACCTTACCGGCCGACGTAGCCGGAACCCAGCCGAGCAAAACGCGCTCTGCCTCGATTGCGACGATGCCGTTGTTGGCCTTCACAGCATTGAGCACCGCGAAGTAGTCGTTGCGGCTGATGTTGTCATCAAGGACTATCGCGGTGAACCCCTTCTTCCATGCGACTGCCTGTTTGCACGCCTCCGTCTTGCAGGCGGCGTACAGTGATGCAGCATAGATTGAAAGACAGATGCTTAGTGCGAGCGAGGCTTTTCTCATACCTGGGACCTTCCTATTTAGCGGGACATTCAGTCCCGGGCCATGAAGCGACATGATGCTGATGATTCTTCACTTGACTTGTAGCAGCTCTGTGTCACTCAGCAGCGATATCTTTACGGAACGGTACTCGATCTTTGATTACAAATCTACCCGAACGACATATACCGGCCTGAACTGGAACCGGCAGAGTCCGCTCGCCAGTTACTGGGCCCGCGACCTTTCGTGGCCGTATAAGACTCACGGCTCGTCACAGGTGGCGCTCAGCGCAGACCGGAACGCGCACTTCGTCATCAACAACGTTTTTCAGGGCGGCATCCACATCTGCGCGCGGTCGCCACAGTTCCAGGACAGCGCGGCGAATACCAGGGAACGATCCTCGGCGAGGCGAACAACATCACCGGCTGGCGGACGAGATAATCCTTGAGGCGCGACACGTTGTAGCCGACGCCGCGCGTGCCGAACTCGCCGAAGCAGGCCAGGTCTTTGCGGATCTGCGCAGAGTTGAGGTGAAACTGTTCGGCCCGTTCCGCGGACGAATCCGCATCGTGATTGGCGCCGGAGGCACGGGCACGATCACCGTCACCGTGTACGACGGCCCGGTGCGCGTGGCGAACGCCGAGGCGACGTGTTGCGGGGCGAGGAGACGTTTGACTTCGGACAGAGCGACGGCAACGGCGTCGTCACATTCGACAACGTCCCCGTTGGCGGCAACTACACGGTGCGTGATCTCGCGGGCGTGCGGGCGCAGCGGAACGATCTCCGTCGCGTAAGGCCGCGCTACTTCGAGCTCCTTCGAACGATCTATAACGAACGCAATCCCCACGCTCCGATCGGAGACGATTTCGAGGATCTTGGCGAAGACGAGTAATCGCGGATTCTCTCGTCACGGCGTCGTCGGCCGTTGAGGGCTCTCGGCCCCGGGAGAGATAGAAGCCAGCCCGCCTCTTTTTCCGGTTGTCCCGCCCGGAAGTTAGTGCTAGCCTGCCGCTCTCCATAAACAAACAGTTGCGTTATTCAACCGGTCACGACACGCGGAGGTTCCCGTGCTTCGAACGCACAGTGCGACGGGAGGGTGGGGACGGATCGTTATGGCAGTGCTCACGATTACGGCCGCGCCTCTGGCGTTTGGCGCGAGCGCGCTTTTTCCGCGGGCGTTGCACCTTGTGCGGCGCGTCGATGATCCCATCTCGAAGACTTCCGCGACGATTGATGAATATTGCGCCGGCAATCGCGTCGTGACGGTGCGCGGTGCGAAGGTCACGGTTGCTGATTACGACACGCAGCAGCTCACGGAGATCGATCACGCGGCGCAGACGTGGAGCGTGACGCCGTTTGCGGAGATCGCGCAGTCGCGCGTGGCGCTCGACGCGCGGATGGGCGCGACGTCGGCCGCGCCGGCGACACGGCTGACGGCAAGGTCCGGGCAGGCATCAGGACAGACTTCGAGCGTAGTCGAGACCTTTGTCGATGAGCGGTCGAACAGACGTCTCGAGATCGGCATCGATCGGCGCGTCACGCTTTCTCGTGCCGCTGCCGAGGTGTTGATTGGCGCGGCGTATCCGGGGAAGGGGAGCGACGAGCAGGAGCAGATTCTGGCGGCGGCGGGCGGTGGCGGCAGCGTTTCGGCGATGAGTGCGGGCGCCGCGGTCGCGGGAACGTACGGCCTCGTCACCGAGCGGACGCTGACGATCGACGTTGACGGCACGAAGCTCGTCACCCACAACAGCATCGTTCGCGTTGGCGACGAGATGCCGCCGGCGGACGCCACGCTCGTCGATCCGGGAGCGCGGCGGATCGAGTCGCGCCTGACGCGGCTTGCGCGCGAGCTGCGCGAGATCGACACGTTGCCGGCCGCGAACGCGCAGCACTGAGGGGCGGGTGGATCGATGACGCGTCTCCGAGGCCGAATTGTCGCGTTTGCGGCGATCGTGTGTCTCGGAGTGAGCGCCTTCGGTGCCGACATCGACCGCAAAGATCTCCTCATCGCCGGCCTTTCGCTCGAAGTCGATTCGACGACGGTCGTCGCCGACTCCGGCATCCCCGCCGCGGTGCAAACGAAGTTCGGGGGGAAGATCAATGATGAGGCGCCGCCGGACAACGGGATGACCGCAGTCGGCGAGCTGACCGGCCCGGGCATCGACTCGCCGATCCGCCTGGTGACGAAGCCTGGACACCTTTTTCAGCTTCCGCTGCTCTACGAAAAGGGCGACTACGTTCTCCGCAACGTTCGCCTCGTGTCCGCGGACGGCAAGACCCTGCAGACCGCCGTGCCGTCGTTTGCGAACATCACGGTCGCCAAAGTACTGACTACGAAACTGAGCGTTCATCAATTGACGCCGGACGAGTTGCGCGCCCGAGGAATTACGGTCGATTCGACGAACTACGACGTTTTTGAATACACGTTCGTCTTTGCATTTCATGGCGACACGGTGAGCGTGCCCTACCCGGTCATCATCGATAAGAGAACGCACGAGGTGATCAAGGCGCCGGCAAGCGACCCGTACGACCTGCCGCCGTTGCCGCAGCACCAGAGCCCTCCGCGTTTTCAGTGGCCTGCGCCGATCAGTTTTCCGCTCGTGCCGCCCGAGGTGGGAGGAGCGTCGCAACCGCCGCCGGCGGAGCATGAGCCGCATCGGATCGTCCCCGAGATTCCGGCGGGGCTCGTCGTGCCGAGCGGCTTCGGCGTCCTGCACCAATTCTTTGCGGTCATCCTCAATGTCGGAAATTCTGCTCCGGCCGGGAGCTCGGTCACCGTTGACTCGATCTCCGCCACGCTCGACGCACCCCTCGGACTGCGTCTGGCCAAAACCACGCCGGCCGTCAGCATCGGGCAGGCGGTGCCGATCGTCGATGAGGCCACCGGTGCGCGATTTCTCATCGCTGCGGCGCAGGGGAGCGCGGAGTGGTCGCTGGAAGCACTCAAGACCGGCACGCATACGGTGAAGGTGCAGGTGCGCGCGACGTACAAGGCGCCGAATCAGCCGGACACGGCGCTCCAGGGAAACCTCTCCGCGTCGTTCGTGGTGAGCGACCCGCGCTTTCAAGTCAACTTCGTTCACCCGGACACCGTCCGCAGCGGCGAGGAGTACACGGCCTACGCGTTCATCACGAATACGTCGGCGACGGCGCAGACCGTGCGCGTCGATCCGGGCCAGATTCCTGTTTGCAGCGGCGAGTCGTCGTGGAGCGGATTCAACGTCTGCTTCCCGGCGGCGATGGATCCGGTCGAAGCGACGATCGAGCGCGGCAAGACACTGACCGTTCCGTACCACCTGAAATCGCGGCTGACCGGCAACGTCTTCGCCTCGGCGGGCGCCGCGGACGAGAACATCAAAGTCGGCGTGTCGCTGTCGATGGGTGTGAGTGCCAGCGGGATTCCGCTTTCGCCGGCGACGCTGTTGATGCCGTTCTACACGCGCTATCTCGATCCCGATTACGTCGCCGCGCAGATGTCGCTCTTCGGTCTCGGGAACAGCCTGGCCACCGCGCCGCTGAGTGACCGGACGGCGCTGCTGCCGCGCGTGATTCCGAATGATGTTTTCCGCCGTGCGCAGGATGTGGCTCGCGCCGGCGAGCGCATTTTCATCCGCCGCACCGCTCCGAATGCCGCGCAGCCGCTCGAAGATCGCGATCCGCTCTTTGACCTGAGCCTCGACCTTCTCGGCAATATCGAGCGCGCCGCCGAGCTGCCGTTCGCTCCCGACCTGAAGGAGTGGGATGAATTGCGCCGCTCCGAGACGAGCGGGCGAAGCGCCTCGGCGGCGATGACGCGGCAACTCGAACGTGTCGGTCTGACCGCGGGGAAGAGCCCGACCGATTTCGCGAACGACTTCGCCGCCGCGACGGCGCATCGCTCGCCGTACCTGCTGGCGATCGTGCATGGCGCGGCCGTCAACGGCGCCGCGCGGTCGTATGCGACGACTCTCACAGGCATCACGTCGCAAACGAAACTCGGCGTGCCGGCAGAAGCGGCTGGTCCGTGGACGCGCTCGATGCCATTCGCCGAGCTGACGCAATTCCGCTCCGGTAGCGAGTACGGCGAGCTGGCGATGGTCGGGCGTTTCAGCGAGAGCGTGCGTTTCGATGTCGTCCCGGCATCGACCGATTTCGCGGTCGAATTGATCTATCCGGCAGCATCGAACGGCTCGATGATGCGCGCCTCGTTCCGCGTCGCCAACGCCAGTCCGGCCGGCGTTTCGTTCGTCATCGACCGCGGAACGGCAAACATCATCGTCAACGGCGGACTGTACGTTCCGGTCAGCAGCCCCGCGGCCGTCGCGCCGGTCACGCTGGCGGTCTCCGGCGCCGCGCAGGATCTGCATCTCAACGGCGAAGGACGCACGGTCTCGCTGCTCTTCAACCGGCCGGTCGATGTGGCGGACACCGCGGCGATTCGCGACCGCATCACGCTTACCACCGACGTCGCCGCGATCGGCTATCACGCCAGCCGCCGCAACAGCGGTGCGCGGATCTACATCCCCGGCGCGGCATTGCAGGCCGACGGCCTGATACTCAACATTCACTTCGACAAGACTCTGGCGAAGAGCGCGGCCTACACGATCGCGCTCGACGACTCGCTCCTTCCGGGTGCGCCGCCGGGCTCGGGCAGCGTTCATCCGCGAATCGACAACGATGCGCCGGCTGGACTGCTCTACGGCAAGGTCCTGCTCGCCGACAACACGCCGGTCGCCAATGCGCCGGTGACGCTGGACGCGAAAGGGCTCGAGCAGTTCGACCAGACGCTCGACGGGAGCATCACCGGCAACGCGAGCGACACCGGCCGCTATCTCTTCGAGTACATCCAGCGCGACCTCAACAACGCCGCGCCGGGAACGTTCCGCGCCGAAACGTCCACCGCGAACGGTCTGATCCGCTCCGACGGCATCATCCGATCGCCCGGCGAGATGCAGCAACTCAATCTCGTATTCATCGGCCGCGGCAGTGTCAGCGGTTTCGTCAAATACAGCGATGGGCGTCCGTTGGCGGGCGCCACGGTCGTCGCAGGCAGCGCCGGATACAACAATCCTCTCCTCGCGGAAATGAAGACTGGGATTGCGAGCGCGGACGGCTCCTTCAGCATCACGAATCTTCCCGTCGGTCCGTTCACGCTCAGCGTCAGCGATGCGCAGGGCAACATCGCCTTCGCGGCCAATCAGATTCACTTTCCGGGCGAAGCGTTGCATCAGGATCTCGTCATCCGGCTGAAGCCATTTCCCGGTACCGGCACGGTTCGCATCACGGTGCGGCGCTCCGACGTCAGCGCTTCCGATCCGCATTCGCTCGTCGCCGGCGCGCACGTCGGCGTGTTCACCGAAGGGTATGGGCTCGTCGATGGATTGACGGACTCCAACGGGCGCGCCGAGTTCACGAAAGTCCCGGCGGGGCCGATCAGCATCCTCGCGGCGAGTTTCGACATCACCCAGCAGAGCGCAGGTGTGGAGCTCGACCTCCATCCCGATTCGGTCATCGATCAGACGCTCACGCTCGACGTCCCGAGCGCGGGCGATCTCGTCTCTCGCGCGACTCTCAACGGAACTGTCTTCCGCGACGATCCCTTCAACCCGACCAATCTCACGCCGGTGGCCGGAGCGAGGATCACGATCAACGGCTTTGCCTCAGTCACTGCCGGCGCCGATGGCAAGTTCACGTACGACGGAATCCCGCTCGCGCTCGCCGGCAAGCAGGTCGTCACCGCATTCGATCCAACGACAGGCCGCCTCGGTGCGTTCTCGCTTCCGAGCGCGTTGGTGGCCGGCGCCAACGCCTTCAACATCGTCCTCTCCAGCGCGCAACCCTCGGGCAAAGGAACGATCCACGTGCGTCTGTTCGATGCCGCCGGACAACTCGTGACGAACTATCAAGTTCTGAGCCCGGGCTTTCCCGTCATCGAGCTCAAAGAGTTGGATGAGACGCCCGGCATCTACGAGATCACCGGTCTGCCGGTGCCGTCCGGCCTCGACATTTTGGCTGCTCCGGCAGGGATCGACGCTCGCTACGGAGACCAGACCGCGAGCGGCCGCGTGCAGCTCGATTTTCCCGGCCAGACGGCCACGCTCGACCTTCGCCTTCCCGGCCAGGGCACCGTCATCGCACACCTCGGGTGCGCGCCCGGCGTGACCGAATGCAACATCGACGTCCACGCGCCGGTGGTCATCACGTACCGCGTTTTCAATCCAGCCGAGCAGGACCTGACGCCGCAGGATCGCCGCGTCGATCCCGATGCGAACGGCGTGTTGAACATCACCAAAGTTCCGGTCAATCAGCCTGCGACAGTCGCTACATTCCAGAACCCGCTCGGCTACGCCTCGGCGCCGGTGGAGATGCAGTTTCAGGGTCAGCAGAAGGAGGTCTTCCTCGTGCTGACGACGACGAGCACGATCTCCGGCCGCGTGTTGAATTGGGACCGGCAGACGCCGATCGCCGGCGCGTTTGTGCATCTCGAAGGCGGCGCGACGGACCTCGGCAACTTTCCGACCGCGGCCGATGGCCCCTTCCACATTGCCGGCGTCGCGGCCAGTGCTTCGGTGCGCGTCATCGCCGAATACTCGATCGACGGCGTCTTCCCCACCGGCTCAATCGATACGCGCACCCCAACGCACGGCGGGCCGGTCAACAACCTCGTCGTCATTCTTCAGGAGCAGGCCAGCGTCGAGGGCACGATCGTCGATGCTGCTGGCGTACCGGTGCCGCTCGCGAACTACTGGACCCGCGAGCTCTCGTGGCCCTATCAGACTCACGGCTCTTTCCAGGTGCCGCTGAGCGCGGACCGGAACGGACACTTCGTCGTCAGCAACGTTTTTCAGGGCGGCATCCATATCTCCGCGCAGTCGCCGCAATTTCAGGAGCAGCGCGGCGAGTACCAGGGAACGATTCTCGGCGAAGCAAACAACATCACCGGCGTCCGCATCGTGGTCGGCGCTGGAGGCACGGGCACGATCACCGTCACGGTTTACGACGGCCCGGTGCGCGTTGCGAATGCGGAGGCAACGCTGTTGCGCGGCGAGGAGACGTTTGACTTCGGACAGAGCGACGGCAACGGCGTCGTCACGTTCGACAACGTTCCCGCCGGCAACAACTACACCGTCAGTGTGATCTCGCGTGCGCGAGCGCGTGCGGGACGCAGCGGCACGATCGTCGTCACGCAAGGCTCGATCACCTCGGTCGACATCGGCCTCATCGTCCTCGGCGTCGTCAGCGGCTCGCTCGTCGATACCGAATCGGCTCCCGAGCGAGCGATTGCCGGAGGCCACATCACCCTCCAATCGGGCTACCTGACGTTGCGCTCGACGACCGATGCCGCCGGCAACTTCCGTTTCGACGGAGTCCCGGAAGGCGCTTTCACGGTCGAGGGCTACGACTTCGATTCCGGACGCAGCACCGCGCCACCGCTGCACTTCACGCTCACGAGCACGATCCAGGAACTGACCGGGATCAAGCTCACGCTCGAGCCGACGGCGAGTCTCACGGTCCAGGTTTACCTTCCGAACGATGCAGGCGGTCCGGGCGTCGCCGCGCCGCTCGTCGATGCCGTCGTGCGCCAGAGCCACTACCAGCGCGAACAGCAGGGATCGGGCAGCGGACTGGTTTTCCCCAAGCTATTCGCGAAAGCGTCGTACCAGGTCACCGCGAAGGAGCTCGGTGGCGAGGAGCGGACCGCGGATGCCGAGGGAACGTTTGCGGCGGGCGCGTCCAGCGGCACGGTCGCGCTGACGTTCAAGAGCAGCGGCACCGTGCAGGTCACGGTGACGTCCGACGATCCCGCGGCCGCAACGCTGATCGCGTCGGCGAGGGTGACGATCAGCAGCGCGGGCAAGACGCTCACTCTTTTCCCTGACGCCAACGGCAACATCACCGCCTCGGGATTGGCACTCGGCAGCGTCTCCGCGACCGCGACATCGCAGGGGCTCTCGGCATCGGCCAGCGGAATTCTGGCGAGCCGTTCGACGCCGCTGCATCTCACGCTTTCCCTCGGGCGGCGCATCACCATGGCCGGGCATGTGGAGGCGGAGGCGGGGGTGGGGCAGCCGTCGGTGAATACGAGGGTGCTCGTTCAGATATCGAGCAGCGCCATCTTCAACGTCATCGACATCGAAGCGCACACCGACAGCAACGGCGACTACAGCATCACCGGCGTCCCGGTCGGCAACACGAGCGTGAAGTTCGATTTCTATGGCCCCGACGGCGTCACACGTGGCGCGACACGAACGGTGGTGGTACCGAATGGCACCGTCGATACCTATCCCGCGCCGAGCGTCAAGCTCGACGCAACCGGCCCGCGCGTCGTCAGCATCGATCCCGCCAACAACGCAAATAGTGTGGCTCCGAACTCGCCCGTGACGATCACGCTCACCGAACCGCTCGCCGCATCCAGCATCAGCACGAGCTACTTCCGCGTCATCGCCAGCGACGACTCGCAAGCAGCGCCCGTGACGATTACGGCCGAGACGCTCAGCAACGGGCAGTATCGAATTCGCCTCACGCCGTCGGTGCTGCTCAAGAGCAACATGACGTACACGATCGCGGTCAGTGACGTCATCACCGATCCGAGCGGAAACAAGATGACGCTGGCGGTGACGACGAACTTCACGACGGTCGACTACACCGAGCCGCGCGTCGTCTCCACGACGCCTACGACCTCGCAGCCGGTCGGCGACGGCACGACGTTCTATCTCCGCTTCAACAAGGCGATCGACGCCGGCGTCTTCGCGTCGGGCGGTAGCGGAACGTTGAGACTCGAGCAGCTCACAGGAAACCATGGCACCGCGACGGGCCCGCCGCTTCAAATCTCGGTCTTCACCGATACGACCAGTGCTTCGACGCTGATCGTTGCACCCGTTGGCGTCGCGCTGCAACCGGCGTCGTACTATCGCATCACCATCAACGGTGCACGCGACACGCTGCAACCGCCGAACGTGCAGACGACGGCGCAGACCTTCGACTTCTTCTCCGCCGATCACGTGCGGCCGGTCGTGACGATCAACGCGCCCGCGGCCACGACGAAGCTCATCGCCGGCGTCGATTACGTCGCCACCGTTTCAATTCTCGACGAGGGGATCACGCCGCCGCACACATCGACCGACATCAGCTACGTGCAGTGGTTCGACAGCGCGGGCAGGCCTTTGACGCGTGTCACAACGCCGCCGTATGGCGACATCCTCCGAAACGCCAGCGGCATTACGAGCGCCACGCTGAAGGCCTCGGCTGTCGATCTCTCCGGCAACGTCAGCGACATCGCCACGCAAACCTGGGAAGTCACGCCGAACCTCCCGCCGCAGAACATCGTCATCACGACGCCCGCTTCGACCTACATCGCGCGGAGCGTGACGCTCACGGCGACGTTCGACGAGGACGGGCTCGCCGTTACCAGCGCGCTGGCCGTCAGCGGCAAGCATGGCGATGGCACGCCGTACGTGCTCGATCCACGTATCCATCGCATCAGCGCGCAACGGCTCCGCCGCACGACGACATCGGACGCATGGCCGAGTGTTCAGTACACGATCGATGTCCCGGCCGATGTCAAAGAAGCGGACACGCTGCAATTCGTGCTGGCCTCTCTCCCGAAGGGGCTAGCACAATTCCATCGAAGTCGATGAGGCATGCCAGCGATGAGGTTAGCCTTCATCTTGGTGCTGGCAACGGCGGGTTGCGGTCTAATGCTTTCGTTTGGGCGTCACCTCTTTCGTCGTCGCGGCTACACGGAGAATGACTGCGTTTGAAAAACTGCTGCCCTGTTCCGCACTCCAAAACACTTGACGGAGCGCGCCCGCTGGCAGAGGGCTGAGGTACTCAACCCAAATTCTATACGTGCCCGGTTTCCGCACTAGCTGGTCTACCCTAAGGGTGCGCCGACAGCCAAAAAACGTGTCTCCCTGCAGTCGGACCAGCCGCGATTCGTCGTTTATTTCATTCGGCGTGAACTCGCCATGATCAACGAACAGAGGAAGAGGCCCGTCCTCCGACCACGGACCGACGTGTAGCGTCATCCCGCCTCGAAACCCCCATTTCAAGTTGCCCATCAGCCAAAGATCGCCATGTCCCGCATTCGCGAAGGTGACCGTGATTTCGACATCATCTTGCATGGTTACAGATTGAGGCGTGCAATTGGTGATGACGCTAAGCGTCGGCTTCGATGGCTTAGGCACTTCGTCGGATACACCCAACGAACACAGCGCGATACTCAGTATCGCAAATAGATCGGCGAACTTCATTGTTTGTCCCCGTCAGCAGCGGAAAACCACCACCTATGATTGCAAATGCCGTCGAACAGTACTGACTGGTAGCCAAATATGGCGTCCGGGTCAAGGTCGAGTTTCGCTCCCACACGAATTGCGAAAACCGACGCGTCCGTCTCGTCGAGCTGATTATAGTTTTGATGCATACCGCCCCGAAACCAGTTTTGATATAGTTCGCTCAAGCCATTTTTATCATTCTCGACGTGTTTGCTATCATGAATGTAGTCGATAGCAAACTTGTCAGGTCCGCCGGTCGCGAGGTGTACATCATTGTAATGAAATTCGGCGGTGTTTGTGTTGACACCGCTAGCGGCCCGGTCTACGGTAAGGAGACGAATTGAGGAGAGAATCTTTTGCTCGGGTTTTGTCAAACTACCAGCACCAGCGTTGATTTTTTTGAAGGAGTCGTCGATTTTCTGCTTCAGCAATAGCTGAGTCTTTTCCTCTAATTCATCGTTGATGTGCACCGTAACATTCGCGCCAAGAACCCTGGCCACGTACGTCAGGAGGCCGGTAGGGTCGATAAACCGCAGTGGGTTGTCAGAAGCGTACGCGTATCGATTCCAGCGCTGGGGCGATCTCTGGCTAGCCTTGGCTAACAGTATGGGATCGAACGACAAGAATCTTCCCAAACTCGCGTTGTAATACCGCGCATGCATGTCATCGAGCGTGTGCCCGTCCCCCGCCACGGTGTCCCGCTCGTGGCCGGTGAACTTCATCGCCTCCTCGGTGGATTCGTGCGGGGTGAGGCTGATCTCGGCACCGAACGGGTAATAGGCGTGCTCGGCGATCTTGACGCCGCTCGTGTTCGTGATCAGGCGCGGGGTGCCGAGGTGGTCGAGGTGGTAATGATACGTGCCTGTGGTGTCGGTCGAGGCCAGCAGGAGGCCGTCGCGCCAGACGTAGTCCTTCTTCCACTGGCCGCCCGGCGTCGGAAAGCCGGCCGAGTTGCTGTTTGGCTCGGTGCTCGTGAACTCGCGCAGCACCTTGTTGTCCATGCCGCGCACCGTCCAGGTCCATGACACGCCCTGGCGCACGGCGATGCGCTCGTCGTCTGCCGTGTAAACGAACTGCCGGTCGTCGCTCCCCACCGTGGCCTCGGTCATCATGCCGGTACCATCGTATGTGTAACTGCCTCCCGTGACACCAGTGATGTTGCCGGCAGCATCGTAGGTGACGTTTGTCGTTGTGCCACTGCTATTCGTCGTGGTCGACAGACGGTTCGTGCTCGAGTTCACCGTCAGCGGCGTCGCGCAAACCGTCTGCCCGTAACAGTTCGTCTCCCCCGTGGCGGTCTTCCGGTTCCCGAACGCGTCGTACGAATAGCTCCCAGTGACACCGCGGACCACCGCAGTCTTCAGCCGTCCTTCCGCGTCATAGAGGAACGTGTCCAAGCCGATGGCCGTGATGTTGCCCGAGCCGTCGTAGGCGTACGCGCCGCTTTCTCCGTCGTCGCCAAAGCCGAGCGGCTGCGAGTGCCGAACGCCGTTGACGGCGGCGGGGACCGGTGTTGGCGCTTTGCGCGGCGCGGGTGGCGGCTCAGCGCTCGACTGCGCGAATGCGTGTGCGGCGCTCCCCAACATCACAATCAAGAATACGACGATCGAGCGCTGGCGTCGCATTATTTCACCCCCGTGCGGAGCTGCGTGAATTGATAGGCGTAAATGTTGCTGCCCACTGCGGGTGTTTCGCCGGAGAAGGTAACTGGATGACCCAGCGCGGTAGCGGCCTCGCTCAGAGCGGTGCGCATCGCCAGCACATAACTGGCGTAAATGAGCCCTGTTTGTGGGTTGTAATTGGACCAGCCGCTGCTGTACGTGGGCGCTGTATACGCCGGGAGATTGGCGGCGGCTCGTAACTTGTCAATCGCCAATCGGATCTCTCCCACATAACTGCCTTTGATCAAACGACCGGGAGCGATGGGCTCCGCGAACAGAATGTTCGCAGTGGTGGCGAAATCGTATGGACTGAGTGCCGATTCCGTGGCGCCACTGGACGTGGCGATCACGTGGTAAAGCCAAGCCTCGGGCAGCGCGGTGGCGGGTGCGTTGTAGTCGTAGCTATTCGTCGGGATGGAGCTCGTAACCAACTCCCAACCGCAGCCCAGCCGGCACGAAGAGCGTTCCAACCGGTAGGTAACGCTTGTTCCTTGTACGGCTTCCCAGGCCACGCCGACGACATGGTTGCTGAGTAGCGTCGTCGTTAGCCAGGTTGGAGCAGGCGTCTGGACCGTGACTGTGACACTCGCGCTGGCCGGGCCGGTGTTGCATGGGGCCGCGGAACTGTCGGAAACCGACGTTATCTGATACGTCGTTGTCGTGGTGGGCGAGACCGGGAGATCGAAGGAGCCGCTCACGGTCTGTGATGCCATGTTGGACCAAGCCACGGTCCACTGCGCCGTGCCGGTGAGCGCCACATGCAGAATTGCGCTCGACCCTCGGACGATCGTTGCAGGCCCGGTTATGGTCAGAGCGCCGGTTGGCCCAGTGGCCACGGTCACGTTGCGTGTGCCTGCCGGGCTGACACCGCATGCGTCTGACGCCGTAACGGAGAGCACAACCGTGCCCGCGGCTCCGGCGGTGTACGTAATCGTGTTGGCGGTTTGGGAGGTTTTGGTTCCACCGTCAACGGACCATTGATAGAGCACGTTGCTGTTTGCCGGCACCGAGGCGGTGTTGCCGGTCGAGCCCGCACAAACCGACGAATTGGCGGTGATGACGGGTGCGGGCTGAATGGAACAGGTATTCACGTTCTGGAAGGCGATCGAGGAAGGACGAGGCATTCCGTTGGATGCATCCTGGCGGTACAGATCGGCCACGCCGCCCTCGTGAGTTACCTGGGAGATCATGTTGCCGCTGTAGAACAACGTTGCGTAGTTGGGAACCTCGCGGAGCGAGCCGTCCCTGTAGCTGTACGTCGCCCCCGCCAGCGTGGTGATGCCGCTGCATGTCGCCCCCGTGACGCATGTGGGATAGCCCGGGTTCGTGATGGCGCCAAGGTCGTCGTAGCTGAAGAGCTGCTGGTAGTCCTGCAGGGTTGCCGCTCCATTGGTGATCAAAGTTGCTCGCGATGATGTGCGGCCGGACGGCTTCTCATACTTGTATTTCTCCGCGACCGTGATGTCGCCGGCTACCAGATGATTGATGCGTGTTGCCTGCGTCAACTTTCCCTGCTGCTTGTTATCGCCGTCGTTGGCAGTGGCGAAGTCGAAGTGCTTGAGCGGTCTGAGACTGTTGCCATTGTCATAGACGTCAGTCAGACGCTCGCTGGCGTCGTAGGCAAAACGCAGGTCGAACGTGCCATTTGCCGCGCCGGTGGTCTTGTTGTGAGCGTGGCCTCGGGCATCGTACTGATCGTACGAGGTGGTTCCATTTCCGCTCGTGCCGATCTCCGGATGGACCTCGGAATTCAGGAAGCCGCGGTTGTCGTACGTGAATGAACGTGTCTGGGTAGTTCCATCGCCGGTCATCGAGACACCCTGCAGCCGTCCACCAACGTCGTAGGAATACGTGGCGATCGTATTGTTGGCCGGCTCGTTGACTTGATGAAGCCTTCCATGCAAGTCGTAGATCTCGGTCGTGGCCGCGCTTGTATCGTTGCCGCTCGCGGTATGAAGGTAGGCAGTACGGTCTATCCGCCGTGCGCCCTGATAACTGAGCGTAGTCTTCGAGAGGGCGTTTGCCGCGGCATCGGGCTTCGTGATCGTTTTCGGACGGCCGAACATGTCAAAGTCGGAGAAGATCGTGAAGTGGGAGGGGGAGCTCGATTCCTCCCACTCGGACACGTTCGTTTTCCGTCCCATCGCGTCGTACACCGTCTTCTGGCGCGTCCAACGCGTCGCCCCGCCGAGGGTTAAGCGCGGGAGTGTTCGGCTTTGCAGGACGAGACGGCCGAGGCCGTCGTAATCGAACGAGACCTGTGGCGTGCCGCTCGCCGTAGAGGTCTGGTCAATCGTTACGTTTGCGCCGGCCGAGGATGTCGCGTTCGTGTAGATATAGTTGATC
>JAXDGW010000119.1:0-6787 GCA_034664845.1 Thermoanaerobaculia bacterium | reverse complement strand
GATTCTTCCATCGTAGATGGTTGAGCGCATTTGTAACATCGTCAGTGGCCTCAGGGAGTGCGGCTGGCACTTTGACTTCAAACAACCCACGCAAGCTGTTGCCGACCGATGTTCCATCGAGGCCAGTATTCAGGTAGCAGCGCCCAGTGACAGATATACCATCGGACCGCCAAGCGCGGTGGCCTTCTACACGATATACCGACACAAAGGCGATCGACGTAGTGCTACGAAGAAACCGCTGAACAATTCGTTCGGAGTGTTGAAGTTGGCGACAGCCACCGTCGCATAGAATCACGCCCATAACACCTTGGAACCCGCAACTCTTCAGTTGATCCTTCTTGCGTTTAAGTGTGTTATATATCGGATTGTTCGTAAGTGAGGTCGAGACGAGGTAATCGCCGGAGTGACCACCCGTGCCATGCTGCTGGCCTGGCGTATACCAGAACGTGACATCAAAATCTTGTTCTTGCCTACGTAGTCCGAGGGGCTCTGAGGGCAGCAATGTGGCGGCACGAAGAAGGTTGCGAAAGTTTTGGTCGAACAGCGCATCCCAGTTCCCGCCTCTTGGAAGCATCAGGCGAGTCTTTGGTCCGATGCGCTCGCTCGCAACATGGTAGCGAAACAAGTTCGTCGGCAGTCCGGCCCTGAGTACCCGCCGGTAAAACTGCTTTCCGAACTCTCGCAATGGATTCTCTCTCTCGTATGAGCTGTCGTTCACCGCCGCTATGTCGGCCACAAACTCAAGCGCCGGCAGTTGAAAGTAGACATCAGGAAATGTCGTCCCGCCAAAGTCAGGCTCATGCGAAATCTTACCGAGCTGCGCGAGAGCGTGGAAGAGCGCTACTTCCCATTCGGTGTCCAATGACTGGTCGGTAGCGGAATTGAGTAAGTTGCATCGACGTTTGCGTTGCACCTCAGGAATTAGCGCGTCCGTCGCCAAAAGCATTTGTTGGAGTAGGCGTCGCGCGAAGATTGGCACGGTTCTAATCCTACCCCCGCAGCTTGTTCATGGGCTGCTGAGATTTACTGAACATAACGGCTGGCCACGTCGCCATATACAACGTAAGCGTCTACATCGTCTGGCCCGATCTCGGACGCGTGCCGTAAGCGTACATGATGTTTGCCTATAGAGAGTTCAATGTGTGGAATGGCTGTTTCAGAACGGCTGTCGAAGGTTGCGGGGATCAGAAGATAACGGCCGTGTCGAGCGAAGTCGAGCTTAAACTGCGGCAAATACGGCGAACCGGCGTGAGGATTCATACGGTGAACCTTACTCGCAATGGTGATATCACCCAATAGCGGCGGCTTCCCAATCCGCTTAGCGGTATTGTCCGGCTCGGAAAAAACGTGTACGGAGTACCCGGGCTCTTCGCCTGGAATGTCTCCTTCGATGATTGAGATTTGAAGTTCGTCGAAAGTGTCATCATCACCAATCACATTTCGCAATTCCCGGAAGACTTCCTTGCCTAACTCGCCGTTCTCGAAGGCAATCCCGAGGCACGGAGGAACCTGTGGATCTCTGTGGCTCATGAACAATGTGGCGCGCCACATTGCACGAGTCCATTTGTCGACGTCAAAGAGGGAATACGCGACTTGGCTGGTTTGCATTTGATCCTCATTTCTCAGACGCAATTCTAACGAGGGCCGCTGGTTGTGACAGCACTCGGGGTGAGTTCTGGCGAAGTGCATGGCGGACGGAATTCTTAACTGTTTGAAAACGCGCGGTTTGCGATCATCAAATTTGGCGTGACGTCCGTGGAATGGCTTTGAAATCTACGGGTCGTAGATTCATTCCTTGGTCGAATCTGGAGAATCAACTCAACGAGATGCGAATCAGCGCACGGTGTCGATGTGAGCATGATGACCGCAGCGCCGAACACGACGGCTCAACCGCGAATCATAGCGACGCTTATCGGTAAGAGCTCGGCAGCAACCTAAACACGTAGCGATTAACTGCATGTCTCACTCAACACAGCGGATCTCGTGTTGGCTGCGTGCGGCCAGTGCGTCAGGATGCCGATTGCGGACGCGGGATACCATCTCACGCGGAGACGCGGAGGAGCGGAGAAAAACCTCCGCGTCTCCGCGTGAAACTGCTTTTTCCGAAACCTACGTCCTCGCCCCGTGCTTCGGCAGCTCATCCTCCAGCGTGAAATCCCACTCGTTCGCGTTGATTGGCTCGTTGGCGTAGATGTGGAAGACGCAGCGGCCGGCGCCGGATTGGAAGGTTTCGTCGCGGGCGACGCGGACGCCGAGGAGGCGGGTCAGGGCGTTGACGGAGACGCTGCAGAGGGTGGGGCGGCGCATGGCGGTGTTGAAGAAGGGGCAGTTGCGCTCGATGAGGAGGAAGCCGTCGTCGACGCGCTCGCTCGTCATGTAGGGATCGGCGGGCGCGTACAGGCCTTTGAGCGCTTCCACGCGCGACTCCAGCGGCAGGTTCTGAATCGTCTTCTCTTCGATGGCCACGCGGTCATCGCAGACGCGTTTGAGCACGCGCACCGCGGCGTCGGGTCCCAGCTCTGCCGCGACCGCGTCGATCACGGCGACGTTAAGCAGGTCATAGCTTTTCGGAAAGAGATGATCCCCCGCCTCGGTCAGGTTGTAGCGCGTGGCCGGACGTCCCGTGCGGCCGCGCTCATCGCCGCGGGCAACGCGCGACTCGATCCATCCCTCGCGCTGGAGCTGCAGGAGCTGCTGCCGGACCGCTTCGCCCGTCAGCCGCAACGGATGGGCGAGCTGCGCGATCGTGGATGGGCCCTGGCGTTTCAGAGAGAGGAGGATGGCGCGGCGGCTATCGGGAAGCTGGTCGACGGTGATGATGGGTTGGCTCCTCCGGCTGCCGTATCCGCACGCGGAAGCCGGAGGGAAACAGTGGAGTCCAAGCGGGGGATTGTCAAGAGCGGGGTTGTGAATCCGTTGTCACTGAAGACAGCACTCGGGCGGGACGCCCGAGTGCCCGCGAGCGAGACGCTCGCACTCCTTTGACTGCAGAGTAACGCGTATCACGCACAGCGCACCACGGCGCTGCTACGATGCGCCCGAATGGTTGCCCCGCCCCTTGCAGCGATGGTCGTTGCGCATCCGGGACATGAGCTCCGACTCCATGGCTGGCTGGAACGCGCGAAACCTCTTCTCTTTGTGATCTCGGACGGCTCCGCGCGGTCACTGTCGCGCATCCCCTCCTCGCGCCGGGTGCTTGACGATGTTGGCGGAGTGGCCGGCTCGATCTTCGGACGGTTCACGGATGCGGAGTTGTACCGCGCCATCATCGAAGGTGATGTCGATGGCGTTGCCGAGGCCACGTGCGAGTTGAGCGAAGCGCTGGTGTCGGGCGTGGAGCAGGTCGTCTGCGATGCCTGGGAGGATTACAACCCGGCGCACGATCTCTGCCGCGTCATGACGTCGCTCGCGGTTGGGCGGGCGCGAACGGCCTCCGGCAGGACGATCGCACTCTACGACTACGCCGTGGTCGGTCCGGCCGGAGCGACGGGAGCGAGCGGTGAGATCGTCATCACGCTCGATGACGACGCGCTTGCGCGGAAAGTGGCCGCGGCGCGCGCGAACGAGGCGCTCAAGAACGACGTCGACGAACAATTGCGCGATGGCAGCGAGCGGTTTCGCGTCGAATGCCTTCGTCCTGCGCCGGTCGAGATCGATCGCCGGCAACACGCCACCCAGCCGGCATACGAGTTGTTTGGCGAAGCGCGCGTGGCCGAGGGGCGATACAGCACGGTGCTCCGCTACCGCGAGCATTTCGCGCCGTTCGTGGAGGCGCTGATCGCGGCAGTCGCCTTCGAGACGGCCGGCAAACGATGAGCGCTCCGGAGCCGCGCCGCGTCCTTATCGCCACGTATGGAGCGACGTCCCGCTCCGGCAGTGATCTCTACACGCGCGACCTCGCTCTCTCGCTTCTCCGCCACGGATGGCAGCCGGTCGTCTACGCCACTTATCTCGGCGCCGTCGCCGAAGAATTGCGGCAGGCTACGATCCCGGTTACGGACGACATCGCCTCGATCGCCGCCGCTCCGCACGTGATTCACGGGCACCATCACCTGGAGACGCTGGCGGCGCTGGCGCGCTTTCCAGGCGTGCCTGCGGTCTTCGTCTGTCACGACGGAGTGAGTTGGCACTCAACCCCGCCACGCACACCGCGGATCGGAGCGTATGTCGCCGTCGATCGCAATTGCCGCGATCGGATGATGATGGAGCACGGCATCGCAGCGGTGCGCGTGCTTCCGAATGCCGTCGACCTGGAACGATTCCAGCGCCGCCCGCCACTTCCGCCGCGGCCGCGGCGCGCCGTCGTTTTCAGCAATCAGGCTTCACCAAACACGTACGCGGCGACGATCGGAATTGCTTGTTCGAAACGAGGGATCGCGCTCGACGTCATCGGCATCGCCGCGGGAACGGCTACCGATCAACCTGAGAACGTCCTTCCGCAATATGACCTCGTCTTCGGCAAAGCGCGCTGCGCTCTGGAAGCGGCGGCCGCCGGCGCGGCGGTGATCGTCTGCGATTCCGCGGGCCTGGCCGGAATGGTCACATCGGGCGATCTCGACGCCATGCGGCAACTCAACTTCGGCAGGCGGCTGCTGCAAAGGCCGATCATGGAGGAGACGATCGGAGCGGAGATCGATCGATACGACGCCGCCGATGCCGCGCGAGTCACCGATGCCGTTCGCGCCAGCGGCGGCGTCGACATGCTGGCCGAGCAATTCATCGAGATCTACGATGACCTGCTCGCGAATCACGTCGAGTGGTCTCCTGCGGATGACCTGCGTGCAATGGCGGAGTCACTCTCGCGCCTCTCGAAACACGTTCAGATCGCAACGTCAGGCCGCAAGCCAATCACGACGCAGATTCTTCGCTGGCGCGCGCTCCGCTTTCCAATCCATCTGCTCTACCGGCTCAAGAAGCGGCTGGGACGCTGATGCGGTTTCTGTTCTCGCACATCCTCCCGTACCGCCGCACGCTTGCCATCACGTTTCTGCTGGCGACGGTCAACCAGCTCCTGCTTCTCGCCGACCCGCAAATTCTCCGGTTGCTCATCGATCGTTACGTGATGCGCGCTTCGACGCTTGCGCCGGACGTTTTCTACCGCGGCGTTTTTCTCCTGGTCGGCGCCGCCGTGCTCATCGCGCTGTTTGCCCGCGTCGCTCGGATTTATCAGGACTATCACATCGAGCTCACGGCGCAGAAGATCGGCGCGCGGCTGTTCACGACGAGCATCGGGCACTCGCTCCTCCTGCCGTTCAGCGTGTTGGAGGACACGCGCTCGGGCGACTTGATGCAGAAAATCGAGAAGGCGCGTTTCGACATCGAAGCCGGAATGTCGCAATCGGTGCGCATCTACCTCGGCGCGCTGGCCATCGTCTTCGTGACGGTGTACGCCTTCACCGTTCACTGGATCATCGGCGCCGTTCATCTCGTGCTGATCCCGGTTCTCGGCGCGTTTGTGCTCTGGAGCAGCGTGCCGGTGCGCCGGCATCAGCGCGAGATTGCGCAGCGGACGGCGGCGCTGTCCGGAACGACGACCGAGGCGATCCGAAACGCGGAGCTGGTGAAGAGTCACGGCCTGGAAGAACAGGAGATCGGCCGTTTCGAGGAGACGGTCGACCGCATCCTCGGCCTGGAGGAGCGCAAACTGCGCGTCGTTCGCTCGTTCGCGTTCACCGAGGGAACGGCAACGAATCTGGCGCGGGTGGTTCTGCTCGTTACGATGCTCTGGCTCGTCTACAACCGCGCCATCACCGTCGGCCAGTTTCTGACGCTCTTTCTCTACTCGCAGTCGCTGTTCGCGCCACTCGTCACGCTCGGCGGTTTGATCGTCCGTTATCAGGAGTCGCGCGCGACTTTCGATCTGCTCGGCGAGATTCTCGGCAAGTCTGCCGAGGAAACGAATCGCGACGCTGCGGCACTGGACCGGCTGACGCACGTCTCTTTCGACGATGTCTCGATGCAATACGCCGCCGGCCACGATCCCGCTCTGCAGGATGTCTCGTTCGACGTGCGCCGAGGGGAGACCATCGCGTTCGTCGGCCCGTCGGGTGCCGGAAAATCGACGATCAGCAAACTGCTGGTCGGCCTTTATCCCCCAACCGCCGGAGCGGTCTGCTTCAACGGGATCGACATCCGCGATCTCAACGTCGTTGAAGACATCCGCCGCAGGACGGGCATCGTCACGCACGACACGCACCTCTTCGCCGGCACCGTCCGCGAGAACCTGCTGCTGGTTCGTCCGGAAGCTACCGATGCCGAATGCCTCTCGGTGATTGAAAGATCCGCGGCGCTGCCGATTCTCGAGCGCGGAGGCAAAGGGCTGGACACGCGGATCGGCGAGGGAGGACTGAAGCTATCCGGCGGCGAGCGTCAACGCATCGCCATCGCCCGCGCGCTGCTTCGGAACCCTGAGCTGATCATCTTCGACGAGGCAACGAGCAACCTCGACTCGATCACGGAGCGCGCCATCGCGGCGACGATCCGGGATGTCAGCGGCGACCAGGCCAGGATCACGGTGCTCATCGCGCACCGGCTGGCAACGGTGGCGCATGCCGATCGCATCGTCGTGCTTTCGCGCGGACGAATCGTCGAGTCAGGAACGCACGCGACGCTTCAGGCGAGCGGCGGTTTGTACGCGGCGATGTTGCGCGAGCAGAGTCATGCGCCGCGGTAGGCGGCGGGACGCCGCCTGGCCAGCCGGCGGGACGCCAGCGTTCCGACGGCGCAAGGCACGCGATAGGCAGATGGAACGCTGGCGTCCTCGCCGGCTGGCTCGGCGGCGTCCCGC